>DASPST010000083.1:0-53297 GCA_035623795.1 Terriglobales bacterium
CGCCAGGAGTTCCGCGAAGGTCCGCTTCCCTGCCGAGTCTTTATATGAATTGACATTCTGGCCGAGCAGCTGAATTTCGCTGTAGCCGAGATCGGCCATCTGGCGGGCTTCGGCGAGGACCGAGCCGGAGGTACGGCTGCGTTCCTTGCCGCGAGTAAACGGCACCACGCAGTAGGCGCAAAACTTGTCACAACCTTCAATGATGGTGATGTAGCCGCGATGCGGGTTGGTGCGGGCGGTGAACTCGGTTTCAAAACATTGGTCGGTCTCGCGGTCGTCGAGACCCGTGGCGCGCTTCCCTGCCTCGATTTGAATCAGCATCTCGGGCAGATTGCGGTAGGAGGCCGATCCGCAGACCATGGACACGTGCGGTGCGCGCTCGAAAATCTTCTCGCCCTCCTGCTGCGCCACGCAGCCCAGCACGCCAAATTTCTTGCCCTGGGCCTGGAGCTTCTTGTAGTCGGCGAGGCGGTGGAAGACCTTTTGCTCGGCTTTGTCGCGGATGGAGCAGGTGTTGTAGAGGATCAGGTCAGCCTCTTCGACGCTATGAACCTGACGATACCCCTCGGACATGAGCGTGCCGACGACTTTTTCGGAGTCGTGGGCATTCATCTGGCACCCGAAGGTTTCGAGGTAGAACGTTCTTTGCGCGTTCACGGCCATCCCGGGTCCAGTATAGCGCGACTCGCCGCCGGGATGGCCGGAGGAACGCACGTGGATCGCGGCAACCCTGTCAGGTTGCCGCGGCTGCGGGCTGGCGGGTGTCGACGGTCTCAGCGGATTCCAGGAAGGCCTGCATCCAGCCGAGCACGCGCTTCCAGCCCTCGCCGTGGTTGACCGCCGCCTGCGCATCCCCGGCAAACCCGTAGTGGCGCAGCCGGACGAGCGTGCCCGTCCCGACTTTTTGCGGAGTGCTTTGCTGCAGGCGGTGGACGCTGTGCGGCTCCAGCTCCCAGCGGACGGTGGTCTTCAATCCCGGAGCATAACTGGGATTCCAGGTGTGAACCAGGAGGCGGGGACGGTCGATCTCCAAGTACTCGCCTTTCACTCCAAACGGCTTGCCATCCGCGCCCACACCCTTGCTGTCCCACTGGCCTCCGGGACGTAGATCGCAGTGCCATTCCGTGATGCGATAGAGGCCACGCTGGCCCCACCATTGCGGCATCTGGCTGGGGTCCGTGATGGCTTCGAAGACGCGCTCCGGCGGGGCCGCAATGAAAATCTCGGCCAGGATCGCGTCTTGATCGGGGGTAACAGCGGCGGTTGCCATAGCGATGCTCCTTGTCTATTTCTCCATAAAATTCTTGAGGTAGTTGAGGACACCGGGCCAGCCGCCGCTGTAATCCTTGCGGGCGACCGCGAGGTCCGCCAGACCGCTGTGCGTGACTTTAACCAGGGTTCCGCCCTGGGAAGCGCTGAGTTCCCAGCGAACCAGCGTAGGCTGTCCGGGGCGATCGTGCCAGTTCGCTTTCCAGGTGTAGGCGAGGCGGCGAGGAGGATCGAATTCAGTGATTTCCCCTTCCGCCTTAAACTCGCTGACGCCGTTCACGACGATCTTGCCATTGGGATCGCTGGCCTCAAAACGCCATTTGCCGCCGGGCCGCGCGTCCATCTCCCAGAGCGTCGCCTGGCACTCGCCCGCCTGGCCCCACCAGCGCATGAGCTGCGCGGAATCGGTCAGAGCCCGGAAGATACGCTCGGGCGGAGCTGCGACCAGAATCTCGCCGACCACGGCATCCAGGTCGGGCGTAAGGATGGTATTCGTCATGGTCTCCTCCGGCACTCGTTGGGACGACCTTCAGTTTTTCCGCTGCAGGTTGAACACTTCCGTACGTTCTTTGCCGTCCGTGAGGAAGGTCCACTCTTCGACTTGATGGGTCGCGTCTGGCAAGGTGAAGACTACGCGGGTCATGTGTCCAGCCTGGGAGCTGGCAAGATTCGTGGCATCCAGAAAATCGAACCTAAGGGTCTTGCCGTCGGGGGACAGTGTGCCTACCATACGCGGCTGGTTGCCCGCAGCGCAGTAGTGCGTCATGAGCAGGCGATCACCGTCCAGGTGGAACATAGTAATCATGTTCTCGTGGTCAATTTCACTCAGCAGTGCGGACCCGCCTGCGGTCAGACGAAACGTGACTTGCGTGGTCTGACCCTGGGAAGTCTTCCCTTCCCAGGTGCCGACTAGGGTCTTTAACTTGTCAAAGGATTTCTGAGCCTCGGACTGAGCCAACGCCGGAATGGCAGCCAGGACGAGCGTGATGGCGAGAGCAATGCGGAGCATCTTCATTCTCCTAGGAGAGCCGCGCTGGGCTCGGTTCATTCAACCTTTCCGCGGGGTCGTTTTCGCATTCCCGGTTCCGGCCTGTCATCCTTGCCGGAGGACGATTCCTTTTTCTGGGGTAGACCAGCCGCCGATTCCGCGGCGTACTCGGCTTCCACGAACGCTTTCAGGCTGGTCAGACTGTGGGTCCAAAAGCTTCGGTACTGCTCCAGCCAGAAATCGACTTCCTGTAGGGGCTGCGGGTTGAGATGGTAGAAACGACGCCGGCCTTCCCGTCGCTCCGCGACCAAGTGAACTCGGCGCAGCAGGCGCAGGTGCCGCGAGATAGCCGGCCGGGACACGGGGAATGCCTGGGCAATCTGGCCTGCGGGTTGGCGGCCCCGACAGAGCATGTCCAGCACGGCCCGACGGGTGGGGTCGGCCAGGGCCTGGAAAGTGGCATCGGAGGAATATGTAACCGATCGGTTCCGCATAATGTGTAACTGTACGGTTACATGACAGCCGATGTCAAGCGAAATTGACCTGCGATAACAGTTGGGTTGCAGCCTACGGCCCGTGCTTTTAGCCCTCGCGAACCAGATCCAGGAAGGCGCGGTGGACGCGTGGGTCGTCGCTGAGTTCGGGATGGAATGTGGCCGCCATGGCTTTACCCTCGCGTACCACCACGGGGTCGTTCCCTTCCGTGCCCACTACCTCCACTCCGGGACCGACCTGTTCGATCCTGGGCGCCCGGATGAAAACCATCTCCAGCGGAGATTCCCGGAACTTTCCCGTGCGGATGGAGCTGTCGATCTGGCGGCCGTAGGCGTTACGGCGGACTCGGATGTCGAGGGCGCCCAGGCCGGGCTGCGGGGGGTTGGTCACTTCCTTTGCCAGCATGATCGCGCCCGCGCAGGTGCCGAACGTGGGCTGGGTGCGCACGAACTCCTTGAGCTTCGCGAAGCCCACTTCGCCGAGAATCTTCAGGAACGCACCGGATTCTCCACCCGGAATGACGAGGCCGTCGATGCGGTCGAGTTGATTCGGCTTGCGCACTAGGACTACATCGGCGCCCAGTTCCTCGAGGCGCCTGCGGTGGGCATCGAAATCGCCCTGGATGGCGAGAACACCGATTTTCATGGCGATCGTTGACTCGAGCACGCAGCGATCAGCGGTCAGCACTCCGGTCAAGAAACCCTCGACCACAGAGGCAGGAAGGCCGCAGTGTCCCAGCCTCCCTGCAGCCGCACCAGCGGCGCGCGCTCTGGACTGAATGGCCTACCAACCCCTGGTCTGCAACATGTGCGCCTCGTCCAGCGCCGATACGGCCAGGCCTTTCATGGCGCCAACCAAATCCTCGCTGACTTCAAGTAGTACTTTAGGGTCCTGATAGTGCGTGGTGGCGAGCACGATGGCGCGGGCCCGCTTCTCGGCTTCCTTGGGATCGGCAAATTCGGTGGAGTTCTTCATGAAGATGCCGGAACCCACGAACACCGCCTCAGCGCCCAGCTGCATGACCAGAGACGCGTCGGCCGGGGTGGCAATCCCGCCAGCGGAGAAATTGGGAACCGGCAGCTTGCCGTCCCGGGCGACCATGCGGACCAGTTCGTACGGGGCCTGATGCTCCTTGGCCTTGGCGTAGAGCTCTTCTTCGCTGAGCACGGTGAGGATCTTCATCTCTTGCACGATCTGCCGGATGTGTTTCACGGCGTGCACGACATCACCCGTGCCAGCCTCTCCCTTCGTGCGGATCATGGCCGCCCCCTCGGCGATGCGACGTAGGGCTTCACCCAGGTTGCGGGCCCCGCAGACGAATGGCACCTTGAAAGCGTGCTTGTCAACGTGATGGGCTTCGTCGGCCGGCGTCAGCACCTCGGATTCGTCGATGTAATCAACACCCAACTCCTCGAGAATCTGGGCCTCGGCGAAGTGGCCGATGCGGCACTTAGCCATCACCGGGATGGAGACCGCAGCCATGATCTCGCGGATCTTCTTGGGCGAAGCCATACGGGCTACTCCGCCTTCAGCTCGAATCTGGGCGGGCACGCGTTCGAGCGCCATGACCGCAACCGCTCCGGCCTTCTCGGCGATAGTGGCCTGGGTGGCGTCGGTGACGTCCATGATGACTCCGCCCTTGAGCATTTCGGCCAGGCCGGTTTTGAGGCGAAGGCTGGTGGAACTTCCGTTGTTGGACGAGCCGTGGTTCGACATGAGGGCACCTTCTTGAGAGGGTTAGAAGCCGGACGCGTTGCTCAATTCCCCGGCATCCAGAGGAATTGTAGTTTTAGATTGGTATTCTCGCACCGTCCATTTACTCTATTTCAAGCATACCACTCTTGCTATGCCGCGTAAGGTCGCAACCCTCCCCCTGAGTCTACCGGGCGCGCCGGCAGGGGGAACTCTATACCGCTGGCTCTACCAGGCGCTGCGCAGCGCCATCCTAGAAGGCCGGCTGCAGCCTGGGGCGCGTCTGCCGGCAACCCGCGACCTGGCCACCGCGTATCGCCTGTCGCGCGCCACCATCGTCACCGCCTTCGAACAGCTGAAATCCGAGGGCTACGTCGAGGGGCGGACGGGATCCGGGACCTACGTCGCAAAGGTTCTGCCCGAGCAGTTGCTTCAGGTGACCGCATGGCCGCGGCAAGGACCGGTACGCCACCGGCGGATTGCCCTCTCCTCCTACGCCCGCCGTTTGCAACCTTTCGCAGGAATGGCCTTCCGCCCGCCGCGCGCCTTCCGCGCCAACCTGCCTGCAGTTGACGCCTTTCCCACCACGCTGTGGGCGCAGGTCGCGGCGCGCAGGCTGCGCCGGGTGTCCGCCAAGTTGCTGGCCGGCGGCGAGGCACTGGGCTACCGCCCGCTCCGCGAGGCCGTGTCCGAGTATCTGAATGCCTCGCGCGGTGTGAAGTGCTCGGCGGAGCAGGTTTTGATTCTTTCCGGAGCTCAGGAAGCGCTCGATCGCACGGCCCGCATCCTGCTCAACCCAGGCGAGCCGGTATGGATGGAAGATCCCGGATACCCGGGTGCGGCCGTGGTCTTCCGCGCGCTCGGAGCGAAGATCTGCGGCGTCCCGGTGGATGCGGAGGGCTTGGATCTCGTGCGCGGAGTGCGGAAGTGGAACCGAGCGCGGCTGGTTTACGTTACACCCGCGCACCAGTTTCCTCTGGGCGTGACCATGAGCCTGCGCCGCCGCCTGGCCTTGCTGGAGTGGGCACGCCGCTCGGGGACACTGATCTTTGAGGACGATTACGACAGCGAGTACCGCTACTCGGGCCGGCCTGTTCCCGCCCTGCAGGGTCTGGATCGCTCCGGGGTGGTGATCTTCGCCGGGAGCTTCAGTGCCGTGCTGTTCCCCGCTCTCCGCCTGGGATACCTGGTCGTGCCTCAGGAAATGGTGGATGTGTTTGCCGCCGCCGAATCGGTGAGCACACATCATCCGCCTTTGCTCGAGCAGGCGGTGCTTTGCGATTTCATCGCCGAAGGCCACTTTGCCCGGCACATCCGCCGGATGCGCGAACTCTATGCAGAACGTCTCTCCGTCCTGCTGGAGTGTGCGCAGAAACTGGCCGACACGCTGGAGATTTCCACCGTCGAGGCTGGGTTGCAGACGATTGGATGGCTGCGGCGGGGCTTCTCGGCCGACCGGGTTTCCGAGCTGGCGGCGGCCAAAAATGTTGAGGTGGTACCAGTCAACCGGTATGCCTTCGGACACTCCCGGCGTGCAGGAGTGGTGCTGGGCTTTGCCGCGGTGGACCCGGGAGAACTGCGGCGGGGCGTCGACCAGTTGGCGCAGATCCTCGATGCTCGGCACGGCCGAGGCTGACCGGCGGCGCGGCTCACTTCTCCACGAACCGGGCAAACATGCGGTGCGGGTCGATGGCGATGAACAGTCCCTTGCTGCGCGCCAGCACGTCGCCTTTCCGATTCAAGATTTCGGCCATGTTGATATGCTTTCTGCCGCGCACCTTCACCTCGCGCGCCTCCACCCGCAACGGTTTGTTCAGGGGCACCGGTTTCAGGTAGTCCACGGTGATCTGCGAGGTCAGGGCGATGACGTGGCGCAGCTTGTTTACCTTGCCCATGGCCTCGTCCAGGATGGTGGCGATGATTCCGCCGTGGCAGTGGCCCGGGGGCCCGGTGAAGCGCTTGCCCAGGCGGAAGCGGCTGACGAAGCAATCGCGTTCTTCGTCATAGCTGAACTTCAATCGCATCCCGTCGGGATTGGATTTCCCGCAGGCGAAGCAATCGTTCTTCTGCAGGCGGACGTAACCGGTCCCGTGGCCGTGTCCCCGAGGCTTGCGAGGCATGAGACAACGATTGTAACCGCACGAAACACGGCGGGTCGGTGCGGAATGGGTTTCGTCCCCCAACATCGCTTGCCTTCGTGACATCCAGCTGTGATAGACTCCCGCTCATCCGCAGTTTCTGCGCGCGTCTATGCCGCTGCGGTGTGGGGAAATCAGACCCTGGAGGTCTTCGTAGATGGGCCTCGCTCTGCTCGTGGTCATCTGGCTGGTCACCCTGGCCAGCACCTACTTCTTTGCAGCCAAAACCTGGTGGTTACCCGCAGGAGCGGCAATCGCAGCGCATGGTATTGACCAGCAGTTCGCCAATTCTTACATCCTGATGGGAATTGTGTTCGTGGCGGCGCAAGGCTCGCTGGGCTATGTGGCCTGGAAGTATCGCGATCGCGCCGGAGCGCCCCCGGCGGCTTATTCGCACGGAAACACCCGGCTGGAAATCATCTGGACGACCCTGACCGCCATCCTGTTCATCGGGATGAATCTGGTGGGAAGTCCGATCTGGGCAGCGGAGCGCTTCGAGAGCGCGCAGTCCGGGGCCCTGCCGGTCGAAGTCACCAGCATGCAGTTTGCCTGGTATTTCCGCTATGCCGGCCCGGACGGCAAGTTCGGCGCCACCAGTCCCAAGCTAATGGATCCTGCCTCGGGGAGTGAGGCGGCCATCGGCCTGGACACCTCCGACCCCGCCGCCAAAGACGACGTCGTGACCGGCACGATGTTTCTGCCGGTCAACCGCCAAGTAGACCTCACGCTGCGGGCGGTCGACGTGATCCACAGCTTTTTTGTTCCTTCGCTTCGCTTCAAGCAGGATGCGGTCCCTGGTCTTGCCATCCACATGCACTTCACGCCCAACCAGATCGGCGATTACGAAATCGCCTGTGCCGAGCTGTGCGGGCTCGGGCACTACAAGATGCACGGCATGGTGAAAGTCGTCAGCCCGGAGGACTTCGACAAATGGCTGGCGGCACGGGAGGCTGAGAAACAATAATGGCGACTTCGGAAGTCGTGCACGCGCACGCGGCCCCGCAGGGTTTCATCCGCAAGTATATTTTCAGTCTCGATCACAAAGTCATCGGAATCCAGTATTTCTTGCTGGCGCTGGCGGCGGTCTGGGTGGGGATGATCCTGTCGCTGCTCATGCGCATTCACCTCATCTGGCCGACCGCGGTCCTTCCCCTGGTGGGAGAGATCAAGCCGGAGACCTACCTCAGCCTGCTCACCATGCACGGCACCATCATGGTGTTCTTCGTGCTCACCACCGCGCCCCAAGGCGGCTTTGGCAATTATTTTCTGCCCCTCCAGATCGGGGCGCCGGACATGGCGTTCCCCGTGCTGAACATGCTTTCGTTCTGGACGACGTTTGTGGCGTTTCTGGTGATGCTGGCCGCCTTCTTTGTCACCGGCGGAGCGCCGCTGCATGGCTGGACGGGATACGCGCCGTTGAGTGCCGTGCCATCGACCGGGCCGGGCGAGGGTCCGGGCGCCGACCTGTGGGTGGCTAGCATCGCAATTTTCTGCGCGGCCTCGCTGATGGGTGCGCTGAACTTCCTCACTACGACGCTCGACATGCGGGCTAAAGGCATGAGCCTGTTCCGTATGCCGTTGACGGTTTGGTCATGGTTCATCACGGCGATTCTGGGACTGCTGGCGTTCGGTGTGCTGCTCTCCGCCGGGATCCTGCTGTTGATGGATCGGAACCTCGGCACCAGCTTCTATGTGCCCCTGGTGGTGGTGAACGGACAGGTCATGGGCCACAAGGGTGGCTCTCCGCTGCTGTGGCAGCACTTGTTCTGGTTCTTCGGACACCCGGAGGTATACATCGCTATCCTGCCCGGCATGGGCGTAACCTCGCAGGTGCTCTCCACGTTCGCGCGCAAACCGATTTTCGGCTATCGCGCCATGATCTACGCCATGCTGGCCATCGGGTTCCTGGGCTTCATGGTCTGGGGTCACCACATGTTCATGAGCGGCATGAGTCCATACTCGGCATTTGCATTCTCGCTGCTGACGATGGCCATCGGCGTGCCCTCCGCCATCAAGACCTTCAACTGGATCGGAACCCTGTGGCACGGAAAGATTCGCTTCTACACGCCGATGCTGTTTGCCATCGGGTTTGTCTCCTTGTTCGTTTCTGGCGGACTGAGCGGGCCTTTCCTGGCGCAGCCGACCCTGGACATTCAGCTGCATGACACTTATTTCGTGGTGGGACACTTCCATCTGATCATGGGTGTGGCCGCCATCTTCGGCATCTTTGCCGCGACCTACTACTGGGTCCCGAAGATGTTTGGCCGGATGATGAACGAGACCCTGGGCAAGATCCACTTCTGGTTTACCTTCATCGGCGCCTACGCCATCTTCATGCCGATGCACTACCTGGGCATGGCCGGTCATCCCCGGCGCTACTCCCAGTTGACCGAGGTCGCTTACCTGCATCGGCTCCTGCCGGTGCAGCAGTTCATGACCTACGCGGCGTTTATCACCATCAGCGCCCAGCTCATTTTCGTCATCAATTTGTTCTGGACCATGTTCAGGGGGCCGAAAGCGGCCGACAATCCCTGGGAGGCGACCACCCTGGAGTGGACCACCGCCACGCCACCTCCGCACGACAACTTTGCGGGTCACACGCCTGTCGTGTATCACGGCGCCTACGAGTACAGCGTGCCCGGTGCGCCCAGGGACTTCATCATGCAGAACGATCCGGCCACCACGCCGGCGCACTGAGCGGACAGGCATGGGTATCGTGAGCCCCAATACCGCACTAAGGGATTCCAAGATCGGCCACGGCAGTGGCGGCGAGAGTCCGCCGTCGTTCGGAGGGGGAGGCGACGGGCGCAGTGGCGGCGCTCCTGATTATGGCGAGCGTTTGCGCCGTGCCCGGCTCGGTCTGGCCGTCGGCCTAACGCCGGTGATCATGCTGTTCGTGTCCTTCACCAGCGCGTATATCGTGCGTCAAGGCTTGCCCACGTTTGATTTACAGACCAACAGCTATGTCCGGGACTGGCTGCCGGTGAACCTGCCGTGGGCTCTGCTGCTGATGAATACGCTGGTTCTTTTGGCCAGCAGTGTCACCATGGAGTTCGCGCGCCGCGACATCGCCCGTCAGGCCGCCCTGGCTCCGGTGAAGTCCATCCCCGGCGTTTCTCTGGGTGATGAAAAGACCTTCCCCTGGTTAGGACTCACCCTGGTGATGGGGATGGGCTTCCTGGCGGGACAGTACATTGCCTGGCGGGTGCTGGAGGACCGCGGCTTCTACCTTGCGACCAGCGCCAGCAGTTCCTTTGTCTACCTGCTGACGGGAATGCACGCGATACACCTTGCCGGCGGAGTCATCGCTCTGGGCTATGCGGGCCTGACCGCCTTGCTCGATCGTCCGGTGGAAGCGCGCCGCATCGTCGTCGATATCGCCGCCTGGTACTGGCATTTCATGGCTTTGCTCTGGATTTATATCTTTGCTCTGCTGGCAATTGCTCGCTAGTTCGAGCGCGCCGGAAGGAGATGGCACGGATGGCAACGGTTCAGCCCACGGTGCAGCAGGATGTCTACGAGCCGTCGCTGTTTGGCACCTATTCGAAGAAGATCGGGATGTGGCTGTTCCTGGCCTCCGATTCCCTGACCTTCGGAGCGCTTTTGTTCGCCTACAGTTACAACCGCATCTCCAATCCGGCGTGGCCCACACCCTTCGGCAAAGAGAGCATCGCCAACGCCACCCTCATGACGGCCTGCCTGCTATCCAGCTCGCTTACCATGGTCCTGGCGGTGATGGCCGCCAACCGCCACGACAAGCCGTGGACCCGCAACTGGCTGCTGGCCACCATGTTCTTCGGCACCGCCTTCATTGTGCTGCATGCGATGGAATGGACCAAGCTCATGGGCGAGGGCATGATGCCGTGGAAGAACCCCTGGGCCGATACCGTGCCGCAGTTCGGGGGAACCTTCTTCACCCTGACGGGAATGCACATGTTACACGTGACCGTGGGCGTGATCTACCTGGGCGTTATAGCCCTGCGCAAGAAGTTCCTGCCGATCCTGGTGATACTTTGGCTTGTTGCGTGGCTGGCGACCCCGGCCAGCAGCTTTTTCCACGTTGCGGCCCACGTGCTGCTGATGGGAGCGCTGGTGTCCGCGATCATCCTGTTCTTCAAGCCGAAGGATTATGATGCGCACGACGTGGAAGTTTCCGGTCTGTACTGGCATTTCGTTGATCTGGTGTGGATGTTTATTTTTCCGCTGGTCTATCTGATGTCGACCAAGATTTAGCGCTCAAGCGGGAGAGAATCATACGATGCACGATATCGCGATGGGGCACGCTGACAGCAAATCGAAGTATCTCTGGGTCTGGGCAGCCCTGCTGGGAATCACCGGCATTGAAGTCCTCTTGGCGTATGAACAGGTCCTGCAGCCGGTGCGAATGTTGGAGGTGCTGCTGGTACTGTCGGTGATCAAAGCCGCTCTGATCACCCTCTACTTCATGCATCTGATCTCCGAAGTGCCGCGTATGCGCTGGTTGCTGGCCCTTTCCGTCAGCGCTTGTTTTGTGCTGATGTGGCTGTTCTTTTTCCCGGACGCGTTGCGAATTGTACGACTGGGAGTTCGATGAAACGCAATGCTTTAATGCTGGCACTCGGCTTGGTCTTGGGGAGCGCCCCTGCCCTGGCGCAGGGGTGTGCCATGTGCTACTCGACCGTGGCTGCGAGCAGCAAGGAAGGACAGCGCGCCATCAGCAGGGGAGTGCTGATCCTTCTGGTTCCTCCTTTGGGCTTCATGAGCGCGGGCGTTGGTTTTGCTTTCCGCTATGGCCGGCGCCGTGACCAGGAGCAGCAAGGAGTTCCCTTCCCTCTGCCAAGTCCTCGTGAGACGATCTCGGCCGCCGCAAGGTTGCGCGATCCGCTGGACGGTCCAGGCAAAAGATCCGGTTGCTAAGACTCGTGGGTTCGCCACAGCGATCCTCAGCGTGTCCCCCCACCCGTCGAGGGGACGGCGTGGCCGGTACCGTATAATAGAAGGATTCCGTAGCCGCTCTGCCGCCGCCTGAGAGCCCGTCAGGCTTTCCGGCGCACGCCAAGGGGGGAACTGCGGCGATTCCTAGTCCAGATGTCCACAGAAAGCATTATTGTCCGCGGTGCCCGCGTCCACAACCTGAAGAACATCGACTTCGAGATTCCGCACAATACGCTCACGGTGGTGACCGGTGTGTCGGGTTCAGGCAAGTCGTCCCTGGCGTTTGACACGATTTACGCCGAGGGCCAGCGCCGGTATGTGGAGTCGCTCTCCGCCTACGCCCGGCAGTTTCTCGAGCGCATCGAGAAGCCTGAGGCAGACGTGATTGATGGCATCGCTCCCGCGGTGGCCATCCGCCAGAAAAATTCGACACGCAACCCACGTTCGACTGTCGCCACCGCGACCGAAATCTACGACTACCTGCGCCTGCTCTTTGCCCGGATCGGCCGGACGTACTGCTTGAAGTGCGGCCAGGAGGTCAAGAAGGACACGGTGGATGAAGTTGCCGACGCCATCCTGGCCCTCCCCGCGGAGACCCGCTTGCAGGTGTTGTTCCCGCTGCAAGGCCATGTTCCCGGGGCGCGAGCCGAAAAGGGCAAGGCTCGAACCAGACGGAAGACGGTCGCGGCGTCGCCCGCAGCTGCTTCCGACAGTTTTAAATCTCGTCTGCTGGATCTGCGCACGCGGGGCTTCAATCGGTTGTATCAGGATGGCCGCATCTTCGAGTTTTCCACGCCTGAATCTTTGCTGGAAATTAATTTCAACCAACCGGTCTTCGTTCTGATGGATCGGCTGATGGTTGCCGCCCAGGCCCGTTCTCGCATCGTCGACGCAGTGGAGATCGCATACCGGGAGTCGGGCGAGGTGATTTTCGAGATCGTGCCTCGAGCTCAGGCTCCCGCCCAACGGCTCCGCTTCAGCCAGCGCTTCGAATGCAAGCACGACCGCATCCGCTACGAGGAGCCGGAACCGGGCCTGTTCTCCTTCAACAATCCCTATGGAGCCTGTCCGCGCTGCCAGGGATTCGGCAACACCATCGATTTCGACCTGGACCTGGTCATCCCGGACAAATCCAAGTCGCTCGCAGACGGGGCAATTGAGCCCTGGACCAAACCCAAATACCGCCCGCTCTTCACCGAGTTGAGGCGTTTCGCCAAGCAGGTCGGAATCCCGCTGGATGTTTCCTGGGCCGACCTCGATCCCGAGCAGCAGAAGGTGGTGATCGAGGGCGAAGGCCGCTTTCCCGGAGTGCGCGGCTTCTTCCATCACCTGGAGCGTAAGAAATACAAACTGCACGTGCGTGTATTCCTAAGCCGCTATCGTGGTTACTCGGTCTGCACGACCTGCGGCGGCGCCCGCCTCCGTCCCGAAGCCCAGCAGGTGAGGGTGGCGGGGAAGAACATCTGTGAGGTCTGCGCCATGACGGTGGAGCAGGCGGTGCAATTCTTTCAGGATCTCACGTTGACGGCACCGCAAGCTGCGATCGCGGACAAGCTGCTGGTCGAAATCCGCGAGCGCCTGCGCTTCTTGAATGACGTCGGCCTCGAGTACCTCACGCTCGGTCGCCTTGCCTCCACGCTCTCCGGCGGGGAGGCGCAGCGGATTCAACTGGCCACTTCTCTGGGTTCACGGCTGGTGGGGACTCTCTATGTGCTCGATGAGCCATCCATCGGTCTGCATCCCCGCGACACCCACCGTCTGGTCAAGATCCTGCATGATCTGCGCGATCTCGGCAATACGATCCTGGTGGTGGAGCATGATCCCGACATCATGAAGGCCGCCGATCGCATCCTCGACCTGGGTCCGGGAGCGGGGGAGAATGGCGGTAAGGTCATCGCCACGGGCACCTTCGCCGAGATCAGCAAGAATCCCGCTTCGCTCACCGGACGCTATCTGGCCGGGGAGCTGCGCATCCAGCTCCCCGGCACCCGGCGCAAACCTGGACCGCGGCAAATCAGGATTGTAGGAGCGCATGCGCACAATCTGAAGAACATAGACCTGAACATTCCGCTCGGCATGATTGTCGCCATCACCGGGGTTTCCGGCTCGGGCAAATCGACACTCCTGCACGATGTACTTTACCAAGCCCTGGTCCTTGCCAAGAAGCAAAGCAACGGAGCGCCGCCTTCCTCGCTGGCCTGGACCCGCCTGGAAGGTGCGGAGTTCATCGACGAAGGCGTACTGGTGGACCAGTCGCCGATCGGCCGCACGCCGCGTTCCAACCCGGTCACCTACATCAAGGCCTTCGACGGCATCCGCGAGCTCTTCGCTTCCCTGGCGCAATCGCAGAAGTACGGTTTTACCGCCGGACACTTCTCGTTCAATATTCCCGGGGGACGCTGCGAAACCTGCCAGGGCGACGGCACCGTCACGGTAGAAATGCAGTTCCTGGCCGATGTGGAACTGGTCTGCGAGGAGTGCAAGGGCACGCGCTATAAGCCCCAGGTCCTGGAGGTTCGCTACCGGGGCAAGAATATTCATGAAGTCTTGAACCTGACGGTGAGGGAGGCGCTGAAGTTCTTTGCCGAAGTGCCGAAGATCGCCGACAAACTGCGAGTGCTCGAGGAGGTTGGTCTGGGCTATCTCCGGCTGGGTCAATCAGCCACGACTCTGTCCGGAGGCGAGGCCCAGCGTATGAAGCTGGCTGCGCACTTGCAGCCGGCGGGGCGCGAGACGGACCGGGCTTCGTCCCGAGACCCGTTCCCGGGCAAACGGCGCCTGCTCTATATCTTCGATGAGCCCACCACCGGCTTGCACTTCGACGATGTCAGCAAACTGCTGTTGGCCTTTCGTCGCCTCATCGACAAGGGGGGCTCGATCGTGGTCATCGAGCACAACCTGGAGGTCATCAAGACGGCCGACTGGGTTATCGATCTGGGCCCCGAAGGGGGCGACCGTGGTGGATATGTCGTCGGCTTCGGACCTCCCGAGGCCATTGTCGAGCTGCCCGGCTCCTATACCGGGAAGTACCTGGCCGCGCTGCTCAACGGCAACGGAGCGCCCCCTTCCAATGGTTACCGGTAGGAAATTCGAACCTGGGCTCAATACCTGGAGTACTTGGACTGTCCTGTTGTGCGTCTCGCTATCCTTCGGCCAGACGGTGCGTCACCACAAGGTCGCTGTCGAGGATCCGTCCCAACCCCCTGAGCTGCACCAGGCTGAGGCGGCCATCGACAAGGAGGACTACGCCACCGCCGAACCCCTGCTGCGAAAAGTGGTCGCTGCCGATCCCAAGAACTACCTCGCATGGTTTGACCTAGGGTTCTTGTACAACGCGTTGGGAAAGCCGGAAGACTCGATTGCCGCATACCAGCAGTCGGTCAAGGCAAATCCGGAGGTCTTTGAGTCGAATCTTAATCTCGGGCTCATGATGAGCCGATATCAGAAGCCCGGGGCGGAAAATTTTCTGCGCGCCGCCACCCGGCTCAAGCCGACCGACCACGTGGACGAGGGCCAGGCGCGAGCCTGGATCGCCCTGGCGCAAGCCTTGGAAAAGACGAATCCGGATGAGGCGATAGACGCTTATCGGCAAGCTGCCCAGCTCCAGCCCCGAGATCCGGAGCCCCATCTGGCGGCTGGTCTGCTGCTCGAGAGGGCAAACAAGTTGGCCGATGCGGAACAGGAATACAAGCAAGCCCTGGCGCTCAATTCCTCTTCCGCCGACGCGATCGTGGGCCTGGCCAACATCTACATGCGGGGCCGCCGCTTCGCCGAAGCCGAGAATTACCTGCGCAAGGTGGTTGCGCTGCGACCCGGCGATTCCGCTCCCCACCTTCAGCTGGGCCGTGTCCTGGCCGCCGACGGAAAGAACGACCAGGCCATCGCTGAACTCCAGGCTGGACTGAAGCTCGCCCCCGACGATGTCGCAGCGCAACGCGATCTCGCCGAGGTCTATTTCAACGCTGCCCGCTATGCCGACGCCGAGGCCGCGTATCGTTCCCAGCTGGCGCGCAACCCGAACGACCCGGACCTACACCTCGCCCTGGGGCAGGCGCTGATGAAGCAGCACAAGTTCCAGCAGGCGGAAGCGGAGTTTCTGTCCGCCGTTCAGCTCAAACCGGATCGGGGGGAGGCCTACGGCGAACTGGCCATCGCTGCGAACGAGAGCCAGAACTATTCCCTGGCCATCCGCGCCCTGGACGAGCGCGCCAAGTTCCTCCCCGAAATTCCCATGACCTATTTCATGCGGGCCACGGCCTACGATCACTTGCGGGACTACCGCCAGGCTTCCGCCAACTACCGTATCTTCCTGCAGGTCGCAAACGGACGGTATCCTGATCAGGAGTGGCAGGCACGGCACCGCCTGATCGCGATCGGGCCCAAAAAGTGAGCCCATGGGAACCGTCAAGCAACTCTTCGTGGTGGTGGGCCTGGCCGTATTGGCCAGTGCGATTTCCAAGGACGCGCCGGTCGAGGAACTCAAAACGCGGCTCCAGTCCACGAACAATCCGGATGAAAAAGCCAAGCTGTGTGTTGCCATTGCAGAACGGCAGCTGGCCAACGCGGATAAGCTCTTTCAGGCCGGCAACACCAGCCAGGCCCAGGCCGCAGTCCGCGACGTGGTCGCTTACTCTGGGCAAGCCCGCGACGCCGCGGATGTGACCGGGCATCGCGCGAAGGATACTGAAATTGCAGTGCGCAAGATGATCCACCACCTCACCGATATGAAGCGTTCGCTCAGTTTCGAAGACCAGGGACCGGTGCAGTCCGCCATCGACCAGATGGAGAAGATGCGCACGGACCTGCTCAACCGCATGTTCAAGAGCACAAAATGATCCCTTCGGCCCGGCTCGCTCTGCTGCTGGTGCTGTGCTCCGGTCCACTCGCGCTGGCCCAGCGGAAGGAAGATCCCCTGACCCCGGCCGAGATCGATCAACTACGGGATACTGCCTTGGAGCCGGAACCTCGCATGAAACTCTACGTCGAGTTTGCCCGGGCTCGCCTGGTGGCGCTGGAGCAGATGCGTGCGGACCCCAAGGTCACGGATCGCGGACAAAAAACACATGCCGCCTTGCAGGAGTTTCTGTCGGTTTATGACGAACTCAACGACAATCTCGACAACTTTGAGGACCGCAAAGCGGACTTGCGCAAGGCCCTCAAGTTCATCATTGCCGGCGATACCCAGTTCGAGTCTGAGCTGCGGGCGCTAAAGAATGACGCCAGCGCCCCCCGGGACGAGGTCAAGAAGTACGAATTTCTCCTCTCCGACGCCATTGAGACGGTCGACATGAGCGCCGAGGACCACCGCAAGCTGCTCAGCGAACAGGAAGAAGCCGCCAAACACAAGAAAAAGCCCAGCAAGGAATAGGCTCAGTCCTTCGTGCTACCCTAGGCCCACGGTGCAGCCCAAAATCCTCGAGATCTTTCGGGACGCCCATTCCGAGCTGCGTCCCCAGACAGACATGCCGCCGCTCTCCATCGAGTTCTTCCCTTTTGCAGGCCTGAACAACACGATCCGGCTGCGCCAGGGCCGCTTGCGGGTTCGCCTCTCCGATGTTCTTGAAGGCGCCCCTCAACCTGTCCTGCGCGCCCTGGCCCACGTGCTGCTGGCCAAGTTGTATCGCAAGCCGGTAGACCGGAAGCAGATCGCACGTTTTCACCGACACGCACACAGCCGCGAGATTCAGCACAAGACGTATCTCCTGCGTCAGGTGCGAGGGCGTAAACCGCTGGGCTCCGCCCGTGGCGCCGTCCATGATCTGGCCGAGTTGTTCCAGGACCTGAACCGGCGCTTCTTCGCGGGCCGGCTGGCACAACCTCAGCTCACCTGGAGCCGCGATCACGCCCGCAGCCGATTGGGGCATTTCGATCCCGCTCACAACACCATCATGGTGAGTCGAGTCTTCGACCAGCCGGCCGTGCCCCGCTATGTGGTGGAGTACATCGTCTATCACGAGATGCTGCACCTCAAGCATCCCGTCCGTGTGCGCGGCGGCCGGAGGCTGGTCCACAGTGCGGAGTTCCGGGCCGAGGAGCGGCAGTTTCCCCGCCTGGAGGCGGCCCGGCGCTTCCTGCGGGTCCTGACGTCCTATGGTGATCCAGAGCACACGCTCGTGTGACTGGCCGCGTTGACGGGCCCGCCGCCGGAGGCTATCCTGATAAAGTTGAAATTGAAATTCATTTTCAAAATGCAAGGGGTGTCCTCCTAGATGCTTCAGGCCTTCATCATCACCTTGCGGGAAGGAGTCGAGGCCGCGCTTATCGTCGGCATCACCCTGGCTTATCTTGCCAAAATCGGCCGCCCTGACCTCCGCAAGTCCGTCTATGCCGCCTTGGCGGCCGCCTCGGTGGCAGGCCTTGCCGTAGCCGTCATCTTGTCGCGCACCCAGTGGAATCAGGACATTTTCGAAGGCTGGATCATGCTGGCCGCCGCTTTCTTCGTGGTCACCATGATCATCTTCATGATGAAGACCGGGCGCAAACTCAAGGGCCAGATCGAAGGCAAGGTGGGGTTGCTGGCCGAGGAAGGATCCCGCTTGGGCCTGTTCTTCTTTGTCTTCCTGATGGTGCTGCGGGAGTGGGTGGAGACGGTGCTGATCCTGGCGGGATCGTTCGCCCTGAACTCCACGCAACTGCTCGGCTTCATAGGAACCCTGGCGGGCGTGATCGCAGCCGTGGTCTTCGGCGTGATGTTCGTAAAGGGCAGCCTGCGGATCAATCTTCAGAAATTCTTCCGCATCACGACCGTCATCCTCATTTTCGTGGCTGCGCAGTTGCTGGTCTCGGGCCTTCACGAGCTGTCTGAAAACGGAGTCCTTCCTTCTTCCAAGCGAGAAATGGCCTTAGTCGGTCCCATCGTCAGCAACAGCGTCTTCTTCTTCGTGACGATTCTTGCGTTGGCCGCCCTGATGGTCTTGTTCGAGGCCAAGGGGCAGCAGCCACTGCCGGCGGCGACCTCCCCCGCGGCACGCCGCAAAGCTGCCTGGAGCGCCCGCCGCGAGCGCTGGTGGATGATTTCCGTCTACGCTAGCTCCTTCCTCTTCATCGTGCTGATTACGGCCGAGTTCGTCTACGCCAAGAGTGTGAGTCGCCTTTCTCCTGCCACCGAGGTCACTTTTGCTAACGGCGAAGTTCGCATTCCGCTCAGCACGGTGCAGGACGGCGACCTACACCGCTACCAGGCCAGGGAGAACGGCGGAGAGGTCCGCTTCTTTTTGTATCAGAAGCCCGACGGCAAGATCGCAACCGTCTTCGATGCCTGTGAGATTTGCGGGGCGGTCGGCTTTTACCGGGGCTCCGCCGGATTGGTCTGCAAGAATTGTGCGGCGCCCATCAATCCGCAGTCGGTGGGCCTGACGGGCGGCTGCAACCCGATTCCCTTGAGAGCGGAGACCGCCACCGACGCGGTGGTCATCCGCGAGGCCGACGTCGCCGCGGGCAGCCGCTTCTTCCCGCAATAGGCCATGTTTGCCCGCCTCCTCTACGAGTCGTTCCGGCGGCAGAAGCGCCGCAAGCTGCTGGCGGGCATAGCCATCGCCCTGGGCGTAGCCGTTGCCACAGCGATGATCGCCGTAGCTACTGACATCGGCGACAAGATCAACCGTGAGCTGCGCAGCTACGGCGCCAACCTGCTCATTACTCCCCAGGAGGATACGCTGGATGTCGAAATCGGAGGCGTCAATCTCAAGCCGCCGAGCGACGGCAGCTTCCTCAAGGAAGCCGATCTGCCCAAGATCAAGGGCACCTTTTGGCGCAATAACATTCTCGGCTTTGCCCCCATGCTTCCCGCGGCCCTGTCGATTCAGGATGGCGGCAGCACGAAAGAGGTCACTCTCCTCGGTACCTACTTCTCGAAGAAACTAGCCTTTGGCAAAGACGAGTTTGTCACCGGGGTCCGCATCACTCACCCTTGGTGGAAGGTTCAGGGTTCGTGGCCCTCGGATGACTCGACGGATGTTCTTGTCGGAGAGGATCTGGCCAGGAAACTGGGCGAGCAGGTGGGCAGCACAATCGAAATCGCGGGCCAGCCCAGGCGGGTGACCGGAGTCCTTGCTACGGGCAGTTGGGAAGATCACGATATCGTGGCACCGCTGGCTTTGGCACAGCAGGTCCTGGGCAAGCCCGGCGCAGTGCGTCGCATCTACGTCAGCGCTCTTACCAAGCCGGAAGATGACCTGGCGCGCCGCAATCCCAAAAGCCTGAACCCCGAGATGTTCGATCGCTGGTACTGTTCCCCCTACGTGCAGTCCATCGCCTACCAACTAGAAGAAGCCATCCCGCACTCTCACGCCGATCAGATCCGCCAGGTCGCACAAAATGAGGGCACGATTTTATCGCGCATCAAAGGGCTGATGCTGCTGGTAACGTTGGCCGCACTGTTGGCCTCGGCCCTGGCCGTCTCCGCCGCCATGGCCACGGCGATTTTTGAGCGCCGGCAGGAAGTCGGCCTGATGAAAGCGCTGGGCGCGGGGAGTCTCTCCGTCGCTGGGTTGTTCCTGGCCGAAAGCGCGCTGCTCGCTATTTTCGGAGGTCTGGCTGGGTTCTTGGCGGGCTCGCTCCTGGCGCACCAGATCGGACGGTCGATCTTTGACTCACAGATTGCTATCCAGCCGGTGCTGTTCCCCGTGATTCTCGCCATCGCCATCATCGTCACCTTTACTGGGAGCGCGGCTGCGATCCGCCGCGCCGCGCACTTGGATCCGGTTCTCACCTTGCGAGGCGACGCATGAACCCCCTGCCGCTCGGTTCCGATCCAAGCATCCGCCCGGTCGGCTCGCCTCCCACTTCGATGTTCCTTCGCATGCTGGTCCGGGCGGCCGTTCTGCGCCGGGGTCGCGCTGCATCAGCCCTGCTGGCGATGGGGATAGCCTCCGCTGTGGCCACCGCCATGATGAATCTCTACGTCGACGTGCAGACAAAGTTGCGCAAAGAATTCCGCAGCTACGGGGCCAACCTCGTACTCGTCGGCAAAGACGGCGCTTCCCTGCCCCCGGACGCCCTTACCAGGGTCGACGCTCTGCTCGCCGGCCGGGGCCTGGCTGCCCCGTTCGCTTACATCGTGGCCCGGACGGCAGGAGGCCAGTCCGTCGTGGTCGCCGGGACCGATTTCGACCGCGTGCAGAAGCTTGACCGCTGGTGGTCGGTAAGCGCCTGGCCCTCGGCCGAGCACGAGGCTCTCGTCGGCGCCCGCGCCCTCCCGGTTGTATCCGCTGACGGTAAAGCCTTCTCCCTGAGCTTCCGCGGACAGTCGCTGCACCTCAACCCGGCTGCAACCTTGGTGACCGGCGCCTCCGAGGATAGCCGTGTCTATCTCCCCTTGGCAGAGTTCGAAGCATGGACCGGCATTCTGCCCTCGACCATCGAGATTGCGGTTAATGGGTCCGCCGGAGAAATCAACACCGTCTTGCGCGCTCTCGGCGAAGCCTTCCCCGCGGCCGAGGTTCATGCCGTGCGCCAGATTGTCGAGGGCGAAGCCCGCGTCCTGGGCAAAACTCGCGCCACGCTCTACGCCTCGGCCGCGCTGATCATCCTGACCTCCGCCTTGTGCGTGCTGGCTACGCTCATGGGATGGGTGTTTGACCGGCGCAAGGACTTTGCCATAATGAAAGCCTTAGGGGCCTCGCAGCATCTGATCAGCGGTTTCTTCGTTGCGGAAGCGGCAGCCCTCGGAGTAGTGGGTGCGCTCCTGGGGTTCATCGCTGGGATCGGCATCGCTGCCTGGATCGGCCGCGCGAACTTCAATGCCCCTGTGGTTCCGCGAATCGGTGTATTGCCGTTGGTGGTGGCGGGAAGCGTTGGGGTCGCGTTGCTGTCCGCGCTACTCCCCATAGCGCTGTTGCGGCGCGTACAGCCCGCCCTGATTCTGAAGGGAGAGTGACGTGATCAAGTTGAAGAACGTCAGCCGGCTGTATCCCGCCCGGGCGGAAGAAAACGGCGGCACCATCCGCGCCCTCGACGACTTCTCCCTTTCCGTGGCTCCCGGCGAGTGGGTCTCCATCATGGGACCCTCGGGCTCCGGCAAATCCACCTTGGTGAACCTGATCGGTTGTTTGGATCGCCCCTCCACCGGCGAAGTCTGGCTGGACGGGCAAAACGTAGCTCAGCTGCCCGCCCCGGAGTTGGCGCGGGTGCGAGCCGAGAAAATAGGCTTCGTCTTCCAGCAATTCCATCTGATCCCGTACCTCACGGCGGTGGAAAATGTCATGCTGGCTCAGTATTTCCACAGTATGACAGACGAGCAGGAAGCCTTCGACGCGCTGGAGAGAGTCGGCGTGAAAGACCGGGCGCACCACCTGCCCTCGCAACTCTCGGGGGGTGAGCAGCAGCGGGTGTGCATCGCCCGCGCGCTGATCAATGATCCGAAAATCGTCCTGGCCGACGAACCCACCGGCAATCTGGATGCCCAGAACGAGGAGATCGTCCTTCGCCTGCTGCGCGACTTCCACCAGCAGGGCCGCACCATCGTGATGGTCACCCACGATCCTGTGGTCGCGCGCCTGGCGGACCGCCGCATCGAACTGCATCACGGGCGAATCGCCGCTCAGGAAGTCTTCTCCATGGCAGACGAGGAGCAGTTTGATGAGATCCTAGAAGAACTCTGGGTTCTGGAAGAACACGGCGAATCGGCTGAGGTAGGCCGCATGGAGGTCCATGGCGCGCTGCCGGTCAGCATCGCGGTGGAGAAGATGGTAGAGCTGGGCTTGCTCACGACCGCGCCGCATCCGCCCGAGCCCCACTTGCACAAGCCCTTCTCCAACCCCTGTCACGAAGCCCTGCGCTCCGAAGGTGTGTCCACGGGCGATGGCAGCTTGGTCGTCAGGTTAACGCCGCGCGGCCGAAGGCGGGCGGGGAACATCATTCGCCGCCACCGCCTGGCCGAGCGCCTTTTCACCGATAGCTTGGCGCTCGACAGCGAGTCCGAAATCGAACAACAGGCCTGCAAGTTCGAACACATCCTCTCGCCCGAGGCCACGGACAAGATCTGCACCTTCCTCGGCCATCCGCGCACCTGCCCGCATGGCGCCGCAATTCCTCCCGGCCCGTGCTGCGAAGCACTGTTCCACACCGAGATCCAAGTACGAAACTCGACTCCACAGTCTCGGTGAGGTTGTCTTTCCTAGGTATCCAAAGATCTCCAACATAGGTGATCGGTCTGGTGCTCGACTGCGCCCTGGGGCGTGCCTTGCTAAAAACACCCCTTCCTCCCGGCCGGGGTGCCCTCCGGAGTATTTATAGGCAAGGTCTTGCCAAACGGGTGGCCAAGCTCACCAGCTGCGTTCGCCGCAGTGGGAAGAGGCTTACGTTTGACAGAAACTGGGCGGTAGTGAAGGATTGGAAATCATCGTCCCCAGGTCAGCGGCGGCAACGCCGCGGACCTCCATGTGGGGGATGACTGGCAGTACCTGGAAACGGGATGGTTTCTATACTGAGGTTGACCTCCGCATTCAGGAGCTAAAAAGGCTTGGGCTCGCTTAAGGTGCGCCTCCGCAGGCCGTTGATCGGGGTCTTCGACTCAGGCTTCGGCGGCCTGACGGTCCTGAAGCAGCTGATTAGACTTGTCCCGGGCGCCGACTACCTCTACTTCGGCGACACCGCGAGGCTCCCCTATGGATCCAAGTCGGTGGAGACGGTGGCGCGCTACGCGGTCGAAGCCACCCGCTTCCTGGAAGCGCGGAATGCGAACTTCCTGGTCATCGCCTGCAACACTGCCACCGCCTTGGCTTTCGATCGGATCCTGGAAGCGGCGCGCGTCCCGGTCGTGGGCGTCGTCGAACCCGGGGCGGAGCGCGCCTCCAGTGCCAGCCACAGGCGAAAAGTGGTTGTCATCGGAACCGAGGCGACGGTGAGCAGCCACGCCTATCGCAAGGCCCTGCAAGGCCGTGGCATCCAGGTGCGGGAGAAGGCATGCCCGCTGTTGGTACCCCTGGTCGAGGAAGGTTGGATCGAACATCCTGTCACGGAACAAGTGGCGGGAATTTACCTCGAGGAAGCCTTCGCGGACGGATTCGCGGATGCCGACGTGCTGGTCCTGGGCTGCACCCACTACCCTCTGATCGCCCCGCTCTTGCGTCGAATGACGCCAGCTCACGCCACGATTGTGGACTCAGCTCACTCGACCGCCAGCGCAGTCGCCGACCGCATCCGTACCCTTCCTGCCGGCGATTCGCCACAACAGGAGCGACGCAGCCAGCCCCGCCTGCTTTTCTTTGCCACCGATTCGGTAGAAAAGTTCCGTCGCCTGGGAACTCGCTTCTTGGATCGTCCTGTTGAAACCGTCGAGCACGTTGACCTCAAGGAGTAGAGGCGAGCAGCGTGCACCCTCGCCTGCAAGGTGGAAGTTTGGAGGTTGGTGCCTAGGAGGTCATCCGAAAAACAAACCGGCCGCATTTCGCAGCCGCTTCCAAATCTTAAGAATTATCGAACACCTAGTACAGCCGGAAATCCACCTCGACGCTGATCTGCACCGCCACAGGTTTGTTGTCTTTCATCGCCGGATCGAAACGCCAATTCTTCACCGCCTCCATGGCTTTCTCGTCGAGCCCCAAGCCCAGGCTGCGCAGCACGTGAATGTCACGCGGGCGTCCGTCAGGACCTACGATTAGTCCCAGGACGCAGGTTCCCTGGTACTTCGCCTTGCGCGCCTCCTCGGAATACTCCGGATCAGGGGCATAAACCGCTCTGGGCGCGGAAACACCACCGCCCACGTGAAATACTCCACCCCCGATCCCGCCTCCACGGCCCGGGCCCACGCCGGGTCCTTCTCCCGATCCAACCCCGCCGCCCGAGCCGGATCCGATCCCCCCTCCCGATCCGGTCCCGTTCGAAAGCGGTCCGTTCGGAATCGTGGATGACGGATCCCCCAGGTTCGGCAGGTTGTTCATGGCCAGGTGGATTTGCGGAGGAACCACCACGGTAGGCTCAGCCGTCAGCTTAGGGTTGTCATTTCGCACCACCACCATGGGAGGGGTGATCTGCTCCATGGCGAACTTGGGCAGGCGACCCTTGGTTGCGGCCAGCTTGTCGCGATCACCCCCACCGCCCCCGCCACCCACTTGCGTCTTCGCAGGAGGCAATGCCGGGATATCATCCGACGAAAGCAATTGCATGACCGGCTTTTTGGGCGGGTCCGTAATCTTGTGCCGCTCTGCGTACAGCGTCCCGCCGACGATTGCGGCAATCAGCACGGCGTGAACCCCGCTCGAGACCAGCGCGCCATCCCTTTTGTGATTGTAGAAGCCCCAGATGTCACGCACCGGAACCGGCTTAGAGGTCAGGTCGAGAGGCGGAAGCTTTTGCGGGAACAGTGTTTCCCCCACATTGGCCATCAGCGAACGGTACCAGGGCAGGGATAGCTCATCGTCCAGCCGGTTCTCGCCTTCCACCGGCCGTGAGGTCAGCTGCAGAGGCGGTAACTTGGGCGCGAACAACGCGTCTCGCAGGTTCTCCGCAACCGACCGCCACCACGGACGCTCCAGGCGCTCACTCCACAGTTCACCACCCCGAACTGGCTTTGAAGTCAGCTCCAGCGGAGGAAGCTTCTTCGGGAACAAAGCAGCGTCAATGCTGCTGAACAAGGATTTCCACAAAGGAACGTCGAGAATGTCCTTGGGGAGAAGCAGATTCAGCTTCGGTTCGTTGCTATCAGTTCGTTGATTGTCCTGTAGCGTTGCCATACCCTCGCCGCAATCCGGTCCCCCACCGTAGGTGATCCACAGAACCGCCGGATCCTTCTAAGCTGATGTAGCAGCGGAAGTTCGAGTTGCCCACCCAGGGTCTCCCGCGGGCTACCCGGCCACCGCACCGTCCCTGTAATTTCAGACGATTAGATGCCGAATGGACCCACTCCGTAAAATTGTACACGCATTTTTCTGATTTTCGAAGGTACATTTCCAATGTTACCAGGCATGCGCGCTGCCTGCTGATGGACGCCACTGCGCCCTCTCCCTATAATGAAAAAACATCCACCATTTGGGAGAAAGACCCCGGCGTGCCCCTTGAACTGAAGATGACGGTCAACCTGCCCAGGACCGACTTCCCCATGAAGGCCAACCTGCCGCAAAGGGAGCCGCAAATCCTAGAAAATTGGGAAAAAACCGACATCTACCAGCGTATCCGGGACTCGCGGCGGGGGGCGCCTGCCTATGTGCTGCATGACGGTCCCCCGTACGCCAACGGTGCCCTGCACCTCGGCCACGCGCTCAACAAGTGCCTCAAAGACTTCATCGTGAAGTCCAAAAACATGGCCGGTTTCGACGCTCCCTATGTTCCAGGTTGGGACTGCCACGGGCTGCCCATTGAGATTAAAGTCGACCAGCAACTCGGCAGGAAGAAGCTGGAGATGAACCCCTCCGAGGTGCGCCTGGCGTGCCGCCGGTATGCCGACAAATTCCTCAACTTGCAGCGTGAGCAATTCAAGCGCATCGGGGTGTTTGGTCGTTGGGATCGACCTTACTCCACCATGACTCCGGAGTACGAGAGCGTCGTGCTGGCGACGTTCTACCAATTCCTCGAGAACGGCTTCGTCTACAAGGGGCTGCGCTCGGTCTATTGGTGCATCCACGACCAGACCGCCCTGGCCGAAGCCGAAGTGGAATACGAAAATCACACCAGCACCACCGTGTGGGTGAAGTACGCCATGTCCGACGATCCCGCGATGCTCGATCCGGCGCTGCATGGCAGGAAAGTCTTCACCATCATCTGGACCACCACCCCTTGGACCTTGCCCGCCTCCATGGCCGTCGCCTTCCATCCGGACGAGAATTACGTGGCGCTCGAAGGTGGCACGCCGGAGGAAATCTACCTTGTCGCCGAGAAACTCGCCCCCGTGGTGGCAGAAAAGATCGGGATCGGAAGCACAGCGGAGGGGTTAACCAAACCCAGGATTCTCGCCCGCTTCCCCGGTCGCAAGCTGGAGCGGGTCAACTTCCGCCATCCGTTCCTGCCGCGCAACATCCTGGGCGTCCTGGCCGATTACGTCACCATGGATACCGGGACTGGCGTTGTCCATACCGCTCCGTCCCACGGCGCGGAAGACTTTGTTACCGGCCTGAAATACAACCTGGACGCTACCACCCGCGTCGATGAGGCCGGCATCCTGCGCGAGGGGTTGCCCGAATACGACGGCAAGCAGGTCTTCGAAGCCAATGCCCCGATCGTGGAGTTGCTCCGCCAGCGCGGCGTGCTGCTCCATGCCGAGAACCTCGAGCATTCCTACCCGCATTGCTGGCGTTGCCACAACCCCATCATTTTCCGCGCCACCGAGCAGTGGTTCATTTCGATGGATACGGCCATGCCGAGCGGCACTCTGCGCACCCGGGCGCTCGACGAAATCAAGAAGGTGAAGTGGGACCCGGCCTGGGGCGAAGACCGCATCTCCAACATGATTGCCACCCGCCCCGACTGGTGCATCTCGCGGCAACGCATCTGGGGTGTGCCCATAGCCGTGTTTCTCTGTGAAAGTTGCGGCAAACCTCTGCTGGACCCAGTCATAAACCGCCAGGTCGAGGAGTTCTTCACCCGACTGGGCGCCGACGCCTGGTACAGCCCTGAAGCCGACGGTCTGCTTCCGGCAGGCGCCAACTGCACCCGCTGCAGCGGAACCAAATTCAAGAAGGAAATGGACATCCTGGACGTCTGGTTCGAGTCGGGTTCCAGCTATCTGGCGCTGCGTGCCGCCGAACCCGAATACCCTCCCGCCTCCGATCTCTACCTGGAAGGCGGAGACCAGCATCGCGGGTGGTTCCACTCTTCCCTGCTCTGCACGGTCGGCGTCGAAGGCCATGCCCCTTATCGCCACGTGGCCACCGTGGGGTGGACGCTAGATGAAAGCGGCCAGGCCATGTCGAAATCTCGCGGCAACGACGTCGATCCGGTTGACATCGCCGACCGCATGGGCGGTGAGATCGTCCGCCTGTGGGTCGCCTCCGTTGATTTCCGCGAGGACGTGGTCGGCTCGGAACGCCTGATGCAGGCGGTCGCGGAAAACTACCGCAAGATCCGCAATAACCTGTTCAAGAACGCTCTCGGCAACCTCTACGACTTCGATCCGTCCCGCAACGGCTTGCCGTTCGAAAAGCTCGATCCGCTCGACCAGTACATGCTCCGCCGGACCTCCGCGATGGCGACCGACGTGGTCCGCTGGTATGAGGAGTTCGCCTTCCACAAGATCTACCAGCGTGTGCTGAACTTTTGTGTGGTAGATCTGAGCGCCTTCTACTTCGATGTGCTGAAGGATCGCCTCTACACCTACGGGCCCAATTCAGCCGGCCGCCGGGCTGCGCAGACTACCATCTGGCGCATCCTTGAAGCCTCGGTCCGCCTGCTCGCCCCCATCCTGAGCTTTACCTGCGAGGAAGTCTGGGGCTACCTGCCAAAGGTGCCGGGACGCCCGGCGAGCGTGCACCTGGCACAGTTCCCCACGCGCGAGGAGATCCTGGGCAGCGCCGACGTCCCCGAGAATCCAAGGGATCTCGACGATTGGACGACGCTCGTAGGAGTCCGGGAGCAGGTGCTCAAGGCCTTGGAGGAAGCGCGCAACGCCAAGCAGATCGGTAAATCGCTCGAGGCCGAGGTTATGATTTCGACGAGCGATCCGGTCTATTCCGTGCTGGCTCGGCACGCTGACCAGTTGCGCTACCTCTTCATCGTGTCCGCGGTGACGCTAGAAGAGAAAACCGCGGGCAACGGCACCGGATCCGTAGCCGTGCATGTGAGCAAGGCAGATGGCCGCAAGTGCGAGCGCTGCTGGAACTACTCGATCCGCGTGGGAGAATACCGCTCCTATCCTACGGTCTGCGAACGCTGCAGTGCGGTTCTGAAGGAACTGGAAGGCGGGTCAGCGACCTCGCCGGAGTCATGACAGTCGGGGGCGACATGCGCAAGTATTCGTTTCTCATCGCCGCCATCGTCATCGTACTCGACCGCGGAGCGAAGTGGGCGGTCGAGCGAAACATCTCGCTCCACGACTACGTCCAGATCATTCCCGGTTTTTTCCGTCTTGCGCACGTCGAAAATCGCGGCGCCGCCTTCGGCCTCTTCTCCGATTCGCCGTCGGAGTGGAAGATCGCGACCCTGATCCTGTTTTCCGTCATCGCCTTGGTCGTGGTTTCCGCGCTGCTTTGGAGAAACAGCCACTCGATGACCACCACCGGGGTGGGCCTGTCCTTGATTCTCGGTGGCGCTGTGGGCAATCTCTGGGATCGCCTGGCTAATGGCCATGTCACCGATTTCCTGCTGTTCTACATCGGCTCCTATCAGTGGCCCGCCTTCAATGTGGCCGACAGTGCCATTGTGGTGGGGGCAGCGCTGCTGGTGTTTGAGATTTTGTTGGCCAAAGAAACCGACCGCCAAAAAGTGCCCAGACAAACCAGTTAAACTGGGGTCATGACTGCCAACTCGCCCAACTCCCTGGCCCACGCGTCGTCTGCCTACCTGCGTTCGGCCATGCACCAGCCCATCCGCTGGTACGAGTGGGGAGAGGAGGCGTTCGCGGTGGCGCAGCGGGAAAACAAGCCCATCCTGCTCGACATTGGCGCCGTCTGGTGCCATTGGTGCCACGTGATGGATCGCGAGTCCTATGACGATCCCGAGCTGGCACAAATCGTCAACCAAAACTTCATCGCGGTGAAGGTGGACCGCGACGAGCGGCCTGACATCGACAGCCGTTACCAGGCGGCGATCAGCGCCATCAGCGGGCAAGGGGGCTGGCCGTTGACCGGGTTCCTGACCCCCGACGGCAGGCCGTTCTATGGCGGGACCTACTTTCCTCCCCAGGATGGGTACGGACGGCCAAGCTTCCGGCGCGTCCTCATGTCCATTGCTGACGCTTTTCGCGCGAAAAACACCGACGTCATGGAACAAGCGACCTTGGTGGAAAGCGCCATGGCGCGGGCGGAATCATTTACCAGCGGGAAGTTTTCACCGGGGACCATCGAGGTCATTGTGAAGGCGGCACTTGGCAGCTTCGATGCGCAGCACGGTGGCTTCGGACACGCGCCCAAGTTTCCCCACCCTTCGGCGATTGACCTGCTGATTGACCAGTACGCTCGGACCGGGGATGAGCAGTTGCGCCACGTCTTCGCCACCACCTTGGAGCACATGGCCAAGGGTGGCGTCTACGATCAATTGGCGGGCGGCTTTCACCGTTACTCAGTGGACGAGCGCTGGATTGTCCCGCACTTCGAAAAGATGAGCTACGACAACTCCGAATTGCTGAAGAATTACGTGCACGCCTACCAGACTACGGGCGCGGAGTTCTTCGCCGATGTCGCGCGCGACATCATCGGTTGGATGGACGGGTGGCTGAGCGACCGCGAGCATGGCGGGTTCTACGCCTCGCAGGATGCAGACTTTTCCTTGGACGATGACGGGGATTACTTCACCTGGACAGTGGCGGAAACACGGGCTGTGCTGACCGAGGATGAAGCCAAGGCGGCCTGCCTTCGCTATGACATCAACGAAATCGGTGAAATGCACCACAACCCGGAAAAGAATGTGCTTTGGGTGCGGGCCTCCACGGATGAGATTGCCAAGCGGATGGAGACCGAGAGCGCGCAGGTGCGGGCGCTGCTAGAGTCGGCCAAAAAGAAGATGTATGCGGCTCGTCTGCTGCGGCCGACGCCATACGTGGATAAGACTCTGTACGTAGCCTGGAACGGCTTGTGCGTGTCGGCTTACCTAGAGGCGGCCAAGGTGTTGGATCTGGCCCAGGCACGGCATTTCGCCTTGCGGTCTCTCGACCGGCTATTGGCCGAGGCCTGGCGCCCGGAGCAGGGATTGTTGCACGTGGTGACCTACTCCGATCCTGCGGCCCAACGGCGGGAAGTGCCGGGGTTGCTGGATGACTATGCCTTCACCGCCTTGGCTTGCCTGGACGGGTACGAAGCCACGGCTGATCTCAGCTACTTCCAGTTCGCACGCAACATTGCGGACACTATGGTCGAGAAATTTTTCGACCGCGAGGGAGGCGGGTTCTTCGACAGCGAAGCCGCTGCGGATGGCGCCCGGGCACTGGGCGTGCTGTCAGCGCGCCGCAAGCCGTTTCAGGACGCGCCAACTCCCGCAGGGAATCCCTCGGCAGCGATTGCGCTGGTCCGTTTGCACGGCTACACCCAGGACAACGCCTATCGCGATAAGGCAGAGCGGACTCTCGAAGTCTTCGCGGGAATGGCCGAGCCGTACGGACTGTTCGCAGCCACCTATGGCATCGCGGCGGTGCACCTCTCACGGCCGCATACCCAGGTCGTGGTTGTCGGTCAGGGAGAAGCCGCAGCACAGCTCCGCCAGGCGGCGGCTGCACCCTTTGCCTTCAACAAGACGGTGATTGCACTGTCGCCGAACCAGGTGGTGGCCACGAATCTCCCGCCGGCGCTGGCGGAGACGATCCCGCTCCTTCCGGAGACTCGTTCGGGGGAGCCGGCGGCGGTTCTCTGCAGCGATAGGGTGTGCCTGCCGCCCGTGACAAACCCAAGCCATTTAGCCCATGCTTTGGGCCAAGCCCTGCGTAAACCAACCGCCTAAGACATTTCAAACAAGAGCCAAAAAAATGGGGCTGACCCGGTCGAAACGGTCAGCCCACAAACTCAGCCACTTCGTTGTTACCAGCAGGTTACTTTCGTGACCTTGCCCTTCCTGCCTAGTAGTGGCAGTTTGGATTGTGCGGTCCCGGGATGCACGTAGGTAGCGGTCCACCGTCCGGAGCGGGAATTCCGGGGGCGGCGGCAACTACATACGTGCTCACCATTCCGAGCATCAGGACGAACATCCTGACTGCGCGTTTCATGGGTTCTCTCCTTGTCACGTGCGAGCCAGATGAAGGCACCCGCACGTGCGCGCATTATACAAGTAGTGTGGAAGCGCCTTGTCAAAATAATCTTCTCTGCTCCGTACTCCCACCCGAATAAGATCGAATCCAACACTTTGCTGTTCGCGATTTAACAGGCTGGTAGATAAGCATATAAAGCGGGGCTCAGTCGGCACCCTGTGGCCCAACTCGCAACCCTACCACCAAGTTGGAATAGCAGCGCAGAGGAGCAGTATTTCCTGGGGCGAGTGTCTTGAGGCAAAGCGAACCGAGGACGAGCGTTGCGTCCGATCAGCTAGTCAAATCCGACAGCCTTGTCCAGACTCGTGTGAGGCAGGGTACGCGGCGTGTAATCGACGCATGGCCTATCGGAGTAAAAGGGGGGGGCGGAAAATTGCTAGCGGCGCGAGCTCGCCTCCTGGGGCGAACCGAGGAGGCCGCGCTTGGAGCGATCGGTCTCGGACTCCGAATGGGCTTGATCGGTTGCCGAAGGCTCCCGGTGGGCCCGCGAAAGAGCACGCTCCACCATGCTCTCGAACATGGGAATAAGAGATTCCGGAGCGTGAGGATGTTGAATGTCGTTGAGACTTACCTCCCAACGTTTCGGACGAAACGTGTTGGCGGCAACTTCCCGCGCCGGGCTCCTCGCCAAGACGTAAACAAGCCAGGTCACGATGGCGAGGTTGTAGGTGGCCATGTTGAGCAGGCTTTGTGCGATGAGGCTAAATTCCACATGGCCGACGCGCAGCGCGACCAGGAGCAGTTCCACGCCGGCGAAACCGCCGAAGCCGAGGGCGATGCCGAAACTCTTCTGCCGCCAGGTGATGCCCAGATAACGGGAGAAGACCAGCAGAAACAACACCAGACCACACTGCACGACACGCACGCTCCGCTGCAAGGTGAGAACCCCTTGCTCCATCGGAGTGGTGACGTCTGATGGTGTGGAAGCCGCCACCACCCCCGCCACCAGCATCATCACCAAGCCGGCCCACTTGAACAGTACCGTGCCCAGATCCCGGAGGGTGTGGTAAGGGCGGAATACATCCAGAAATACTTCATGCAGCACCCGGAAGCCTAGGACGATGCTTACCGCCGTGGTTACCCAGTACGTATAGAAGAACCAGGTCAGAGATCCCCACTGATGGATCGGAAAAATCAGAGCGAAGATGGCAATTTGCGCGACGATGTAGGCAAAAAAGACGGGGAAGGTGCGATGCAGCTGGCGCCAGACCATGGCCGCCGTCACCCCGGCTAGCAATACCGGATGCGCAAACCACAGCAGGTAATACGCGAGTTTGGTGGCTGGACTCATCAACCCGTTCTTGCCATCCCCCGGCACACCAAGGCGTGCGGAGGAATCCCACCCCGACACTCCTCGAGCTTGAACCCTTCCAAGGTATCAGCTTGGCCCGAAGGATCAATGCACCAAAGTAACCGTCGGTAACCGTTACCAGGTTGACCGGCCAACTTTTCAGCGGAACCGCCTTGGTCTGTGCTGGCGACAGGGGGCACTGCGGGTTCTCACGCCGACGAACTTGGAATCGGCTTACGCAGAGTGGATATATGCGCGCATCATGCGCACCTCGTCGTCCTTGGCGCTCAGATCATGGAGAATGAGATCGCGCAACGACACCATCCCCGCCAGGCGTGGGCCTTCGCAAATAGGCAGATGGCGGAAGCCATGGCGCCGCATCAATTCCAGGCAGGTTTCGATGCTCTCCCCAGGGCTGACGACGAAAGGCTCCCGCGTCATCACTTCGGTGATGTTGGTTTGCGCCGGGTCACGGCCCTCAGCCACCACACGGCGCATAAGATCGCGCTCAGAGAAGACACCGACAAGGGCTCCCTCCTCGAGCACGGGGACCGCGCCGATGTTGCGCTCTACCATGACGCGCACTACTTCTAATACGCTCTGATGGGTATCGACCTGGCAGATTGTCTGCTTTTTCACGAGATCGCAGATGCAAGCCATCCTGCACCTCCGCAGCGGGGCAACTCCCCCGGGCCTCGGAACAGCCCCTTTGCCGCGGAGTATACGCCGAAACGCAAGCCTCCCGGCAAGCAAAATTTCGCGAATTGCGCCAAATACGGCAAATTCCCCCGTCCTTTACCGCCGTCAGCGCGGGCGTGACAGCTTGCGGAGGGCAGGCGCCCGTTCGGCCGCATGGCCGGCCCGGTCTGCCAGGAAAATAATGTAGGAGCAGTTCCACAGTGCGCTGGGAATACTCCCTCGGGAACGCGTTGTCAACACGATGTGGTAGTCGCCGGAGGGAACCAGAGTATCAATCACCGAGGCAGCCACCTGGGGCTCGATCAGGGCCAGAAAGCCTAGAAAGGCATACACGTCAGAACTCCCCTGGTATCCGGGGGCGAGGAAGGAAATGTCCGCGTTCTCGAGGCTGAAGTGCCAGGCCAGCGACGCGGCCAGCGCGACCGCGCGCTCGTAGCCCTCCGCCGCCAGCACGCCGGGTGCGGGATTGTCGAAGACCAACTGGAACCGGCGCTCGTCCTCGCGGCTGAATTCGCGAACCTTCAGCGAGCCGGACTTGGCGGTGGCCTTCCAATCCACGTGGCGCGCCGAATCCTCCGGCATGTGTTCGCGGATGCGGTACAGATCGTAGCCACGCCCGCGAACGAAAGTCTCCAGCTCACCTGTAATCATGGGCAGGATCTCGAGAAACTCGTCCGTTGCCTCCACCGGTGGATACACCAGCACGCTGCGCAGGAGAGCAAGGCGACGCGTCTTGGTCAAGAAGGCGAAGGGGAAACGCGTGGCCAAACCAAAGCTACCTTCCAGGTAGCGACCGCGGTGGGGGAAGCGGAGTTCCAGATCCGCGATTCGTTCGTCGCCGGGACCGAGGTAGGGGAAATAGGCGGAGCCCTCGAAGAATCCCTGGGGCTGAGGAGAGCGAGGCACGCGCCGCAGCTGTCGGTCGGGCAGACGAAGCCACTGCCGCTCCGGCGGACGTTTCTCCGGAAACCCGAAAACGGTTGGTTCCCAGACCCATCGTTTGCCGGGCACCGGTCGCTTCGAAGGCAGCACATGGATCGACAGCGCCGGAAGCCAGCGGCGCGGGTTGTGCAACACGATGTGCCCCATGACCGGTTGCCGTGTGAATACGTGCTCCGGCACACGCACATCCAGTTCGAGCTCTCGCAGAACGACAGCCGATGCGATCCCGGAGACCAAGATCGCGGCTAGCAGGGTTGCGACCACGATATATAAGAGATTGTTGCCCGTGTTGAGGGCCGCAATGCCGATGACTAACGTCAACAGGACATAGACCAACCCTACCCGGGTAACATCGTAGTCGACTGCATTGCGCAGACGTTCCGCAGCCACGCGGCGGGCCAGATAGGGCACCGTCGTCAGTCCAACCATGGTCGCCAGGATCAGGGCAGCGGAGGCGAGAATCAGGGTGGCCCAGAGATCGCCGGACTTCCGGGATACGGTGGAGAAGAGGGCAGACGCGAAGGCCAGGGCCAGGCCGACGAGGGCCATTAAAAACTTAAGCCAGACCTCGGCCGCTCGCGGCCGAGCAGGTTTCCCTCTTTCACCTCGTCCAGTCTCGCCTGCTCGCTCGAAAACTGCCATACGGTTCCCCGGGCCTGAGGCTAGCACTTGCTGGCCACAGCGGCAATGTTGCCGAAGCCGGACCCGCACCTTTCGTAACAAACGGCTCTAGGCATTCGGAGGATCGCTGCCTCCAACCTTCGGCCGATCGTCGTGGTGGAGTTGGCGCTCCCGGCGGCGCCGCCAACCCCACAACACGAAAATCAACAGCGCCGCCAGCGCCCCCGCCATGAGGTTGAGCCGCTTCACGTAGTGGAGCAACTGCTCCCAGTGTTCGCCGAACAGGAAACCGATGGCGGAGATAACACTCACCCAGACGATGGCGCCTAGCAGGTTAAACAGCGCGAACTTTTTCCACGACATGCGCAACACGCCAGCCAGTGGACCGGCCACGATGCGCAGGCCAAACAGGAAGCGGGCGAAAAAGACGGTCACCGCCCCATAACGTTGGAAGAGGCGCTCGCCGCGCGCTACGGCCGGTCGAAACGAGGAAAGGATTCCCAGGTAGCGTTCCAGAAGCGGGCGCCCTCCGCGATATCCGATAGCGAAGCCGAGGTTGTCGCCCAGCACGGCGGCACACACCCCCACCATGATGATGTAAGGCAAGGTGAGTTCCTGCTCGGAGTAGGCGAGGAAACTGGCCAGCAGCAGGATGGTTTCACCCGGAACCGGCACGCCGGCGTTTTCCAGCAGCAGGGCCACGCCCACCGCCCAATAACCGTACTGCGCCAGATATCCGCGAAGAACCTCGAGGATCGCTTCTGCCATTCCCGAGCCGCTCAGGCTTGGAAAGATCATATCGTGGCAACTCGGAGACATTCCCAAAGGGCGGGTCAGCGGCGTCCCTTTGTTCCTCCTCTAGTCCGCCGGCGATTTCTTCAGAAACGAAGCACGGCAGCGTCGAACTCCTCGGCTACCTCCTTATAGGGTAGTGGCTGGCTCCGGGAGGAAGTTCAGCGTTCGGCGTTGGTAAGGCCGGGAATAACCTCCGGGAATGGGCGTGTTAGCTCTCAAGGCAGATTTTCTTGGGAGCGAGACAACTTTTACCCGCCCCGCGGACTCTATCGAAAGGTTATCGCTTCTGTCGCTTCTGTGTGCTGGGGAGCTCCGGCTCCCCCTTTTTTCTTGCGGGTCTCTGTTTCCCAACAGCCCCGGCGTTACCGCCGCTTCTTGCCTAGGAACTTGCGCAGCACACGGATGCCTTTGTCCACGTGTTGTTCCTGCAACAAGAAAGGTGGCAGGAAGCGAACCACCGTGTCCTGCGTACTGTTGAACAGGACACCCTGGGCGAGCGCCTGCTCGACGATGGGGCGGCTTGGGATCTCCAAATCGATGCCTTGAATGAAGCCGCGGCCTCGAACTTCCTTCGCCGCAGCATAGCGTTCCACCAAGAGCCTCAACTCTTGGTTCAGGTAAGAGCCGACCTTGCGCACGTTGTCGAGCAGGTTCTCATCTTCGACGATGGCCAGGTACTCGAGGCCCACGCGGCACGCCAGAGGGCCACCGCCGAACGTCGTCCCATGCTGTCCGGGAGAGATGGCCGACGCAAACTCCTCGCGCGAGAGGAAGGCACCAAGGGGAAGACCGGCGGCAAGGGGCTTGGCAATAGCTACGATGTCGGGCTTTACCCCGAAGGACTGGAAGGCGAATAGATCTCCGGTGCGGCCCAGGCCACACTGAATCTCGTCGAAGATGAGGGCAGCGCGATGGCGGTCGGCGAGCGTTCGGCATTCCTGGAGGAATTCCATCGAACATTCGTATATCCCGCCCTCGCCGAAGATGGGCTCCAGCACGATCGCGCAGGTGTTGTCGTTCACGGCCGTCCGCAAGGCGACCACGTCGTTTCGCGGAACGAATGTGACTTCTTCCAGCAAGGGCTCAAAGCCTTTGCGGTATTTGTCCTGTCCCGTCAGTGACATCGCACCAAAGGTACGCCCGTGATAAGAACCCTCGAGGCTTACCAGCCGGCATTTTTCCCTGCCTCCGGTTCGGTGGCCTGCGAGCCGTGCCAGTTTGATCGAGCCCTCGATGGCCTCAGTGCCGCTGTTGGAAAAAAACACGCGGTCCAATCCGGAGAGACGGGCCAGCTTTTCCGCCAACCTACCCTGGTACTCGTGGTAGTAAAGATTGGAAATGTGGACCAAGCGAGCTGCCTGTTCGCGAATGCTACGCACGATCCGTGGGTGCCCGTGACCGAGCGCATTTACTCCGATGCCAGACACTAGGTCAAGGTACCTCTTCCCCTGCACATCAAATAGGAAGACGCCCTTTCCCCGTTCAAAAGCAATGGGATAGCGGTTGTAGGTCTGGAGGAGGAACTTCCGCTCGCGTTCAACAATCTCAGCAAAGTCGATCATATGGGAGTGCCGGTGATTCTACCCCGTCGGAGCCTGTGAAGGATGCATCGAGGTCAGATCTGTTCAAATAGTTGCAACACCTGCTTTCGAAGGCTGCATACGAAATCCGAGAGAATCCTTCCAAAAGACATATCGCAGATTCACAAGTGGCTCTATAATCGTGGAAGTCGCTTTGTTTAAGCTAGTTAGCGTCGCTGACAAGTTCCTTATCATGGCCCCCAAGTTGCTAAGTTTCGATCGAAGCCCAGGACCAGCACGCGCGTGGGAGTCAGTACCGGTATCCCTAGACATGAACAGGGACTTCCAAATTCGCTTCACCGCCGGGTTGCTGATTCTGCTCACAGTGACAGCCTGCGTTTTCGCATGGATCAACTTCCAGAAGGAACGCGAGTTCCCGGTTCCCGAGGACGGCGTCTGGTGGGTGGAACGTGGCGGCCACCTGTACGCGGAGAGGGTCGCCTCGGGCGGACCGGGTGCCCAAGCAGGTATTAAGCAGGGCGACGAGCTGCTGGCGGTGAATGGGCGAGAGGTCAAGAACGCCCCTGCGCTGGAACGACAGCTGTACCTGTCCGGGGTGTGGACCAAGACCACCTATTCGTTGGTGCGGCAATCGATCGCCGTGGACTCGACCGTCTTTCTGGTGCCCGCGGACCGATCGCTGAACGACTGGCTGCGCTTGATCGCGCTGATTTATCTGGGCATCGGCATCTACGTGCTGCTGCGGCGCTGGACCGCTCCGGGGTCCACGCATTTCTACATCTTCTGCCTGGTTTCCTTCGTTTTCTATTCGTTCCACTACACCGGCAAGCTGAACGCTTTCGACTGGGCGGTTTACTGGAGCAACGTTCTCGCCTGGCTGTTGCAGCCCGCCCTGTTCCTGCACTTTGTGCTGACCTTCCCGGAGAAACGCGCTTTCGTGCGCAAGCACTCCTGGGCATTGGGACTGGTTTACCTGCCGGGTCTGGTGGTTCTTACGGTTCACGTGCTGGCCTTCCGATTCCTGCAAGCAACGGAGCGCCTGCGCTGGAATCTGGACCGGCTGGAGTTGTTCTACCTGATGGTGTATTTCGTGGCCGCGGCCGGAGTGCTCTGGTACAGCTACCGCCGGGCGAGCACTCCCATCCTGCGGCAGCAGCTCAAGTGGTTGACGCGCGGGACCGCCCTCGCGATCGCGCCTTTCACCCTGTTCTACATTCTGCATTACCTCGGATTGCCCACACCCTTCATCAAGATCTCGGTGCTGTCGCTGGGGCTGCTTCCGCTGACCTTCGGCTATGCCATCTTCCGCTACCGCCTGATGGACGTGGATCTCATTTTCAAGCGCGGCATGGTGTACGCCTTGGCGGCGGCGGCCGTGGTCGGGCTCTACTTCGCGCTGGTCGTAGGCGTCGCCGAGTTCGTCCACACCCAGATTCCGAGCACCGGTCCGCGGGGGCTGATCCTGGCGATCGTGGTGACGGCGCTGTTATTCGACCCGGTGCGCCGCTGGATTCAGGATGGCATAGACCAGTTTTTCTACCGCACCCGCTTCGACTATCGCAAAACGCTGGTCGAATTCGGACGCGAACTCAGTTCGGAAACCGACCTGGACAAGATGCTCAGTTCGATCGTGGACCGGCTGTCGCGGACCCTAGCGGTCGACCGAGCTGCAATTTTCCTGGCGACGGGCGAGAAGGCCGACCAGTTCGTTCTGGCCAAGTCCTTCGGCATGGCGCACAGCGGCGAGCTGGACCTGAGTTTCCTGAATACTCACCGCCCGGCGATGGAAACGGCCGGACACCTCTTCTTCGACAATACCCACCAGGTGCCACGCGAGACGCCGCGCTGCCAGGCGAGCATTGCCCAGCTCGACCTGAACTATTACCTTCCCTGCCAGGTGCAGCGGACGGCCGTCGCCCTGCTCGGCCTGGGCAAGACTACCGAAGGGGATTTCCTGACCAGCGAAGACGTGGAGTTGCTGGAGACATTGGCCGGCTACATCGGAATCGCCATTCAGAATGCCCGTCTTTACGCTTCGCTGGAGCGGAAGGTGGCCCAGTACGAACGCTTGAAAGACTTCAACGAGAACATCGTGGAGTCCATCAACGTCGGGGTGATTGCGGTGGACTTGGAGGAGCGGATCGAATCCTGGAACGCCCAGATGGAGGTCATGTATGCTCTGCCGCGCAGCCAGGCCTTGGGCAGGTCGCTGACCAATATCTTCCCCATAGAATTCAACGAGGAATATTACCGAGTCCGCCAGAATCCCGGGATCCACAACCTGTACAAGTTCCGTCTCAAGACCCCCACCGGCGAGATGCGCATCATCAATGCTGCCATTGCACCCCTGGTGACGCGGAAGTTCAACGTGATCGGGCGGCTGATCATCCTGGACGACATCACCGAGCGCGTGGACCTCGAAGCCCAGCTCTCCCAAGCCGACAAGCTCTCCTCGATCGGCTTACTGGCCGCGGGGGTGGCGCACGAGGTGAATACCCCCCTGGCCGTGATCTCCTCCTACGCGCAAATGCTTGCCAAGCAACTGCACTCCGATCCGCAAAAGGCGGATCTGCTGGAGAAGATTACGCGGCAGACCTTCCGTGCTTCGGAAATCGTCAACAACCTCCTCAATTTCTCGCGCACCAGCGGCACCGAGTTTGCGGCGGTGGATGTCAACAAGGTGATCACCGACACGCTGGCTCTGCTCGAGCACCAGTTCCGCACCGCGCGGGTCAGGGTTGAAGACGATCTGAGCGCCGGCCTGCCCCCCATCCAGGGCAACACCGGGCGACTGCAGCAGGTCTTCCTTAACCTTTTTCTGAACGCCAAGGACGCGATGCCGGGCGGCGGCACGCTGCGTGTGGTCACCTCCAACGGCAGCGGTGTTCGCGTGACCGTCTCCGACAGCGGCGCCGGCATTGCTCCCGAGCACATCCACCGCATCTACGATCCGTTTTTCACCACCAAAACTTCCCCGCACCATGGCCTGAAGCGCGGCACCGGCTTGGGTCTTTCCGTCACCTACGGAATCATTCAAGAGCACGCGGGGCAGATCCGGGTTGAAAGCCGGCCCGGCGAGGGAACGACGTTTTACTTGGATTTCCCCCTGACCAGGAAGGCCGTCAATGTCTGAAGCTGTCGCCATCATGCGGAACCGGTTGCACGAGCCCTCCGCCTCCTCGGGTTCGGTGCTCATCATCGATGATGAGGCGGGGATCCGCGAATCCCTGCACACCTTGCTGGAGATTGAGGGGTACGAGGTGGAGTCGGCAGGTACCGGAAAAGAAGGCCTGGCCCGCATCGCCGAACGCCCCTTCGACCTGATTCTCCTCGACCTGGCCCTGCCGGACCGCAATGGCCTGGAGCTGTTGCAGGACATTCGCAACCAGGACCCGCAGCTCTCGGTGGTCATGATCACGGCTTACGGCACCGTCGAGAACGCGGTGCGAGCCATGCAGTCGGGCGCCACCAACTTCATCCAGAAGCCCTGGGACAACGAGAAGCTGCTGGCCGACGTGCGCGCCGCGGTGGCTCGGCACCGGGCGGAAGAAGAGAACGTCCAGCTCAAGCGCGCCCTGAAACAGCGCTACAACTTCGAGAACATCGTGGGCAAGAGCGAGGTGATGCTGAAGATCCTCGATCTGATTGCCCAGGTCGCCCCCAGTCGCTCCACCGTCCTGCTTCAAGGCGAGAGTGGCACGGGCAAGGAACTTATTGCCAAAGCCATCCACCTCAACTCGCCCCGCCGCGACCATGCCTTCGTCCCCGTCAACGCCGGTTCCATGCCTCCGGACCTACTGGAATCCACGCTTTTCGGGCACGTCAAGGGTGCATTCACCAGCGCCATTACCTCCAAGAAGGGCTTGTTCGAGGTGGCCGACCGTGGGACCCTGTTCCTTGATGAAATCGGTACCATGGGTTTGGATACCCAGAGCAAGATCCTCCGCGTGCTGCAGGATCGCCGTTTCATGCACCTGGGCGGCGTGCACGAAATCCAGGTCGACGTGCGCATCATCGCTGCCACCAACGTGGACCTGAAGCAACTGGTCCGGGACGGTAAGTTTCGCGAAGACCTGTTCTACCGCCTGCACGTGATCACCATTGACTTGCCCGCGCTGCGCCAGCGCAAGGAAGACATCCCGCTGTTGGCCGAGCACTTCCTCAACAAGTACTGCGAGGAAAACGGGAAGCCGCCGCTGCGCATCACGCCCGAGGCCCTGCGGCCCTTGTTGGGCTACTCCTGGCCGGGCAACGTACGGGAACTGGAGAACGTCATCGAACGTGCGGTCGTGCTCTCGGGGGGATCTGAAATCGGAGCTGACCTGTTGCCCGATCCCATCGCCGGTCGGGGATCCACATTCCCCTTGCTCGAGCACCGTCCCGACGCCTCTCTCTTCGACATCCTCGAAGACTGCGAACGCCGCATCATCACCGACATGTTGGAGAAGTGCGGCTGGAACCAGACCGAGGCTGCGGAACGCTTCCGCGTTCCCTTGTCTACCCTCAACCAGAAAATCAAGCGCCTGAATATCGAGATCCGGAAGAAAAATCGGGACTAGATCGCCCTCCGTCCGCCGGCCTGGTTCTTAAGCAGCCAAGGCACGGACGCCAGTCCCTGCGACCTAAGCTGAAGCCTGCTCTGTTATAGTTCCGACAGGCACCACGGAGCGAGCTATGGCGGCAGGCGACTTCCTGAGCGACATCGAACTCATCTCCCCTGCGGAGTTTGTCAAGAAAAAGATTCAGTCTGTACAAGAATATTCCCTGCTAGCTTTCCACTCGCTGCTTAACCTGTTCCGCCGACCGCGCTACATTGCGGACATGACCCAGCAGGCCGACTTGATCGGCTTTGGCTCGTTGCCCATCGTGCTGGCGGCCGTGTTCTTCACCGGAGCCGCGGTCGCGCTCAACAGCGCCACCACGCTCAGCCGCTTCGGGGCAACGAGCGTGATCGGCCAACTGGTCTCGATCAGCATCGTGCGAGAACTCGGCCCCGTGCTCGCCGGACTGGTCGTGGCCGGGCGGAACTCATCCGGCATGGCCAGCGAACTGGGCTCCATGATCGTAACGGAGCAGATTGACGCCATGCGCGCTCTGGGCACCGATCCCATAAAAAAGCTGGTGACGCCGCGCGTGATTGCCACCATCGTCATGATGTTTTTTCTGACGATTCTCGGCGACCTGCTGGGTTTGACCGGGGGCAGCGTGGTAGCCAGCCTGCTCCTGCACATGGATGCTCACGCCTACTGGAGCAGCGCCTGGCAGACCCTGGAATTTTCCGACGTCTTCATGGGCCTGGTCAAACCCCTGGTTTTCGGCTTTATCATCGCCACCATCGGTTGTTACTACGGATTGTCCACCAAGGGTGGGACTCAAGGCGTCGGTCGCGCGACCACCGAGGCGGTGGTGGCCGCAATGATCCTGATCATCGTCGTCGATGTCTTCGTGACCAGGTTCCTGATGGTGGTGTTGGGAAGCTGAGGGAACCTCTCTTACACATGTCGGCTCCGACTTTACCCCTCGAAACCCCAGCCGCCGTGACCCGGGATCCGGCGGAAGACGCGATCGTCTTTCGTGACGTGCACATGGCGTTCGAAAACAACCTGGTGCTCGACGGCATTTCCTTCCGCTTACAGCGTGGCGAGACCAAGGCTCTGTTTGGAGTGGCCGGGTCGGGCAAGAGCACCATCCTCAAGCTGGCGCTGGGACTGTTGAAGCCCGACCGCGGCGCCATCTACGCGCTAGGCCAGGAGGTGAGTGAGATGCGGGAGGAGGAGCTCTTCGCTCTGCGCCGCAAGCTGGGGATCGTGTTCCAGGAGAGCGCCCTGTTCGACTCGCTGACCGTGCACGACAATGTGGCGTACCGACTGATGGAAGAACGGAATCTTCCCGCCGAGGAACTCGAGCAAAAAGTACGTGAAGTCCTGCGCTTCGTAGAGCTGGAGCACACCCTGGATATGCTGCCGGCAGAGCTCTCTGGCGGCATGCGGCGCCGCGTGGCCATCGCCCGAGCCATCATCGATGAACCCGAGGTCCTGCTCTACGACTCTCCGACTGGCGGGCTCGACCCGGTGACCTCAAACACCATCATCGAGCTGATCGTGAAGCAGCGCGACGTCTACAAGACCAGTTCCCTGCTGGTGACGCACCGCTTACAAGATGCCTTTACCATGGCCACGCACCGTTTTGACCGGCAGACAAATCAGATGCGGGCGCTGCCTCCCGGGGGCAAGACGGAAGTGCCGATGAGTTTCCTGCTTCTCCGCGACGGCAAAATCATCTTCGATGGCGACCTGCACGCCCTTGCCCACAGCTCCGACGAGTACATCCGGGAATACATTTCCTAGAGAAATGCCGCGCTGCGGATCGCTGGCCGATCCCCTTACCGCGGGCTACCCCTGGGCTTCGCGCCAGCCTTTTGTGGGAGCCCATCGGGCCGGAGTTTCGGGCTCCTCTCTCCTGCTTTTCCGGTTCTTGCCCTCAGCGTGCGCGACTTCGCCGGAATCAAGCTTGGATGCTCGCTTCTTCTCTACCGGGATCGCAGCCCGCTCGTGCCGGCACTCATGCCCGTGATGCGATACCGCGGGCCGGGCCGGGGGCCAGGGGATGCAGCGTTCAGCCGGCTTTCGCCAGTTTCTCGGCCCGCGCCTGGCGCACGAGGTCGACGTTCCGGGAGACCTGCTTATAGCGCTCCCGGCCTGCCCGGCTGCGAGCCATGGCCTCGAGATTGGCGAGAAATGTGGGATTCTGTAGTTTTTCCCGTATCTCCTTGAGGAAGGGCTCCAGCTTGGCGTAGACGAAGAACATCTCTCCGCAGAAACTGGCTTCGAAGAACAGGTCCTCGCTCAGCACTCCATGCTTCACGAAGGAAGAGGCGATGTTCCAATATCCGATGACCTGCCGGAACCAGGCATTCTCCTGGGTGTCAATGGCTCGCTGGATCTTGACAACGTCGTCGGCGCTCTGTGGCCAGAAGGTCGTCGTCCACCAGTGGCGGGCTTTACGAATCTCGGCTTCGCGGCGGGCCTCGTAGAGCTTGAGAATCAGGTCGGCATCCGCGTGAGTGGCTTTTCGAGGCATCAGTCGGCTCCTTGCGTTTGCGATCTTATACTGCCCTGCGGAAACCGCTGGCAACGGCGCCCGCCGTAGTTTGCAGAATCATTCGGACGGGACAACACCAGCGGCGAAAACGCCGCAGGGATTTTGTGCAACTCCCGGGTTGGCTGGGCAGGACATCCCCCAGGGTACCGTGCCCTTGTACGCCGCCAGGGATAATTTGTTATGCGACCGGCACTTCGACGGGCACCGCGCGCTGGTAATCACACTCCTTTTTAGGACAGGCGATCACCGGGCCATCCTTCAGATTCTTCTCCACCAGGTAATCGTGGCCGCAACTGGGACAGTTCTCCGCAATCGGCTTGTTGGCTGAGGTGAACTTGCACTTGGGGTAGTTCGAGCAACCGTAGAACGTGTTGCCCTTGCGCGCCCGTTTCTCGACCAGTTCTCCGTCCGCGCAAAGCGGACACTTCACACCGATGAAATTCTGCTTAACGTACTTGCAATCGGGATAGCCCGAACAGGCGGTGAACTCGCCATAGCGGCCGTGCCGGATCATCAGGTTGCGGCCACACTTCGGGCAGAGTTCATCCAGGGGGATATCGGGTACCTTCTTGCCCTGGTCGAGGCGGCGCGTGGTCTTGCAGTCGGGATAGCCGGTGCACGCCATGAACTGGCCAAAGCGACCGCGCTTGAGCACCATCACCCGGCCGCAGTTCTCGCAATATTCCTCCTGCGTGGTCTCCTGCATATCGGCCGAATCGAGGTCGGGCAGGTTGATCGGGTTTTCTTTCGTGAAGCTACAGCTCTCGGGGTTGTCCTTGTCGTACGAACTGCAGGCGTAGAAGGAGCCATGCTTACCCCACTTGATAACCAGGGGGGACCCACAGCGCTCGCACTTTTCGTCGGTCGGCTTCTCCATACGCTTGATGTTTTCCATGTGCTTCGCCGCGTATTTGAGGTCCTTGGCGAAGTGCGTGTAGAACTCGGCCATGGCATCGGTCCACTTCTCTTTGCCGTCTTCGATCTCGTCGAGTTCCTCCTCCAGCCGCGCTGTGTAGGCGACGTCGAAAATGTCCTGGAAATTCTCCACCAGCAGATCTGTCACCACCAGGCCGATTTCGGTGGGCACGAACTTGCCGCCGATCTTCTGCACGTACTGGCGCTCCTGGATAGTGCTCAGAATGGTGGCGTAGGTCGACGGCCGTCCGATGCCGCGCTCCTCCATCTCCTTCACCAGCGAAGCCTCGTTGTAGCGCGGCGGCGGCTCCGTGAAATGCTGTTCTGGCCTCAGTCCCTTGAGCATCAGCTTCTGCCCTGCTTCGAGTGGCGGGAGCTTATGCTTCAGCTCCTCGTCCTCTTCGTCCTTGCCTTCCTTAGATTCTTCGTAGACCTTCAGGAAGCCGTCGAACTTCATGACCGACCCGGTCACGCGGAACCAGTAGCTTTCGCTACCCTTGGTCGCATCTATGTCTACCGTCGTCTGGTCAAAGACGGCGGGAGTAATCTGTGATGCCACAAAGCGCTGCCAGATCAGCTTGTAGACCTTGTACTCATCCTCCTTCACGTACTGTTGGATGGAATCCGGATGCCGGACTGCCGAGGTAGGACGGATGGCTTCGTGCGCCTCTTGCGCGCCCTTCTTCGACTTGAACGTATTTGGCTGCTCGGGGAGATACAACGAACCAAAGTCTTTGCCGATCAGTTCGCGCACCTCGGCCAGCGCTTCGTTCGATACCCGGGTCGAATCGGTACGCATGTAGGTAATGAGGCCGACCAGCCCTTCTTCTCCCAATTCGATGCCTTCATAGAGACGCTGCGCGATCATCATGGTGCGCTTAACGCTGAAGCGGAGCTTGCGGGCGGCATCCTGTTGTAATTTGCTCGTGGTGAAGGGAGGCGCGGGGTTACGACGGCGCTCCTTGCGCTCTACCGAGCGCACCAGCCAGTCCGCTTTTTCCAGGAAGGCCCGGATCTTGTCTGCTTCCTCGCCGTTGGGAACCTCAATCTTCTTTTGCCCTTTGCCCAGCAGTCGCGCATCAAACGCCGGAGGTTTCGCGGCGGTGAGATGAGCATCCATCGTCCAGTACTCGTTCTTCTCGAATCCCTTGATCTCGCGCTCGCGCTCGACGATCAGGCGCAGGGCCACGGTCTGCACCCGGCCGGCAGACAACCCGCGCCGCACCTTGTCCCAGAGCAGCGGGGAGACCTGGTAGCCCACCAGGCGGTCCAGTACGCGGCGCGCCTGCTGCGCGTCGACCAGGTTGCGGTCGATCTGCCGCGGGTGTTCAAATGCCTCGCGCACCGCTCGCTGCGTGATCTCGTTAAAGGTCACGCGCTGGATGCGAAGGGCGGCTGCATCCTCTTTTTTCTTCTTCTTTTTGTTCCGCTCCCCGTTGCCCCCCAGTTCGTCGGCCAGGTGTGCCGCGATGGCTTCGCCTTCGCGGTCCGGGTCGGGTGCAAGGTAGATGTTGTCCGCCCTCCCCGCCAGCTTCTTGAGCCGGGCCAGAACCTTCTCCTTGCCTGGAATGACGATGTAATCGGTGCTGAAGTCGTTCTCGATGTCGACGCCCAGCGTGCTCTTGGGCAGGTCTTTCACGTGGCCGAGCGAGGCCTCGACCGTGAACCCCTTTCCCAGATACTTCTGGATGGTTTTCGCCTTGGTCGGCGATTCGACAATAACTAAACCTTTAGACAATGGATCCTTCTATCCCTCGTGGTTTTAACTGAAACTAGCATGAGTTGGCAAATTTGCGAAGATTACCGCCCGCGAGTTTTGAGCTGGGAGCTTCGAGCGATCTGCTACGACCCGTCTGCACTGCGCGTCAGCCTAGGTACGCCCCATCGGCTGCGGGCTTCGAATCAGGGAAGTCAACATCCGCCGCGCTTTGTCCACGGAGAATTCTAAACTCTTTGCCAGGCAACAGGGCGAGATACTTCGCCGGGTGATACCCCAACTCCGGAGCCGATAGGCGGGGAACCGGGCGACCATCCCATCCGATCTTCTCCCGCAGCCCTCTGCAATCATTGCGCCGATCGAGGAAACCAAACCGCGAATCCGGACGTCAAGCGCGATTCTTCTCTGGGAAAGGCTCGCGTCGCTTTGCTCAATCTCCCACCCCTCTCGCGCGCCTTTGCCCATACTCCCAGACCTAGAAAGGTGTCCTCGCTGGCTCTCAGCTCGCTACGGGTGAGCGCCCAACTCAGAAGCTCTTCACAACATTCTTCCGCGGCATCCGCACCCCTCCCCACCAGCTCCAGTTGAAACCCCGCCGGGAAAATCTCGGAGGACGACATCTCCCCCTCCAGCCGTTCTACAATGGCGTCGATGTGGTGGCTGCGTCCGCCTTAGGGCGAAGAAAGACTTTGCTGATGAGGGGTAGCATTGAATCCGCTCGGAATAGAGATGCCGTTCCCCCCGCCTGGGATTCATCGCCAGCCGCGGGAGTCAGCGCAAGCCGCACATTTTCTGGGAGTTCCCGTCTGCCCAGGTCGCCACCCGCGTCCCGTCTGCTGGAACGAAAGCATCTTCGGCCCCAGAAATTCCTATTGGTCAGGTTGCCCGGCACCGCCAAGCCAAGACCTCCCGATTCTGCTCCTACGCGCACCGTCGCCCAAGGCTTACTTGGCGGCTTCCACCACCAGAACTCCAAAAACTCTCATGCCGCTGATGATGCGGTTGCGGACGGGGGAAGTTCGGCGGCAGCGGAGTCCTTAGGATGCAGAACGTCGAAAGATCACCGTCAGGAGCAAGGCACACCGCTTTGCTAAAATTGAGCATATCTATGAACCGTCTTCGTATTTCCGCCATTTCCTATCTGAATACTGTTCCGTTAATGTGGGATTTTGAGCATGGATCCGCGGGAACGGATTTCGAGATCTCCTACACCGTGCCCTCGGTCTGCGCTGCCGCGCTGCGCACTGCCACCGCCGACATCGGTATCATCCCCGTGGCGGCTTACGCGGAGATTCCTGGCCTCTTCATCCTGCCGGGAGTAGCCATTGCGGCCCGGCGCGCGGTGCGCTCCATTCTTCTGGTCTGCAAGCTACCGCTCGAGAAAGTCGCCAGCATCGCCCTCGATGCCTCGTCCCTGACCTCAGTCGCCTTGACCAGGGTGTTGTTCGAAAGATGGCTCGGTCGGGGTCGTCGCTTCACCTCCATGGCGCCCGACCTCGACGCCATGCTTCGCGAGCACGACGCTTGCATGGTCATTGGCGACACCGCCCTGCAGGTCGACCGTACCCGTTACCTCACCTTCGATCTGGCGGAAGAGTGGATTCGCTTCACCGGCAAGCCTTTCGTTTTCGCCTTCTGGGCGGTGCGACAATCGGCGCTCGCCGAGTCCGCCGCAGCGCTCGACCTGACGGCAATCTTCCAGCAGTCCCTGCGGCACGGCCTCGAGCCTCGGAGTCTCGCTACCATCGCCCGCACCTGGGCGCCGCGGCTGCACCTAAGCGAAGATGCGGTGCGCGGCTACCTGACAGAAAATATCCACTATTCTCTGGACCCGGCGTGCCTGGAGGGACTGCGCCTCTTCTATCGCTACGCCGAGGAATGTGGCGCGCTCCCGCCAGCTCCCGCTCTCCAGTTTCTCCCGGCAAGCTCTTCAAAATCCGAGGGTGTGACCGTCGTAACCCCAGCGCCACTCGTAATTTAGCTGAGTCGTATCAGCTTTTTTCACATCAGATTTACTGGCAATTCATCTCAATCGTTTATCTAATCAGCTATGGAAAAACAAACAACCTTGAAGCAATACATCTTTGCCAGTGATTTTGATCAGACCTTGAGCTTCAATGACTCGGGCTATGTGCTGAGCGAAATGCTCGGTATGCCGACGGAAGAATTCGAACGCAAGGCCACCGGCATGGCACGCCTGAACCTGGTGCAGCAGGGTGGTGAGTTGGCTTACCTGTTGCTACACGATCCTGAGTTCCGTACCCGGGTGCGCAAGGAACACCTGCAACAGGTTGGCAAACAGGTCCGACTGAAAGAGAACATCGACCTGCTCCATCGTATCCTCCGCCAGGGAATTGCGGGGAATCAGTTCGAGTTCTACGTAGTCTCCGCGGCGCCGGTTGAGGTCATCCGCGCTGCCCTGGAGAACATCGTGCCCGCCGACCATATCTTCGGCACCCAGCTCCGCTATTCATCCTCAGGCGAAATCGAGGCCATCACGCAGGTCACGGCTGGCTACGGCAAAGTGGCCGTGCTCGATCGCCTGCAGGAGGAACTGCAAATCGGCTCGGACCGCATAGTCTATGTGGGCGACGGCAGTTCCGACGTTCACGTCATGCTGCACGTCAACCGCCGCGACGGCTTCACCATCGCTGTCTCCGAGAACAAGCACCTCGCCCCGATCGCTCGGCGCACCGTGCTCAGCGCCAACGCGCTAGGCGTGCTCATTCCCATCCTCGAGGAAATCGTCGGCTGGAATCGCGCCGAGATCCGCTCGTTCATGGAGTCGCAGGGCTTCCTTATCCAGGAATGGGACAAGGTCTCAACTGATGTGCTGACGATTCGCGACAGTACCGCCTCCGGTCTCCTTAACCCGCAAGCGGAGGCTGCCAGTGCCTAATGAAATCGGATGGGTCGTTACTCTGTCCGGCGACCGGCAGCCATGCGGCTGCCGCCTTGCTGTGCTCGATCGTGACCAGCCTGGCTGGGTTCTCCGCTCGGTGAATAATGCAATCGCCCAATCCCGAGGTCTAGGGGGCTAGCGCGGGACGGATGCTAACCGCCACACTTGCGGCTGTTCGCACCCCTCAGGGACAGCAAGTTTCTCCGTTTCAGGAGGTCCGAGCCGCCGGGATGCAGCCTGTCATCTGACTCCTACAGCCTCGGTGCGAGTATCGGCGTCGATCATCGAGAAACACGCCCCGACAGTTTCGCCGGCGCATCCGATCCTTGGTTTGGCCCAACTCTCTGCCTGGGCTAGAATGAGTCCGAATGGCGTTGACCGAATCGCAAGCCCTCGACCTGTTCCGCTCCGACGACCTCATTGGCATCGGCATGGAAGCAGACGCCCTGCGCCGCCGCCTGCATCCCGAGGGCGTGGTCACCTACATCATCGACCGCAACATCAATTACACGAACTACTGCACCGAGTATTGCACCTTCTGCGCTTTCTACCGCCCGCTCAAAGGCCCCAAAGCCAACGAGGGTTACATCCTGGATTTCGACACCATCTGCGAGAAGATCAGGGAAACCGTCGAACTGGGCGGCACGGGCGTCTTGATGCAGGGTGGCTTGCATCCCGACCTCAAGATCGACTGGCACGAGCGCATGTTACGCGACATCAAGCGACGTTTTCCGCAGATCCACCTGCACTGCTACTCGGCGTCGGAGATCCTGGCCATCGCCGAATACAGCGGCCTCAGCGTGCGCGACACCATTGCCCGCCTGCGCGACGCCGGTCTCGATTCCATCCCCGGTGGCGGTGCCGAGATTCTCGACGACGAGGTTCGCTACAAGATCGCCCGCCTCAAGTGCCTCACCGACGACTGGCTCACCGTCCACCGTACCGCCCACCAACTCGGAATGCGCACCACCGCCACCATGATGTTCGGTGTGGGCGAAAAGCACGAGCACCGCGTTCATCACTTCCAGCGCCTTTACGACCTGCAAGAGGAAACCGGCGGTTTCACCGCCTTTATCCCTTGGAGTTTTCAGCCCGCAAACACCGCCCTCGGCGGACGTCACTGGGACGAAGCCACTGCGGTCGAGTACCTGAAAGTCCTCGCCATCTCGCGTCTCTATCTCTCGAACTTCGACAACGTCCAATCCAGCTGGGTGACGCAGGGTTTGAAAGTCTGCCAGATGGGTCTGCGCTTTGGCGGCAACGACGTGGGTTCAGTGATGCTTGAGGAAAACGTGGTGCGCGCCGCCGGCGTGAGCAACTGCACCACCGAGGAAGAGCTGCGTCGCATCATCCGCGACGCCGGCTTCCGCCCCGCCCAGCGCGATACTCTGTACCGGAAGCTTTACTTGAATTGAAACTGCCCACCGCCTTCGCTGGCCAGTCCCTATTTTCAATATTTTGCAGCCCAAACGAACCTACCGACCGGAGTAGGAAACCGGGCCTGGGTCGCAGGAGCGCCTGCTTCAGACCACGAGGAAGCCGCCGCTCGAATGGATCACCCTCTCCTCGAACCGCCATCGGTGCCGAAGGGGGCGCGCTCACTAGCTCTTCGCTTGGGGACCAGGCTCCACGCATCAGTTAAAATAAATAAAACTGTCAATATCCTGGCCGCCGGGGGAGAACGTCGCTGAGCACAGCATCCATCTTCTATTCCATGGCCGCGTTCCTATCGGAGCCGAGAGGCATCGGCCAGTACCTGCGTCAGCACTTCCTGGACAAGACTTTTCAGGGCCTGTATCAGGCAAACGCCTTCGACCTTGCCCTGCTCATCCCCTACTTTGTGGTCCTGATCCTGTTGGCCTCCTACGGTGTGCACCGCTACATCCTCGTCTACCTGTACTACAGGCGGCGCAGGAACCGTACGGGGGCGCCGGCCGCGCAGTTCGAAGATTTGCCCCGCGTCACCGTGCAGTTGCCCATGTTCAACGAGCAGTACGTGGTTGACCGGCTCATCGACTGTATTTGCCGCATGAAGTACCCGCGCGAAAAACTGGACATCCAAGTACTCGACGACTCCACGGACGAGACCGTGGAGGTGGTGAGAAATCTGGTCGAGCGCTACGCCGCCCTGGGACACCCCATTACCTACCACCATCGCAGCAGGCGCGAAGGCTTCAAGGCCGGGGCCCTGGAGGAAGGGATGAAGACGGCCAGGGGCGAGTTTGTCGCGATTTTCGACGCCGACTTTGTGCCGCCGGAAGACTTCTTGCTGAAGACCATTCACTATTTCACCGACCCCAAAATCGGCATGGTGCAGACGCGCTGGACCCATATCAATCGCAACTACTCATTCCTCACCGAGGTCGAGGCCATTCTGCTCGACGGTCACTTCGTGCTCGAACACTGTGGGCGCGCGCGCAGCGGAGTCTTCTTCAACTTCAACGGCACCGCCGGCATGTGGCGGCGCAAGGCAATCGAGGATGCGGGCGGCTGGCAGCACGACACGCTGACAGAGGACACCGACCTCTCCTACCGTGCCCAGCTGAACGGCTGGAAGTTCGTCTATCTGCAAGACGTGGAGTGCCCGGCGGAGCTCCCGGTCGAAATGACCGCCTTCAAGACCCAGCAAGCGCGCTGGGCCAAAGGACTGATTCAGACCAGCAAAAAGATCCTGCCGCAGGTGCTGAAAAGCGACGCCTCCTTGCACACCAAGATCGAAGCCTGGTATCACCTCACCGCTAACATCAGTTATCCGCTTATGATCGTGCTGTCGGTGCTGCTGTTGCCCGCCATGATCATCCGCTTCTACCAGGGCTGGTTCCAGATGCTCTACATCGACCTGCCGCTGTTCCTGGCATCGACGTTTTCGATCTCCAGCTTCTACCTGGTCTCGCAGCGCGAATTGTTTCCCCGGACCTGGCCTCGGGCCCTGCTCTACCTGCCCTTCCTGATGGCCCTGGGCATCGGGCTGACCATCACCAACACCAAGGCCGTGTTCGAAGCGCTGATCGGCAAGCAGAGCGCGTTCGCGCGCACCCCGAAATACCGGGTGGAGGGGAAACAGGACAAAGTGGGCGGCAAGAAATACAGGCGGCGTCTGGGCTGGATCCCCTGGGTCGAACTGCTCGTCGGCGGCTATTTCGCTCTGACCGTTGGCTACGCCGTGGAAAACGAGAATTACATCACCGTACCGTTTCTCCTGCTGTTTGTTGTGGGCTACTGGTACACGGGACTGATGTCTTTGTTGCAGGGCCGCTTCGCTGGCCTCTCGCTTAGCTCAGAGACACACGCCAAGCCCTTCCCGGTTGGAGTCTAGGACCACTTCGATCGGGTCCTCGGGTGATTAGGTTTGGCTTGGGAGGCCAGCCGGGCAGAGCGTGCGGCCGTCTTTCTTTTTTCCTCCGGGCTGCATTAGAATCCGTCTCTCGCCCCCGCTCCTCGGAGGCACGTCGGCT
>DASPST010000099.1:0-128151 GCA_035623795.1 Terriglobales bacterium
CGGCTGCCGTCCTCATCTTTTCCCCAACAATTCCTGCAGTGCGGACGCATAGCCGACGGCAGTCTGCTTCCGGGAATAGTGCTCAAGGATGTAGTTTCGCCCGTTCCGCCCAAGCGCTTCCCGCTGCACGGGATCTCTTGCGAGCCTTTCGATCGCATCCGCCAGGGCCGTCGCATTCTCCGGTTCGATCACGATGCCTGCTTTCGCGGCCTCGACCAGCTTGCGCGCCTCTCCCTCCACCCCCACAATCACCGCGCGTGCGCACGACATGAACTCCAACATCTTGGTGGGCAGAACCGTGCGGAACAATTCTGTTTTCTTCAACGGAACCAGGCACACGTCCGAGGCATTGATGTACCAAGGCACTGTCTCTCTGGGCTGCTGTCCGACAAAGCGAATATTATGCAAGGCGCGCGACGCGGCCAGCTCCCGGATGCGTTCCTTCTCCGCCCCTTCGCCGACGAGTACAAATACAACCTCGGGATGGCTCGACTGCAAGCGGGCGGCCGCCTCCACCAGCGTTTCCAGCCCGTGCGCCAGGCCCATCGTGCCGGCATAGCACACCAGGAACTTCCCTTCCGCATCCAACTCGTGTCTGATGCGGGCACTGGTATTGCTCGGGCTGAACAGATCGGTTTCGACTCCGTTCTCCACGATCGTGATCTTGGAGGAAGGCACATGCCAGTGCCGGACCAGGTGCTCCTCGAAGGCAGGGGTGACCACCACGATGCGCTGCGCTTCCCGATAGAGAAATCCGGCCACTCCTCCCAGGGTCCGGTGCAGCAGGGATTGGTCACTGCCAACTCCGACCGCAACCAGGGACTCGGGCCACAGATCGCGAACTTCAAAGACAAAGGGAACACGCTGCCAGCGTGCGATCCACCAGCCGGCCAGGCCTACCAGGAGTTGGGGCGAAGTGGCGACAACCACGTGTGGGCGCGCCATGCCGAAGCCCTGAAGCGCTGCCGAAAGGCAGAAGGAACTGTAGTTGAGCATGCGCTCGTGCGCTTTGCGGTTGGGCAGCGGCCACAGCCACGTTCGCACCACGTTCACGCCGTTCACCCTCTCGCGGTATGCCAGCCGCCGCAAGCGGGCGCGCCATTCGGGAGGCACAACGCCCGTAGGATGATTAGGGAACCCGGTGAGTACCGTCACCTCGTGTCCGTTTTGCACCCAGTGCCACGCCAACTCGCCCACTCGCGCGGCAGGTGCGCCCATTTCCGGAGGAAAGTACTGCGACACGTAGAGGATCTTCACGCGGGCTCTAATTGCGCTCTCAGATTGATTGGGCTCCGTTCCCCGTGTTCCGTTTTCATCCGCAGCATCCCTTGAGGCGCCGTGAAACCCTCTCCCTGGTGGCGCCGGTAGGTTGGCGGCGAGGCCTGCCCCGAGCGAGTCGAAAGGCGAGGGAGGGCGGCTCTCGCCCGAAGTACCAGCCATTCCGCCCGCTCGACTGCAGGTGGCAAGGTCGCAGCTCCAGGCCAAGCAAGCCGGCTTCTAGTAGTAGCACAGCTTGAATGCACTCTTGTAGCAAAGTGCCAGCGCGCGCCGGACTCCGCTCCGCGCATAGCGTTCCCACCGGTCGGCATAAAAGTTGAAGGTCTCATTGCCCGTCAACCCGTGCATCACGCGCAACTGCACGATATGCAGGCGGTGATAGAAAGGGCTGGCCACCATTTGCAGGCGTGTGCCCGACCGTTCGTACAGTGACCAGAAGCCCAGGTCGTACTGGCTGAGATCTTCCGCCAGGGTCTGCGCGACCCTCTGAAACAGGTCATTGGCCCGGCTGTCTCCCGTGGCCAGAAAGTAGTCGTAGATGCCCCAACTGGCCCAAATGCACCCGTTCAGAATGTGGGTGGGAGGTGTAACCATATATTCCTCGATCCACTGCCGCCCCTTCTCGCCGTTGCACATCACGCCCCCCGAATCCATGGATCGCAAGAAGCTCGAAAAGGCTTTATGGGCCGACTCCAGGTAGAGCGGGTTCGCGGTCTCGGCATGAGCGCGCACCAGCAGCGAGATCCCCTGTCCCTGCGCCAGCCCGGAATACCACGGCGACTTCAACAGATCGCGATACTCCCAGTCAAAGCGGTGGTTCCAGACCCAAACGCCATGCGCATTCTGCTCGAGATTCGCGTGAAGCCAATCGGCGGCGCCGAGAAACCTGACGCGGCGTGATTCTTCGCGGATCTGCCGGTACAGGTTGCAGTTGCCCAACCCGTATTGCGCGATTGCGATGGGATTGTATTGCAACCCAATCCGGCCGCGATAATCCAGCAGAGGGATGCCCGCGCTGTCGCGAGGGCCCGCGTAGTCCGCCTTCCCAGCGAACGTCATGTAATATTCGCCGAGCTGGCCGGGAAGCGCCCTGGGATTGGCCTCCGGCGTCTCATGCCAGAACGTCAGGTGACTGGTGCCGGGCAAGAGATAGGCGCTGACAATGCGCCGGTAGTAGTGGACGCGTTTCGCGAGGGACATGCTCGGGCGCCGAGACGCTATCTCCTGAGTGCTTTTGCCAGGCAAGGCTTCATAGGCTGCAGCCAAGAGTCCGAAGGTGAGGTAGAGCTGGGCCTCCAGCGCGGAATGATAGAACAGCGCTTCGAGCGCGGCGTCGAGACGCCGGTTTGGGCCCCTGGCTTTCGCCCCTGAGGTCGCGAAAACGCATTCCTCTCACCCTGGTCGTCATGAAAGCCAATCAGAAAGCCGAACTATAGCACGTATCATCCCACTGGCTCGCGCCCGGCCTGGGTTCGCTCTCCACCAACCCGCAAAATAGCAGTCATGAGATCTCCCCCCTGCACGGCAACGGTGGTCACGGCCAGGAAGTCCGTGGTATTTTCTCCGTCCGGCAGAATCGCGTTTCCATACTGCAATAAATGCATCGGCCAGCGGTCCTTCCTCCATTCGAGCACCGGCTGCCAGATTGCGCCACCGTGGCCCGCGTAGACTCGGACCCGCCGCTCCGCATTGATCTCGCTGGGCTCGACCATCGTCGAGAAGAACAGCGAATTCCCTACCCGGCACCCATAGATCGACGAACTGCTTAGTTCGGCCTGTACCGTGAGCTTGCCCTGGCGATCGAGCAGGAAAACGTGGTTTTTTTCCAGCGGAGTGTCAGAAGAAAAGTACAAACCTTCGGCACTGGGCAGCAGCGCCACCGCCCGAGCCTGCTGGTTTCCCGACAGTACGGCCTCCACCGACCGGAAGTTACAGCCGGCGCGCAGAATGGAGCACTCTGCTCCATAATCCCCGGTCAGGATCCACAAGCACTTCTCCCACTCATCATAAACAACATTGTGTACGTGCCGAATGGCACCCGTGGGAAACGTGTACCCCACCTCCCAACTCTCCCCGCAGTCCCGAGAAGCATACACTCGGACCGCCTCGCGCCGGGCGTTATCGAAGTATTCCCCCCAGAAGACATTCCCCTCCGGCGTGGCCATGACGTGCAGAGGCCGGGTGCCCCGGGTAATGCTATGGGATATGCGGAACTCCGAGTCTCCCGGACGAAGGGTGACAATCGCTCCGGGAACCGCGGCCACCAAATGTCCGGAGGGTAAGGCCACCAAAGCATGGAAGCCATCCCGGACCAGCCGCGCGCTGAGGCGATTCGCGGTAGTGAGCTCTCGCCACCACGCTGGCTGGAACCGGCCGACCGTCTGCCAATCGGACTGCGTCCCGGTGATTCTCGCCTTCAGCAACGTGTAGCCGCAGGATGCATACAGCACGTCACCCGCCCAGGCCAGCACGCGCAGTCCGGGATAGGTGGCGACCGTGGTAAGACTGGATTCTCTGGACGCGTCGAGCGGAGTCGCGCTGGCCGGTTCGAAGGACATGCTCGGACTTCAGTTCTCGGATTTCAGCGCCAGGAACGGACCAATCGCCAGCACATCCATTTTTGTGCGCCGGAAACAGTCGATCGCCTCCTCTGGCGCACACACGATGGGTTCGTTCTCGTTGAAGCTGGTGTTGAGCACGACCGGAATGCCGGTCTTTCGCTGAAACGCCTTGATCAAATCGTAGTACAGCGGATTCTCTTCGCGCGTTACCGTCTGCAGCCGCCCCGTGTCGTCGACGTGATTCACCGCGCACAACTGCTTCCGTTTCTCCGGCCGTATCTTGTATACGTGCAGCATGAACGGCGAGGGATGATCGTATTCGAAATACTCGTTCTGATGCTCCGCCAGAATTGACGGGGCAAAGGGCCGGAACCACTCCCGGTGCTTGATGCGCGCGTTCAACACGTCCTTCATGTCGGGAAGCCCGGGGTGGGCAACAATCGAGCGATTGCCCAAAGCTCGCGGCCCCCACTCCATCCGTCCCTGGAACCAGCCCACGACATTCCCGGCCGCGACTTGGTCGGCTACCGCCTCCAACAACGGCTCCCGTGCCAGTTTGCGATACCGCAAACTCGTTCTTCTCAGATCCGCTTCGATGCGCGACTCGGAGAATTCCGGCCCCAGGTAGGCATGTCGCTGCTCGTAACGCCGTGGCTGCATGAGAACGGAATAACAGGTATGCAGGGCCGCACCGATCGCCAGGCCCTCATCCCCGGCCGCCGGCTGAATCCAGGTACGGCGAAAGGGCGTCTCGTGAAACAGCCTTCCATTGGCAACGCTGTTCAGCGCGCATCCGCCCGCCATGGCAAGGTCGGTCAGCGGGATTCGATGGTGCAGCTCGTTTAACAAGTGAAAGAAGACCTCTTCAAAGCGCCGTTGCATCGCGTAGGCGAGATCCATGTCCCTCCGGGTGATCTCGGTGTAGGGCTCGCGCGGCTCGCCAAACAGCTTCTCCATGCGGGGCGAGAAATGGCGCGCCAGCCGCACCGTACCGTCCGGCAGCACCTGCATCCCCTGGTTGCTGCCCAGCGGCTTGAAATAGCTCAGATCGAGTTGAAAACTGCCGTCGCACAGCCGGACAATCTCGCTGACCTGCTGGTGATAACTGTCCTTTCCATAGGGAGCCAGGCCCATGACCTTGCCCTCGTCCCCATACTTCTTGTAGCCGATAAACTCGCAGATCATGGTGTAGAAGCTGCCCAGCGAGTGCGGCAAGAAAATGCGGTCCAGCACTTCAATGTCGTTTCCTTCACAGCGCGCCATCATGGTCGAGACGAAATCGCCCGATCCGTCATAGCTGAACCCTGCTGCCTTCTCCCACGGCGAGCAGTAGTACGCGCTCGCGATATGCGCGAGGTGGTGTTCGAGGTGGTGCTCCCGGAAGCGCAGTTGCTTCGCCTCAACCTCGAGCGCTTTCGCCAGCAGCGAGCGCACGTCACGCATGCCTTCCTTTCGCTGCCGCAGGCGGATGAAATTCAGAATCTTCGTCGGATTCGCCAGGGCATACTGCACCTTCCTGGCCAGGTTGGCATCGCTGTCCTGACCGACGGCAACGTGGTCAAGATCGGTAATCTTCGCCCCAGCCGCGTCCAGACACGCTTTGACGGAAAGCGACGGGAAGCCTCCAAAGTGCTTGTGCCGGTTCAATCGCTCTTCGGCAATTGCGAAAATCACCTCGCCATCCTGCACGATGGCCGCGGAAGCGTCGGCGTGGAACATGTTGAGGCCCAGAATAAGCATCGGATGTCGGTCGTCTCTTCTGCTCGATTGTCAGTATCGCCAGTCGGAAGTCGGTTGAAGACGGAAGGGCGCGTTGAACGGGCCTGACTCCACAGGCTGCGAAACAGCCTGATCCTGGGCAGAACAACGCTTCCAGCGCTGCATGAAGAGCCTCGTTTGCTCTTTCGATCGAGGCTTCAGCCTTAGCCGCCAGAACGCGCTCTTCCCCGGGCTGCTCAGCGGCGACGAAACCGGATTCCGGTAAAACCCCGCTTGAATCCTGGTATTTAGAGTCATCCACCCTGCACTCAATGAATCTCCGACTCGGGACGCTTGCTGAACGGCAATCCCAATGCAGCCTGGATAAACCCCGCCGGGTCCAGGTTCAGCGGCCGGCCACTGGATTCCGCGATCTTCAGCGTCGCCAGCGTGGTGGCGACGATCTCCTCCAGGGGAATCGGTGGCGGTTGGCCTCCTCGGATACTGGCGGCGAACGCCTGCCACTCGCCCTGGTGTCCCTTGTCCTGCTGCCAGCGGGAACGGAAGGTTTGTCTGCGGCCATGACGCACCAGCGCCAGCCGCCGGAAATCTTCGAGCACCGCGACCGCACCTCCGCCCAACACTTCCACCCGCTCCTTCGAATACGACTTGTCCCCGCCGGTAAGGTAACTGATCGTACCCTGCGATCCATTGGCAAACCTCATCGATGCCACGATACTATCGCCCCCGCTTGAACCCACACCGGCCGCCAGAGTTTGTACCTCCCGCGGCCTGCTCCCCGCAAGGAACGACAGCAAATCCACGAAATGGCAGACTTCCCCAAGAATGCGTCCGCCCCCTTGCTCCGGATCGTTCACCCAGTGATCGGCCGGTAGGAAGCCGGCGTTCACCCTGTAGTGCAGCGTGAGCGGATCGCTGATTCCCCCCAGAAAGCTCTTCATGCGCACAGCCAGCGGTGCAAAGCGCCGGTTGAAGCCGACCATGAGCACCGGCTTGCGTGTCTCCCCCCGGCCCGGATGGGCTCGAACGATCTCCGCCAGTTCCTCCTCCCGCAAGCACAGCGGCTTTTCACAGAAAACATTCTTCCCGGCCGCCAGCGCCGTCAGCACCTGGCGTGCGTGAAGATGATGCCGGGTGGAGATCACGACGGTGTTGACGCGGGAATCGCCCACAATCTGGTTCTCATCCGTCGTGCAGTAGCGGAACCCGAATTTGTCGGCTGCGTGCCGGCTGTGGGTACCGGTTGCCGCGCAGACGCCTTGGAACTCGATGCCGCTTACCCGCTTCATCGCAGGCAGCAGCGTGCTGGTCGCGAAATTGCCTGCCCCCAGCAAGCCGATTGCAACTGTGCCCGGGCTCACCTCCGGCGCGGCCGTACCCGAAACCAGCTCCAAGCGCTGATCCAGATGGATTTCGTCCGGGTAGGTGAACAGCACGCTCAGGAATCGCTCCCCGGTTTTTCCCATGATGAGATCGTAGGCGACGGGGGCGCGCTCGAGCGGGTAGCGATGGGTGATGAGCGATTTGACCTCGACCTTGCCATCGGCTACCAGCTGGAGAAAGCCTTCCATGTTGCGGGTTTCCGTCCAGCGCACGTAGCCAATCGGGTAGTCCCGCCCTTTCAGTTCGTAGACTTCGTCGTAGCGCCCCGGCCCGTAGGAGCGTGACACGCGGAAGTCGAGTTCTTTCTCGTAGTACGCCTTCCGCTCGATATCCATTCCCACCGTGCCCACGGCAACCACGACCGCCCGGTCGCGCGCCACTTGACCCGCCAGGTTTACCGGCTCACTGCTGCCCGTTTCAGCGGCAATCAGCACCGCATCCACGCCAAAACCGTGCGTGTGGTGAAGACATAACGCGTGGAATTCCTCCGCAGACACGGCCACAGCCAGCGCGCCCAAACCCAAGGCCAACTCAGCCCGATCCTGGGCGATGTCCATGCCCAGCACCTGGCAGCCGGCTGCATTCAGCACCTGCACCGTCAACTGGCCGAGCAGGCCGAGGCCGACCACGGCGACTATGTCTCCCAGTCGCACTTCGGCCTGGCGGATCCCGTGCAGCGCAACCGCTCCCACGGTCGTAAACGCCGCCTGCTCGAAGGACACCCCTTCCGGAATCTTGGCCGCCAGCAACCGCGGCACGCAGGCTACTTCGGCATGCACGGCATACCCGGCACCGGCGCAGGCTACGCGGTCGCCGACAGCCAAGTCGCGCACGCCTTCCCCCACCCCCACCACCGTACCTGCGCTGCTGTAGCCGAGAGCCGTCGGCTGCTCGAGCCGCGCCCGGACCGCTTGCACCGCGGGCACCACCCCGTCACGGCGCACCTTGTCCAGCACGACCCGCACCAGGTCGGGCCGCGCCCTTGCCTTCTGCAGCAGGCTCTTGCTGGCGAACTCCGAGACCGCGCGCTCGGTCCCCGCCGAAACCAGCGACGCCGCCATCCGCACCAGCACGCAGCCCGGCGTCAGTTGCGGCGCCGGCACCTCCGTGACTATCACCTCACCGGTGCGCGGCTGCTGTAGAACCTGCTTCATGCCGTGGCCGCCTGTTGCGCGTGAATCGTGGCCATCTCACGGGCGCCGCCGTCCAGAAACAACCGCATCCACAGTTCCAGCGTCAGAAACTGCCAGATTTCGATCGACCAGTCCTCGGCCCCGGTGCGTTGTTGGCGCACGAATTCCTGCACCGCCTCCGGCCGGAATAGCCCGCGGCTCCGCACCTGCGCCTCAGAGAGCAAATCGTCGACCATTTCCCTCAGATCGTGCGCCAGCCAATAGTCTACCGGAGCCCCGAAACCGGCCTTGGGTTGCTCGAACACCTCTCCCGGCAGAAGGTCGCACATGGCTCGCCGGAAGATGTGTTTCGTGGTGGGGTGGAAAAACCCCTTCAGCTTGAGCCACGGTGGCACATTCCAGGCCACGAATTCGGCCAGTTCCCGGTCCAGGAACGGAACCCGAACCTCCACCGAGGAAGCCATGCTCATCTTGTCGTTGTAGGTGAGGTTCAGGCTCACCATGAAGATTTTTGTGTCCAGATACAACATCTGGTTAAGGAAGTCCGCCTGCTGCACCCGTAGAAAACTCGCACGATGTTGTTCTGCCGGGTCCGCTCCCGAGAGCCGCTGCGCAAAATCGTCGGAATACAAGCTTGATTTCTGCTCCCCGTCCAGGTACGTGCAGTTCATGACGAACCGGTCCACGGGATCAAGCGATGCGCTTCTCGCCATCTTCTTCGCCAGGCGCACCCTGCCCTTCATGGCCGTGCCGCGAAAGCTGGGCAGGCCTCCCAGCCCTCTTTGCAGCAGCCGCTGGAGCGGGGGTGGAATCCGGTTATATGCCTGCGCCCAGTAGTGTGCGGCGTGCTTGCGGTAACCGGCGAAGAGCTCGTCCCCTCCCACACCCGACAGCAGTACCGTCGCCTGCTTCCGCGCCTCCCGGCACACCAGGTACGCGGGAATGAGCGCGGGATCCGCCGTGGGCTCGTCCATGTGCCAGGTCAAGCGCGGCAGCAGGTTGGCCACGTCCGGCTCCACCACGATCCGGTGGTTCTCGCAACCCAGCGTGCGAGCCAACCGCGAGGGCACTGCGGGATCATCCAGTGTCGTTTCCCCCACGCGATACTTCGGCGGAAAGGTGATCGTGTACGTGCGCACCGGCTTGGCGGCAGCCCCGACCATCATGGCCACGATGCTCGAGGAATCCAGCCCCGCGCTCAGAAACGCCCCCAGCGGAACATCGCTCACCATCTGCGCTTCCACCGATTGCCGGAAGCGCTCCCGGATCTCCGACGCCAGCTCCGCTTCCTGCCGCGGAAACCCATGCTTCTCCGGCGGGAACGTGAGGTCCCAATACTGCGTGATGCTGAGCTGGCCGCGGCGCAGGATAGCGTAGTGGCCCGCCGGCAGCTTGAAAATTCCCCGGAACATGGTCTTGGGGTCGGGTACCCACAGAAAGGTCAGGTATTGATGCAAAGCATCCGGGTCCAGCTCCGCCTCCAGTCCCGGCACTTCGAGCAGGGCCTTGATCTCGGAGGCGAACGCGAACTGCCGGCCGCGGTACCAGTAGTACAGCGGTTTCACCCCGAAGTGATCCCTGGCCACAAACAGAACCGGACTGCCCTGCCTCAGATCGCAGATCGCCAGCGCGAACATCCCCTTCAGCCGCCGCACGCACTCCGGGCCCTCTTCCTCGTACAAGCGGAGTACGACTTCGGTATCGGTCCCGGAGAAGAAGCGGTGGCCTTTGCCCTCGAGCTCCCGGCGCAGATCGCGGAAGTTGTAAACTTCGCCGTTGTAGGTGATCCAGATCGAACCGCTCTCGTTCGCCATGGGCATATGCCCGCCAGGCGAAAGATCCAGAATAGCCAGGCGGCGGCTGCCCAGCCCGACGTAGGACCCGTCCGGGGAACGGTGCTCCCAGAGCCCCGCATCGTCCGGTCCGCGATGCGTCTGCACCTGCGTCATCCGGGCGAGCGTTTGCCGGCTTCCGCAGTTCACGACACCACTGATACCGCACATTGTCTTTGAACCCTCCGGCATCCTGCCGGCTGTCCCGAGGGCATCTTGCCCTCGCTCCGTTCAAATCCGTTCAAAATCCAGGACGGATCGCGGAAACCCGCGTGAAATCAGGCGTCTGAACCCAACCCACACAGCACCATAACCATACAGGAAAAATGCCACGGGAAGTTGTGGATTTGGCTGACAAGTTGAGTTCCGCAGCACGAACAGCACCCACGGACGTGACCAGGAGGCCGCCCCACTTTCGGATTCCTCCCACACCTGCCGCGCGCCATCCCGCTCAACATCTCCCGAGCGGCCCGCGCCCGCTCGGGCCGAAGCGCGGCCTCGCACCAGCGGTCAAATGGCATCGTGAATCCACGCTTAGGACGCCGTACGATTTGCGCAGGCAGCGGCCTCGCGGAACGCAACCATTGAGCGCCAGCCGGCGGTTGCCCGGTCGATTTCAACCGGTTCAGCAAAGTTGACGTGGAGGATTACCGTGCCCTGGTCATCAGGTCCACGATGGGCGAGGGACCGGGTCGCGTGCTTCAGAAGCTCTGGAGGCACCGCCATTGCGAGCCAGAAGACCAACAATGCCGCACTTAAGCCGCCGCCCCAGCCAGGCCAGTTCCCTATTAGCGCGCCTTCTGCCTGGCCCCCCAGCCTACGTTGATGAGGAAGGGTGGTCGCTCAAACAGCTGCGGCGGCAACTGATCGAGGCTTAGGTATTGAAGCCGATTTCATTGCCCCCGACGGTCCGGCAACGACGCCTGCAGTGCCTGGACTTGGGAGGTGCATTTAGGACCGAAGAGGCGGATTTGTCCGGAATCGGAGTGCCCTGGACTACAAATCGGGTAGAGATCTTTCTCGAGGCACTTGCTGGGAGTCCCCAAGCCAGACCCCACATTCCCCGCCGGAACCATCAGCCGTGGATTGACTGGACCAGTCCGGAGCCCGCCTCTAGTACGCCACGTACGGCGGCGTCCCCCCCGGCGCGCTCTTCCCGAAGATCGCGCTGTAAACGGTCCGGCCGAAGAAGAACGGCATTCCCCAATCAAAGTCACCCGTCTGTGGTCCCGTGCCGTCGAAGGCAGAAACTCCAAGCGCCAGATTGTCGACGTTGATTGCGTTAAACATCACGTTAGCCCCTGGTGATGTCATATTCGTCCCCATATTCGCAGCCGTGAACTGCTGGGTCGACGAAGGACAATAAAAACCCGGGGAATTCGACGAACACAGAGGCAGTCCAGTCGTAGTACTGTCCAGAAAGAAGATGCCGTTGGACCCGCTGTCGACGAAGCTTCCGGGGTAGGCTTTCCCTTTATACGTCGTCGTGAAGCTCAGGAAGTCGTCCAACTGGTATACCTGCGCGCTGCCCAGGGCGTTGTTGGACTGGGTCCCTATGCCGAACAGCATCTGTCCGCTGAGGCTTGTCGCCCCTGTGGGGGTCGATAACGCCCCAATTTCAATCACCACCCCGTTGTTGTCCGTCGCAAAAGAGGCCACGGGATTGGACACCTGCTGAGCCAGTGGTATCGTCGACCCCGTGCATTGGGTCGTAATCGGGGTCGGGCAGGAATAATAAGTGGCTGGGATCACTTGAGTCGCACACGCCGGGCAATCTTCGGCGATGGGTCCCACTCCCAAAATTCCGTTCGCTCCCAGCCCCAGCAGGCTGTCGGCATCGCCACCTGTCGCACAAGGGTTTGTCGGGTTTGTTGCGCTGGTTGGCACCGGATTGAAGCTCGTGTCCCCGATCACGTTAACCGGTATGGAGCTGGCCACTTCGCCTCCCGAGGTCTTCACATCCGCGGTTCGCACGGAACCCCAGGTAAATGCCGGCGTGAGGTATTGCACACACTCTCCTACAGGGTTACCCGCGTTCATTTCCTGAGGCAATGGGACGGTGGTAAGCGAGAACTCTCCTCCGCTCGCCGAAGACAGGAGTCTCAAACCGAACGAACCGGTGTCGACCAGGAGGTGGTCGATGGGCTGACACTGGGAGGTGCTACCAGGCACACACACCGTCAAGCTGGCGAAGGCCACATTGCCATTATTAAACGGGAGCCCCGGCGGACCTCCATCCACCGTGAGGGCGACCACGTTGGCGCCAGAAACTGGCGGAGGGTTTGTGCCCGAGCCGCCACTGCTGCACCCCAACGCGCACACGGTCAGCCCAACCAAAACCAGGACGGACATCCCACGGACGACGACACCCTCACCGTATTGCATCAAGGCTCACCCCCTGTGGCACCATGGTTGGAACGTAGGCTCTCCCGCGATACGATTGCATGTGTCCGCTTGACTCGAGCACCAGCTCCGGGTCCTGAATCACCAGCGGGCCCTGAGCCCGCCTCGATTTGGCGATTCCAACCTGCTCATACCGGTTGAAATAGGTGCCCAGAATCTGGCGCATATCGGGGAGGAACGGTCCCCGCCAGGCGACCCCGAACACTTGCCCGGCCGGTGAAACAAATTCCCGCACCACCGTTCCATAGGACATCTGCATCTCATGCACCGTGTAGGCTTCGGCGTGCGTGATCTTCAACGACGCCCGCATCTGCACCATGTCTTTCTGCACCGAGGCCACGTCGCCTCCCAGCGCCGCCGACGCCGGTAGGCTGGCGCCCGCCATAGCCAGCACCATGCCCAGTGCAGTTCTGACCAGCTTGGTCAATTGGCTGTAGCTATACATCCTCATTTCCTTTGCCTTGTTGGTGGAGTCACCCGCGATCCGGGGTTGAGCGAATAGAGATGTGTGCATTCTGAGTTGAGATTCCCGTCAATGAGTCGTGGGTTGCCTAATTATACTGACTCCTGCTCTTCAGCGCCTACGCTCGGAAGGCCATCGTCCGCCTGGGAGACCGCGCTTTGTAAAGTTCTGTCAATCCACTGGTCGCGGCGGTCTCATCTTGTGTGTTTTCCCAAGCCTGCTCCGACGTGGTGGTCATCAACGTGAACACCTGCGCGTCCGACCACCTCGCTGCTACAGCTAAAGGCTCAAAGCTCGAATATCGATGCTCTGGCCGCGGTCGGAAGTCGCTTGGCCCGCGCCTCTATGCGGGGGCTGGCTACGCTGTCGGGTACACGCCACCTTTACCGGCCGCCTACCCACGGCGATATCCACGACTCCAGCGCCAACAAACTGAACCTAGCCCAGCCTACCCTTGCTACCCTCCTCCCGGCGCAGGGCGAACCGCCACGGTGATCCTTGGCGGCACTCGAACGCTCGCTCCAGCCTGAGGTCGATCTGGTAACTGCATTGCTGCCTTCGCGTGACTCACCTGCGTGGGTTACCCGACCTGCGAACGAAAGCCCCTGACGTCCCCGACATGGAGATATGGGCGGCGCACTGCTGTTACCATCTTGTATGCCTAAATTTGGCCGCAAAGTTCGGGAGGGCGAGCCTGCTTTTCGGCCGCGACATGTTCTTGTGGACCTACAGTTTGGTATCCACGGGTTGATAAAGAACCTGAAGGGATATTCTTCCCATTTGGAGAGGCAGGTATTCCCAACCTTGAAATCCCGGCTGCCTACACTCTGGACCAACTCCCAGTTGGTTTCAACCGTAGGTGGAGCACCCTGGCAAGTCCTGAAGACGTGTGGAGAACCAGAAGAATGTCTGACGCTTGAGGACGAGATGTAAGACTCGCGAAAGCCAACCGTCTCGATTGAAGGAAGAATCCCCCGCCTTTAGGCGCAGGGAGTGTCAAGTAAGCATTCGTTGCAGAACTTTTGCGGTCTCTCCCGGAGAGGGTCAAGGTGGCTCACAGAAAACGACGTCGTTCGCCGGCCGCCCCAAAACCACCCGAAAGTTCATCCCGCACCGTTGAAAAGAAAGTCTCGCGTCGTATCGCCTCGACACCAGCCCGCCATCTCGCTGCCGTTGTCTTCTTGACGGCTCTGGTCATGCTCGGATATGCGAACACTCTCCGGAACGGTTTTGTATGGGACGACAGCCGGCAGATCCTTCAGAATCCTAACCTTCGAGCCGGGACAGCTTGGCTCAACCTCTTTTCGTCCGACGTCTGGGCCTTTACCCACCCCGGCGAACAATCGCGAAACAATTACTACCGTCCCCTGCAAATGCTGACGTACCGAACGACGGCCCAGTTGTTTGACTTCGATGCAGTGGCTTTTCACGCTGTGAATCTCGTTTTCCACCTGCTGGCAACTCTTTTGGCCTACGCTGTTCTATTCGAACTGACGCGTAGGGTTGCCTTGGCCCTGCCAGCGGCGGCCCTTTTCGCCGTGCATCCCATCCATACCGAGGCAGTGGCGTGGGCTTCGGCTCTGACCGAACTGGGCTGCGCGGTTTTCTTCTTTCTCTCTTTCTATCTGTTCCTCGTGGCAGAACCCGCCTCCGCATCCGGCGACCAACCTCGAAGGTGGCTTCGCGGACCGAAGCCACGGATCTTGTCCTGGACCTCGTTCGCCCTGGCCCTGCTGTGGAAGGAGATGGCATTGACGCTCCCCATGGTCATCGCCTGCTATCTCGTCCTGTGCGGAGACGAGTCGTTTTGGGTGCGTTGGCGCAAAGCATGCTGGAGAGTGCTGCCCTATGGGGCCGTGGTCGTCGCCTACCTTATCGTGCGCCATCACGCGCTGGGATTCCTTTACACATCACAGCGTAGATGGGTCCTGCCGCTGAGTGATTACGTCCTGACGGCTGCCTATTTCGTGGCCAAGTACTGGTGGAAGCTGCTGCTCCCCATACAACTGAACGCCTATCACGTCTTCGATCCTGTCCGATCCCTCACCGATCCACGGGCTCTCGCGGCAATACTCTTCCTTATTGTCGCAGCGGCAGGGATCGCATACAGTGTTCGGCGGGCCCCGCTGGCGGCCTTCGCCGCGAGCTGGGTCTTTCTGACCCTGATTCCCGTGCTTAACCTGCGCGGTGTGGGAAGAAATGTTTTCGCGGAGCGCTATCTCTACATTCCGTCCTTGGGTTCTTGCCTGCTCCTCGTGTGGCTGGTCAACAAGGGGCTGGCTAGGCTGGCGCCAGCTCCCAGTACCTGGCTGGGAGGCTGCGCCCTGGCCCTCCTGCTAGGCGTGTTTGTGGCGCAGACGGTCAGACGGAATGCAGATTGGACCAACGAGTTCACCCTCTTCTCCCAGACTGCAAAAGCATCGCCCAATTCCCCTGACATGCAGAACGCGGTCGCCGAGTTGATTCGCTCGCAGGGAAACGACCTGGACGCGGCCGAGCGCCACTATCAGCAGGCGGTTTCTCTGGCTCAGCAACAGGATCCTCCCGAATGGGACCAGATCGATTCGGCTTACCTTGGCCTTGCCCTCATTTACAGTCAACAGGGTCATCTGGACAAAGCCCTGGACGCCCTCAGCCGAGCACGAGCGGCCGATCCCACCGACGCTGGTGTCCGTTCGGCGGTTGGAGGCGTGTTGCTTCAAGCCGGGCGTTGGAAAGAAGCAAAAGAAGCGCTGCGCCAGGCACTCGAGTCAAATCCCAGCGACGAAAACGCCCTGAATGGCCTGGGGATCATAGCCTGGCAGGACGAACATCAATACGATCGAGCGGTGGAGTATTTCCAGCAAGCGCTGCGCGCGCACGCTACGAGCGATCGTTTCGCGTCGTCCGTGCAGAACAATCTGGGCGCTGTTTATTGCGAGATGGATCGTTGTTCTGAAGCTATCGAGCACTTCCAGCGTGCCCTCGAGCTAAGTCCCACCGATCCTGAGTACCACACGAACCTGGGGAACGCCTTCGGGGCGCTGGGACAGTTCGCCGAGGCACGTGCGGAGTTTGAGAAGGCTCTGATGCTCGCACCCGGCTACGCTCCCGCTAACGCCAGCCTTTCCAACCTGGACAAGCGAGAGCGTCCCCGACGCTGACGCGCGGGCCTGCTTCCAAACGGCAGAAACCCCTGTTGGCCTCTTCCCTGACCCGGCCGAAGAACATCCGTAGACCGCCCAAGCAACACCACAGCCTCGTTCCCCGACGGGCGGATTCCGTGTTGAAATCCAGTTAAAAGGGCCGCAACTGAAGGCTGCGGCCCATACAGGTGAGCGAGAAGCGCCTACCCGCTCCTCCGGCGATCGGCTAGAAGTTAAAGCGCAGGCCAAACTCCATGGTGCGCGGGGTATTGCCTTGCCCCGCTACTGTGCCCCAGCTGCTAGGACTGCTGGTGTCGAGGTAATCATTGCCCTCGGCTCCGCCAAACCCGGGATCGAAGAACACCACGTGGTTAAACAGGTTCGTGAACACTGCCTGCGCTTCGAGATTGAAGCGCTCGGTAATTTTGAAGTTCTTCTTGATACTCAGGTCGATATTCCAGTAACCCAAGCCGCGCGGGAAACCCCATCCGCCGTCCTTCTCGTCCAGACCCAAAATGGGCTGACGGACCTGGTTGTACACCGCTGACGGGTTGGCATACAAATTCGGGAAATTCCCCGAGACTTTGTGCACGGACGAGGTGGGGAGATTCGTGATGGGAATTGCGTTCTCGGACTCCCCCTGGGCAAAGAAGTTAGTCGAGTCGCCCTCGCCGAAACCCTGCCCGCCGCCATTAACTGTGCCGAGAATCATGGGCACGCCGGTTCCGGCAGCGAAGATCGGCGCAATTGTCCAACCTCCAAGAACGTGACCCACAAGCCCCGACTGTCCCTTGTAGTACGGAGGTTGGTACACGAAAAACAGGTTGTAGACGAATTTGCGGTCGAAGCCCGCCGGGCCATATCCCAAGTCCAGATTGTAAGGGTCAGTGGCCGTGGCTTCACTGGTGGCCTGTACCACAGCTAGCGAGCTCAAGGCTTTCGACCAGGTAAAGTTCGACTGGGCCGTAAGCCCATGGAAATCATTCATCTTAACCGAGGCGAAGAACCCGTTGTAATTCCCGTGGCCAACGCTCGCGTTCACTCCCACCCCGCTCGTGAGTTGTCCAGAGCTGCCATTTGCCTGGCCGGGAATCGCGGTATTCATCATGCTGCGCGGGAAGTTGAATGGTCCACTGTCCAGATCGCTCCACAGACTCCAAACGTTGGAGAACGTCAGATTACCCGTTCCGTTGATGCCTTCGTTTGCCACCAGTGCCTGCGTACAGTTCGCGAAGCCCGTGCAGTAACCTGTCCCTGCAAGGGCGGCCTCGAAGAACGGTTGCGGTTGCACGGCAGTCGCATTGGCGGCACACCCCGATCCGGCCATTCCTGCATTACCTCCACAGTACTGCCAGACCACATTGGCATACGCCTTGTCGAACCTCTGGCCGCCCAGGGTCATCATGTAGGGAACTGAGTTGATGTTGATGGGCTGGTACTCATGATGGATGAAGCGACCGATGTAGCCTACCTCTCCAGTGAAGTTTCTTGTGAACTGGTGCTGCAACGTGTAGTCGAACGAGTCCACGTAGTTAGGCCGGAAGTGGGGATCCAATGCCTCACCTGCGCCCGCCGCAATACCGTTGATACCAGGGTAAAGGGGCTGTGGAAGCGTTGGCGTGGCCGGGGGCAACTGCACCGTCAAGCCGTCGGTGCCGATGCGAAACGTATTAGCAGGAGTAGCGTTACTCGCCCCGTTGCAGGCAACGCCGCCCTTGTCCGGGCCAAAGCACTGTACCGGCTGGATCAGGCCGGTGCCGAGGAGCGGCACCAGCACGAGATCGACCCCGTTCAGGCGGCCGAAGATGCGGCCATAGCCGGCACGAATTACTGTGTTGTTATTGCCCAGAGGGTTCCACGCGACCGCAACCCGCGGACTGAACGAGTGGTAGTACGGATCATAAGGGTATTTCCTACCAGTGTTGCCCACGAGGTTGAATCCGACGAACGGATTGTAGACTTGGCCCTGGAGAGCCGCCTGTTCTCGGGAATTCAGATAAGCCTGTGAATCAAGAACGTTGTTGTTGATGTCTACCAGTTCGATTTGCTTACCATCTGTTTCCACCGGTGGCATCTCCAGCGTCCACCCTAAGCCATAAGTCAGGGTGAGGCTTGGTCTCAAATGCCAGGTGTCGCTAAAGTAAACGTTGTAATACGGGATGGTGCTCTGGTCGAAAGCTGGCGTGAGCGGAGGATTCAACTGCAGGTTTTTGCCGGTACGCGTGTAGGCAATCTGCGAAATCGAGACGATGCCCAGCGACGCCACGTAATCGCGCCCAAAGTTCTTGTCGTCAGTGGGGTCTAGCCCAGGTATCTGCCCAAGAACGCTGGCCATGTTGATTCCGGCGCCGCTCGTGATGCCCATCTGATAAACAGCCTGGTAGTTGATGCCACCGCCATTGTCCGTGCGCTGGTGCCAATTGAAGTTGTGCTGGTAAGCCCCACCAAACTGCAGGAGGTGGTTGCCTTTCAGCCAGGAAACGTCGTCGCGAATGTAGTGGTCTTTCCCGTCCCAGAAGCGGGTGCGGGTCTGCTGGGTGTTCACATTATAGGGAGTCAGCGCGGCGGTCGCGGATTCGCCGAAGGGCTCCAGCGCCCCTCCCAGCCCCGACAACTGCGGCACGCCGCCAAGGCGGCTCCAAGCCCACCAGTTGCGAAGAAAGCTGTAGTGAACGTCATTGGTCACGTTGGGGCTGATGTTGGTGGTTACGCCCGCGACCAGGTACCAGGGCTCCTGCGGGTTACTGGATAAGGAGGTGGCCTTACCGTTGCTGATGTCCACTTGCTCCGTTCCCGCGGCGGAAAGCTTGAAATAGCGGTAGCTGGACATGAAATGCCATTTCGGGCCGAAGTCATGATCCAGGCGAACCACCCCAAAGTTGCTGTCGGTTGGGATGCCAACGTTAGCCCTGAATCCCTGCACGTTCACGTTGTCACAACGGTTGATGCCGCAGGCCGACTCGTTCGACTGCGGCATCAGGTTCCACAGTTGCTGCACGGTCGAGTTGATTCCAAGCCCACGCGGATCCAGCGTGCTTCCCGGGTAAGTCGTCCCGTTAAAGGTCACCGGGGTCGGGTTCAGGTTGTAAGTGACACTGCCGAAGGTCAACAGGCCCATGCGCATGGCGTCCGACGGAACCGCTCTCTCATAGGTCACGGAATTAGGCCAGCGATAGCCTTCGTAGTTGGCGAAGATGTAGGTTTTCCCCCCCAGCATTTCCGGCAGAATCGGCCCTCCGGCCCGTGCCCCAAAACGGTTGCGATGCCAGTCGGGAACGGGTGTGCCGGTGAAGTTGTTGTCCCAGGTGTTTGCCGAGAAATTGTTGTCCAGATAGTACTCGTACACGCTGCCGTGCCAGGTATTGGTGCCGCGCCGGGTAACGACCTGCACCTGGGCACCCGACGAACTGTTGAAGTCGGCAGACTGGCCGGCGGTATTGACTTTGAACTCCTCGACGCTGTCCGCCGGGGTTGGCATGACTCCAGTGGGCCCGGCCGCCACGGCCAGGCTTCCATTGGACACGCCCCCTGTGGGATCACCGGCGTAGGTGTTTGTGTAGACACTCATGCTACCGTCCATGTCGTTGGTGTTTTGGCCACCGTCAAGCATGAAGGTGCTCTGGTCTACCACCGTGCCAGCAACGCTGCCGTCTGGACTTACGCCAGGCTGCAACTCCACAAATGTGGTGACGTCACGGTTCAGGCTGGGTAGCGAATCTATGGCCGCGCTGCTGATGGTGTTCCCCACGGTAGCATTGGTCGTCTGCAGCTGTACTCCCGCGGCGCTCACCTCGACGGTGGTCGTAGCCCCACCCACCTCCATACGGAGATTAACGGTGAGAACGCTGCCGACGCTGACCGTTTCCTGGGTCTTCGTTGTGGCAAAGCCCTGCTTCGCTACCGAGATGGCGTAATCCCCTGGGTTGACGTTCACCAGAACATACCGCCCGGCATCGTTGGTTGCAGTGGTTACACTGGCTCCCGTCGCGTTGTTGGTTAGCGTGACCGTTGCTCCAGGAACCACCGCCCCCGTTGGGTCTGTCACCGCACCCTGCACGGTCCCGGTGGCGACCGCTTGTGTCCAGCCCGGCAGCGCGGTCCCGACACACAACGCAAACAGCACAAACAGAACCACCTTGCTTAACATGGGGTTTCGCATTGCAGCATCCTCCCGGAAGCAAGAAATACGAAATTCAGGCAGACGGGAAAACTTCCGCCTGCCTAGCTGACCTGCAATTATGAAAGCTCTCGCCTGTTACCGATTTGACGCTTGCCTTGTCCCTCGGAGCTTGCGCGGATACGCCCATAGCGACGGCGCGAGAAGAGGAATCGGCAGAACTGCAGCTTTCTCATCCCACCCCCTCAAGCGCAGCAAATGTCTACCTGAGGCGCGGCTGTCGGGTAAACTCACTCCGGTTCGTAACAAAAACCCGGGAACTGTATCAGGTGGGCAGAAATTTTCCACCCGCCACACTGACTTGTCAAGCCGTTGTTACTGAAAGGCCTAGGACCTGGCAATACACGGCAACGATAGAAAGACCAGCGTTCACACCGGCTTTCAGCCTCAGTGTGGCGCTGTGCAACCTGCTGGCCAAAAGTGGCCCTCGGCTAACCTTCTTAGAATCAGTGCCCTGTCCTCGATAGACAGCTTCGATCTATGGGGACTTGAAGATTGCACCCCGTTTCGCCTACAAGAATTGGAATCACACAAGGAGGTGTTGCGGGTGGGCTGTGAGGGCGGCGTTCTCCTGTTAGAGCTGTCAAGCCAACCGCCCTGGAATGCCTGTGTCTCGGCGACAGCTCGCGCTGAAGCAAAGCTCAGGGGTGTGCCACGCGTGCGAGACGCCCTCCACACGCAAATTCCGCCTGTGCTTCCCTGCTGCCGGTCTTCTGGAGTGCTCAGGCCAACTGGTAATGCGGGCTCGGATCCCTGGGATGCAGCTCGAGGCGTGCGCAACACCGGAATCGGCACTCCCGTCTCGCCCTCCAGAACCAGCGTCTTCCCACAAGTCGTAGAAGGCATCCCCGCCGGCAGGCTGTCCGGGGCGAGTTGTCGTGCCTGGAGAAAAATTTCCAGAGCGCGCGTGCAGGCAGGCACGAACACCCGAGAACTCGACGATGTCCGGGACCACATCAAAACTAGGGGCTTCGTAGCCTTTTCCCTTGAGCGCAGGCGCAAACCGTGCGTCCGCGACTGCCCAGCTCGGGCGCACCAGGATGCGCCCGAGGTGCACAACTGCGTCTTGCGGCGGGACCAAACTGAGCTATAATTTCTCCCCGCGATCCGCTCCGCTGCCCTTTCCACCGACCCATGACCGCAAGCATCCAAGCGCTCTTGGAGCGGCTGCCGTTCGCGAGCAGGCGGGCTCTTACCGCGCGCATCGCATTCGCTGTTCGAGGAGGAAATCATGGCAACAGCTCTTTCCAGCGTACCGCTGGAGACCAAGGTTGCAAGTTTCATCGCCAAGCCCCGCAAGATGCTGATCAATGGCAAGTGGATTGATTCAGCCTCCGGCAAGACCTTCCCTACCTACAATCCCGCCACCGGAAAAGTTTTGGCGCACATCGCCGAAGGCGACCGCGAGGACATCGATCGCGCGGTTAAAGCGGCGCGCGCTGCCTTCGCGACCGGGCCATGGTCCCGGCTCACCGTCTCCGAGCGCGGCCGCCTCATCTGGAAGCTCGCGGACCTGCTCGAGGAAAACCTGGAGGAGTTTGCTGAACTCGAGACGCTCGACAACGGCAAGCCCCTGGCGGTGGCGCGGGTGGCAGACGTCCCGCTCGCCGTCGACCTGTTCCGCTACATGGCGGGCTGGGCGACCAAGATCGAGGGCAACACCATCCCGATCTCCGTCCCCTACACGCCGGGCGCGCAGTATCTTGCGTATACGCTGCGCGAGCCGGTCGGCGTCGTGGGCCAGATCATCCCTTGGAATTTCCCCCTGTTGATGGCGGCCTGGAAACTCGGTCCGGCCCTGGCAACGGGATGCACCGTGGTGCTCAAGCCCGCCGAGCAGACTCCGCTCTCGGCGCTCCGGCTGGGTGAGTTGATATCCGAAGCGGGTATTCCGGACGGCGTGGTCAACATTGTCCCGGGCTACGGCGAAACCGCGGGAGCCGCGCTCGCCGCGCACCCGGGCGTCGACAAGGTGGCCTTCACCGGTTCCACCGAAGTCGGCAAGCTCATCGTGCAGGCGGCGGCAGGGAACCTGAAAAAGGTGTCACTCGAACTGGGCGGCAAGTCGCCCAACGTGATCTTTGCCGATGTGGACCTCGACACGGCCATTGCCGGCTCCGCCAGCGCCATCTTCTTCAATCACGGGCAGTGCTGCTGCGCCGGTTCCCGGCTCTATGTCGAGGACAAGATTTTCGACAAAGTCGTCGACGGCGTTTCCCAGCGGGCGGAGAAGATTAAAGTGGGTCCGGGCTGGGATGCTTCGACCGACATGGGGCCGCTGGTCTCCCAGGAGCAGCTGAACCGCGTTTGCAACTACCTCGAGTCTGGTTTCCAGGAAGGTGCCAAGGCAACCACCGGCGGCAGCCGGCTGGGTGAGGAAGGCTACTTCGTGAAACCCACCGTACTGGTGAACACCAACGACAACATGAAGGTGGTGCGCGAGGAAATCTTCGGCCCAGTCGTGGCCGCGATTCCTTTCCGTAGCACCGAGGAACTCGTCCCCAAGGCCAACGACTCGGAATATGGCCTGGCCGCCGGGATCTGGACCCGCGACATCCAGAAGGCGCATCGCCTCGCCGCGCAGCTGCGCGCCGGAACGGTGTGGATCAACTGCTACAACATCTTCGACGCGGCCCTGCCCTTCGGCGGCTACAAGCAGTCGGGCTGGGGACGCGAGATGGGTCACGACGTCCTCGAGATGTACACCGAGGTCAAGGCTGTGTGCAGCGCTCTCTAGCTTTGTTCGGCAACCGGGCGGGGAAGGCGTCCGCGCTTTCCCCGCGCTTGGTTCGAGAAGGCACTCCGGTCGTTGCCTTCGCCCCGTATGCGCTTTGGCGACTCCAAGCCGAGGCTTCCTTCGCCGCTCCTTCGCGCCGCGTGTATTCCATTCACAAAAAGCTATATCTGGAGGAGTGATTGCGTCCCGGACCGGTTTCTCGGATTTCTTAGCGTTGTTTCCTGCCGCCCGGGGCGTGGTGATTGCGCAACAACGATCCCTGCCTTTCCAAAGCGCCGCCGTGCAGGGGTCACCCTTTCCCGTGACACCAGTCACGGCGGCCTTCACGCACAGAGGACTTAAATGGCTTGAGGACCAGTACCGAACCCGAGCATTTGATAACCGAATAGAACGAAGCAAGTTAGCGTGTGATTGGAGGACAATGCCTATGAGTTTCACCATGACGCCGCCCGAGCTGAAGACCTCGAGCGATTACATCGAACAGGTAATGACCAGCGTAAAGGCCAAGAACCCGGCCGAGCCCGAGTTCCACCAGGCGGTCGAGGAGGTGTTTGAGTCTTTGCGTCTCGTTCTTCAAAGACATCCCGAGTACCGGGAAGCAAAAATTCTGGAGCGCATCGTAGAGCCGGAGCGGGTGCTGATGTTCCGTGTCCCCTGGTTTGACGATCAGGGCAAAGTGCAGATCAACCGCGGTTTTCGTATCGAGATGAACAGCGCCATCGGGCCTTATAAGGGCGGGCTGCGCTTCCATCCCTCGGTCAACCTGGGCATCCTGAAGTTCCTGGCATTCGAACAGGTATTCAAGAACTCGCTCACCACGCTGCCCATGGGCGGCGGCAAGGGCGGATCGGACTTCGATCCCAAGGGCAAGAGCGATAGCGAAGTGATGCGCTTCTGCCAGAGCTTCATGATTGAACTGGCGCGGCACATCGGGCCCGATACCGACGTCCCCGCGGGTGACATCGGGGTGGGCGGACGGGAGATCGGTTTCCTGTTTGGACAGTACAAGCGCCTGCGGAATGAATTCTCCGGCGTGCTGACCGGCAAGGGCCTGAACTGGGGAGGCTCGCTGATTCGTCCCGAAGCCACCGGCTACGGCTGCGTGTACTTTGCCGCCGAAATGCTGAAGACGCGCCAAGAATCGCTGGAAGGCAAGCTGTGCCTGGTTTCGGGCAGCGGCAACGTCTCCCAGTACACCGTGGAGAAACTGCTCGACTGGGGCGCCAAGCCGATTACCGTGTCCGATTCCAACGGCGTGATCTTCGATCCCGATGGCATCGACCACGAGAAGCTGGCCTATGTCATCGAACTGAAGAACGTGCGTCGCGGGCGCATCCGCGAGTATGCGGACAAGTATAAGAAAGCGATCTTCATGCCCACCGACATCAAGTCGGATTACAACCCGCTGTGGAACATCCAGGCGGATTGCGCCTTCCCCAGCGCTACCCAGAATGAAATCAATGCCAAGGACGCGAGCAACCTGATCAAGAACGGCGTGAAGCTGGTGGCGGAAGGCGCCAATATGCCGAGCACGCTCGAAGCCACGCGTCTGTTCCTGGAAGCCGGAATGCTCTACGGCCCGGCCAAGGCTGCCAATGCGGGAGGCGTGGCGACCTCCGGCCTGGAGATGGCGCAGAACAGCGCCCGGCTGAGCTGGACTCGCGAGGAAGTCGATGATCGGCTGCACAAGATCATGATCGCAATCCACAAGGCCTGTTTCGAGACGGCCCAGGAGTACGGAACCCCCGGCAATCTGGTGAACGGCGCCAACATCGCGGGCTTCCTCAAAGTGGCCAACTCGATGCTGGACCAGGGACTGGTGTAGCCTCGTCTGCGAATCGGAAGGGATGCGGGGTGGACGAGTTCCGCCCCGCGTGTTTTTTTATGCGAGGTCAAGTGCGGAGCAGGATGGAGAGAGTTCAGACAACAAGATGCAAGTCTGGATGCCACGAGACAGCGGCGATGCCGGGGCTACCATGGGCGCCGCGATGCTTCCGCTGCAAGCAGCGGACTGGAGCTCGACCCAGGACCTGAGACCTTTGCTGCCGCGAGGGGGGTGTTCTTAGATTGAGCGGTTCTTGCATAACGACTGACGACTGACGACAGCTTTTATGCCGCTTCGAAACCCACCTGATCCCGTGCTGGACGCGGAAAAGCTCTTTGAGGCTTTCGAGAACCTGATGCCGTTCCGGGTGCAGGACATCCTGCTGGTTTCGAGTCTCTACGATTCCTTCATTCTGCGCGAAGACGGGCGCCTCAACGAACTGCTCATCGGGGAATCGCTCGAGCTGAACCTGCAGCAGATCCCGGGCATCACCCAGGTTTCGACCGGCGCGGAGGCGGTGGCGCTGGCACGCTCCCAGCCGCGCTTCAACCTGATCGTCACCAATCTCGAAGTGGGGGACATGGATGCGGCAGAGCTGGCGCGCGGAGTGCGCAAGGCCGGCTTGGACGTCCCCGTGGTCGTGCTGGCCTATGACTACCGCGAGCTGAAGCGCTTCGTGGCCCGCAATCCGGCGAGCGACATCGAGCGCGTGTTCTTGTGGCAGGGCAATGCGCGCATGCTGATCTCCATCGTCAAGTACGTGGAAGACCAGCGCAACGTGGAACACGACACCGGAGCGATGGGGGTGCCCGTCATCCTGGTGGTGGAAGACAACATCCGCTACTACTCGTCCTTCCTGCCGGTGATTTACACCGAGCTGATTACGCAGTCGCGCGAGGTGATTCGGGAAGGCATCAACGTGGCCCACAAGCTGATGCGCATGCAGGCGCGGCCCAAGATCCTGCTGGCTTCGAATTACGAGGACGCGACCGAGAAGTTTCTGAAATATCGGGATTACCTGCTGGGAGTGGTGTCGGACGTGGAGTTTCCCCGTGCCGGCGTACTCAGCCCGGAGGCCGGGTTCGAGCTGGCTCGCATGATTCGCGAGGCGGTGCCCGACGTACCCATCGTGTTACAGACCAGCCGCACGCAATTCCGGGCGCGGGCGCATGGCGAAGGATTTGCCTTCCTGCGCAAGCGCTCGCCCACGCTGTTGCGCGACCTGCGCCGTCTGCTGAGAGAGCAGTTCGGCTTCGGCGACTTCGTTTTCCGCCTGCCCGACGGCACCGAGGTGGGGCGGGCGCGCGACATGGGTGGACTTGAGACCATGCTGCAGCAGGTGCCGGCGGAGAGCATCGTGTACCACGCCGGCAGCAATCATTTCTCGCACTGGCTCATGGCGCGAACGGAGTTTGCCCTGGCCCAGAAGCTGCGGCCGCGAAAAGTGTCGGATTTCTCCGGCCCGGAACACCTGCGGCGCGACCTGATCGACTCCATCGCCGACTATCGCGACGAGCAGAGCCAGGTGCTGATCGGCGATTTCAGCCGTGCCGCACTGACCTCGACCGACGCGTTCTTTCTGCGCCTCGGTGGGGGCTCGCTGGGCGGCAAGGCACGCGGGTTAGCCTTCGTCCGCCACCTGCTGCGGCAGCGCCGGGTGGCCCGAGCGTTTCCCGGCATCCGTATCACGGTACCGCCGGCGCTGGTGCTGGCCACCGATGTCTTCGACAAGTTTCTCAGCGAGAACAATCTTGCCGACTTTGCCATCCATGGTGCGGACGACGCCGAGATCGAACGGCGCTTCCTGGAAGCTTCCTTTCCCGCGCAAGTGCGCGATGACCTGCTGGACTTCCTGGCCGAGGTTTTCTACCCGCTGGCGGTGCGCTCTTCGAGCCTGCTGGAAGACTCGCAATACCAGCCGTTCACCGGCGTCTATGAGACGTTCATGCTCTCCAACCAGCATGCGGATCTCTCGCTGCGGCTGGAACGGCTGATGGAGGCGATCAAGCGTGTCTATGCCTCGACTTTCAGCCAGCACGCCAAGGCCTACGTGCGAGCGACGCCCTACCGGCTGGAGGAAGAGAAGATGGCGGTCATCCTGCAGCAGGTGGTGGGTTCGAGGCACGCGGGCCGGTTCTACCCGGACTTTTCGGGAGTGGTGCGCTCGCGCAATTTTTATCCCGTGCCGCCGATGAGCCGGGAAGACGGGATCGCGGCCGTGGCGCTCGGACTGGGCCGGGAGGTGGTGGAAGGCGGCAAATGCCTGACCTTCTGTCCTCGCTACCCGCGGCACATCGTGCAGTTTTCCTCGGTGGAGGACATCCTGGCCAACTCGCAGTCGCAATTCTGGGCGCTGGAGATGAATCATCCCGACCGGACTGCGGACGACCCCGTGGCCGAACTGAGGGAGGCTCGTTTTCCGCTGCATATCTCGGAGGCCGACGGGACGCTGGCTCGGCTCAGTTCGACCTACTCGGCCGACAACCACGCGGTGTATGACGGCTCCAGCCGGCCCGGGGTACGGGTGGTGACCTTTGCACCCATCTTGAAACATGACATTTTCCCCCTGGCGCCGTTGCTCGACCGGCTGGTGAAGATCGGAGAAGACGCCTTCGCGCGGCCGGTGGAGATCGAGTTCGCGGTGCGCCTGCCACGGCATGCGGACGAAACCGCGGAGTTCGGATTCCTGCAGATTCGCCCCCTGTCGCTGGCGCTCGACGGCGAAGAGATGCGCATGGACGACGTTGAGCCCTCCCAGGTCCTCTGCCAGAGCGCGGAGGTGCTGGGCAACGGCCGCATCGCGGACCTGCAGGATGCCGTCGTGGTGGATTTTCACCGCTTCGAGCGCTCGCGCAGCCAGGAGGTGGCGCGTGGGGTGGCGCACTTCAACGCGGTGCTCAATCAGAAGAACGCGCCCTATCTGCTGATTGGCGTGGGCCGCTGGGGATCGACCGAGCCGTGGCTGGGCATTCCGGTGGAGTGGGATGAGATCTCAGGCGCGCGCGTGATCGTGGAAGCCGGATTCCGGGATATGCGCGTCACCCCGTCCCAAGGCAGCCACTTCTTCCAGAACCTGACCGCGTTTCAGGTGGGTTACTTCACGGTAAATCCCGACGCTGGCGAGGGATTTGTGGACTGGGCGTGGCTGGGGGCACAACCGGCCGCGGAGGAACGAGGCGTGGTGCGGCATTTGCACTTTGAGACGCCGTTGATGGTGGTGATGAATGGGAAGACGAGCCGAGGAGCGATTTTGAAGCCGGTAGGTGGTGGTTAGACGTTCGTCGTTCGTCTTTAGCGAGTCGCCGGTTGTCACACCGAAGGCGACCCTTTCCGCCCATCAGAAGGACACGGTCCGACGCGTCGGCAAGATTTCCGTATTTGCCCCCTCTGCTGGCTGCAAGCCACGCGTGATCCCGCTCCGCCTTCGATGTGATTCGTGTCACAGCCCGGACGGATGGGGCTTCGGGACAATGGTCCTGGAAGCTCACTACGGGGTAGCGCGTGTTCAAGATCATTCTGGCAGAGTTTCTGGCTCCCGGCATCAAACGCTTCATTTTACAGGCTCCGCGCATTGCGCGGAGGCATAAGCCGGGGCAGTTTGTCATCGTGCGGGTGTATGAAGAAGGTGAGCGCATTCCGCTGACAATCGAACGGGCGGACCCGGAGCGGGACACGATCAGCATCGTGGTGCAGTCGGTGGGCAAGACCACGCACCTGCTGAACTCGCTCGAGACCGGCGACAGCATCCTGGACGTAGTGGGGCCGCTGGGCAAACCTTCGGAGATCGCGAAATACGGCACGGTGGTGATCATGGGCGGCGGAGTGGGGACGGCGATGGCGTATCCCACGGCGGCTGCGCTCAAGCAGGCCGGCAACCGGGTGATTGCCATCGTCGGTGCCCGCAGCAAGGAGCTGGTCATCCTGGAGCGGGAAATGGGCGAGGTCAGCGACGTGCTGCTGGTTACCACCGACGACGGCAGCTACGCCGACAAGGGCTTCGTCACCGACAAGTTGCGGCAGTTGATCCGTAACGGCACGCGCATCGACCTGGTGCTGGCGGTGGGCCCGATCCCCATGATGAAGGCGGTAGCCGAGATGACGCGGCCGGAGCGCATCCGCACCGTCGTCAGCCTGAACCCCATCATGATCGACGGCACGGGCATGTGCGGCGGCTGTCGGGTACTGATCGACGGCAAGAGCGAATTCGCTTGTGTGGATGGCCCGGAATTCGACGCCCAGCGGGTGAATTTCGAGGTGCTGGTGCAGCGCAACGCGATGTACCGGGCAGCCGAGAAGAGGTCCTTGGACGACTACCAGCACAAGACTGCTGCTGAACTTGAGCCTGCCGGGGTGTGCGCGAGAGAAGGGGGCACACGGTGAAGCCGGCGCCCACAACATCGCCGAATCCTCTACCCAACCGGGAGCGCATGAAGCTACCGCGGCAGCACATGCCGGAGCAGCCGCCCGGCCGGCGGGCTACATGTTTCACCGAAGTCAACCTCGGTTATTCGCCGGAGCTCGCCCGCCAGGAAGCGTTGCGCTGTCTGGAGTGCGCCAAGCCCACCTGTACCGACACCTGCCCGGTGGGCGTCAAGGTGAAGGAGTTCGTGCAGCTGATCGTGGCCGGAGACTTCATGGCGGCGGCGGCCAAGATCCGCGAAGACAACGTGCTGCCCGCCATCACCGGGCGGGTGTGCCCCCAGGAAGATCACTGCGAGGGCGGCTGCCTGTTGAAGAAGCGCGGTGAATCGCTGGGCATCGGGTACCTGGAGCGCTTTGTCGCGGATTACGAACAGAAGCACTTCGACCCGGCGAAGATTGTCCACGCTCCCCCGACGGGGAAAAAGGTGGCGATCGTGGGCAGCGGGCCCTCCGGCCTAACGGCAGCGGGCGAGCTGGTGCAGAAGGGGCACGTGGTGCACGTGTTCGAGGCACTTCACGAAATCGGCGGGGTGCTGGTGTACGGCATCCCGGAGTTTAGGCTGCCGAAGCAGATCATCCGGGAGCAAGTGGACTACATGCGCGCCATGGGCGTGGAGTTCGAGACCGATGTGGTGGTTGGGCGAACGATCACGATCGATGAACTGTTTGCGGAAGAGGGCTACGATGCGATCTTCATCGGCACGGGAGCGGGCGCGCCGCAATTCATGGGCATTCCGGGTGAGCAGCTGAATGGAGTGTACTCGGCTAACGAATTCCTGACGCGCATCAACTTGATGCACTCCTACGAGTTTCCCCGCTATGACCAGCCCTTGGCAGATCTCCGGGGTAAGGACGTCGCCGTAATCGGCGGCGGCAACACGGCGCTGGACGCGATTCGCTCGGCTCTGCGGCTGGGCGCGGGGAAGGCCTACGTCATCTACCGGCGCAGCGAAGCGGAGATGCCGGCGCGAGCGGAAGAGGTGAAGCACGCGCGCGAGGAGGGCATCGACTTCCAGATGCTGACCGCGCCGGTGGAGTTTCTGTCGAACGGCGCAGGCTGGCTGATGGCGGCACGCTGCGTGCGCATGGAACTGGGCGAACCGGACAACTCGGGACGGCGGCGGCCGGTGCCGATCCCAGGCTCGGAGTTTGAGTTGCCCCTATCGGTAGCAGTGATGGCCATCGGCACCAGCGCGAATCCGATCATCCAGAGCACTACGCCCGGCCTCAGCACCAACAAGCAGGGCTACATCGAGGCCAACGCAACCACGCAGAAGACGGCGCGCAGGGGAGTGTTCGCGGGCGGCGATATCGTGACCGGCAGTGCTACGGTGATCCTGGCCATGGGCGCGGGGCGGCGTGCAGCCAAGGCGATCGACGAGTACCTGGCCACGGGAGCGTGGTGAGACTTGGTTTTTTTGGAGGCAATCATGGCAAGCAACGACCCGACAACCTGCCCGCTGTGTTGCGGACTCGGCCGGGTGCCAAGAGAGCAGTTGCTATCGACGCTGGCCGATCCGAATCTTGACCAGAAGGTGGCGCAGGCGGTCGTCGAACTGACGAAGTCCCGGGGAGCGGCTGCCGTCAGCGCCGGGCAGCCTTCGCCGGGGAATTTTGAGCGCGACGTCCACAGCTGGAATCCCGCCCAGCCCATGTGGCGACGGAGTCCGAAGGAGTAGGAGCTATGGCAAGCCGGCCGAGTCGCCGGCCTTGATCATGCGGAGGTGCAAGGTGAAAGACAGCGTATCGTTCTATGCCTTCGATCTGCTGCGCGAGGTGCCCGCGGTGTGCGACGTGTGCGCCAGCGCGGCGCCGGTGCTCCGCTACAAGGTGCACAGGTGTGCCCCGGACGGCGAGCCCCAGGAAACCCGGGGATTCTGCTGCGCGGAGTGCGCCTCGCGCCTATTGCGGACGCTCGAGTCCACCGAAATCCGCGAGTGGAAAGAGGAGAAGGCGGCTCTGGAGGCCGAGGGGGTAGCGGTTTCGGATTTCGCGGTAAGTAAAGATTGACGACGCCGTCGGCCAAAGCCGAGCTTCGAGCAAAGAGGGGGAAAAATTTAAAGGCTGTGACATTGGTTATGCTCTAGCTACCAGCTCCTGCGAGGGAGCCCTGCAGCGTGGAGACATGCACCGTCACAGCCCTTGATGCGGTCACTGCTTTCGCAGTCCCTGACCCCGACTGCCCCTCGCAGAGCCGTCGGTTTTTTCGGGTCCGGTTACTCCTGCGGGTCGCCCCGCCGAGCTGACCACCCAGCCTACTTTGGACTGGCCAACGTTTTATTTTCGGCCAACCCTTTCGACCGTCGACGGTGAGCACCCTAAATGCTCGCCTATGGAATGTCAATGCCGTTTATTGGTGCAACTGCGGAAAATTTTGAGGAGGACTCGTCCCACGGCAAGCGCTTGATCCATGATTACTTGCGCGTGGAAATGTGCGCGACGTCGATTTTTTCCACAAGTTGCGCACAGCAGGGAAAGGTACCTCGCAAACATCTTGACGGCGGAAAAAAGCTAAAGCATGGTGGTAGCGGACATCTTTTTTCATGTCGGAGTTAGTGGCGTACGTGGATGGCGGGTCGCTCGGGAATCCCGGGCCGGCTGGCATTGGGGTGGTGATAGACGGATGCGAAGGCGGGCAGATTCGCATCGCGAAGTGGATTGGCCACCAGGATAACAACGTGGCGGAGTACGTCGCGTTGATGGAGGCGCTGCAGTGCGCGCTGGCTGCCCAAGCCACGGCGCTGCATGTCTACTCGGATTCGGAAGTAGTGGTCCGCCAGATGCGCGGCGAGTATGTTTGCCGCAGTCCCCGTCTTTACTCCTTGCATTGGACCTGCCGCAAGCTGGCGCGCAGCTTGTCTTTTTCAATCTCCCATGTTCGCCGCGAGAACAACGCTCAGGCGAATGCGCTGGCTAATGCGGCCGTGCGCGGGAGAGGCTGATTCACTCTTCCCGACGACGGTAAAGGACGCCCGCGCGACACCTCATCGGCTTTTCCCTGGGAGCTGGTACACGCCGCATGCCTAGCGCATCGTTGAACCGCCTGCTGGAGGAGCTTGAAGGAAGCCGTTCACGCTTCAGCCCGGGCGCCGCCAGGCAAGTGGAAGTCCTGCTGGCTGAACTCGGGTGCCGCGATTTCCCCAGCCCTTCCCTGCTGATTCGCTTCCACGAGGCTCTCCTGTTTCTTCGGGCGTTTCCGCAGGGACCCGGCGTTTTGCGGCGGACCGTCCGGTTGCTGGACACGTTCCACGAACGGGTGGTGGCTCTCGGCCGGCGGGGGGCGGACATGGAGGAGTTCGAGCCCATTGAGGTCTCCGGCATCGCCGGCACCGTGATGGAAGATACCCTGGGTCTCGATCGGGCGCGCTGGCTGGCACGCCGCTTCCCGCGGCACGTGGGGATTGACTGGGGCGAGTACGAGGACGAACGCGCGCTCGGCGCTACCTTGCCGCGTTTTGTTCCACTACTGGACGAAGACGCCGAGGTGGAGGCCAGCATTCCGTGGTTACGCTGGCTGCGATCCGCCCAGGGACGTCGTGGATCGTTATTACAGTGGCTTATCGAGCGCTTCGACGAGCTGCCGTTGGCGGATCGGGAGAAGGCTGAACTGTATGATTCCCTGCGTCTGCCTGTCCAATGGAAGCTGGGTAATCTGCAGCTGTCCCGCACGCGCAACTGGAGCCGACCCCGCTCTGTCTACTACCACCAAGAACCACTGATCCCGCGCAAGGCGGTGTCGCTGAAAGAGATGCTGGCCGAACCCGGTCCCCTCCTCGAACCCCTGCCGCTATCGGAGGGCAAGGCGGTGATGGATAGGATTCGCGAGGTGATGCTGGTCCGCTACCGGGAACTTTATGGGACAACGCTCGGCGATCCCCATTCTGTGGTGCGGGCGGAGGTGGGACGCGGCGTGGTCATTTATTTATGGAACCTGCAGCCTGCGCGGCGCCTGCCCCTGCGAGCGTATCTTGCCGGGTTGACCTTGAAGAACGGCGTGCCCGTCAACTACATCGAAGCCATCGGGCTGTGCGAATGGATCGAACTGGGCTTCAATACCTTCTACACGTTCCGCGGCGGCGAGACGGCATGGATCTTTGCGCAGGTGCTGCGCTGCCTGCACCGTCGGATGGGAGCGGAATGTATTTCGATCTACCCGTACCAGATCGGCCAGGGCAACGAGGAGGCTCTCCAGTCAGGCGCTTTCTGGTTCTACCGCAAGCTGGGATTCCGGCCGGGGCGCCGTGACCTCCTGCGCCTGGCGGAGCGGGAGGAGAAGCGTATGGCCATGGACCCCCGGCACCGGACCTCGACTCAAGTCCTGAAGCGCCTGGCTCAAGGGCACATTTTCTACCATTTGCCCGGAAGTGAGCCGGGAGCGTGGGACCGGTTCTCAGTGCGCAACCTCGGCCTGCGCGTCAACCGCCGCATGGGACGGGAGTTTTATGGCGACAGCGCCCGACTGCGGAGGTCTTCGGCGGCGAGAGTCGGGCGCGCGCTGGGGGGCACAGGCAAGCGTTGGAGTGCCCCGGAACAGCAGGCGTTCGCGGACTGGGCGCTGGTGCTTACGCTCGTCCCCGATCTCCGCCGCTGGACGAAACAGGAGAAGCGGGAATTGGTCCACCTCATCCGCGCCAAGGCCGGTCCCGACGAGATGCGGTACCTGCGCCTTACCCAGGGTCACGCCAGATTGCGCCGTGAAATCATCCGCCTGGGATCGCGATCCGCGTAAGGTTGGCAGGGTTCGGACCTGTCCGGCTAGATTCATGGGTGCAATCCGGCCGAAATGGGCTACCATACAGCAAGGCTGGCTTCATCCGCACTCCTGATCCGGAGACCGGGGTCTTTTTCTTCTCATCGTTTCCCGGCTCCTGACGGAATGATGAGGAGGAGCTGTGCATCCTGCATATCCGTTTCCAGTTCAGGTGAGAACCCGCAGCGTGCTGCTGCTGGGAGCGTATCTGTTGCTGTACTTCCCTGCGCCGCTGTTTGCCCAGAAAATTGCGGCCGACAGCGCTAAATTTCCCAAGTACGACCTCGAGAATGAAACCAAGATGAAAGGGATCGTCCAGGAAGTGAAGCTGCCCCCGAAAGGAAGTGGACGGGAAGCAGCCCATTTAATGGTGAAGAGTGGGGACGCGGTCCTCGACGTCTATCTTTGCCCGGAATCGTTTCTCGGGGATTTGGGAGTGACGTTCAGCAAGGGAGACGAGATCTCCCTGACCGGCTCCAAGGTAAAACACAACGATGTTGACCTGATCCTGGCGCGGGAAGTGGCGCGGGGGTCGGATACTCTGGTACTTCGCGACGACAAGGGCAATCCGGTGTGGGGCCCCAGCCGCTGAGGCGACGGCCTCGAGGCGAAGGCAAAGGGACGCGAAGGGCACACAGGGCGTAACCAGTTCGGAACCGCGCGACTCTCAGGAAGGAGCTGTTGCGCTCAGCTTCAGGTTGAATTGCTCGAGCAGGAATCGCTTGGCCTCGTCCTGTTCGCTCTGCTGGCCGGGCGGAGAGCAATGCAGGTAGAGGATGTACGCTTCGGCGGCGGCGGCAGGGTCCCCCTCGACGGCGCGCCTTCGCGCCTGGTCGAGAATCCGGCCCGGCAACTTCTCCACATGCTCGCGCACCGCCTTGATCAGGGTATCCCTGGCTTCTATTTCGACGTCAGCCAGAACCTGCTGTTCGTCGGGGGTTGCGCCCAGCGCTCTTACCCCTTCGGTATCTTCGGGCTTGACGTTTTCCAGAACGATGAATTCCTTGTGGTTGTTCAGGGAAACCGGCGGTGCCGCTTCCACCACGCTGTAGCTGGAATCGACAATGCGGAATGAAACTTCCACGATCGCCGCTACGTCGATGGTTTTTCGCGTGTAGTTGTACGGCTTGGTGATGTCACTGGCGCTCGTCTTGGCAGTGGAATCCAGTTCACGGCGCGCGTCGTCAACGCGCTGCTGGGCCAGCGCCACCGCGCGGTTGGCATCAGCGATATCCGACTTGCTGCCGTGCGCCTGGGCCGCTTCCAGAGCGCGCTGCGCGCTCTGGAGATCAGCAGCCGCCGCCTGGTAGTCGCGGTTCGCTCTGTTCCACTCATCGTTGGAGACTTCGTGGGCTCCCACCCGGTACCTGGACTCCATCGCCTCCACTGTCTCGTTTCGTATCGGCCGGTGCTGCAACACTTCGCCCAGGATTTGAAAGTTGGGTTCTGCGGCCGCGGTTTCGTTTGGCCGAATCACTTTGACCGGCGGACCGGAAGACTCCAGGCCCGCGGCGATGGCGTCAGAGAGCTGTTCGGCAAATCGGCCGCTGTCGCGGCGCGAGGTCTGGTCGTAGAACGCCACCCGGAGCGACAGTCTGGACCGCATCTGGTAGAGGGCCGAACTGCGCGCTCGTTCCTGGAGCACGTCGTCGCGGCCCGGCTTGTAGTGCTGCGCTTCATCCAGGTAAAGCCATGCCAGCCCGACGCCGGAACCTTGCGGCCGCTCCAGGTATTTGCGGGCTTGAGCCAGGCAGTAGTCGCTAAGCTTCTGCGCCAGTTGATCGAGGCGCAGCTTCAGATTCTCGTCGTCAGGACTGAGGTCACGGGCCCGCTCGAGATACTGGTGGGCCTCGTGGATTGCAACCTCGTCTGCCCGATTGCGGATGGGGGTATGCGCGTCCTCGAGCTGTTTCGCCTTCTGGGCGGCGGCCCTGATGTAAGCGGGTTCCAGCGCATGCAACGGGTCGGTCACCAGAGCGCGTGCTCCGGCGGGCAGAGCGTACAGCACCTCGTACGCCTCGAGATAGTTCTGCTCTTGCTGCATGTCCTGGCTCTTGCGGAGAGCGGCATCGGCGATCTCACGGTTGTGGGAGGCTTCCAGGCCAGCCTCCGCATTCTTGAGTGCGGCCGCGGCCTCCGCACGCTGGTTGATATTGCTGGCCTTCTGGAATTCCTGGACTGCCTCCTGCCATTGCTGGGCACTCTCGGCCGCCATCCCGCGTTGGAAATGGAGCTTGTAGGCGGCATCCAGGACCGCCGCCACCCGCGGCTCTTCCGCGGCGAACACGCGGTAGGACCCGATGGCCGCGACCGCGTCATCCGGCTGCTCGGCCTCGAGCTGCAACTGGGCGTTGCGCAGGCTGTTTTCGAACCGGTTTGTTGCGGCGCTGACCGATTTGAGCAGGTTCTGGGCCGGCTCGAAGTGGGAATCAATCTCGAGGACCTGGTTGACCAGATTCCGCACCACCACCAGGTGGCTGTATCCGGCGGTGTGAGCGGACAAAGCCTCCTCGTAGGCCTGCCATTCGGCACGCCCTCGATCGGTGAGGGTCCGCAGCTCTCCCTGAATGCTATCGAGCAGTTGTGTGGTAGTGGCCGAATTCGGAGCGAGTTCCAGGGACTGATCCGCACTCTGCTTGGCGCCGCGTAGATCGTCGTAGGAGCTGGCGCTTCCTTCCGCCCTCCGATAGCTGGCTAGCCGAGCCTGGCCTTGCTCGGTAAGCAGGGTAGCCAAGGCCATATTCGCTTGGTTCATGTGGGAGGTTTTCGGGTACCTGCTCAGGTAGTCCTGCCAGCCAGTGATGGTGTTGGCGCGTTCCGCTCGCAGGTATTCCGCCAGCTCCACATCCGGGGCGCGCACAAAGACCAGCTTCACCCCCGGCTTGAGCGGGGGAATCGAACTCTCCCCGGACAACACTCTTCCCAGCAACTCGCCCCGGCTGGCCAGTTCAGCGGCGCTCAGGGCCTCGCCTTTGTCCAGCTTCAGGTTGGCCGGAACGACGCAGGAGACATTGCCGCCTTGGGTGAGGAGCAGCGTGCCGTCAGCCCGTCGCTCGAGCGAGTCTGCTCCGGACAATGACACCTTGGCGAGCTTTCCGTACTGGGACCTGTCGATCAGCTGGGCAGTGCCACAGCTGCGGACTTCGGCCTTGCCATTCAGCAGGAGGTCGGTGAGTTCGAGGTAAGCCGGTCCGTTCGGTCCGTTGTAGAGAAGGATGGCGGTGAGCGGTGGTTCCTTTGCGTGCGCGTAGACAACCACGACCGAAGCCAGCGCAGCCTCCAGCAGCAGGTTGGAGAGAAGAACACAACGCAAGCGTGCGGCCAGCCGGAAGCGTCGAAGCATGGAGACCTGGGGGAGCACGGGGACAACAGGCGTCAAACGCCGGCAAAACGGGCGTTCCGGATGCGCCGGTATCATACTCGGCGAGACGTCGAAGTCAAGCGCCCGTCCCGTCCGATGGTTATGAATCCCGGTGGGATTAGCCTAGAATGCTCGCCAAGAGCGACCCCAGAGGCAGCGACACATTTCATGGCGACGGCACTGACACGCCGGGATCAGCAGGACCAGACGGGCAAGGCCGCCGGTCCTTGTGTGCTGGTACTTTTCGGAGCGGCCGGCGACCTGACCAAGCGCAAGCTGGCCCCGGCGCTTTTCAACCTCGTCAAAGCCGGGTTGCTGCCGGACAACTTCGCCATGCTGGGCGTTTCCGTCGATGACCTGAGCCCGGAACGATTCCGGGATCAGCTCACCGGATTTCTTCCCGCCGAGGATCGGGGAACGAAAGCCTGGGAGTGGTTCACCGAGCGGCTCCATTACCAGCGCGGAGACTTTGGGGACTCGGCAACGTATGCTGGCCTCACCCAACGGCTTGGCCATCTGGACGGGGAACACCAGACCCAAGGCAACTATCTGTTCTACCTGGCGACTGCCCCCAAGTTCTTTGCCCCCATCGTCCAGCAACTGGGGCAGGCCGGCCTGTCGAGCCAGACGAACGCGAGTTGGCGACGGATCGTGATCGAGAAGCCTTTTGGGCACGACCTGGATTCCGCCCGCAGCCTGAACCGCGAAATCAAGAAGGTGCTGGACGAAAACCAGATCTACCGCATCGATCATTATCTGGGCAAGGAGACGGTACAGAACATCATGGTGTTCCGCTTCGACAACGCCATCTTCGAGCCCATCTGGAATCGCCGCTACATCGACCACGTGCAGATCGCGAATGGGGAGACGGTCGGTGTCGAACGGCGCGGCGGATACTTTGACAACGCTGGCACGCTGCGCGACATGGTACCCAATCACATGATGCAGTTGCTCAGCCTGACGGCGATGGAGTCGCCGGCGTCCCTCCAGGCCGACGCGGTGCGCAACGAGCAGGCCAAGGTGTTGCGCGCGATTCAGCCCTTGGATTCCGAAGACGTTCTCCATCGCAGCGTACGCGGCCAGTATGGCGAGGGCATGCTGGGCGCAGAGCGAGTACCTGGCTACCGGAGCGAGCCCGGAGTCTCTCCGGAATCAAGAACCGAGACATTCGTAGCCCTGAAGCTCAACATCGACAACTGGCGCTGGGCGGGGGTCCCATTCTACCTGCGAACCGGCAAGCGCCTGGCACAGCGGCACACGGAAATCGCCATCCAGTTCAAGCGCACCCCCTTCGAGCTGTTCCCCAAGGGGCCCTTTCAGAAGCTGCACACCAATACCCTGGTCATCCAGATCCAACCGGCGGAGGGAATCTCCTTGAGCTTCGGCGCCAAAATCCCGGGCGCCGTCCTGCGGGTGGGATCGGTTGACATGAGTTTCGAATATTCCAAGTACTTTCGGGCGGAGGCGTACACCGGCTACGAAGTATTGCTCTATGACTGCATGATCGGAGACGCCACCCTGTTCCAGCGCGCAGACATGGTGGAAGCGGGTTGGAGTGTAGTGGATCCCGTTCTGGATGTATGGAAGGCATTGCCGCCCCGCCGTTTTCCGAATTACGCCGCTGGCACCTGGGGACCCAAGGACGCTGACGAACTGATGGCACGCGACGAACGTCAATGGAGGACAATCCAGGCATGATTCTCTCAGGAGAGATTGGCGCGACTCGCACCCGGCTGGCCGCCTTCGAAACCGAAGGCAACAATCTGAAGCGCGTGGCCGAAACCGCCTATAAGAGCCAGGAGCACGGCGGGCTCGCGGAGATCATCCGGGCGTTCATACGAACCGAGGGGATCCCGGTGCACAGCGCTTGCTTTGGCGTGGCCGGGCCGGTGAAACGCGGGCGCAGCAAGATTTCCAATCTGCCCTGGACGATTGACGCTCGGGAACTGGCCGGGCAACTCAAGCTGAACACCGTCGGTCTGCTCAATGATCTCGAAGCCTACGCCTACGGAATCGATGGCCTCAGTTCCGGGGACTTCGTAACCCTGAATGAAGGCTCTGAGGAGGAAGAAGGGAACCGTGCCGTGATCTCGGCGCGCACCGGACTGGGCATGGCGGGCCTTTACTGGGACGGGTTCCGGCATCATCCCTTCGCCTGCGAGGGTGGTCATACCGACTTCGCACCCCGGAATACTTTGGAGCTGGAGTTGCTGACCTACCTGCAGAAAAAATACGGCCGCATCAGCTGCGAGCGCGTGCTCTCCGGCCCCGGAATCCAGAATATCTACGACTTCCTTCGCGGCACCGGAAAAGCGGAGGAACCCCAGTGGCTGAAGGAGCAGTTGGCAGCCGCACCCGATCCTCCCGCCCTGATCTCGCAACTGGCGCTCGAGGGTAGGGCCACGATCTGTGAGCAGACGCTGTCGATCTTTGTAAGCATCTACGGAGCCGAGACCGGAAACTGCGCTCTGAACTTTCTCTCCACGGCAGGCATTTTCATCGGCGGCAGCATCGCGGCCAAGATCGTGCCCAAGATGAAAGACCCCGCGTTCCTCGAGTCCTTCCTGGACAAGGGGCGGATGCGGCCGCTGCTCCAGGACATGCCCGTCAGAATCGTGCTCAACGACGACGCGGGAATCATCGGCGCGGCCCGGCACACGCTGGTGGAGAGAGCGTTCCGCAGCGCAGGCCGCGGGCGGGAGTAGGGCGAGGTTCGGAGGTTCCGAGTCGCTGAATTTCTGCCGGTCGAGAGTGTCGTGTGCTCGCCGCTCGGCGGACACCCGTGTGGGTAACCCATTAGCAACTGCGCCAGTCATCCAGGGACTGCACGGCGACGGCCAGAACGGATTTTGCGCCAGTCATCTCCCCAGCCTGTATCCAGAGATCAAGGAGTGAGCTAGCGGAGACGATTTGGTATAAGAAGGTCTTCCTCTGATGGACACCGTTGGACTACTCCACGACCGCATAGTGGCCAACCGGCGCGTCAACACTCTGGCCTCGTGGTTCGCCAGGCTGGCCCCAAAGGACGCCCGCATACTGGACGTGGGTTGCGGCGACGGGCTGCTCGCCGCATGCTTGCGCTCCAGGCGTCCAGACCTGACCCTGCAAGGGATTGACGTACTCCTCCGGGGACACGCTCCGATTCCGGTTGCCATCTTCGACGGATCGCGGATTCCGTTCGCTGATGACTCTTTCGACGGCGTTCTTTTGTCAGATGTTTTGCACCATACCGAGGACCCGACGGTCTTGTTGCGCGAGGCGTATCGGGTGACCTCCCATTGGGTATTGCTCAAGGACCATTTCCGCAAAGGGTTCGCAGCTTCCGAGCGTCTGCGCTTCATGGATTGGGTCGGCAATCGAAGATTCGGAGTGGCGCTCCCCTATAACTATTGGAGCGAGCAGCAGTGGCGACAGGCCTGGCAAAACGTCGGTCTCGAACCCGAAGAGATGGTTACGCGTTTAGGCCTGTATCCTGGGCCGGCCAACTGGGTTTTTGGGGCCGAACTCCACTTTATGGCCCGGTTGAAGAAACGATCTCGAGCTAGCGCCGCCGAAGTCCGAGCACGCTGAGGAAGAAGCTGGCGAAAATGGTCTGGGCCCCGAGGGTGAGGAGCAGGGCGGCGGGAACGACCAGACGCATGGTGTCAGAGTAGTTGAGATGGCCGAATTGGCGGGCTTGCCAGACGCCCACCGCATAAACGGAGATGGCGAGGCCGGCGGCAGCCAAGAGCGCACCGACGAGGAGTCCAACTTCGAGAGTGATGTAACCGAAGAGGCGCTCGAGGAGGGGGTCGGGCGGGAGCAGTCCCTCGGAAATGGCAAACAGCTTGGTGAACACGGCAAAGGCAACCGCCTGGAATCCCAACAGGACGAAGACGGCGGCATAGAGCATCGTGTGCACGTCGAAGGTGATGGCGCCGACGGTTCGCGGTGCGGGCAGTAGCCAAAGGCCGACGAGCGTCCCCACCAGCATGAGGGCCAGCCCGGGATAGAGGAAGAGCCAGCGCGGGCTGTAAAGCAAGAAGAAGCGGAGAGTGCGCCACCCGTCTCGCCAGGTGCGGAGGTGGGGGGGGCGGGTGCGTCCGTCGGGGGCGAGGGTGGTGGGCACTTCCGCGATGTTCATGCGGAACAGGGTGGCCTTGACCACCATCTCGGTGGCGAACTCCATGCCCGTCGTACGCAGGTCCATACGCTGGTAGGCGTCTTTGCGGAACGCACGGAGACCGCAGTAGAAGTCGCCGACCTGGCTGCGGAAGAAGATGCGGCCGATGCCGGACAGGGCGGGGTTGCCGAGGTAACGGTGCAAGGGTGGCATGGCGTCCTTCTGAATGCCGCCGCGGAAGCGGTTGCCCATGACCAGGTCGGCGCCGGCCCGGAGCTTCTCGACAAAGCGGGGGAGGTGAGAGAAGTCATAGCTCTCGTCGGCATCGCCCATGAGGATGAATCGGCCGGAGGCGGCCGCGATGCCGCCCATGAGAGCGTTGCCGTATCCGCGGGCGGGAACCTCCACCACGTGCGCCCCCAGACGCCCCGCGATTTCCACCGAGCCGTCGGTCGAGCCGTTATCGGCGATGATGACTTCACCGGCGATGCCGGATTCTGCCAAGGCGCACTGGGCCTGGCGAATGCAGGCTTCGAGGGTCTCCGCTTCGTTGAGGCAAGGCATGACAACGGAGAGTTCGATGGGCTCAGAGTTGTTGGTGGACGGCACGACGGGTTGAAATTCCGGGTCAGGCCTGACCGCCACGGGCAAGACGTTCCCCCGAGCTTGGATAGCTGCCAAGAAGTGTATCCGAGACGGAGAAGAACCTGAAGGGGCGCCCCCGGGGGTGGTAGATCCGGTTCGCAAAGGCTTGATAATATCGTCGGGGTCAAACCACTTCAGACCGGGACCGCGCAACGGTGGATTTTCTCCCCCGCTTTCAACCTGTGATTCTCGGGTTGCTGCTCGTGGCCGGGTACTTCGCCGCCCGCCTGGGCGACCGGGGGTTCCGCCGCATCGAGCGTTGGGGAACGGCGTTAGCCCGGAAAAAGGGCGCCGTCGTCCTCGGAATTGGTCTGGCGGCCATAGTCTTGCGGCTGGCGCTGCTCCCAGTGATGCCAGTGCCGATTCCGGCCATACACGACGAATTTTCTTTCCTCTTGGCGGCCGACACCTTCGTGCACGGGCGGCTGGCGAACCCACCCCATCCGATGTGGTTGTTTCTCGAAACTTTTCATGTGCTCGAGCACCCGACGTATGCCTCGATGTATCCGCCGGCGCAGGGCGGCGTGCTGGGGCTCGGACAACTGCTAGGCAATCCTTGGATCGGGGTGTTGCTGAGCATGGCCGGAATGTGCGCCGCCGTAACCTGGGCGCTCCAGGGATGGCTGCCGCCGCAGTGGGCGCTGCTGGGCGGAGCGCTGGTGCTGCTGCGGATCGGACTGGTCAGCTATTGGATGAACAGCTACTGGGGCGGCTCGGTGGCGGCGATGGGCGGGGCGCTGGTGATCGGCGCGTTGCCCCGGATCATGCGGCGACCGAAAGTGCGGGATGCGCTGTTGATGGGTATGGGCGGTGGCATCCTCGCCAACAGCCGGCCCCTGGAGGGATTCATTTTCTGCCTGCCGGTGGCGGTGGCGCTGTTGGTATGGCTGTTTTCGAAGCGGAGTCCTCGGCTCGTGGTCACTGGCACCCGGTTGCTTCTGCCGGCGGCGGGCGTATTGGCCCTGGCGCTGGCCTTTGTCGCCTACTACAACTGGCGAGTCACGGGAGACGCGCTGCTGTTTCCGGAGATGCTGGATCAGAAGGTGTACACAAATTTCCCTCCGTTCCTCTGGCAAGCTCCCAAGACCCCTTTGCAGTACAGCAATCCACAATTCGAAAAGTTCTACAACGAGGTCAACCCCGACCTTTATCCTCGGTCTCTAAGAATTTCTTTCAGCCGAAAGACTGGAGAACTGTGGAAGTTTTTTGTGCACGTTCCCTTGTCAATTCCCCTGCTGGCCTTCCCTTGCATGCTGACTGACAAGAGAATCCGCCTCCTGCTGATTCAGTGCGTATGGTGCGGCCTGGGCTTGCTGAGTGTGGTTTGGTTCTTTCCACATTACGCGGCGCCGCTGACGGCGACCATATTCGTTTTGTTGATCCAGGGCCTGCGGCACCTGCGACGCTGGCAGGTCAAGGGACGACCGGTGGGCGTGTACTTCAGCCGGCTGGTGGTACTTGTGGCACTGGTTCAGACGGGTGGATTGACGGCCGATATATTTCGCAATCCGGTTGATGAGATGGGTTCGTATCGAGCCAGCATTGTGAGACAACTCGAAGCGATGCCGGGAAGGCACCTGGTGTTGGTCAAATACGCTGAGGACCACGACAGCAATGATGAGTGGGTCTACAATGCCGCCGATGTGGACCGGGCCAAGGTGGTGTGGGCGCGAAAAATCCCTGGGCAAGACCTGACTCCGCTGCTCAACTATTTTCGAGATCGAGAGATATGGGAGGTGGAGGCCGATGCGCAGCCTGAGGGACTGGAGGGGTATCGAAATCCGGGCGCGCTCAGCTCGCACCCGTCCCCCTGATGGAGGTCACACAGCCTCGGCGCCGGAATGGAAGGCAGGGGACGGGACACTACAATTTTCTCCAAGGACAGCCGCCATGTTTCTTCTGCGCAAGCTTCGCCTGTTCACCCTGGTCGCCCCGATGGCTGCCTTCGCCGCGACCGGATTGCTGACCGTGCAGATCAAAGAGTACGAGGTCCCGACGCCGAAGTCGCGGCCTCACGATCCCGCCCTGGCGCCCGATGGCTCACTCTGGTACACCGGGCAGGGAGCGAACAAGCTTGGGCGGCTCGATCCCAAAACCGGGGAATTCAAAGAGTATGTCCTGAAGACTCCTGACTCCGGACCGCATGGCCTGGTCGCGGATAAAGAGGGAAACATCTGGTTCACTGCCATCTCTGGAGGCTACCTTGGCAAGCTCGATCCAAAAACGGGCGAGGTCACCGAGTATCGCCCACCCGGCGACCAGGAGATCGACCCCCACACACCGGTTTTCGATCATGAGGGCATTCTATGGTTCACCAACGAGGACACGAACTACATTGGGCGCCTCGATCCGAAAACCGGCAAGATGAGTTTGACGAAGGTGCCCACGCCGCATGCTGTGCCGTACGGCATCGTGATCCTGAAGAACGACATGCCCCTGTTTTGTGAGTTCGGGACCAACAAGCTCGCCACCATTGATCCCAGGAGCATGACCATCCACGAGTACCGGCTGCCGGAGGCAAACGCGCGTCCGCGCCGGCTCGCTCTGGCCCCGGACAACACCATCTTTTACACCGACTACGCGCGGGGGTATCTGGGGCACTTCGACCCCGCCGGCGGGAAGTTGGTAAAGGAATGGGCGTCGCCTGGCGGCGCAGAGTCGGAGCCGTATGGAATCGCTATAACCAACGATGGCGAGGTCTGGTATAGCGAGTCCGGCATCAGACCGAATACGCTCGTCAGGTTCGATCCCAGGTCCGAGACCTTCAGCACGAAGCAAATCCCGTCCGGAGGCGGTGTGGTACGTAACATGATCGCGACGCCCGATGGACGGTTGTACCTGGCGTGCAGCGGAGTGAATAAGGTCGCTGTCGTGGATACGACGAGAAGTAAGCAAACCGGGGTCGGGGACAAGTAAACCCTGGCATGGCTTGCCGAAGCTGCTTGTGCTCGGTGGTCCGCGTCCCCACGATTTTTTCCATGTGGTCACAGCCGCAGTGTTGATGCGGCTCGCTGCAGATGCCCTGTTCCTCGGCCCAATCGGACGCGGCGCCTCCGCGCGAGCTTACCAGAGGTCCCTGCTCGTGATCCTTAGTTTGCCTCCCACCCTTGGGTAGGTTCCGTAGCACCACCAGCCTATTCCCAATATCGGTAAGTCTGACACATGCTGGACTGGGCTGGCGACGAAGGCAAGAGCGGCTGCAGGGTTCTCTCCGCAGCGTTTGTCGTTCGCCCTCGTCGTCAGCTCGAGTCAATTCGATCACGAAGCAACCAGCCCAGTAGCCTCGATTGCCTCCATGCGCACTGGTTGAAGGCCCTGCGGTGCTTTCGGCGCGACCGGCCCGGATCAGGTGTTTTGTCATTCGTATACTCAGAGTGGACGGAAAGATGGCCTAGGCGAGAGAAACTGCAGGATAGGTGATGCTGGGTGGAGTTCCGGCCAGACCTGAGTTGCTGCTTGTTGTCGCCCGTAAGCTGCCGGGTCCGAAACAGAGCAGGGAATTCCCTGATGATCACGCCTGGAGTGATGGGGCCCGCATCAGGCAGCGCTGGCCGTGGGCTGGGTACGCATCTGCTCCAGCATTTTCTCTTTCATCTCTTTCGCGGTAGGCTCCGCTTTGTGGGTGCTTACCATCCACATGTATCCGTCGGGATCCACGAGGGTACCGCAGCGATCACCCCAAAACATGTCGGTCACCGAGCCCTGACCGGTGGCTCCGAGGGTGAGGGCTTTGGCGAAAACCTTGTCTGCGTTTTCCACGTAAATATAGAGGCTCGCAGGCGAGGCGCCGATACCCTTGGCCGAACGTCGACCCATGGCGGGGTTCTCCGGCCCCAGCATCAACGTCGTACCGCGCAGCGTCAGCTCCGCATGCATCGGCTTTCCATCGGGGCCGTTCATGATGTTGCGCTTGGCGAAGCCAAATGCTTTCTGATAGAACCCCACGGCCGCCGCTACATCGGAGACGGTGAGGAAGGTCGATACGGCGCCGTACTGCTTCTTGTTGAGCGGATCAATCTTCTTTTTTGGCATGGTGCTCTCCCCCAGACAAGCAACATTCTAGCGAATTTCCCGGCTAACGAGTATTCGTCCTGCCTCCCGGGCACGGACCGCCCGCTTGGTTGGTGTCACACTCCCTCTTTCCTGCCCCAGATTCCGATCCCTGACCCGTCCCTCAGGAGCCCAGCGTCGAGACTCAGGGCCAGATATCCCTCCTTCCCAGGCGACGGCGCCGGCGAGGTGGGCGGGGATCGTGGGCGGATCGACACCGCAAGCGATTCGGCTGACTAGTTCGAGACCGGAGCCCTGCCCTCCTTGAGGCTGCGCAGATGCAGGATAATTTGCCAGCGTTTCGTCTCGGGCAAGCGACTGAACGAGTGCATACGACGGTCGGGGTTGCCGTTGGTGATCTTCCAGACTAGGGCTCCATCGGTCTGTTCCTGGACAACTGGCAATTGCAGGTCCGCGGCATGTTTCTTGACCAGCCCGCTGCCGTCTTCTCCGTGACACTCCACGCGATTTCGTTGAAACAGCTTGCGGCCGCCTGCCATGGCTCCTGACCTGTGCGTGAGCGGGTTGGGGCGCGCGGCGGCGTCGAGTGGAGCATGCCAGCCGGGATCGGGCTGGTAAGCGGTGTTCTGCGCGCAAAGCACGGGAGAGAGCAGGAGCATGCCGGCGGCGGTCAGAGGGCCGGAGCGCATCAGGGGCGCTCTCCGAACCAACGCGCAATTTTGCCGGCCATCGCGCACTTCGTAGCTGTAGCCCAGACGGAGCAGCCGGGGCGTGCTCTGGCGGGTCCATCCGATGGCCGGGGAGAAGCTCAAGGTCGAGCTATTGCCGACCTGCCAGGAGACCACGGGCGCGACGTAGTGGGAGGTATCGTGCAGGCCGAAGCCGTACGTGGTACCGAGACCCCCGTAGAGCTCGACTCCCGCGACGAAGTTCTCCCGGCACCAGACGCAGTTCCCCCCGGATGCCATGGTGGCCAGGGGCCGAGATGCACCCAGGGCGTAGCCGAATTCGATGCCTTCGTGGGCGGAGAAATTTTTCTCGGCGATGAAGTTGCCGGCCAGATTCCAGTCGTGCCGATTGCTGGAAAGGATGAGCTTTGTCTCCAGTTCCTTGTTCCAGACCCCGCCGGCCAGGGAGTTGGAATCGACGACATCTCCGTCGTTGCCCACGACTTCTTTCAGGATTCGGCTGCCCTCGCTGGTGTGTTCGTACTCCAGATAGAGCACGGGATTAACGGGATACTCACGCTTCAGGGGACGGAAGCGGTTTTCCAAGCGCACACCGGTGAAAAGGCCTCCTTCACCACTGGCAGCCTGTCCTTCCAGGTATAACTCGGTGGTCCAGCGGGGGGTGAGACCATACTCAAACTCGCCGTAGGGAGCGAAGAACAGGTTCTGACCGGAGCGGGGAATCCCGGTGGTGCTGAAGGTGGAGATCTCGAGGTTGCCGGGCTCCTCCAGATGGTGGTCGTAGGTGACGAAGTAAGGACTTTCCTGGGCGGGCAGCGCGGTGGCGGCCAGCACAAGCAACAGGACGGGAACCGCGCGGGGTATGCAACACTCAGATGCAACTTGATTGCAATTCGCTGGAGCGTACGCTAACCCAGAGGACAGCGGCTGGTCAAGATCGCGGGCAATTTTTTGTTGCCGTTGGTTTGCAACTATTTGAAACGCTGCGCGGGCTCAGGCTAAGGACGTGCGGCATCCGGAGCAATAGCCGCCGATCTCGAGCCGGGAAACGACGATGTGGAAGCGGCAGTCCCGCTGGATCTGGCCCTTCAGGCGATCGAACAGGTCGCTCTCGAATTCCGTAATCTTGCCGCAGCGCAGGCAGGCCATGTGGATGTGGTCGCGTTGCGGCCGGCGTTCGTAAAAATGTTTTTCGCCTTCGAGGTGCATCAGATCCAGTTCGTCCACCAGGCCGTGGCGCTTCAGCAAGCTCAAGGTGCGATACACCGTGACGCGATCAATCCGGGAATCGATGCGCCGCGCCTTGCGCAGGATCTGGCTGGCGTCGAGGTGCTGGCGGGCGGTCTCGACCACACGCAGGATGGTGCGGCGCTGGCGAGTCATGCGCAGGCCCCGCGACATGAGTTCGGCCTGCAAGCGTCCGGGGGCTTCGGTCTGGGGCAGAGGCATATTTCCCTCCAAGGCGCAAATCGGTTGCAACTAGTCTAACCCAAGTCACTCCCGCATGCGGCCGACGGTTATCTGGCGGATGAGTCGACCCTGGGAGTGGGAGACGGGACGGGCGGCGGGGCGCGACTGAGTTGCGAGGGACCCTTAGTTGCCTTTCATCTTCTCCTTGACGCTGTGGGCCAGTTTTTCGATCTCCTCCGCCTTCTTGACGACGTCAAGGGAAAGGGTGTTCTCGCTGCTCTTGTCCACATCCTGTTTGAGTTCGGTCGCGAGTTTGAGGAGTTTGTCGGTGTCTCGCTTGAGCGCGACTTGACGGTCGTGGTTGACTTTCTTGGCCATCTCCCGTTCCATTTTCCCCTGACCCTCGTCGGCCGGGGGAGGCGCCGGTGTGCCGGGGGGCAATGGGGTGGGGAACGGGGGATTTGGGTTCTGGGGGAAGGCGAGCGGCCTCGCGACCGAGAGAGCGAGGAAAAAAGCGAGAGCAAGCACCCGGGAAAGCACGTGGACCTCGTAAGGGCAAATTTACTGGCGTTTCGATTATAGGGCGGAGCGGCGCAGAGGGTGAAAAGCGCATCGTGGTCTGCGCTCAGCCGAGCGGCAGCCGGGCACGGGCAGGCTCTCCCTACTTCCCGCGCTCAGGCGGCTCTTAGGCGCCAGCGCTCGAAGCGGCGAGCTCGGCGGAACGACGGGATGGCCTGCCCGCGGCAAAGGCACACGGCCGCGACCTGCCCGAAGGCCAGGCGCCTTGTTGAGAGGCAGATGACCCAGAACATCGCGGACGGCATTTAGAGCGAGCTCATGTTCGACAGGAATTCGCCGTTGGACTTGGTTTTGCTCAACTTGTCGATCAGCAATTCCATGGCTTCCACCGGGGAGAGCGGATTCAGCACTTTGCGGAGCACCCAGATTCGGGCCAGATCTTCCTTGGGGATGAGCAGCTCTTCCTTGCGGGTACCGGAACGCTGGATATCGATGGCCGGGAAAACGCGCTTGTCGACCAGCTTGCGCTCCAGGATGATTTCCGAGTTGCCCGTGCCTTTGAACTCTTCAAAGATCACATCATCCATGCGCGAGCCGGTATCGATGAGGGCGGTAGCGATGATGGTCAACGAGCCGCCTTCCTCGATGTTGCGCGCCGAGCCGAAGAAGCGCTTGGGGCGCTGCAGGGCGTTGGAGTCGACGCCACCGGAGAGCACCTTGCCCGAAGGCGGCACGATGGTGTTGTAGGCGCGAGCCAGTCGCGTGATGGAGTCGAGCAGGATCACGACGTCACGCTTGTGCTCCACCAGGCGCTTTGCCTTTTCGATGACCATTTCGGCCACCTGCACGTGGCGGGCGGCGGGCTCATCGAAGGTGGAGGAGATGACCTCGCCCTTCACCGAGCGCTGCATGTCCGTGACTTCTTCAGGGCGCTCGTCGATCAGCAGGACCATGAGCACAACTTCCGGATGATTGGTGGTGATGGAGTTGGCAACGTTCTGCAGAAGCATGGTCTTGCCGGCGCGCGGCGGCGATACGATCAGGCCGCGTTGGCCCTTGCCGAGCGGTGTCAGCAGGTCCATGACGCGGGCGCTGATGTTGTCGCGCGCCGTCTCCAGCTTGACGCGCTCCTGGGGATAGAGAGGCGTCAGGTTATCGAACAGGATCTTGTTGCGCGCCTCGTCGGGCGACTCGAAGTTGACGGCCTCAATTTTGACGAGCGCGAAGTACTTCTCACCCTCATGCGGAGGACGGACCTGGCCGCTGATGGTGTCGCCGGTCTTCAGGTCAAACTTGCGAATCTGCGAGGGCGAGACGTAGATGTCGTCCGGTCCGGGAAGGTAGTTGTAGTCAGGCGAGCGCAGGAAGCCGTAGCCGTCCGGCAGAATTTCGAGGACGCCCTCGGCAAAGATGTGGCCTTCCTTTTCACTCTGCGCCTGGAGGATCTTGAAGATAAGATCCTGCTTGCGCAGACCGCTGGCTCCGGGCAGATCCAGAGACCGGGCGATCTTGGTCAGCTCGGTAATGTTCTTTTCTTTCAGTTCCGCGATGGTCATTGATCACCTACAGAGGAAGCTACAAAGGGGGGTGCTGCTGGAAGACTTACGGTTCGCGGGGGGTTGGGGGCGGGACGGGGCTTACGCCGCCCGCCGTTGCGCCTCAGCGAAATTCTCCGGCTCAGTCAGAACCGCCTGCCGTTCCGAACCAGCAATCCGATCCAAAACCTGATTCATCGTTTCCTGAATGCGGGTGTTAGGCCGGTGAAACTTGCGCGTGGCCTTGGAGGCAAGCTGACACAGCATATAACGATTCCGCAAAGTATGTAAAGCGTCAAACACTCGATCCGAACGCATGCTCGGGGTCTCTCCTTGACTCCATGAATTTGGCCGCAGCCACCGCCTCCACCACAGGGGCTCACCGCGCGCCGTACCGAGGACCTAAGTCACTGAAATAATATGGGTTTGCGCGGATTGAACGGTTCAATCTCATAGATGCTCGGCCCAATCTGAAAGTTGCTCTATTTTCGGGACGTTGAGGCGCGTCGGGGTGGTCCAAAGCACTACGCTATTGGGTCTCGAGGTACTTTAGAAGCGGGACGGGCTGGCGGTCAAGTGATTCTTTCGCGCACCTTGAAACAAGGGCGGGCATCCCCGGTCCAACCCGCGGGCGAATCGATTTGACATTGTCTTCGGGGCTCCTTAGTGTGGGCGTCTGAACCTGCAATATCAGCATAATAGCGGGATACTCACGGTGGGAACGGGGGAGATGGAGGGGCGGTTGGAGGAACAACCGGGTTCCGAGGGGAGCGGGGGCAAGAACAGCGGGGAGGGCAGCACGGCCCGGTTGGACGCGTGGCTCTACCAACTGGTGTCCCGTCGGGGCAGCGACCTGCTGCTGATTCCGGGAGCACCGCCGAGCATTCGCTTTGACGGGATGGTGAGGACGATTGCGGGTGGGCCCCTAACCGGCGGGGAGATCGAGACCGCTGTGCTTCCGGCCTTGATCCCCCGGGCACGAGTTATGTACCGGGAAAGCCAGATTTCGGACTCATCCTACCGGCTCGCCGGGGTGGGGCGGTTTCGGATCAACCTGCACCGGGAGCGTGGTCTGCCGGCGGCAGCCGTGCGGGCGCTACCGATGGAGGCGCCCTTGCTGGCGGAGTTGCACCTTCCGGCCCCGGTTGAAGCCCTCACCCGGCTTCCGCGGGGGCTGGTTCTGATCGGCGGCCCGGCAGGGTCGGGAAAGACCACGACCGTAGCCGCCTTGGTCAACGAAATCAACCGCCGCGAGGCACGGCACATCGTGACCATCGAAGACCCCGTAGAGTTCGAACATACCCACCTGCGCAGCGTGGTGGAGCAGGTGGAGATCGGGGTGGACGCGCCCGACTTTCCCACCGCTCTGCAGGGGGCTCTGCGGCAGGCGCCGGACATCATCGTGGTGGGGGAGATGCGCGACCCAGAGACGATGAGGATCGCAGTCAACGCCGCCGAAACCGGCCACCTGGTGTTCTCCTCGCTGCACACCACGGACGTGGGTTCCACGGTGTCTCGCATCTGCGACTCGTTTCCACCGGAACGCCAGCCCACCATCCGCCAGGAACTGGCCATGGCCCTGGCGGCAGTGTTGACCCAAGTGCTCCTGCCGGCGCGGCGGGGCGGCCGGGTTCCGGCGGCGGAGCTGCTGATGGTCGGCTATGGGGCACGCCAGCACATCCGGCGCAACGCGCTTCAGCATCTGCACCAGGAGATCACGATGACGAGGAATAAGGGATCGCTCACCCTGGAGGAATCACTGGCCGACTTGGTCAGGCATGGGGTGGTGGAGCGGGAGGATGCTTTGCTGTACGCCCTGCACGTGGAGGATCTGCAGAGCCTGCTGAAATGATCGACGTATCGACGGGTGGCGCACGGAGAAGAGCAGGTTGCTCCGGCCCGATCTCCTGCTGGGTCCTGGCACGCTGCCTTCGCGACCGGCGCTCAGTTCGCAGTGGGCGCAGATAAGGCGGGGCGCCATCCCCGCCGGGCCGTGGTTTTTCTCGTGCCCCCAGGGTTGCGAACCAAAAGTTCCAACAAGAAAACCTGTTCACATCGGCAATGCTCGACTAGGATGACAGCACAACGCTCCCTCCGCCGTTCTCACGCGTGGGGGCGGGCGCAATCCCTCAAATGACCTCGGATCGAAACCCTCCCCAGAGCAAGCAACCCGGACACCTGGAGCAGGAAGAAACCCGGCTGTGGCGCTATGTACTGCTGTTCATGGTGTTGCTGGCGGTAACCGCGACCGCTTTGATCTGGGAACGGTTGGAGACGATTCCCTATCACCTGGGGGCTGTGGCGCCGGGATTGCTTGCCCTGGCCATCCTGTTCGCGGCCTACGCGTACGGCCGGCGGCGTGAGGTCTCCGAGCTCAAAGTCCTGCTCAAGGGTCTCGAGGACCGGGTGGGAGTCGGCCCCTCGGAAGAGCAGCTCGACCAGCTGAGCCAGTTGATTGCCCGCTCGCAGCGCAACTTCAAAGAACTGATTGACTCGTTCGACGACGTGGCGCTGGCCGTCTCTCTGGACGGCACCGCGCGCACCGTGAACCGCCGGGTGACCGGGATTCTCAACCGTCCGTATACCGAGATCGTGGGCCACAAGCTGGATGAGTTCTGCGAAGCGCCCACCCGGGCCGAGGTGGAGGCGGGACTGGGACGTTTCCTCGAGAGGCGGCGCTGGTCGGGCCTGGTACCGGTCAAGGTCAAGGGGGGGGCGCGCGCCTTGTATCTTGACTGCGTAGTGAACGCCATCGTCAAGGGCGATGAGGTGGTGGGCGCGAGCGTGCTGGCCCGCGACATCACCGAAGAGCAGGAAAAGGAGAGGCGTTTCACCGAGTTGTTTGAAACCTTGCAGGAGGGCGTTTACTTCTCAACGCCGGAGGGCCGGTTGCTGGATGTGAATCCGGCTCTGGTCACGATGCTGGGCTATGCCAGCAAGCAAGAACTCCTGGCGGTCGAGCCCGCGGAGCTGCATTTCGAGGCGAGTCCTACGCCGGTGTTGGGCCGGGGTAGTGGCGACCGGGGCGGCGTCCGGACCCGAGAGATCACGCTGCGGCGCAAGGACGGCACCAGCGCGGTGTGCCTGGATACTTCGCGCGCGGTTTGGGACGAAGCCGGCAAGATCATCCGCTACCAGGGCACACTCACCGATGTCACGGAGCAACGGAAAATGGAAGCGCAGCTCAAGCAGCAGGAGCAGTTCCGCAAGCGCCTGCTGGAAAGCTTCCCCGACCTGATCCTGGTGGTCGACCTGGAGGGCCGCTACAGTTTCGTGAGCTCGCGTATCCGGGACCTGCTGGGGTACCACCCGCAGGACTTGGAGGGCCGAAAGATGGAGGAATTCGAGGACCATTCACCGGAGCTGCTGGCGCTGTACCGCGAGGTAGCTGCGGGCCAGCACTTGTTCGCCTCCTCCGAATATGGGGCGCGGCACCGGGATGGCAGCTGGCGCACGATGCGGGCCTCGGCCAGTCAGCTGTTCGGCCCCGACAACAAACTGAGCGGGGTCATCATGTCGGTGCGCGACATCACGATGGAAAAGAAGCTCGAACAGCAGATCATCCAAAGCGAGCGCCTGGCGGCGATGGGTCAGATGATCGGCGGCTTCGCGCACGAACTGAACAACCCGCTCACCACCATCCTGGGGGTCAGTGAATTGCTCGAGGAGGGCGAGAGCGGGGAAAACACCAAGAAGCAGCTGGTGATGCTTCAGCAACAGGCGAGGCGAGCCACGGAAATCGTGCAGAACCTGATGTATTTTGCGAGGCCGCCGGCGCCGGGCAGGAGCCAGGTCAGCCTGGGCGAACTGGTGGAGCGAACGCTGCACCTGCACGCCTATTCGCTGCGCAAGAACCGCATTCAGGTAGATTTTCTACCCGAGCCCAGCCTGCCGCTGGTGGTCGCCGATCCGCACCAGCTGATGCAGGTGTTTCTCAATCTCATTCTGAACGCCGAACAAGCCATTCGCGAGGCGCGTGAGGCGGGCAGCCTGCGGATCCGGCTGGGACGGAAGGGCGACACGGTCCGGGTCAGTTTTCAGGATGACGGGCCGGGCATTCCGCCCGAAATCCTGCCCAACATCTTCGATCCCTTCTACACCACCAAGCGCCCGGGTCGGGGCACCGGGCTGGGCTTGAGCATCTGCAAGGCGGTTCTGAAGGAATACGGGGGCAACGTCGAGGCGGCGCAAGCACCGGGCGGGGGAGCAGTGTTCACGGTATCGATGCCCGTCCCGACGACGACGCCGGATGTACCCGTGGCTTCGTAGCTTTCTAGCGTTCGACTGCCATGGCGACTGCATTTCCCCCGCCCAGGCAGAGGGCTGCAACCCCGCGGCGAACGTCGCGGCGGATCATCTCGTAGATCAGCGTCACCAGCACGCGGGCTCCACTGGCTCCTATGGGATGACCGATGGCGACGGCTCCCCCGTTGACATTGACCCGGTTGCTGTCCAGGCCGAGCTCACGGATGACCGCCAGAGCCTGTACCGAGAAAGCCTCGTTGAGTTCGTAGAGATCGACTTCGTCCTTCGTCCAGCCGGTCTTCTCCCAGATCGTGCGAACCGCGCTCACCGGGGCCATCATCACCCACTGCGGATCGATGCCGCTGGTGGCCTGCGCCGCGATGCGGACCATGGGTTGCTTGCCGAGCTCCCTGGCCCGTCGGGCGCTGGTCACGAGTACGGCAGCCGCGCCGTCGTTGACCCCGGGAGCATTGCCGGCGGTCACCGTTCCATCTTTCTTGAAGGCCGGCTTGAGGGAGCGCAGCACTTCGAGGGTCGTGTCTTCCCGCGGAGACTCGTCCTTGTCGAAGATCAGCGGCCCGGTGCCCTTCTTTTTCACGGGCAATTCAACCGCTACGATCTGGGACTGGAAGCGGCATTCCTTGATGGCGGCCATCGCCTTGCGATGAGAATGGAGGGCGAACTCGTCCTGTTCCTCGCGCGTGATGCCATACTTCGCGGCGACGTTCTCGCCGGTGACTCCCATGTGATAGTCGTTATAGACGTCCCACAGGCCGTCGTGGACCATGGAGTCAATAATCTGCGCGTTGCCCAGACGATATCCCTTGCGCGCCTGGGGGAGGAGGTACGGTGCGTTGCTCATCGACTCCATGCCGCCGGCAACCACCAGGGAACTGTTTCCGGTTGCGATCGCCTGCGCCGCGAGAGCCACCGCCTTCAGTCCGGAGCCACAGACCTTGTTGATTGTCATGGCACCTACGGCAGGCGGCAGACCGCCGAAGATCGCGGCCTGGCGGGCGGGATTCTGGCCAAGTCCGGCGGAGACCACATTGCCCAGGATGCATTCGTCCACCTGGCGCGCATCGACGGCAGCGCGCTTCACCGCTTCCCGAACCACGATCGCGCCCAGCTGCGGCGCGCTCAAGTCGGAGAGACTACCCTGAAATTTTCCCACGGGCGTTCGGCAGCCGGAGATGATCACAACGTCGTCCAAACCCGCCATAAATCCGCTCCTTTGCGTTCTTCACTCTGTGATTATAGATGTCCGGGCAGGGAAACGATGGCTACAGCGGAAGGCCGAGAATCCCAGTCAAGCATCGACGACGATGGCGGCCGCACCGGGTGCGCGGACATCAGCATTCTCGCGGTCGTGCGCCGTGCACGGAAGCGTTTTGTGGAACCATGCGCGAACAATGTTCGTGCGCGGGTGACTTGCGGTGACTTTCGTACATGGGTTGGATGACGTCGCAATGTCATTTTTCTCTTGACATCATTTTTCATTGACTCTATACATTCAATCAGTTGCAACAGAGGACCGTTGCATGAAATGTCCATGAAAAATGGAAAGGGAGAATAGATCAATGGCAACCAAGAAGAAGGCAGCGAAGAAGAAAAAGAAACACTAGAAGGTCAATCATAGGTCACATCAGGGGACGCGAGCAGCGTCCCCTAAGTTTTTGCGGCAATGTCAAGCGGGCAGCGCGCTGTGAAATACGGCGGCCCGGTTCGGCAGGTCATGGCTGGCGCGCAGGCTAGTTCACGAGATCGTAGCCGCAGGCGAGACGCGGCCCGGCAAGATGCCGACGCGACAACGGGCGCGGCTGGGGGATCATCCGCGGCCCGCGTTGGCAGAGGTAGCCGTGAGGAACCGCTTTTCGGTGGCAGAACACAGGTTGCGGTAGGAACAGAAGCGGCAGTGATATCCGGTCTTCGCCTCGAACTGACCATCCTGGATTTGGGCTGCGACTTCCTGCACTCTGGCCCTGGCTTCCTCGAGGTGCATACGGCTCCGTGAGGTAGAAATGGAGCTGTTCTCGTCCAGATTGTAAAAGACTAGGGAATCGGCCTCATATCCCCACTTCTCCTTGGCCGCCAGCGCGTAGATGGAAAGCTGCAGACTCCGGTCAGCATCTTCCTGGGATCGCGGCTTGCCGGTCTTGTAATCGACGATCGCCACCCGTCCGTCCCCCAGATCGTCGATACGGTCGATGCGGCCGGCGACGGTCGCCGTCCCGATGCGCACCTCGAAGACCTCTTCCGTGTGCAGCACCCGGGGCGCAGGCGAGCGCCGGGCTGCCGCAAGAAAATCGCGCAACTGCTGGATACCCTGGTTTTCGTACAGCTCGTGTTGGTAGTAATCGTCCAGGGCCGCCCGGCGCAAGTCGGCGCGGAAGAGCTCGATCAGCTGGTCTTCGGAGAGGGAGCGATCGAGGCGCAGGGAGTCGAAGTAGGTACGCAGTACGCGATGCATAGCCGCTCCGTACTCGATTGCGGCGGGAACCTCGCTTGGAATCTTCCACTCCCGCTCCAACTTGAACTGGAGTGGGCAGGTCTGGTAGCGCTCGACTGCGGTGGCGCTGAGACGTGTAAGCGGGAACCGAGGAGGTCGGGACAGCCACTCGGCGGTGCGAGAGGCGGCCGGCGGGGGTGGCGTCTCTTGCGCGAAGAGTTCGGTCTGGAACTCTCGGGCCTGGCGCTGCTTCAGCCAGCGCCGCAAGGAGGGGTCCTTCAACAGCTCGCGCACCAGGCCGGCGGGAGTCTTGTCGGTTTTGCCGGTTCCCTGCTTGGCGTAGATGGTGAGCGAATCGCGCGCGCGGGTCATGGCTACGTAGAACAGGCGACGCTCTTCCTGGTCGTGAAGACACTTGCTGTCTTGTTCACTGACTGAGTCTGGATCGCGAAGCTCCTGGGGAAACGCGACCAAGGGCTCGCGGTACTGTCCCGGGAAGGAGCCGGCGTTGGCGCGGATGATGAAAACGTGAGGAAACTCCAGGCCCTTCGCGGTGTGGGCCGTCATCAGGCGGACCGCATCCTCTCCGTTGCGGGACGCCAAGGGAATCGTCCCGCGAGCTTCTCGGAAATGATCGAGGTAGTCCAGGAGTTCGCCCACTTGGCCGGTCTGGGTCAGGGCTTTCTCCTCCCATTTCTTTACGAACTCCCCGAGCGCTTCGATCGGAGCCGAGGCGGGATCGAAACCGAAGTCCCGCATGATGATCTGCAGGCCGGCATAGCTCTTCGCGCCCGACTGGGCGATGGCATCGCGCGTCTGGCGAAGCCTGGCCAGAACCTGGGGTCCACCCTTGATTGTCTCCAGCCATTCGGCGAGGCGGGTATGACCCGAATCGACGCCCTGCGCGCTGCCGAGCGCGGCGCGAAACTCCTCCGCATCCACGCCGAACTGGGGAAGAGCGGCGACGCGGAGCAGGCTGGCGGCATCGGCGGTGGAATGGACTGCGCCCAGGCAAGCGAGCAGGTCGCGGACCTCGGGCGTGTCCATGACGTCCAGGTTCTCGATGGCGAAGGGAATGCCTCTTGCGCTCAGTGCGGCGGCAACCTGGTCTCTGTGGATGTGCAAGCGATAGAGTACGGCAAAGTCGCTCCAGCGGAGGCGTAGCCGGCTACGCTTCTCCTCCATGACGGCGACCACGTCGGCGGCTTCGGCCTCGTCGTCCCTTCGCACGAGAGGAACCACCTCAACCGGGGTGCTGGCGAGAGGCGTCCCCCGTTCGGCGGCGCGTTGCTCGCGCGCTGACTGAAGCGGTCTGCGCCGGCCGTCGAGGCCAACCGGATCCGCCTGGCCGGCTCGGGTGAAAACCGGCGGGTTCTGATCGATCAGCCTGAAGGCGCACTCGAGGATGGGCGTGGTGGAGCGCTGATTCTTGTCCAGCACAACCGCGGGCGCAGCCGGGAAATGGCGCTGAAAGAGGGTGAAGGCCGCACTCGACGCGCCGCGGAAACGGTAGATGGCCTGGTCGGGATCGCCGACGGCGAACACATTCCGCTCCCCTCCGGCGAGAACCGAGAGAATTCTTACCTGAGCGAAGTTGGCGTCCTGGAATTCGTCGACCAGGAGAAAACGCGCCCGCTGCTGCTCGCCGGCCAAGCGCACCGGGTCCTCGAACAGGAGATCGTGGGCGCGCGCAATCATGTGGCCGAAGCTGCCCAGATTGTCCGCGCGCAGCATGCCTTCCACCGCGGTGAAGACGGAGGATATCTCGCGGCAACGCCCCAGGATCTCGTCTTCGCTCATCGCGTCAGCGTGGCGGGAAGCGGTGACGCGCGGAAGAGGAAGCTCACGCCGTTCCAGCCTGTGCACATACTCGGCGTAGGCTTCGGGACCGATGAGTTCGTCGTGGCAGCGGCGGATAAAATCGAGCAGATCATCGAGAAACTGCGCGACATTCGCGGCGCGCACAAAATAGTTGAGGTGCAGATCGCGAATCCGCTGGCGCAGGTAGATCCAGAGATCCTTGTCATCCAGGACACCGAAACCTCTCCCCCATTGCTGCAGCAGCTGGTTGCCGTATGCGTGGAAGGTACAGGCACGCAGCTCGCTGACGTCGGTGCCACGCAGCTCGGCCTGTACGCGATCCCGCATCTCCCGGGCGGCATTGTCGGTGTAGGTGAGGGCGAGGACTTCGCCCGGGCGAGCATGGCCCTCGCGAATCAGGCGGGCAATCCGCCGCGTCAGCACCGTCGTCTTGCCCGTACCCGCTCCGGCCACCACCAGCAGGGGGCCGTGGACGTGTTCGATGGCGCTGCGCTGCCGCTCGTCGAGTGCGAGTTCGCGGGATCCGGACTTCCAAACTGCCATGGTGCGCAGCATAGCAGAGCGGGATGTGGACGTACTGTGCGAATCGAGAAGGAAATCAGGAGAATTGGGCAAGCGCGATGGCGGTGGCGGCGATGGCGGCGGTTTCGGCGCGCAGAATCGTGGGGCCAAGCGAACCCGGTATCCATCCGGCCCCGGACAACTGCCCCATTTCGTCCTCGGTCCATCCTCCTTCCGGGCCCACCGCCAGAAGCAGCCCTTCCCGCCGGCGCGGGTCAATCACGTCTTTCAGGCTCAGCCCGGACTCAACGAGCACGATGCGGGTTGGCTCGGGCAGGTTGACTGCCTCCTTCAGCTTGCGGGGCGGCGTGATTTCCGGAGGCGCTCGCCGACGTGACTGTTCCGCGGCCTGGCGGGCGAGGCGTCGCCAGCGCTCCAGCCGTGTTCCGGCGGCTGCGGCAAGGTGTGTGTCGGTGCGGCGGGCAATGACCGGCATGATCCCGGTCACCCCCAGCTCCGTGCATTTTTCGATGGCCCACTCCATGCGGTCGAACTTGAAGATCGCCAGGAGCAGCCGGAGCTCGGGCAGGGCAGGGAGGACGAGCTCTTGCCCCAGTTGGAAGACAACGCGGTCTTTTGCAATCTCAGTGATGCGCCCGCGACGGACTGCGCCTCCCGCCGAGATGTCGAATTCCTGGCCCACGCGAGCCCGCAGCACACGGCTGAGGTGATCGGCGTGAGCGCCGGTCAGAGCGGCGAAGTTGCCGGAGACTTCATCGGCGATCCAGCGGCGGCGGGTCATTGGTTGAGGATATCTTGGACGGGCGCGGACGCCCGCCGCTCCAGCGAGATTCCCTCCCGGCCCACGACTCTATCCGAAGATGTCTTTCATCTTGCCCAGCAGGCTGCGATGTTGGGGCTTGTTTTCGACGCTGGTGAGCGAGTCGAGCTCCTCGAGCAACTCCCGCTGACGTTTGCTGAGCTTGGCCGGAGTCTGGATGCGGACCTCAACGTACAGGTCGCCTTTGCCGCGGCCGTTGAGCACCGGCACACCCTTGTTGCGGATGCGGAAAGTCGTGCCCGACTGCGTGCCCTCCGGGACCTTGAGCGTATGCTCCCCTTCCAGGGTGGGAACGCGAATTTCCGCGCCCAGGGCGGCCTGTGTCATGGAAACCGGAATTACGCAGTGTAAGTCGTTTCCTTCCCGTTCGTAGAAGGGGTGCTCTTTGACATGGAGGACGACGTAGAGATCGCCGGCCGCGCCACCGGAGGCGCCGGCCTCGCCGTAGCCGGCGAAACGAATGCGAGTGCCATCCTCCACCCCCGGGGGCACCTTGGTTTCCACCTTGCGCTGGCGCAGAACACGTGCTTCGCCGCGGCACTTCGGGCAGGGGTCGGTAATGACCGATCCCAATCCCTGGCAGGTCGAACAGGCGCGGGCGATAGAGAAGAATCCCTGCTGGTAGCGAACCTGGCCGCGCCCGTGGCAGGTGCGGCAGGTGACCGGGGTTTTACCCGGTGCGGCCCCGGAGCCGGAGCAGTCCTCGCAAACCTCGTGGCGGCGTACCGTGACTTCGGTTTCCGTGCCGAACACCGCCTCCTCGAATTCGAGAGTCACGTCTTCCCGCAGGTCGGCGCCACGCTGGGCGCGACTGCGCCGGCGGCCCCCGCCGGTGCCAAACATGTCGCCGATGCCGAAGAACTCACCGAAAATGTCGGTCAGGTCCTGGAAGGAACTGGGATCGAAGCCGACCCCGGCTCCGCTGGCTCCCACTCCGGCATGACCGAAGCGATCGTACATGGAGCGCTTTTCTGAGTCGCTCAGCACAGCGTAGGCTTCGCTGGCTTCTTTGAATCTCTCCTCGGCGTCGGGATTATTGGGGTTGCGGTCGGGATGGTACTGCAGCGCCAGCTTGCGATAGGCGCTCTTGATTTCCTGTTCGGCCGCGGTGCGGGAAACTCCCAGCACCTCGTAGTAGTCGCGTTTTCCGTTTCCGGTCAGAATCGCTTCTTCCTTAAGTCTTTAGCGCGTTTCGCGGGGCGCCGTCCTTACCCTTCGCTGCTTCTCCCCAAGGCTCAGCGCCCGGGATTTCTCGCCACCTTCACCATGGCCGGGCGCAGCAGCCGGTCTTTCAGCCTGTAACCACGCTGCAATTCCTCGATGACCTGGTGGTCGGGAAGGTCGGAGCGGTCGACCATCTCGATGGCCTCATGCAGACGTGGATCAAATTGCTTGCCCAGGGCGGGCACCGCTTGCACGCCCAGCTTGGCCAGCGCGTCCTCGAGCTGCTTGTGAATGAGTTCGACTCCGCTGCGGAACTCGCCGCCCTGATCGGAAAAGCGCAGGGCGCGCTCGAAGCTGTCCAGAACCGGCAGCAATGCCTTGATTGCGTCCGTGGTGGCAAAATCCTTGAAGTCCTGCTGCTCCCGGGCCGCGCGCTTGCGGGCGTTCTCGAACTCCGCCTGCAGGCGGGCCAGCCGGTCGAGCAGGGCATCGCGCTCCGCCCGCAGCTTTTGCACTTCGGTTGGCTCGGCAGAGACAACCCCCTCGGTTTGAGGTGCGGCCGTCTGACCGGCGCCGGTCTGCTCATCCGCCGGAGGCAGTTCGTGTTCCAGATCAAGTTCTTCCGGGTCGACTTGTGACTTACCGTTTGTCTTTACCATACCGCTAGATTCCGATCCTTATTCTGATTCGTTGAGGAGCTGATCAAAGAGGCGAGCAATATACGACACGGCAGTGATCGCGTGCTGGTAGTCGATGCGAGTCGGTCCCAGGACCGCCAGTGAGCCCATCACCTCCCCACCCACACGGGCAGGAGCTCCGATGAGAACGAAGTTGCTCATCGAGGGCAGGGCTTCGTCCAGGCCGATGACCACGCGCACCGCCTCCTGCCTGGCGTCGAGGTAGGCGCTCAGCAGCTCGATGACCTTTTCCTTTTCCTCCAGAGTCTTCAGCATTTCCCGTAGGCGCTCCCGATCCCGCTCCGTCGCTACCAGATTGGAGGTGCCCTCGACGAATACGGTCTCGGCGCTGGGTTCGGCGGCCAGCGCCCCCTGCTGGTAGAGCTTCTCCACCGACTGCATGAGCCGGTCGTATTCGCTGCGCTCCTGCTCGAGGCGGCGCTCGATTTCGGCGCGCACGGCTTCCATGGTCCAGCCGCGGAAGTTCTCGTTGATGTACCGGGCGGCAGCGTCGAGGTCGATCTGGGAAAGATCGAGACGCAGAATGCGGTCGTGCACCAACCCGGAGTGCGTGACCAGCACCGCCAACACTTTCTGGTCGCCCAGACGCGAGAAATAAACATGTTCCAGTGCATGCTTCGGCCCGCCTGCCACGGCTACCCCCACGTTGTGGGAAATCAGTGAGAGCACGTGGGAGGTGCGCTCCATGAATTCCTGCACGTCGCTAACACCCGCGAGCGAATCGGTGATGATCGTCTGATCCTCCGGCGACAAGCGCGCCTGTCCGGTTAACTGCTCGACGTAGTAGCGGTAAGCCTTGGTGGTTGGAATACGCCCGGCGGAAGTGTGTGGCTGCTCCAGAAGCCCCGCTTCGGACAGATCCGCCATCACGTTGCGAATGGTCGCCGGGCTCAGCCCTTCCCGGTTGGCACGCGACAGCGAGCGCGACCCCACCGGTTCCCCGGTGGCAATAAACGTCTCGACGATCGCGGTGAGGATTTCCCGTTCGCGATTCCCGATGGCCTCAACCCGTGCCATAGCTTTCTTGTATCACCTTACCTTAGTGGCCGGAAGAGCCTTGTACGGTGCTCCCGGATACAACTCTAACTACATTTAGATGCATAGGCTTAGATTAGGATGCACCAACCGCCACCAAACAAATTCTAGAAAGTTGAGTGAACTGCTGTCAAGCATTGGCACTCCGTTGACCAGAGTGCTTCCTCAGCACGAACCAGAATTCGGCGGAGCGGTTTACGGTATTCTGGCTCCGGCTAAGGCGCGCCCAGAACGTACGATGCAACGAAAACCGCAAATCGCCGTCGTGGGGGCAGGAGCTTTTGGGGGATGGACCGCGCTGTACCTTTTGCGCCGCGGAGCGCGGGTGACGCTGGTGGACGCCTGGGGTCCGGGGAACTCACGCGCCTCTTCGGGAGGAGAGACACGAGTGATTCGCGGTGCCTACGGCCCGGATCAGCTTTACACCGAGATGACGGCGCGCGCGCTGAAGTTATGGCGGGAACACGAGCGGCGCTGGAAGCGACAGTTTCTACATCGGATTGGAGTCCTGTGGATGACCTCCAGCGGTGACGACGCGTGGCAGCGTGCCTCGCTCACGAGGCTGGAGGCGGCACAGATTCCTTACGCGCGACTTTCACCAGCGCAATTGAGGAAGCGCTGGCCGCAGATCAATTTTTCCGGGGTAGACTGGGCGCTGTTTGAACCGCAGGGCGGCTATCTCACCGCGCGCCTGTCTTGCCAGGCAGTTGTGGACGGGTTCGTGGCCGAGGGCGGCTGCTACCGCCAGGCGGGAGTCCTAGGGACGGAGTCGGACTGGGGCGGTTCGACAACGCTCACACTCAGTGACGGACTGAAACTCCGCGCCGACCGCTACGTCTTTGCCTGCGGCCCGTGGATGAGGAGACTGTTCCCGGCGACGATCGGGGAAGGCATCCGCGCCACCAGGCAGGAGATATTCTTTTTCGGCACACCGCAGGGAGATCCCCGCTATGACGAGGGGAATGTGCCGGTGTGGGGCGACCACGGCGAGCGGTTCATGTACGGAATCCCCGGCAACCAGGGGCGCGGATTTAAGGTGGCCGATGACACGCGCGGGCCGGAGTTCGATCCGACTTCGGGCGAGCGGGTAGTGAGCCAGGAGGGCCTGCAGGTGGCGCGCGACTACGTGGGGTTCCGCTTCCCGGGGATGAAGCACGCTCCCCTGGTGGAGACGCGGGTCTGCCAATACGAAGAGACACCTGACAGCCACTTCCTCGTCGATCGCCATCCCGGGTCAGACTCGGTGTGGCTGGTGGGAGGAGGCTCCGGGCATGGGTTCAAACACGGCCCGGCGCTGGGTGAGAAGGTGGCGGAACTGGTGCTTGAGGACAAACAGGCGCCGCCGCTGTGGCGACGCGAGCGGTTCGCCAAATAAGGTGGAACCGATCGTTGCCCCCGGCGGGTGTGAACCGGACTCAGTTCCCCAGGCCTGAAGAGGCTCGAGAAGGCTGGTTGGCCCAGGCGCTGAAGCCTGCGCTGCCAACGAAGCTTCTTCGAGCAGCACCGGGAGGCTCTGTTCCCCCTCGCACCAGACTTTTTGCGCGGAGGGTGTGCCTGGATGCGAAGTGTGGAATGGGCTGATCGAGCGGAACTACTGGATCTGGATCACGCTTTCCGAAGAAGCGGCCTTGATCTCGTCCACGCGCGCCACCACTTTGCGCGCAAAGCTGAACAGGGATTTCGCATGGGGGGAGTTCTCGCCTTCGAGCACGGCGGGCGTTCCGGTGTCGCCGGCCTTGCGCAGCTCGGGATCGAGCTCGATGGCACCCAGAAACGCCACGCCAAACTGCCGCGCCATGTGCTCGGCGCCGCCCCGCGCGAAGATGTCGATTTCGTGGTTGCAGTGCGGGCACACGAAATAGCTCATGTTCTCGACCACGCCGATCAGGTCCACCTTCATCTGTCGGAACATCTCGATGGCTTTACGGGCGTCCTGGAGCGAGACGTCCGAGGGCGTAGAGACGACGACGGCACCGGTCAAAGGCACGGTCTGGATCAGCGAGAGGGCGACATCGCCGGTTCCGGGAGGCAGGTCGACGACTAGGCAGTCCAGCCGCCCCCACTCCACCGAGTTGAGGAACTGGCGGATGATCTGATGCAGCATGGGGCCACGCCAGATGATGGGCTTGTCGCCGGGATTGAGGAACCCGACGGAAATGACTTTCAACCCGCAGGCCTCGATGGGCGCGATGCGGTCGGCACCAGTCATCTTGGGCTGCACGTTCGTACCCAACATGAGGGGGACGTTGGGCCCGTAGACGTCGCCGTCCAGCAAACCCACCGAGTAGCCCAGCTTCGTGAGCGCCACCGCCAGATTGACCGCGAGCGTGGTCTTCCCTACCCCGCCTTTGCCGGAACCCACGGCGATGATGCTGGAGATGCCGGGCAGGGGCTGCGGGCCCGGGGCGGGCGCGCCAGGCGGATGCATGTGGCTCACAGGATCACCTTCCGATCGTGACTCATCAGAAATTATACAGGTGCGTCACAGGGCGGTGTGATTGGAACTTCGGGGGCGGAGTTTCTCGGGTCGGCGCCGAGGAGGGCAGAGCCAAAGCTTCTTAGCACCGAGCTTGCCAAGGCCTCGCGAGGGACGCGAAGCCCATCCTGGGTTGGGAGGCGCCGCGAGAAGGAAGGTATCAAACCGCGAGGTAACCGCCGTCAACCGGCAATGCGGCTCCGGTTACCCACGACGAGTCGTCGCAGGCGAGGTAGACGGCGAGGCCGGCGACGTCTTCAGGACGGCCCAGGCGGCCGACGGGGTGAGCCGCGGTGCGTTCGCGGCGGACCGCCTGCGGATCGGGCGACCGGCTGATGACGGCGGCGGTGAGATCGGTCTCGACAAACGAGGGGCAGATGGCGTTCACGCGGATGTCTTCGTGGCCGTGATCGATCGCCATGCACTTGGTGAGCAGAACCACCGCTCCCTTCGACGGCGCATAGGAAGCTCGCTGGCGCGCCCCGTTGATGCCAAGGACTGAGGCAATATTGATAATCGAGCCCCCACCCGCCTGGCGCAAATAAGGCAGAGCGGCGCGGGAAAACAGCCAGAGACCGCGGACATTGACGTTGAAGGTCTCGTCCCACTGCGCTTCCGTAATCTGCTCGGCGGTACCGATGTGCAGCACGCCGGCATTATTGACCAGCACGTTGAGTCCGCCGAAGTGGCGGGCGGTGTGTTCGAGGGCGCGGTTGATCTCAGAGGTCTTGGTAACGTCAGCCTCGATGACGAGGCTGCCATCGCCGATCTCGCGGGACACGGCTTCGAGCCGGGCTTTGCGGCGACCGGCCAGCGCGATGCGGGCGCCCTCGCGGGCGAAGGCCAGGGCGATGGCCCGTCCGATTCCGGTACCCGCGCCTGTGATGAGGGCGGTTTTGTTGGTGAGCCGGCTGGTCATGGAGGCGCCAGTCTACCAGGAGTGAGACGTTGCGGCTTGCACCAGAGCCCTTTGAGCATTTTGCCGAGGTGCGTCCTCAGCGGCGGGCATCGCCTTGTCCGCTCTTAGTACCCCTCTCCCTCTAGTTCGACTTTCCCGCGGAACATACGATAGATGAAGACGAAGTAACCCACCGCCAGGATCATGCCGAGGATCCACCACACCATGCCAACCGCGAGGCCGTGGTGGCCGGCGGCGCTGTTGTAGATGGTCAGGCTGTAGGCGGGGCTGGTGCTGGCAGGCAGGACGACCGGGTAGAGGGCAAAGACCGCGCCCACCAGCATGCCGCTGATGTAGAGGCAGGAGGCGAGGAAGGCCTTGAGTTCTTCGCCCTTCCTCGTCCAGATGAGCATGAACGCCAGGCTGGCGAAGACTACTACCGGGATGAGGAAGCCGATGGGATGGGACACGTAGTTGGCATGGATCTCCGGCCGCACATACCAGGTGGCGACCAGGCTGATGAGGGTGAGGGCCAGCTGCCCAGGCCACACGGCGGTGGCCACCTGGCTGGCACGCTCGGCGAGGTCTCCATCGGTTTTGAGGCGGACGTAGAGGGCGCCGTGCGCGCTGAGCGTGGCCAGTGCGACCACGCCGGCCATCACGGTGTACCAGTCCAGAATGCCGGGGTTGGGGCCAACCCGCCAGTTGGTCCAGAGCGGCTCGAAGAAGTATCCATCCTGAGCTAAGGGTACGCCGCGGATCACGTTGCCCAGGGCTGCGCCGAAGAAGATGGCCAGCAGGGCGCTCGAGAGACTGAAGACCACGTCGAAGAATCCCTGCCAGACCGGGTTCTCCATGTGAGTGCGGAACTCGATGCCGATGGCACGAAGGATCAGCAGCCAGAGCACCATCATCAGCGGCAGGTAGAAGCCGCTGAAGGCCGAGGCATAGAGTTGCGGGTAGGCGAAGTATAGAGTGCCGCCGGCGGCCAGCAGCCAGACTTCGTTGCCGTCCCAGACGGGTCCGATGGAGCGGAGGACCTTGCGACGTTGGCTGACGGTCTTGCCGACGACGAGATAGATGATGCCCGCGCCCAGATCAAATCCGTCGAGCACGACGTAGGCGGCAATCATGACGGCAACGATGATGAACCATACTGTTTCCATGGAGAACCTCTAGCCATCGGCTTGGTGACGGGCGGCTCGAATTGCAGGTTGAGCGGTGTGCGACGCGCCTCGCTCGTTTCTGCATAGGCCCTGGCTTAGTGGCTGGTCCCGGGCGCCGCGGGGCCGACTTCGATTTCACGGCGAACCAGGAACAGAAAGAGAATGCCCAGCACCATGTACATGCCCATGAAGCCGAGCAGGGTGAAGGTGCCGTTGCCGGCCGAGACCAGCTTCGAGTAGCCTTGGGCGGTGCGCATCAGGCCATAGACCAGCCAAGGCTGGCGCCCGAGTTCGGCCGTCATCCATCCTGCCGTATTGGCAATGTAGGGAAAGGGCAGGCTGAGGAGCAGGATCCAGAGCATCCACTTGGCGCCGAACAGCGTGCCCCGCCACAGCAAGAACGCGGCGACCACCGTGAGGGCGATGAAGATGGTCCCCAGGCCGACCATGATGTGATAGCTGAAGTAGAGGAGCGGCACGCTGTCGGGCCAGTCCTCGACGGGGAAAGCGTCGAGCCCGCGTACGCTGGCCATCCAGGCACGATAGGTGAGGAAGGAAAGCATGCGGGGAACGAAGATGGGGTTATCGATGCGGCGTTCCGGCACGTTGGGCTGGCCGATGATCACCAGGGGAGCTCCCGGGCCGCTCTCGAACAGGGCTTCCATGGCGGCCAGGGTGACGGGCTGGTTATCGGCGACCATCCGCCCCTGTCCGTCGCCGGTGGGGAAAAGCTGCACGATGCTGGCGACCAGCGCGGCAACCACACCCAGGCGGACAAAGATGCGTCCGTGTTCGGGGAATCTGCCCCAGAGCAAGTAGAAGGCTCCCACCGAGGCCATGACCAATGCACCGGTGATCACGGCGCCACTCATGTTGTGGGCGTACTGCCACCAGGCCCAGGGGTTCAGCACCAGCTGCCAGAAGCTGCTGAGCTCGACCGATCCATCAGGTGACTGAACGTAGCCCACGGGGTGCTGCATCCAGGCGTCGGTGGCGACGATGAAGAAGCCCGAGAGCCAGGAACCAAGAAAGACGGCCACCGCCGACCACCAGTGAGCGCGCGGGCTCAATCGCTTCTCGCCATAGAGGAACAGGCCGAGGAACGCCGACTCCAGGAAGAAGGCGAACACTCCCTCCATGGCCAGGGTCTGGCCGATCACGCCGCCGGCGAAGCGGGAGAAGTGTGACCAGTTCGTCCCGAACTGGAATTCCATGGGAATGCCAGTGACCACGCCAAGGACGAAGTTGATGCCGAAGATGCGGGCCCAGAAGCGGGCGGCCTGGTTATAAGTCTCGTCGTTGCGGCGCAGGCCGAGGGTCTTGAGGATCACGATCAGCGGTGCCAGGCCCATGGTCAGTTGCGGAAACAGGTAGTGGAAGGTGACGGTGAACGCAAAATGCAGGCGATGAACCAGGAGAGCATTATCCATATGCGCAGTCTCGCGGCTCCTCGGAAAGGAGCCATTATGCGGGGCGTGCGAACCACGGGATGTGACGACGGTCACATCGCCGCCGCCTAGCGGATCAGGCCCCGGCGCCGTTCTAACTCCACCCGGCGCAACTCGCGCCGCCGCCCCGCATCGTCATATCGGCGCCGCTGCTCTTCGCTCTCGGGAATCACGGGAGCCACGGCCACCCGATTCCCCTGACCGTCCACCGCCACAAACGTGAGGTGGGCCGAGGCTACGTGGTGGCAATTGTCGTCGAGATAGTTCTCCACCCACACCTTCACACCCACTTCCATGGAGGTGCGGAATACGCGATTGACGGAAGAACGCAGGATCACCAGTGATCCCACGCGAACGGGAACGAGAAAATCGATGTGGTCTACCGAGGCGGTGACGACGTAGGTGCGCGAGTGGCGGTGCGCGGCCATGGCGCCAGCCAAGTCGATCCAGTGCATGAGCCGGCCACCGAGCAGTGCACCCAGGGGATTGGCGTCATTGGGGAGGACGAGCTCCGCCATTTCGGATTGCGAGTCGTGCACCGGGCGTGGCAGGAGGAGATCTTTGTCATCCATGGGCAAGGTCCGCGGCGTGGGCAGGGGTCGACCGGCTCTTCTTCTGGAGATGGGTCTGAACAACGCACTCTGCCATGGTTTGAATGCGGGAGTCGGGGTGTACTCGGAGCCAGTGGTCGTCGAGGACGTTGTACTCGAGTTGGCCATGTTCTCCGGGGCGGTGCCCGATCTCGCAGACATAGCATAGGACGACGCGATGACCGCAGTCCCGGATCACGGAGAAGCGAACCGCGTCCCAGACACGTTCTGCGGGCAGCCAGGAGCAGTCGCTGGCATAACCGAGATTGCATCCGGCTTGGAGTTGCGTGGCGCTGGGAACGACACCCTCGTGCCCCGGCGCCGTGCAGTGTCCCTGCCAACCTGCACCCAAGGGAAGACGCGGCGGATGCGGCCACGAGCCATCCATCCTCTGAAGCGGCATAAAAAACGGGCAGGCCACAGTTTTCACTCCTCCCAGCAGTGGCAGAGTCTGCGCTGCGCCATTGTACTCAGCGCAACCACAGGTGACCAGGGTTCGTGGCCGGGGGAGCAGGAATCGTCTGGCAAGACGGTGCTGTAGTAAGCTGATTTCCGTCCTCATACCCGGCGCCTAGAAGCGATGGTCGGGACTGAGACTTGCCTATGGACCGTATCGCCCGGTTGACGGAAATTCTCCAGCAAAACCCCAATGATGCCTTCGCGCGCTACGGCCTTGCCCTGGAGTACTCGAACGGCGGACAGACGGATCGGGCGGTCGAAGAGTTCGGCAAGCTCCTGGCAGCGCATCCCGACTACACGGCCGGCTACTTCATGGCTGCCCAGTGCCTAGCCCGCGCGGAGCGCGTGGCTGAGGCAAAACGGATGCTGGTCGACGGCATTGCTTCCGCCAGGCGCGCCGGCAATACCCATGCCCAGTCGGAGATGGAAGGCATGCTGGCGGAACTGGGGTAGCGGCGGGACGCTACCCGGCAGCCCTGGCCATTCGGGACATGGCTCGCTCCACCACCCCGGGAAACAGCTGATACAGCTTGATGACCGGGATCATCGTCCAGGGCACGACGACTTCGCGTTTGCGCTTGCGGTGGGCCTCCAGGGTAGCACGGGCGACGCGGTCGGCCGTGATCCCACGGATGCTGGCGGGACGGACTCGCTTCGGCTCCCGGCCTCGGGTGGCGTTGGCGGCGAAGTCCGTGCGCACATAGCCAGGGCACACGGTCAGCACGTTGATGTTGTGTTGGCGAAGCTCAACCCGGGCCGCTTTCCCGAGCGCGTTCATGGCGAACTTGGACGCGCAATAGGCTGCGCTGTAGGGTAACGGGATGTGTCCCGCCACGCTGGAGATGTTGATGATGGTTCCGGCGCCCTGCCGCTGCATAACCGGGATGATGGCCTGCATGCCGGCGATCGCTCCGAACAGGTTGGTATCGAACAGGTCGCGGCACGCGCCCTCGTCCATGTGCGCCACCGCGTCAATCAGGCCGTGGCCGGCGTTGTTGATCCAGACATCGATGTGTCCGAAGTGGTGCAGTGTGAGGCTGATGACCCGTTCGATCTCTTCCGGCTGACGGACATCGCAGGCGAGTGCCAGAGTCTGTTCCGGCCGGGGGATGCGGGCGCGGGCCGCTTCGGCCCGGCTGGCCTCGCGGGAGAGCAGGACGACGCGGGCGCCGTGTTGCACGAAGGTTTTGGCCAACGCCTCGCCGATCCCCATCGACGCACCCGTCACCACCACCACTTCACCCTTTTCCATGTCGAGCTTTTAGTCTGAGACGCGAGACGAAGTCAAGCCGAGGCGTACAATCAAGGTTCGAGGCCCCGCTCAAGTCGGAGGTTGCGTGAGTTCTCTAGTACCCCTCTTTCCCCTGGATGTCGTGCTCTTTCCGGGCTCGCCGCTTCCCCTGCACATTTTCGAGCCGCGTTACAAAGAGATGATCGGCGAGTGCCTGATGAACAAGACGGACTTCGGCGTGGTGCGCGCCGAGAAGGACGGGGTAGCCCAGATCGGGTGCACCGCCGAGATCCTGGCCGTGACCAAGACGTATGACGACGGCCGCATGGACATCGTGGCCCAGGGCCGCAAGCGTTTCGAACTGCTGGAGGTCAATCAGGAACGCGCCTTTCTGCGGGGTGAAGTGCTCTTTGTCCCCGATGAACAGGACAGACCGGCCGTCGAACAGGTGGAGCAAGCCGTGAAACTGCACGCGGAAATCCTTTCGCTCGCCGGCGCCAGCCAGGATCTTCCCGAAGAGGAGCTGCTGCTTTCCTACCACTTGGCAGGCTCGCTGCCCCTGGACCTGGATTTCAAGCAATCCCTGTTGGCCATGCGCTCCGAGGCGCAGCGGATCCAGGCACTGACCACCTACTTCGAGACCCTGCTTCCCAACCTGCGGCGCGCCGTGGTGGTGCGCAAGCGAGCCGGCGGGAACGGGCACGTGAACTAGCCCCGGACGCCGCCAACATCACAAGAGGGTGTCAGACGCTTGGGCGTATAATCACCCACAGCATTGGTTCCTCCGGGGGTTCCCGTCATGAGTCTTCCTCGCACTCTCGCCGAGTTGCGAAGCAGTGTTTACTCCGAACAACGTCTGGGCAAACGTCGAGTCAAGGACGAGTTGCGCGATAATCTGCTCGCCCGCCTGCGGGCGAACGGTCCCGTGTTTCCGGGAATTGTCGGCTATGACGACACGGTCGTGCCCCAGATCGTGAATGCCATTCTTTCGCGGCACAATTTCATACTTCTCGGGCTGCGCGGCCAAGCCAAGAGCCGGATCCTGCGTGCCCTCACTTCCCTGCTCGACTTGCACCTGCCGTACGTCGCCGGCTGCGAGATCCACGACAACCCCTATGCCCCGCTGTGCCGGACCTGCCGCGAATACATCGCCCAGCATGGCGATCAGACGCCGATTGCCTATTTGGCGCCTGAGGAACGCTACGTCGAGAAGCTGGCCACTCCCGACGTCACCATCGCCGACCTGATCGGCGACATCGATCCCATCAAGGCGGCGCGCGGCGGCCACCAGTTGAGCAGCGAGCTAACCGTGCACTATGGATTGCTGCCTCGCGCCAATCGCGGCATCTTCGCCATCAACGAACTGCCCGACCTGGCGGGCAAAATCCAGGTGGGTCTGTTCAACATCATGCAGGAGGGTGACGTGCAGATTAAGGGCTACCCCATCCGCCTGCCGCTGGACGTGGCCCTGGTCTTCAGTGCCAATCCCGAGGATTACACCGCGCGGGGCAAGATCATCACCCCGCTGAAGGACCGGATCGGATCGGAAATTCGCACCCACTATCCGGCGACCCTCGAGGAGGGAATCACCATCACCACGCAAGAGGCGTGGACCCAGCGCGACGGCTACCAACTCCACCTGCCGAAGTACGTGCAGGAAGTCATCGAACGTGTCGCCTTCGTGGCGCGCGAAGACAAGAAGGTGGACAAGCGCTCCGGCGTAAGTCAGCGTCTTCCCATCTCCGCCCTGGAGAACGTCATCTCGAACGCCGAGCGCAGGGCGGTCACCAACGGAGAGAAAGCGGTCGTGCCGCGTATCAGCGACGTCTACGCGGCCATGCCCGCCATCACCGGCAAGCTGGAACTGGAGTACGAAGGCGAAATGAAGGGCGCCGACCACGTGGTCCGGGAACTGATTCGCTCGGCCGTGGCTAAAACCTACGATGAGTACTTCAGCGGCGTTGACATGCGCCAGGTGGTGCAGTGGTTCGACCTGGGCGGCGAAATCCAGGTGACGGACACGGCGCGGGCCAAGGAAGTGTTCGACGGGTTGAAGGGGATCCAGGGGTTGATGGACAAGATCAGCGGCTTGGGAACGTCGTCGAAGGATCACATCGAATCGCAGGTATCCGCCGCGGAATTCATCCTGGAAGGCCTCTACGCCCACAAGCGCATCGGGCGCAGTGAAGAGCGAGTGTTTAAAGCTGGGGAAAAACAAGCGCCGAAGCCGGAACGAACCTTCGAGCGCGAAGAGCCTTTTCGGGGAAGGAGGCCGTACAACTAGCGGCTAGCTACCGGCGACTACAGCTGCCTGTTCTTATGAAACGCGTCCGCTACACCAAGTACCTTCCCGATCCGGCGGCTGAGATGAGCCTGGAGGATCTGCTCAGCGCGCTCTCCGACTATGTCCTCGAGAGCGGCTTCCAGAACTTCACCTTCTACGAGGTGCCGGAGGGCGAGCAATCCCTGGACGCGCTGCGCCAGGCCATCGAGCAGGCACTTCTGAACAGTGATCAGTTTGACGAACAGATGCGGGAGAAGCTGCGGCAAATGCAGGTGGACGGCACGCTCGCCGAACTCACCCAAAAGTTGCTGCAACGCATGCAGCAGGAAGACTACATTTCCGTCGACGACCCCCCGGATCAGCAACCATCCCGCGCCGGCGGACAGGTCGGCGATGCGCAGCAGCAAGCCAAGTTCGAGATCACCGACAAGAGCCTCGACTTCCTGGGATACAAGGCCCTGCGCGACCTGCTGGGCTCACTGGGCAAGTCCAGCTTTGGGCGCCACGACACGCGCGACATGGCGACTGGCATCGAAAGCAGCGGCGCGGCCAAGCCCTACGAGTTCGGGGATACGCTCAACCTGGACATCACCGCCACCCTGTCGAGCGCCATCCAGCGCGAAGGTTTGAAGCTTCCGCTGAACATCGAGTATTCCGACCTGCAGGTGCACCAGTGTGAGTATCAATCCTCCTGCGCCACCGTGCTCATGCTGGACTGCTCGCACTCCATGATTCTTTATGGCGAAGACCGTTTCACTCCAGCCAAGAAAGTCGCCATGGCGTTGTCGCAGTTGATCCGCACGCAGTATCCGGGCGATTCGCTGTCGCTCGTGCTATTCCACGACTCGGCCGAAGAAGTACCGCTCTCGCAGTTAGCCCGGGTCAAGGTGGGACCGTATTACACGAACACGCGGGAGGGCCTGCGGCTGGCTCAGCGCATCCTCCAGCGGCAGCGCAAGGACATGAAGCAGATCGTGATGATCACCGACGGCAAGCCTTCAGCATTGACCCTTGAAGACGGCCGCATCTACAAGAATGCCTTTGGCCTGGACCCGCTGGTTGTCAGTCAGACGCTGGAAGAGGTCTCGAAGTGCAAGCGGGCGGGGGTTCTCATCAATACCTTCATGCTGGCGTCCGACTACGGGCTGGTCAACTTCGTGCAGAAGGTGACCGAGATGTGCCGCGGCAAGGCCTATTTCACCACCCCCTACACCCTAGGGCAGTACTTGCTGATGGACTACATGTCGCGGAAGACGAAGACGATTCACTAGTCGCCATACCATCGCAAGACGGGGCGCCGGTCGGGCTTTCTTGGCGGGGGAGCCGGCGGCAATGGAGGTCAACCTGCGCCGGAGTGCGTGGTAAGCGCGAGGCCTCCCGGGCCGGCAAGACACCAGCTACCCCACCAGCCTGCTGCCGGATCGTAATTGAGCTTACCTCGGGTGCAGGTTGCTATTCCTTCTTCTCCGCGCGGACTGCAGCTTCAGCAGCCTGAAATCCGATCTGGCTGTGGGTGCCATCACAGAAGGGCTTGTTGGTGCTGCCTCCGCAGCGGCAGAGCGAAAAGGCCGGCCTGCCGGTCAGATCGTAGGCATTGCCATTGGCGTCGACGAGTTCAATTGTTCCCTCGGGCGCTTCCACCCGATAAGGTCCGTTCGGTCGGACCGTGATCTTCACTTGTGCCATCTCTTCCTCCGGAGATCAACTGCCTACGAAGATAGCATTCGGTACTTCAAGCGGCTGCGGGTTCGGCCTTGGGCAGACTGCGGTAAAGCTGCAGATATTCGTCGATCATGCGCTTGCTGGTGAAGCGCTGGCGGGCACGCTGAAAGGCGCGATTCGCGTAGGACCGGCACAGTTCGCGGTTCTGGGCGAGTTCGCGGATGGCGGCGGCCAGGCCGGCGGCGTCGTTTGTGGGGAAGTAGACCGCATCGTCTCCCCAGAGTTCCCGGAAACTCGGAATGTCATTGGCGACGATGGCACAGCGGGACAGGGCTGCCTCGAGTGTGGCCATGCCGAAGGGTTCATAGCGCGAGGTCGCAGCGTAGATCACGGCCCGGCTGTAGAGCGCGCGCAACTGCGCCTCGGTCTGCGGCCCCTTCAACGAGACACGCAGTTGCTCGGTGGCGACCTTCACGTCCGCGCGAATGGGCAAGCGCAGGTTATTGACCGGATGTTCCGAAGCTACGATGCAGACCGGAATGGGATGTTGGTACTGGGTGAGTAGGTGGACCTGCTTGCCCGCATCGAGCAGCCGACCGACCGCGAGCACGGAGTCTTCCTTGTTCACGTAGGGGTTGAAGAAGATGGGGTTGAGGCCGTTGTATATGACCCGGGCGTTGGACGGCGTCGTGTACGACTCACACAGCGCCTCGAGCATCCAGTTCGACGGTGCCACGACGGCTGTCGCCCCGGCGAGCCCCCGTGCTACGACCTCCCGGTAGTCTCTCACCCAGCGAGTATCTCGGGGCTGATGCCCGTGCACGGCGAGCCACCAGCTGATCAGGTCTTCATGCGCCACCACCACGCGGGGCACATTCACGGGAAGGTTGCCATAACAGAACTGGTTCAGGTGCAGGAGATCGGGTTTGGTCTCGCACGCCAGGGAGACCAGGTAGTTCGCTGCGTCGGGATAGTCCTGTTCCCCTTCCTGCATCCACTCCAGCCGGAATGCGGTGGGGTGGTAGTCCAGCCCGTGCAAGCTTTCCATCCACGAAGTCTGCTCGGGAAGAGGCACCTCCCCAAAACTGACGAGCGTGACCCGCAGGCCACGGCTGACCAACCCGCTCACCAGTTCGCGAGTGTAGGTCCAAACGCCGGACAGCGTGTCGGTTGTGACCAGAACGTGCATCCGAAACCTGGGCTCCGCTCGAGTGCGGTGGACCCCGTTCCCGGGGTCTGTGTTGCCTGTATTGTAGAGGCTTTTGCGGTTTTTTGTGGATGTTTGCTGCGACTGCAGGCTGGGGTGCAAAGGGTCGCACCGAGAGCCTTCTCGCCCCTCTCAGGCGGTCTTTCGCCGCCAGGTAACGGGCTGCATATCAAGAACTTCCATTAGGCGAAAAATGCGGGTTGCCGGCAAAATTCTGTATTGACCGCCCTGTACAGAAAAGGATAGTTTGGGTTAGTTCTTTCCGACCACCTGCCTGCCCGCGTCCTGAACTGTCGCCCATGCTGGGGGTTTGGTGATCCAGGTGCTTTGGGAGAGGTTTAGAAAGTTCGTGCCGACGCGCGATTAGCGTCAAATCGCCGCTTCAGCCGCTTCGTCGGTGTTTCCTTCTTAGGTTGAACACCGTTACTACGCTCGAAGTGACTTCGGGTTTCCGAGCAGCCACTTTCACGAACGGGGGATGAGCCATGGCGGATTTCTATCAGACGGGAGTGATTGCGACGCTGCATCGCCTGGGAAACGGCGATCTGGGAGTTGTCGAGCGTCAGCTGGAGTACTTTTCCCGCCAACAGCCCATCGCGCTAGTGCTCCCCGCTCTCTACGCAGAGTTTGAGAAACCAGCGATGGACGTGATCCTGAGCGAACTCAGCCAGGCTACCTACGTCCGCCAGTTTGTGCTGACGCTGGCCCAGGCGACCGCCGAACAGTTTGAAGAGGTGCAACACCGGGTGAGCGGCTTGCCCGGCGAGGTGCGGGTGCTGTGGCAGGATGGCCCGCGCATGCAGCGACTGTACCGCAATCTCGAGGAAAACCGCCTGCAGATCGGCCCCGACGGCAAAGGGCGACAGTGCTGGATGGCATACGGCTATGTGCTCGCCTGTCGCAAGGCGTCGGTCATTGCCCTGCACGACTGTGATATCGTGAACTACAGTCGGGAGATTCTGGCCCGTCTCTGCTATCCCGTGGTGCATCCCGACATCGGTTTCGAGTTCAGCAAGGGATACTACGCCCGCCTCAGTCATCAGATGCATGGCCGGGTCACACGCCTGCTGATGACGCCTTTGATCCGCGCGCTGCAATCGATCGTCGGCTTGCAGCCCTTCCTGGATTACCTGGACAGCTTCCGCTACGCGCTGGCGGGCGAGTTTGCCATGCAGGCCGACTTGGCGCGCGTCAACCGCTTGCCCTCGGACTGGGGACTCGAGGTGGGAGTCCTGGCGGAGGTCTATCGGAACTGCTCCATCCGTCGCATCTGCCAAGTCGACATCGCCGACAATTACGAGCACAAGCACCAGGACCTGTCGTCCGGGGATCCCTCGAAGGGTCTGATGAAAATGGCCATGGATATCTCCAAGTCGCTGTTGCGAATCCTGGCTGCGGAAGGCGTCAAGTTCGATACGGGCATAATGCAGACCCTGCTCGTGCGCTACCTGCGCATGGCGGAGAACAACATCAGCAAGTACCACGCCGATGCCATGATCAACGGCCTGCTGTTCGACCGTCACGAGGAAGAAAGCGCCGTCGAGACGTTCTCGAAGGCTCTGAAGCTGGCCACCGACGAGTTCTTCGCCGATCCCCTGGGTGCGCCGCCCATTCCGAACTGGATGCGGGTGAGCGCAGCCTTACCCGGTTTCCTCGAGGATCTACGCGAGTCGGTGGACGCGGATAACGAAGAGGTGAAGGGCGTCACCCGCGTTGCCGCCCATGGCTAAACAATTGGCAGAAGGCAAGTGGACGATCTCTTCCCAAGCGAACTGAAGACCCGGCTGGAGCAGGTCGGCCAGGCCGATATCGTGGTCGGCATTCCCAGCTATAACAACGCGGGGACGATCGGTCACGTGGTGCGGGCCGTCTCGGTGGGACTCGCCAAGTACTTCCCCGACTACCGCTCCGCGATCGTGAACTCCGACGGCGGATCCAAGGACAAAACCCAGGAAGTTGTGCTCAGCGCAGAAGCGGGGCGCGACGAGCTCCTGCTGGTCTCACACCCCCTGAATGCCAGCCAGCGCATCAGCACACCCTATCACGGGGTTCCGGGCAAGGGCAGCGCGTTCCGCACCATCTTTGCGGTTGCTTCCCGTCTGAAGGCCAAGGCGTGTGTGGTGGTGGATTCGGATCTGCGCAGTATCACTCCGGGCTGGGTCGAACTGCTGGCGCAGCCGATCCTGAAACACGATTACGATTACATCGCACCCTACTACCATCGCCACAAGTACGATGGCACCATCACGAACGGGATCATCTATCCCATGACCCGGACGCTGTACGGCAAGTCCGTACGTCAGCCCATAGGCGGCGAATTCGGGGTCTCGGGACGGCTCGGCGCGCGCTATCTCGAAAAGGAAGTGTGGGACACGGACGTCGCCCGCTTCGGCATCGACATCTGGATGACAGTCACGGCCATCGCCGAGGGCTTTCGCGTAGGCCAGGCGTATCTCGGCGCCAAACTGCACGACGCCAAAGACCCGGGTGCGGATCTCACCAGCATGTTCCGGCAGGTGGTGGGATCCTTTTTCAGCCTGATGGAGAGCTACGAGAGCGTGTGGAAAAATGTCCACGGCTGCGAAGCGGTACCCATGTTTGGGTTCCCCTTCGAGGTGGGGGTGGAACCGCTGTCGGTGAATACCGACCGGATGATGCACGCCCTGCAACAGGGCGTCAACGACCTCGAGGAAATCTACCGCTCGTTTCTTTCCCCGTCGACGCTTCTCGATCTGACCAACTTCGTACACCGTAACGGGCAAGGTTTTCACCTGCCCGACGAGCTGTGGGTTCGAATGATCTACGAAGCGGCGGCGGCCTTTCATCACCGGCAACTCGATCGCGACCACTTGTTGCAGTCCCTCGTGCCCCTGTACCTGGGACGCACCGCTTCGTTCGTGCTCGAGGTCAAGGATAGCGACGCGCCGCAGGTGGAAGAACGTATCGAACAGCTCTGCCAGGTCTTCGAGGCCGAGAAGTCCTACCTGGCTCAACAGTGGGATCCCGCCGGAAAGGAGGCAGTCCATGCGCAGCCTGCTTGAGAGGATGTTTGTCGATCCCTTTAACCGCCTCGCGGACGAGTTCGCCCGCGTGGTTCCGGTCGTGGTTATGGTGCTGGTAACCCTGATCGTGGGCGGCTTCATTGCCTATGTAGCGCGCTGGTTGACCTACCGGTTTCTGCAACTGGCACGCTTCGATCGCCTGGTGCAACAGACCGGGTTCGCCCACATGATTGAGCGCACCGGCGTGTTTCGCTCGGCCAGCGATTTAGGTGCCCGCTTCGTGCAGGCCGTGGTGTGGCTTTTCGTCATCCTGTTTGCGCTAAGCGCAGCAGGCACGCCCTCGACGGTAGGGCTGGTGTCACGTTTCGTGGAATACGTTCCCAACCTGATTGTGGCCGGCCTGGTGCTGCTGCTCGGCGTCCTGGCCAGCCGCATGGCATCGCGCAGCGCGCTGCTGGCGGCGGTAAATGCTCAGTGGCCAGGGGCCCGCCTGATCGCCGGCGGGGTGCGCACGGTGGTCATGACGCTGGCCATTGTCATCGCACTGGAACAGCTTCATATCGGCAATGTGCCTTTGCTGGTGGCATTTGCCATCGTTTTTGCCGGAATTGTCTTCGCGCTGGCGGTCGCCTTCGGCCTCGGCGCCCGAGACCTGGCTCGGCAGTGGCTGGAAGCCAAGATCCGCGCTTCCCACGCCGAGGAGGAAATTTTTCGTCACCTCTAAGACCCAGCAGGCCCTGGTACGCGACTGAGGCTCTGCCAGCTGTTCCTTGCGACGGAGGGACATTCGTCGCCTACACCCATCTCTGCCACGGCACAGCCGATCATTGTTGGGAGCTGTATTCCTTCAGCTTGCGGTAGAGGGTGGTTTTGCCGATGCCCAACGAACGCGCCGCCAAGAGCTTATCGCCGTTGAGCTGCGCTATCGTGTTCAGAATCGTCTGCTTTTCGAGTTCGACCATAGGAACGATCCTGGTCCGGTTGCTGCCGCCGGCGGCTGGAGGTTCCTGTAAGCGGCTGATGGACGGGGGCAGGTCCCCCAGGTGGATCATGGAGTCGGGGGTGAAGGCGCAGGCCCGCTCCAGGCAGTTTTCCAACTCGCGCACATTGTCCGGCCAGTCGTAAGCCAGCATGGCCTTGAGGGCGTCATCGCCGAGCGTCCGCGCCTGCCCGGAAGTGCGCGACAAGCAGTCGAGAAAGTGCCCGGCGAGCAACGGGATGTCCTGCCGCCTTTCCCGCAGGGAAGGAATCCGCAGGCTCAGCACATTCAACCGGAAGTACAGATCGCGGCGGAAGGTTCCCTGCGCCACCGCCTGTTCCAGGTCCCGGTTGGTCGCCGCCAGAATCCGCACGTTGATGGGGATGCGCCTCGTACTGCCGACCGGCCGGATCTCTTTCTCCTGGATGGCGCGCAACAGTTTGGCCTGCAGGTCGACGGGAAGCTCGCCCACTTCGTCGAGGAATACCGTCCCGCCTTCAGCCATGGCCAACAGTCCGTCTTTGGCGTGGGTGGCGCCGGTGCAGGCCCCCTTAACGTACCCGAAGAACTCGCTTTCGATGAGCCCGGGCGGCAAGGAACCGCAATCCACCGGAATGAACGGCTTGTCTCGAAAAGGCCCGGAGAAGTGAATAGAACGCGCCACCATTTCCTTGCCGGTTCCGCTTTCGCCCAGGATGAGCACCGGGTGCGTACTGTAAGCTGCCTTGGCGATGATGCGATACAGCTTTTCCATTTCGGGTGCGCGGCCCACGATGCTGCCGAAGCCCTGATTCGACTTGATCTTTTCGCGCAGCACGCGGTTCTCGGTCTTCAGCTTGAGGTGCGTGGCTAGGCGTTCCAGCAGCAGCTTGAGCTCGTCCAGACTGAACGGCTTGGTAACGTAATCGTAGGCACCGCTCTTCATCGCCTGCACAGCAGACTGCACCGTACCGGAGCCCGTGACGACGATCACCAGCGCACCCGGGCTTCGGCTCTTGATCTGATTGAGGGTGTCCAGCAAACTAGCTCCCGGCAACTTCAGGTTCAACAACACGGCATCGATGGCTTGCCCGTCCAGGATCCTGTAGGCATGCCCGGCCGAGTCGGTGGTCATGGTGTTGAATCCCAGCGACGGGGCCACTTCCCGGCAAGCGTCCCGGATGGCGCGTTCGTCGTCCACGATCAGCAGGTTCAGGAAATTGGCTTCCTCGATCTGTGGCAGGATCGGTTCAGTGGTGGTCATGGCATCTTCTCGCTTCTTTGGTCTTGGCCTGTATGGCGAACCAGGTCCGCCTTTGCACCACGAGAGCCGCACGCTCCCTATTTGGGACAACTATAGAGACCCAATCTGGGAATGCTAAGTGCATCCGTCACCGTATTCTGTGACCCACATTCCCCGACGGCTGCAGTTCCCTAGATGTCAATCGAGCATCGGCGCACACCTCTCCGCCCCGATTGGATCTGATTGGTTTGGCCGAGGCTCTAGCCGTGGAGGGGTACGGGTTCGGTAAGGCGGAAGGTCAAACGATGCATGGGGCCGAAATTGATGTCCACCGGGGTGTCGTTGCCGCCGGAACTTTCCGAGTAAGCGCTGTTTAGCAAGGGCCCGGTTCCGGAACTTTGGTGGCCGGATTCTTTACTTTTTCGGTGCCAACTGCTCTTGGCGAAGATACTGGAACTGCGCACGGGAACAGCCGTGCCGTTGAGAAAAAGGGTCGCGAGCGCCAGGCGAAGGTAGCCTGGATCACCTAAGGCCGCTGCGGCCTTGGCATCGATGATCCGGCAGGTCACTTGCGCCCCCCGCTGGACAAGGGTTTGACCCGCCACAATGATGGGCTCGTCCAGCACCGCCGCGAACGTGTCGCCAGCATGTGCCGACGCGCTGGATAGGGAGGTTAGCAAGCGAATCGTCACCGGCGTCCCGGCCGGCACGCTTGCCCCGGGGGGAATGACGCTGCTGGTTGGAGAGATTCCGCCTTCCTGGGCCACGCGCTCGAACGGTAACCCGCCGGCAACGTCGGCGGGACTGGCGACATTCTCCGTATCGACGGATGGCAGCGCGCTTTGGCGACCACATCCGGTGGTGAACGTCAACGCCAGCGCCACCATCCCGACTGCCATCCTCATGCCCCTATCCTTGCCCGAAAGCTTTTAGGGTTCCAGGACGCACGGCGGGGGCCATCTCGTTGCAGATTGAAAACAAAGTACTTAAGAGGGAAAGGCGAGGAGAGCTACATGTAGTTTTTGCAGCCGAAAGCACTCTGGGATCGTAAAGATTACGTAAGCAGAGGGGAGTAAACCGCAAGCGAACTCTCAACTGTTAGTCGGGGCCGATCGGTTTGCCCCATTTCCGGTGCAGGTCTCCGCCCTCCACCCTCGCCCGCACAGGCTTGCATGGAAACTCTCTTCCGGGTGCTGGTTTGGCCGTCACCCTAGTGGGGAGGACAGGGAAATCGGCACCATGTCGAGAGAACGCAGACAAGCCATCAGGTACCGCATCGTGGGGTAGGCACAGCCCGCCTTCACCGCTAAAGAAAACCCGGAGAAGCCCTTTGGGCTTCTCCGGGTTCGGAGTGTTGTGAGAAAAACGTCGCTTAGTTGGAGGCGCCTCCCGAAGCGGTCACGGACTCGTTTAGCGGCTGCATGATCACACCGTCAAACGGAGTAGCGCCCACGAACCGCCCGTGCATCATGCTCACGCGCCGCAATGGATAGCCGGCGTCCGGACCACGCTGCCAGGTGCGGCCGCTGTCCACACTCTCGAAGATCACACTCGTCTGGTAGCTGGTGGCCAGCAGACGCCGGCCACTGCCGTCCCAGGAGATCGAGGTGATGTCTTTGTCGGGCAGGCCGGTGAGGACGTGCTCCCAGGTCGCTCCGCCATCGGCACTGTGAAATGCACCTTCGCGCGATGCCACGAAGATCTGAGCATCCGGCGTGAGGGCCACTCCCCGAATCGCGGTGACTTTCGAGGCCAGGCTATGCTCGCTCCAGTTCGATCCACCGTCCCGGGAGATCAGCAACCCCGTGCGGGTAGCGGCCGCGATGGTCCCGCCGCTGGCTCGCACCGCGACGAAATCCTGCTGGCCCAGCACGGGGCCGCCCATCCAGATCTTTCCCTGGTCCTTGCTGAGGTAGAGGCCCTGGGTGGTGGCCGCGATCCAGCGCTCCCCGTAGACCTCGATATCGTTCACCTTGGCTTCCAGAACGGAGCGAGTCCGGGTCTTGAGCGGGACGGCTTTTTTCGCACCCTTGGGCCGGACCATTCTGGTCTTTTCGGTTTCGACGACGTTGATGGGACGCCAGGTGGTCGCGTTGTGTTCCAGCAGGAACAGGCCCTTGTTCGTTCCCGCCACAAGCACTCCGCTGCCGGCCTGCTGGAGGGCAAACACGTCGCGCCCGTTCAGGCCCGTACTTCTCTGCATCCAATGCTGGCCGGCGTCATCGGTATAAAACATTCCGCCCCATTCACGGTCGTTGACCACGCCCGCGTAGATCTTATTGCGGTCTTTCTGGTCTTCGACGAGGGCCGCCACGTAGCGATGCGTGTAGCCGTGGTTGGAAGCAGTCCAGGTGGCAGCACCATCGTTGGACACGAGCACCCCGCTCCGGTCGGTCGCCAACAGCACATGCTGCGAATTGGCGGGGTCGACCAGCACGTCATTCACCACCATCTCAGGATTGCTGACGCGCTTCCAGGTTTTCCCCAGGTCGGCGGTCTTCCACAGACCCTCGGTCGTGCCCGCATAGATGATGGAGGGATTACCCGGATCCTGCCGCAACACACGCGTACGACGCGCTGAGAACGGAATACCCTGAATCTTCTGGAACAGTTCTCCGGCCGTTACGCTTTTATAAATACCGGAGCAGGCACTGGCGAACACGTTGGCCGGATTGTTGGAATCGACCACGATGGAGAACACGTCGGAATCGTCGACCATGCCCTTGTTGATGTGGTGCCAGTTGGCGCCCCCATCCTCGGTCTTCCACGCCAGATGCCAGGTGCCCGCGTACACCACATTCGGATCCCTGGGATCGACGGCAACCGATTCGATGTTCTTGATCTCCGCGTGATTGACCGGCGAAATCTGTTCGAAGGTTCTTCCTCCGTCACGGCTGCGAAACACCCCGTCCAGGGCACCGGTCACGAGCACCTGGGGATCGGAAGCCGCCATGGCCAGGGCCCGGATCGATTTGTTGTGCATGGCGGGGAGAGTTTCCCAGCTCTTACCGCCATCGCGGCTGCGAAACAGATCGCCCACCTGCTGGCTCTGGGGGCTCCACGCCGCGATGTACATCACCTTGGTATCCCGCGGGTTGATCACGATGTGGTCCAGCACGTAGTCGTCGCCGCTTCCCAGTTGGGCTAAGCGGGACCAGTTGCGACCACCGTCGCGGGAGAGAAACAACTCCCCGGTGCTGGTGCCCAGGAAGATCTGGTCCGAATTATGCGGGTCATACGCCAGGCTGCGCACATCGCCCCCTTCCGGGCCCAGCGCAGTCCATTGACCAGCCCACAGCGCGGTACTGCAAAGAAAAGTAACCGACAGTGCAATCAAGCACTTACCCAGCCGATTTCTGGAAATCATAGGTTGATCCGACCCCTGTGCGGAGAGTATACCCCGCAACCTGAGCCTGACAGGGCAACTCTTGTCATTCAAGTTACCTAAGGGCAGCCAAAAAATAGGCCGGTCGGGTTTCCGACCGGCCTGGGATTGCCTCTTCCACTCTATTGCGCCTTCTTGCCTGCCTTTTTCTTTGGCGCCGGGTGATCGGGAATGGCCTTCACTGTGCCCTCATCCACCGGCTCCGTTCCGGCCGTGTCGAAGGTCGCGCCCGCGGGCACGATCCAGTATTCGGCGGTCCTGGTACCACCATTGCCCGTCCGGGTTTCGATGCGGCTGGGATCAATGGCCTGCTTGGCTTCTCCGCCCGACAGATAGGCCTTGGAGTCAACGGCCCGTTCCGCCGCGAGGTTCTTGCGCTTCTCGGTCGGTTCGGCGTTGCCCACGATGACGAGTTTGGCATCTGGTTCCTGCTGCATGCGTAGCGCCACGTCATCCAGGATGGCCTTGCAGGTGTTGTCCACACGCCACGGCTTGACCTTGTTCGGGAAGTCGCACTGGCTCAACTTGCTGGCTTTCGGCGGCGGAGGCGGCGGATTCTCGACCGTCGCCTGGCTGGAAGCGCTCGTGGTCAGCCCGCGCGAGTCGGTACAAGTAGCGTTAACAGTAATCGTGCCCGGCGACGCGCCTGTCGTCGTCAAGGTCGCTTCGCTTCCGCTGCCCGCAATGCTACCGCCGCTAGCGGTCCACCCGCCCACGGTCACCGGAACTCCGTCCGGACTGGTGCAGGTGCAGGTCACAGTGACCGGCGTGCCGGTTTGCACGCTGGCAGGATTGGCGGTGCAACTCATGGTCGGCGGATTCTTTGGCGGTTCCTTCACCGTGAAGTTGGCCGAGCAGGTCGTTTCTCCGCCCTTCTTCATTTTGGGATCATTGACGTGGGCGGTAACGGTGTAGGTGCCTCCGGCAACGCCTTTGGTGTCAATCGTCGCGGACGTGTCCTTGCCGCTCACCGCGCCGCCGTTGCCGCTCCAGGAATAGGCGAGGGTGTGCTTCGGGTTGTAATTCGTAGGCGAGACCGTAGCCGTGATCGGCTCACCCTGCATGACTTCCGTGTGGTCCAGTGCACAACTGGCTGCCGGAGGGACAACGGGAGCGCCTCCGAAGTTGAAGACCAAACCGCCCCGCAGCCGAACGCCATTGTAGCTGGCTCGGCGCAAGTCCGGCTGCGTCGTCGGAACGCCATCATCGGAGAAGTTCTGTTTCGACCACACCCAGTCCGCCTCAATCAGCCGGATGGTCAGGCGCCGGACTATGGGCAGATCGATGCCGCCGCCAAGAATCGCGCCCAGTCCGTCCTTCGAACCAAAGTCGGTCGTCCTCAGGTTGTTCAGGCCCAGCAAGGTATGCGCGAACACGTTGAGACCTTCTCCTCGCCAGGTGAAGCGCGGTCCAACCGACAGGGTGGTGATGTCCGCACCGGTCTTGAAGTTTGAACCAAAGTCAGCTTCCAGAGCGAAGTTGGGATGGAAGTTATAACCAAAGGCCACGCCGAAGCCCGCAGGTTCGCTGGGAAGCGCGGAGGGCACAAAGCCTCCGGAACCATTACTGGCGGGAATGTTACCACCGGGATTGAGCCACTGATAACCGACAAACAGATCGGCTTTCGGTGGATTCTCCTGCTGCTGGGCCAGAACAACGCAGGGTAAGAGCAACAACGATAGCGTCAGCAGGAAGCCAGTCCACATTCTATGGCATTTTCGGAATTCGCAACAAAGTGACATTGAAATCCTCCGGAACCAGACCATCCAGCTTTGTTTAAGGGCCGAGAACTATTACTTGATCGTGAGACTGCAAAGACGGTGCAAGAGAAAGGTCCACTTATGGTGACGCTGAATTTTACAGCATTGCAACCGCAAAACGAAGAGCGGGACTCGAAAAGATTACTGGTTGGGTCGAGCGCGCAGCGCGCAGAATGGGCCTAGGCTCTGCTGTTCCGGCTCCACGTCTCAGTTTGATATCGCATTCCCGCGGCTGGGGAGCGGAGAATTGACAGGGGAAAGATATATCCGGCAGTCAACAACTGCGCCGTGGCTTGCGAGCGAGCGCGCAGAACCGGAATAATAGAGATTGCGCCATGAGCCAGGAAAAAGTGTTAATCGTCGAGGACGAGGAAAACGAGCGCAGCGGGCTGGCCGAATTGCTTTCCGCCTGGGGTTACCGGGTGGAGACTGCGGCCGACGGGATGGAAGGCTTGGAAAAAGCCGTACACTGGTCCCCTTCCATCATCGTCTCCGACCTCAAGATGCCGCGCATGGGAGGCATGGAATTGCTGGAGCGGCTGGCCGAGCAGCAGCAGGGCATGGCCGTGGTCGTGGTTACCGCGCAGGGCACCATCGACAGTGCTGTGCAAGCCATGCGCATGGGCGCCTACGACTACATCACCAAGCCCATTGACGCCAACCGCTTGCGAACCATTCTGCAAAACGCCAGTGCTCTGCTCGGCACCAAGGTGGAACTGGAGGTTACGCGCCGCAAGCTGCGAGACAGCGGTTCGCTGGGCTCGCTGGTGGGTTCTTCCAAAAAGATGCAGGAGATTTTTCGCCTGGTGGAAATGGTAGCTCCGAGCACAGCGTCCGTGCTGATTACCGGCGCCAGCGGCACCGGCAAAGAGATGGTGGCGCGCACGATTCACGAGCTCAGCCCGCGGCGCTCCAGACCTTTCGTTCCCATCAACTGTGCCGCCATTCCGGAAACCCTCATCGAGAGCGAGATCTTCGGGCACGAAAAGGGTGCCTTCACGGGCGCCCTCGAGCGCCGCACCGGCTGTTTTGAACTGGCCGAGGGAGGCACGCTGCTCCTGGATGAGATCGGCGAGATGCCGGTGGGGACACAAGCCAAGCTGTTGCGTGTACTCGAAGATCGCAAGCTGCGCCGTCTGGGCAGCAAGGTCGAAACTGCAGTGGACGTGCGCGTCCTGGCCGCCACCAACAAGGTCCCGGAAGAGGCAGTAGCGCGCGGTGAGTTGAGAAACGACCTTTACTACCGGCTCAACGTCTTCAACATCCACATGCCTTCCTTACGCGAGCACAAGGAAGACGTCCCCGAACTGGTGCAGGCGTTGCTGGCCGAGATGAATACCAAGCACGGGCGCCGGGTCGCAGCCGTCAGCGACGCGGTGCTGAACCAGTTTCACAATTATTCCTGGCCGGGTAACGTGCGCGAACTGCGCAACACGCTGGAGCGCGCGGTGATCGTGTGTGAGGGCGCGGTCATCGAAACCCGGCACTTGCCGCCGGGCTTTGGCCAAGCGCCCCTGCGGCCGGCCGCCAATGACCCGGAGGCGGTCCGGCTGGGCGTGGGTACGACCGTCGAGGAGGCCGAGAAGCTGCTCATCCTGAAAACGCTGGAAGCCACCAATAACAACAAGACCCGTGCCGCGGAAATTCTCGGCATCAGCCTGAAAACCCTGCATAATAAGCTGAAGGAATACGGCAACTCCGCGGCTGACGCACCGCCGGCTAAGGACGACGAACCGTCCGGCTGAGGCAAGTCACCGCCAATCCGGTATGCGCCGGAAGACCAAAATCGTGCTGGCCATCACCTTCATGGTGGCGGCCATGGTGTCGTCGTTTTCCTATATCTATCTCTCGCAGCTGCTGCGGCTGCGGCTCAATAATACGTATGAAATTGCATCGCTGCTCGCCCAGCAGATCGTCTATGTCGCCACCAATGCCGTCCCTGACTTGACCAGCACGCGCGTGGACACGGATAACCCCAGCGCCGTGCATGCCGCCGTGAACAATTATCTCCGGACCGACGTCGACCTGAATGCCATGCTCGACACGGCCGTCGGCAACGGGCCGGACATCTACGATGCCGCCGTCCTGGACGCCGACGGGCGGGCACTCTTGCACAGCAACTCCGACCTGGCAAACAAGTACGTCTCGTTCCGTCCGGATTTTCAGCGGGTGCGGAGCGCGCACTTTCTTGATCAGCTGCGCATGATCTACCGTCCACCCTTTGTCTACGACGTGGACGCTCCTCTGCAGCTAAATGGCAGGCCGTTCGGCAAGGTTCGAGTGGGCGTTTCCACCGTGCTGCTGAAGAACCAGTTGACCCCCCGCCTGCAACGGGCGCTGGTTATGTCCGTGGGTTCGATTCTGCTTTCGCTGGTGTTGGCGGCTCTGATCTCCCACCTCGCGCTGGGCCCGCTGCGTGCCATCAGCCGCAACCTGGACAGCGTCGGCGGCGCCGAGGTTTTCGCGGACGCGGCGTCGAACCACGACGAGTATGGCCTGGTCACGTTGAAGATCGCCAACCTCGGGCGTCAGATGCGCGACGCCAAGGAGATCTTCTCCGCCCTGAAGGACAACGTCGATCAGCTGATGGCCAACCTGCAGGACGGCCTGATGCTGTTCACCCGCGACTTGCGGGTGGTCCTGGTCAGCGCGTCCATCGAACACTTCCTGGAGCGTCCGCGGCGGGACATGCTGGGCCGCACGGCGCGAGAGGTGTTTTCCTCAGGCTCCCCTCTGGGCAACGCGATTCTCGATGCTTTCGAACGCCGGCGCCCCATCGCGCAACGCGAACTGGAAGTCACCAATGGCCGCCGCGTCCAGGTTTCCCTCGACTTCATCCAGGAAAGAACCAGCCAGATCGGTGCGCTGCTGGTTATGCGCGATCCGGAATCAGTGCGGCGTATTGAGGATGAGATCGAAATGTCGCGCCGGCTCTCCGCCAGCAGCCGGCTGACGCGGGGCGTCGCCCACGAGGTCAAGAACCCTATCAACGCCATCGTTCTTCACCTCCACCTGCTTCAGAACAAGCTGCCGCAAGTCGACCCCGGCACCCGGCGTCACATGGAGATTATCGACAGCGAAATCCATCGCCTCGACCGCGTGGTGCAGATCCTGCTGGACTTCACCCGCCCGCGCGACCTGCGCATGGAGGACGTCGATTTGCGGCGGCTCCTGGAAGACGTAATCCTGCTGTCCGCACCGGACGCCGAACAGCATGGCGTCAAGGTCATCCGGCAACTGCCCGCCCAGCCCCTTGCCGTGAAAGTCGACTGCGATTCCTTCAAGCAAGCGGTTTTGAACGTGGTGGTCAATGGTCTGCAAGCCATGTCCGCAGGCGGGACCCTCACCGTCACTGCCCGGCGCGAGGAGGGAACCGCGGTGACTGAGATCCGGGACACCGGCGGAGGCATCCCGAAGGAGATCCAGGAAAAGATCTTCGAACTGTACTTCACCACCAAGAAGACCGGCAGCGGCATCGGGCTGGCGCAGACCTATCAGATCCTGCAATGGCACTACGGCTCGGTGGACTTCGAGTCGCGGGATGGCCAGGGCACGACTTTCCATCTGCGACTCCCCCTGGTCGAGTCTGCACGCCACGCCACCGACGAAGTCCTGACCAGCCGTTCCTAGTGGCCGCGGAAACGGCAAGCCCCTGCCCCGTCGCGGCCTGGATTGGCGCCACATGAATTCTTGGTTAATTCTTTCGTCGAACCCGGCCGCGCGGGGATAGAATGAAGCTTCTGACGAGGCATCACAGGATAGGTATGTATCTGGCCGGCATACTCGGACTGTGCATGCTGCTTGCCGCGCCTGCCAGGGTGCCGGGTAAGAGCATGGGTGTGTACGGTCCCGCGGCTGCCTTTGGGCAGGAACCATCTCCGCCGATGTCGGGCCAAGGTTCCCCCGAACAGGAGGCCTCTCGGCCGGTCGCGCAGGAAGCTCCTAAACCGGATTCTCCGACCACGGGCCAACCCGCGGGCAACCGCCAGAGGACGGACGGCTCGCATCAGCCCCGCCCGGCCACAAACCAAGCTGGAGACACGACCACGACGCAGAAGGCTCCCGCCAAGGCCTCCGCTTCGAAACCGACTCAGAAGGGTACGTCGCCGTCCCAGGATCCGGGAACCAAGAAGACGGTCGTGCGCCACGGCAGCACCGCGGAGCCCGTGACCCAGTTGAGCCCGGGCATTCCGCAACAGCAGGCGGCGCAGCAGCGCCAGAGAATCCAGCAGGCCCTGGCCTCGACGGATTCCAATCTGCAACAGCTCTCCGGAACGCAACTCACACCGGACAAGCAAGAGACCGTCGGTCAGATCCGCAAGTTCATGGAGCAGTCGAAAGCGGCCAGCAAGTCCGGCGACCTGCAGCGGGCAGAGAACCTGGCGCAGAAAGCGCAGCTGCTCTCGAGTGACCTGGTCAAGAAGTAGGAGTCGCTGTTTCCCGCCTGCTTAAGCTTTCACTTCGCTTTCGGCTTAACGGATTCGATCTTCGCCAGCAAATCGCGTGAGGGCTGTTGCAGCGGGCCGGGAATCTGCACGGCTTCATTCAGGACACTCCGGGCATCAGCCACCCGATTCAACTTGGCATAGGCGTAGCCTAGGCGGTAGAGAGCAGTCGCGTAAGCCACATTATCCTGCCCCTGTCCCTTCAACAGGTCTGCAGCGGACTTCAGCTCCGGGATCGCCGCCGCCGTCTTGTCCTGCTTCATGTAGGCGTAGCCGATGTTGGAGTGGGCCACGCCGGCCGACAGCTTGCGCGAGCGATCCGCATCTGCCTCGTTCGCCTTAGCCAGCTGGATCACTTTTTGCGAATAGGTGATGGCTTTGGCCACGCTTGCCGGCTTGGAGTCCTCCACATAGGCATTGGAGAGCAGCAGGAGAGTGGGGATGCTGTTGGGGTCTGCGGCCAGGGTCTTTTCGCCATACGCGACCAGCCGGGCTGAATCGTTCAACTGCCCCGGGCCCAGGGTGTACATGGCGTATTCCGATACCGGCTCCTTGAACTTGGAATTCGGGAAGGCCGCGCTGAAGCGCTCGATGTAAGACATTCGTGTCTTGGCGTCTTTCTCCTCGACGATAGCGTTGTAGCCGGCGGCCTCGAGGGAGTCCATGGCTCCCTTGACCGCGTCCTTGTCGCTAGCCACCCGGGTCGCAAACTCCTGATCGCTCATTCCCTCGGGCTTGGGCTGCTTGTCGATCCCCTGATAGACCTGCCCTCCCCTCTCGGCATAGTCCATGATCTTGGCGTTGTCCTTCAGTTGCTGCGCGATTCCCACCTGCGATACCAGGATCTCGAGGTTGTGCGGGGAGGCGGCCAGGGCCTGATCGCCGTAAGCGAGCGCTTTGGCCAGATCGCCCGCGGTCTGGTAGGACTGCGAGATCTGCCAGTTGCCGTACGCCAAGGCCGCGGGGTTGGCGGAGAACTTTTGTACAAAGTCTTGGTAAAGCGCGAGCCGTTTCTGCGGATCAGATTCCTTCGAAATCTCCTGCAGCGCGTGGTCTTCCGGAGTACCCGCGGCAATCACAATGTGGTCGACTTGCGCCCGGCACCCGAGGGAGAGACACGCAACCAGCACCAGCGCACCGAGAATGCGCGTCATTTCGGTCACCTCCGCCAGCAGCGATGAACTCCGAATGATGGTCGTACGCGCGCATCCTAGCGCCGAACAGCCGGGCAAACAAGGAGAATCGCAGGCAGAAGCAGTCACCGGGAATATCGATACCTCCGACTCTACGGAGGGACAAGGGTTCCCGCACGCGGTGGTCGGGTCCCGCTTCTTTCCCGCTTGCGCTGCCTGTTATCCTTTCTCGTTTCCAAACCGGATAGGGGAGACCAATCATGTCTTTCAACCTTGAAGGCCGAAACGGCGTGGTCTTTGGTGTCGCCAACAAGCGTTCGATCGCCTGGTCGATCGCCCAGGGCCTGCACTCCGCCGGGATGAAGCTGGCCGTCACTTACCAGAACGAACGCCTTGAACAGGAAGCCCGGGATCTCATCCTCTCTCTTCCCGGAGCCGAGGCCTTCATGTGCGATGTCTCGCGGGACGAGGATATCGACCGACTTTTCAGCCAACTCAAGGAACGCTACGGGAAGCTCCATGCTCTGGTGCACAGCGTGGCCTTCGCCCCGGCAGAGGAACTGAAGGGACAGTTCCTCGACACCACCCGCGAAGGCTTCCGCATGGCGCACGATGTCAGCGTCTACTCGCTGATCGCCGTGTCGCGCGCTGCTGCCCCCTTGATGGAAGACGGCGGTAGCATCGTCACCATGACGTACTACGGGGCGGAGAAGGTGGTCCCTCACTACAACGTGATGGCCGTAGCCAAGGCGGCTCTGGAATGCACCGTGCGCTACCTCGCCTATGACCTGGGCAAGAAAAAGATACGCGTCAATGCTATCTCTGCCGGTCCGATCAAGACCTTGGCCGCCCGCGGCATCTCCGGCCTGGGTGACATGCTCAAAGCGCACGCCGAGCGTGCTCCGCTGGGGCGCAACGTGGACGTCGCAGAAGTAGGTTCCGCCGGCGTCTTCCTCGCCTCCGAAGCGAGTTCCGGCATCACCGGAGAGGTCATCTACGTGGATTGCGGCTATAACATCATGGGATTTTAAAAGCAGTCATTCGTCGTCAGTCCAGTTGCTGTAGCGCCCGAATGCTGCCGGCCGTCCCGAGGGTTCCTGCCCGCAGCAAGAAACCGAGGTGCTGAGGCACATCCTTCCTTCTCCGACAAAACGCAGCGGGCAAGCCCCCAGACTCTACGCATCAGGGGACTACGGCTGGTCGTCTGTCCTGGCAGTGGCAGGATTGGGGACGGCCGGCCTGTCGGGCGTGTTCTTGTGGAGTATCTTGCGCTGGATCTCGGGCCAGAACTCGCTGAAGATGCCGCCCACAGTCCCGTACAGCAAGGCAATACCGGAACGGCTAAGGGTCAACTCGAAGCCACGGTCGGCTTCAGGATAGTAAGCGTTGGAAATCCCTCCCGCGGTTAACGCGCCCAGCACGTTGGAAAAGTGAAACGCGCGGCCATCCGAGTCCGTATGGGCTACGAACTCCTGTTTCATGGAGTACCAGATACGGTGCTTGATCGTGCCCTCGCCCAGGCGGAAATACCTTGGGTCCTGCTTCAGCAGCGTCGGATAGAAGAAATTGCTGAAGAAGCCCGCTGAAACGCTGTCTGTAAATGCCGCCCCGTAACGCTTGCCATACCCAGCCGCTCCCTGTCCGTATGCGGGGAAGGAGTCCGAGGCTTGACTGATGCCCGCTTGGACGCCAATTACGGCAAAATTTACCGGATCAAAAGCCGACCTCGCGAACAGCTTGAATTTCTCGCCCGGCGTCATAGGAAGTGCATTTTGCCGGTTGGTGGTTCCAAACATCGGTACGACGCCCATCACGCGGTAGGACTGCTCCTGTTTCTCGATCTGTTTTTCGTCGGCGCCCGAAGGAGCATTGACGGGACGGCCGCTCTGCTCCGGTGGCTTCTGGGGCGTGGCCTGGCTGGGTTGCGGAGAAGAGGAAGGCCGGGGGGGCGGGGGTTGTTGCTCGTCCCCCGACATCCCGCCCTGCGCAACACACAGCAGCGATGTCAGCAGCAGACCGGCGGTCAGGACACCCACTTGCCTCAAGCTGTCGTCGACTCCAATTCCCGGGAAAACCTCCAGCGCCGCACCGGTTCAGCGACTGGTGAGCCGGATCCTACGCTCATTTTCCCCTGAGCGCTCCAGGGCGATTTCCACGTCCCGCTCGCGCCTGAAACGTGCGAATTTCTCTCCCCACTCTATCAACAGAACGCTGTTTTCAGCGATCAGGTCATCCAGGCCCAGCGTCTCCAATTCCCGTGGCGTCTCGATCCGGTACAGGTCGATATGATAGAGGTTGGTCTGCGCGCCCTTATACTCGTGGATCAGGGTGAAAGTTGGGCTGGTGACCTCGCTCGCCGAAGCGGCCTTGAACCCTTCGGCAATGCCTTTGACCAGTGTCGTCTTGCCTGCGCCCAGTTCCCCGCGCAAAAGCACCAGCTTGGGCGGAGCCAACTCCTCCGCCAGGGCGCGCCCGAAGGCAATCGTTTCCTCGGCGGAGTGCGTGGTGAGCTCTCGCGTGGTGACAGGGGTGGGCATAGTGTCAGTATAGCGAGAGCGGAGGTCGCGCGCAGGACGCTCCCGGGAGAGCCTCTAGAGCGATTTGGGGGCCACCATCGGGCGGGACTTCCTGCCCAGGAAGTTCTGGTCCGCCACCGATTGCACCGCCATGCGCAGGTTGCGATGGTCGTCATCGCCTAGCGCAATGAAGCGGAACGCCTGCAGGACCCCGTCGGTCGCTGTGCGCAGCGGGGAGAGCATCTCCGCCATGCCAATCACGGTCCCGACCTTGGTTTGGAAGCCGATTTCGACGAAGTCGCCCTCAGCCAGCGCTTTGGCCACTTTCAGCAGCCCGCCAGTCACCGATACGGAATAGAGTTTGCCTCGAGAGCGCTGGCCGTCGTCGAACCGGATGGCAGCCAGGACGGAACCACCTAGCTGAACCCGTGGCGCGCGCCGCGTTGGGTGCGGTTGGGGGAAATGGGTCATAGCCGAAGGGACTATGCCATGGTCCACGAGGTGACGTTAGATTACGAACGCACTAGTCCAAACTCCCGCCGTCCGTGTCGTCCGGTTGTCAGTTAAATAGCTGGCCTGTAAGCGGATTCAGCCATTGACCACAAAGCCAATGGCCGAAAGGACAAAGCCCAGCACTAGTGAAACAACGTCAGCCATGGGGCGGGCCGGACCTCGCTAGCTCTCAAACCGGACTCTGGGATCCGTTGCCGCTTCCCGCACCCTCCGGAACGCTTCCGGCAGCGCCCTCACCAAGTCGGTCGCTACCAACGACTGCTCCCCCATCTTCTCGCGCCCCACGTCTCCGGCGAGTCCGTGCAAGTACACGGCGCCGAGCACCGCCTGCAGAATCCGCTCCGGATTCTGCGCCATCATCCCTGCCACCATACCGGTCAGGATGTCTCCGGTTCCGCCCGTCGCCATGCCGGGATTCCCGGTGGTGTTCACCCATACTTCCCCATCGGGACTCGCTACCAGTGTCCGATGTCCCTTGAGCACGACCACCAGGCCGTGCTCTCGCGCGAACTTGCGCGCCACACCAATCCTGTCCCTTTGGATTTGCGGAATCGACAGCCCCGTCAGGCGGGCCATCTCCCCGGGATGAGGTGTGATAACCACGGGATGATCTTTGCCCGTAAGCTTCTCCGCCATTCCCTCGAACGCGTTGAGCCCATCCGCATCCACCACCATGGGAACCCGGTACCTGCCCACGACGGTCAAAACGAACTCCGCAGTTTCCGGATTGCGCGAGCTCCCCGGTCCGATGGCAAGGACGGTCTTGCCTTTCACCAATTCATCGATGCGCCCGTATTCCAGGGCACGCATCGAGATCGTGCCGGCTTCGGTTTCCGCGAGAGCTTCGGTCATCACCTCAGGGTGGAAGCCGGCCACGGTCGCGAGCACCGCCTTCGGGGTCGCCACCGTAGCCAAACCCGCACCACTGCGCAGGATCGACATCCCGGCCATGGCCGCCGCTCCCGCCTTGCCCAGCGAACCGCCGATCACCAGTACATGCCCGAAGTTACCCTTGTTGGCGGCGACCGGGCGAGGAGCGACCAGCAAGGCAATCTCGTGCGGCGTGATCAGCTTGAGACCGAGCTTGGACTCGATGGCCGCTTCCGGAGAGCCGATCGGCGCGATGACGGTCGGCCCGGAGGTCAACTGCCCGAAGACATGCGCCGGACGTGGCGCCGTGAAGGTAACAATTGCGTCGGCCCGGACCACAGCCCCGGTCTGCTCGCCCAGGACGTCCGCATCGGCCCCGGACGGAATATCCACGGCGACAACGGGCGCCGGCCTCGCGTTCATCTCGGCGATCGCCTCGCCATACAGGCCCCTGACCGGCGGACGAAACCCTGTGCCCAGCAAGGCATCCACCAGGACATCGCTGGCGAACGCATTCTGCGCCGCAGCCGCATGCAGATCCTCGTGCGATTTCACTGCCAGGGCGGACAATCCCATCCTGGCGAACATCTCCGCTGCGTCGCCCTGCAACTCGGCCGCGTCCGCCAGCAGCACCACCCGCACCTCCCTGCCCCCGTGTTGCAGCTTGCGGGCAGCCACAAATCCGTCTCCGCCGTTGTTGCCCTTGCCGCAGATGAGTGCGATCTGCTTGGCATGCGGATACAGCGACCGCACAAACTCCGCTACCGCCGTGCCTGCGTTCTCCATCAGCGTGAGCGACGGCACACCGAAGCGCTCGCTGGTGGCGCGATCGATCTCGCGCATCTCGGCCGCGGTGACGATTTTCATGACGAGGAGGCTGCCATCTGCTCCAGTTGGCGTAATTGCGAAGGCTCGCCCATGGCGATGAGGAAATCGCCGGGCTCGATGGGGTCATCCGGGGCAGGGTTGAAGCGCATCCCGGTCTGGCGCTTGATGGCCAGCACGATCACCCCGCGATCCTGGCGGATACGCGAACTCTCGATGGTTTTGCCTACGAAAGAAGATCTCCGCCCAACGCAGATCTCTCCGATCTCCAAGTCCATGCCGAGGTGCGTGGTGGCCGTATCCAGGAAGCTCACTACGTGCGGCCGCAGAAATGACTGCGCGATGCGCTGCCCGGCAAACAAGTAGGGCGACACGATCGAGTCGGCGCCGGCAGCGAGCAGGTGTTTTTCGGCGTCCTCTTCGCTGGCCCGGGCGATGATCTTCAAGTGCGGGTTGAGCACGCGGGCCGTCAGCACGATATAAAGATTGGTAGCGTCGGTGGTGGTGGCGGCCACCAGCCCGTTGGCGCGCTCAATGTGCGCCTCCCGCAGGGTGGGCTCTTTGGTCGCGTCCCCCACCAGCGTAAGCCAGTCATTGCTGTAGCGCCCCGCCTTGGCTTCGTTCTGCTCGATGATCAGGAAGGGTGCGGGCTTGCGCGCCAACTCGCGTGCCGCGCTCCGTCCCACGCGCCCCGCCCCGCAGATAATGTAGTGGCCGGTGAGCCGGTCGATCTCCCGTTCCATCTTGCGCCGCCCGAAAAAGCTTCGCAGCTCGAATTCTAGCAAAGCCTGGGTCAGCGCCCCGATGGCCAGAAACACCAGTCCTACGCCAAAGAAGATGAGCACCAGGTTGAAGGCGCGTCCCGCCGAGGACAAGGGATGAACTTCGTGGTAGCCGATCGTGGTCAGCGTCGTTACCACCATGTAAAGGCCATCAAGCCAGGGCCACCCGAAAATGTAGTGATACCCTGCCGTCCCTCCCAGGACGACGAAGCCCAGGGCCGCTCCGATCAGGCGAAGATTGCGCAGCGCTTTCAAAGACAGTCGTTCGTGGTTGGCGATTGGTCGTAACCTGGCTCCCCGATGCTCAGGACAAGATCTCAGAGATGAGCGGTCACCACCGCTTCGGGGTTTGGCCGACGACCAACGACTGCAATATAAAACACACACGCCCTCGCTGTACCTGCGGAGGGCGGCGTGCATCCGCGATTGAGGAGTCTCAGTCCGCCATGGTCGGCGTGCCCCTCGGCGCCGGCGCGGCGGCCAGGAAGGCCTGTACCTTGCTGTGCTTGCGCCCGTAAGTGAAGTAAATCACCAGGCCCACGACTAACCATGCGACCAGACGAATCTGCGTGGCCAGCGCCAGGGACACGATCAGGGTACCCGATGCAAGGATGGACAGAATCGGAACCAGTGGCACCAGCGGTGTCTTGAACGGGCGGTGCAGGTCAGGATGGGTGACGCGCATCATCCAGACTCCGGCGCTCACCAGCACGAACGCGAGCAGCGTGCCCACGCTGGTCATTTCATCCAGAATGTGCAGCGGGACCAGCATGGCCAGAATCGCAACGAAGATTCCCACTACGATGGAAGTGATGTGGGGCGTGCGGAATCGGGGATGCACTTTGCTGGCCCAGGGCCAAAGCAATCCGTCGCGTGACATGGAGTAGAACACCCGCGACTGCCCCAGCAGCATGACCAGCATCACCGATGCCAGGCCGGCGATGGCCCCCAGTTCCACCAGGAAGGTCGCCCATTGCTGTCCCGTGGCCCGGACGCCGACCACTACCGGATCCGGTACGTTGAGTTGGGTGTAGGGTACCAGGTGCGTCAGCAAACCCGCCACCAGAATATAAAGGACCGTGCAAATGGCCAGCGAAAGCAGGATCCCGAGGGGCATGTCCTTCTTCGGATTCCGGGCTTCCTGGGCGGCAGTCGAGACCGCATCGAAGCCGATGTAGGCGAAGAACACCACCCCCGCGCCCCGGAGAATTCCCGACCAGCCAAACTGTCCTCGTTCGCCGGTGTTGGGCGGGATAAAAGGGTGCCAGTGATTTGGCTGCCATGCGTGGCTGGCGAGAAAGGCCGCGGCGATGGCAATGAACATACAGACGATCGCCACCTTGAGGATCACGACCACCGTGGTAAAGTTCGCCGATTCCTTGATCCCGATCACCAGGATGGAAGTGATGGCCATAATGACCAGAAAACCGACATAGTCGTAATTCAGGTGTACAGCTATTCCGAACAACCGGAAGTCCGAGGTCGGCATGGCCGGAAGGATGACCCCGATGTCATGGAGAAATGCCCGCAGGTGGCCGCTCCAGCCCACGGCCACGGTGGCAGCACCGAAGGCGTATTCCAGAATCAGATCCCAGCCGATGATCCAGGCGACCAGTTCCCCGAGCGTGGCATAGGAATAGGTGTAGGCGCTGCCGGCAATCGGGATCAGAGAAGCGAACTCGGCGTAGCACAATCCCGCAAACCCGCAAGCGATGCCGGCAAGCACAAACGAGATTACGATGGCCGGCCCGGCGAATTGCGCCGCCGCCTGTCCGGTGATCACGAAAATCCCCGCCCCAATGATGGCGCCGATGCCAAGTGTGATCAGATTCAGCGGGCCCAATGCCCGCCGGAGGCCATGCCCGCTGTCGTCCGCCTCCTCAATCAGGGCGGAAAGATCTTTTTTCGCGAACAGTCTAAGACTCATGTTCGACCTTTCGGATGGCCTGCATTTCCGACACGTAGTACACCGGGATGCCCAGCAGCACGATGATCAATCCCGGCCACGTGTACTGGGGTTTGTAGCGCAATAGTACGACATCTATGAACAAAGCCATCACAATATAAACAATCGGAAGTATCGGGTAACCTACGGCCCGGTAGGGCCGCTCGGCGTGGGGATGGGTCCGCCGCAACACGAACAGACTGGCAATGGTCAGGATGTAGAACACCAGCACGGCGAAGATAATGTAATTCAACAACTGGCCGTAGCTGCCCGAGACGCAGAGAATGCATGTCCATACCATCTGCACCATGAGCGAGACCACCGGCGTCCTGTAGGTGGGATGCAGGCTGGCGACTCGACGAAAAAACAACCCGTCCTTGGCCATTGCGTAATACACCCGAGCCCCGGACAGGATCAAGCCGTTGGCGCATCCGAAGCTCGAGACCATAATGGCCACCGCCATCAGCGCCCCGCCGGCCGCCCCCAGCATCTGCGTCATGGCCGCTGTGGCGACACGGTCCTCGGTGGCGTACTTGATGCCGCGCTCGAGGACAGTCGCGCCGGCCGCGCTGCCGTCCAGCGGCAGCACGTTAAGGTAGATGACGTTACATAACACGTACAGCAGGATTACCGCGCCGGTGCCCATGGCCAGCGACAGCGGCAGGTTGCGCCGCGGGTTCTTCACCTCGCCCGCGGTGAAGGTTACGTTGTTCCAGGCATCCGCCGAGAATAACGACCCCACCTGCGCTACCGCCAGCACGGTCAGGGTACCTACCCATACCCCGGCATCGATTTCGTGACCCGCTCCCAGGGCCGCGTTCCGCCAGAAGTGTCCGCTGAAGTTCGCCGCCAACGCCGCCGCGTTGCGCCCCACAAACAGCCCCAGCAGCACCAGTCCCAACAAGGCCGAAGCCTTAGCAATGGTAAACACGTTCTGGATCATCGCCCCGGTCTTGACCCCGTAGATGTTCACCACCGACAGAACGACCACAATCAGGATGGCCACGAGGTTCTGTGTGTTCAGCCCGACATCCATGTTGCCCAGGATCATCGGCCCGATGGGGATGGGCGGAACCTTCCACAGGTGGAGGATCCAATGCGAGGATGAGACCGAAGGGAAGAAGACCCCCAGGAACTTTCCGAACGCCACGCCCACTGCCGCGATCGTTCCGGTCTGGATCACCAGGAACAACGTCCAGCCGTAGAGAAACCCCCAAAGAGGCCCCAGCGCCTCGCGCAAGTAGACGTACTGGCCCCCGGCGCGGGGCATCATCGCCGCCAGCTCTCCGTAGCACAGAGCCCCCACGATGGTCATGAATCCGGTGACCAGCCAGGCCGCGAGCAACAGCGCAGGCGAGTCCACCTCCCGGGCAATTTCCGCAGAGACGATAAAGATGCCCGAGCCGATCATCGACCCCATGACCAGCATGGTGGCGCTGGTCAGCCCCAGGCCTTTGACGAATTCCGTATCTTGATGGGAATGAATTTCCCAATCGCTCGCGGTGGTGGCGGGGGGTAGGTTGCTTTCGCTGCTCACATCCCTCCATTGCGCCGGCAGCTCGCCGAACCGGCTCCAAGCAAGCCCACCGGCTGTCGCGAGGCCGTTCCGCCTCGGCAGAAGCGCATCTCGGGAGTGCCTTGACTTTACCCTAAGACACGAAAAAATTCCTCAGCAGATTTGCGGGGCTCCCGTAACAGGTCGGATATCACCGCCACGGCATCCGCCCCGGCGTTGCGGACCGAGCGGGCGTTGGCTCGCGTGATCCCGCCAATCGCGACCAGTGGCTTGCGCGTGAGTTGCCGCGCCCGGCGCACCCCTTCGAGGCCCACCACCGGGTCCGGCCGGTCTTTGCTGACGGTAGAAAACACCGGCCCGATGGCGAGGTAATCGGCCGACGTGGAGTCTGCCTCCCTTAACTGGTCGTCATTGTGGGTCGAGACACCCAGAAACAGATTCGGCCCGATGACCCGCCTCGCCCCCTCAGGAGAAAGATCTTCCTGTCCCACATGCAGGCCGTCGAAGCCGGCTGCCAGGCACAGGTCGGCGCGGTCGTTCATGCACAGCCGGGCGCGGGCTCCCACCCGCCGCTTCAGTTCCAGCGCCTGCTCGAGCATTGCCCGGGGCGAGCCGCTCTTGTTGCGGTATTCGAGCAGTGTGCACCCGCCCCGGATCAGTTCCTCGGCAAATGCGCACAGCTGATGGGTCTCGGGGAGCAAGGCCGCATCCACGATGGCGTAGAGAGGTGGAATCTTAATCATGGCAACTGGGGCTAGGCGAAAGCAATGCCGCTCAGGCCGCGTTCGTCTTCTGCTTGTCCTTGTCTTTGAGGAACCGCTCAATGAATGTCGTGTCCAGGTTCCCGGCGCGGAAGTCCGCGTCAACCAAGATCTTCCGGTGCAGCGGAATGGTGGTGTGAACCCCCTCGACGATGAACATCTCCAGCGCACGCCCCATACGCGCGGCCGCCTCTTCGCGGTCCCTGCCGCGCGCAATCAGCTTGGCGATCAGCGAATCATAGTAGGGAGGAATCACGCCTTCGGCGAAGGCCGCCGTATCTACCCGCACCCCTGTCCCTCCCGGAGGGTGGAACGCGGTGATCTTCCCCGCTGAAGGGATGAAAGTCTCGGGATGCTCCGCATTGATGCGGCACTCGATGGCGTGGCCACGGTGCACCACTTGCTGTTTGAGGACCGTATCCATGGCTTCGCCCATAGCCAGCCGGATCTGGCTTTTCACCAGGTCTACATCGGTTACCATCTCCGTCACCGGATGCTCCACCTGGATACGCGTGTTCATTTCGATGAAGTACAGACGCCGCTCCTGGTCCATGAGGAACTCGACCGTGCCCGCGTTCACGTAGCCGATCTCGGCCAGCGTCCGGCAGAGCAGGTCTCCCATCTCCTGCCGCAACTCCGGCGTCACCTGGGTGGAAGGCGATTCCTCCAGCAACTTCTGGTGCCGCCGCTGGATGGAGCACTCGCGCTCTCCCAGGCTGACGACCCTGCCATACTCATCCGCTAGCACTTGGAACTCGATGTGCCGTGGTTTCTCCACGTACTTCTCCATGTAGAGGTCGCCGTTGCCAAACGCCGCCGCCGCCTCCGACTGCGCCTGGCGAAACAGCCCGGGCAGTTCCTCCTCGCTGCGCGCGATGCGCATGCCGCGCCCGCCCCCACCCGCGGACGCTTTAATAATGACGGGGAAGCCGACTTGCTTGGCCCATTCCAGCGCCTCGCCTTCGGAGGCGAGGATGCCCTCTGAACCGGGCAGGATCGGCACCCCTGCCTTCTTCATGGCGGCGCGGGCCTTCTCTTTCTCACCCATGAGCCGGGTTATTTCCGGGGGCGGGCCAATAAACTTGATTCCGCAGGCCTGCGCCACCTCCGCAAAGTTGGCATTTTCGGCCAGCAACCCGTAGCCCGGATGCACCGCGTCCACGTTGGCGATCTCCGCCGCGCTGATCACGGCGGGAATGTTGAGATAGCTCTGGGCAAGCTGCGGCGGCCCGATGCAGATCGCCTCATCGGCAAAGCGTACCGGCAGGGAGTTCCGGTCCGCCTCGCTGTATATGGCAACCGTGCGGATTCCCAATTCCTTGCAGGCGCAGATAATCCGCAGGGCAATCTCCCCGCGGTTCGCAATCAGAATTTTCTTGAACATGCTCCTAAATTGGTTGCGCCCGGCAAACCCCTTGCCAGCCTCGCCTATCCTGCGCGAGTCGAGGGAGGACGACATCTTGCCCTCGCCTCGGCAAAGCTCAACCGAAGCAACGCCACTGCTTCGCCTGTCACCCGATCAGGACACAAAAGCGGAGCAACCCGCGCCCCACTCGGGCAAGCGAACCCTTTACTTCTTCGCCCGAATCGCGAACAGCGCCTGGCCGTACTCAATCGGCTGTCCGTTCGTGACCAGTTTCTTCACAATCTCCCCGGCCACGTCGGATTCGATTTCGTTCATCAGCTTCATGGCTTCGACGATACACAACACCTGTCCTACGGAAACGACGTCCCCCGCCTTGACAAAGGGCGGAGCCCCAGGCGAAGGCGCCTCATAGAACGTGCCTACGATGGGGGAGTGCACCAGGTGCAGGTCCTCGGCGGGCGCAACCGCCGGCGCCGCCGCCGGTGTGGAGGGAACCGCGGGGGCGGGCACCTCCGCCCCCGGCGGGGCATGGAGGAAGCCGTAGCTCGGCGCGGTTGCGGCCCCGGGCACATTTCGCTTGATACGAATCTTGACGTCGCCGCGTTCCAGTTCGAACTCGGCGATATCCTGCTCTCTCAAAAACTCAAAGAGTTCCTTAATTTCTTTCAGGTTCATGGGTCATGGGGTGGACCACCTGCCAGCCCGCGCAGAACGTGACAGGACACGCGAAAACTCCGGTCACTCCTGCCCCGGAGTCGTAAGTCCCCCTGGCTGTTCTATATGATGATGAGTTGCCTGTCCGAGGGGGCCAGCACCTCGCAGCCTTGCTGGGTGACGACCACCATATCCTCGATGCGCAAACCCCACTGCTCCGGGATGTAGACTCCCGGTTCGATGGTAATCACCATTCCCGGCTGCAGAACCTCCTCCTGTGCCTTTGCGATACGTGGGGCCTCGTGAATCTCCAACCCCACGCCGTGCCCGGTGGAGTGAGTGAAATAGCGACTCAACCCGCTTTTCTCAAGTATCGTACGAGCTGCGCGATCGACTTCGCCGGCCTTTACGCCAGGTCGCACGGCTGCAACGGCCGCTTCCTGCGCTGCCAGCACCGCCGCATAGGCTTGCCGTGCCTTCTTGCCCGGACTCCCCACGTATACAGTGCGGGTCCGATCCGAACAATAACTGGAGAGTATAACACCGAAGTCGCAGACCACGAATCCATCGGCTGGGATCGGAGCTTGCGAGGCGCGCCCGTGTGGCAGCGCCGAGCGCGCCCCTGCCGCTACGATGGTTTCGAACGACATACCCTCGGCTCCCCCCCGGCGCGCCTCGAATTCCATGGTTGCTGCAACCTCCGCCTCACATACGCCGGGCCGGATGGCCCCCAGGGCCACCGGGAATAGACTTGCGCCCAGTTCGGCAGCCGCCCGGATCCGCGCAATTTCCTGCCCATCCTTGATCATGCGGGCCTGTTCGATGAGTGGCGGTTTGGGCCGCAGTCGGAACCTGCCGGGCAGTGCGTCTTTGAGTTTCCGCGCGGACGCCACCGAGAGGTGTTCGCCTTCAATCCCGATGCGAACCGGTCCGCGTCCCAGCCCTGCGCTCTTGCCCGAGACCCAGGCCGCAACCGCGATGAACGGTGCGTTGCGGGTGATCACGATGCCCGCGTGGTCGCTCACCTCCTGGCGAGCCTGAGCCGTATAGCGCCCATCGGTGAACAGCACAGCTTTGTCTTCAGTTACCGCCAGCACGCCGGAACTGCCGCTGAAGCCGCACAGGTAGCGAAGGTTGGGAGGGTGGGAGACCAGCAATGCATCCAAGCGGTGCTGTGCAAGAGCATGCTGCAGGCGCTGCAGTCGGCTCGGAATGCTCATTGGTAGATGATGGCGCGGTGTCAGCGAGGCTGACCCGTTTCCATCGCATCCCCTTTCAAACCGTGCACGCCGTTTCCGGCACACGGCTTAACGATGATCTTCGGGGTGTGGCTTGCGCGGGGTAGTGCACAGTGCCCATCAGCCGATGCAGACGACCCATGCCATAGGGCTGATTGCCGCGGCCCGCTGGTTTGCTCCCCTCTGTTGCAAGGGCTTTTGACACTCCGCCTAGCTCGGTTGGATCTCTCCTCCCGGCTGGAGTCTGCTACCGGGCGCTCTGGCGCTTACCCGGACAGGACTTGCACCTGCTAGAGCAACGCGTCTTTCAGGACGCTCCATGCCTGCCAGTCTAGCAGGCGCCTGGACAGCTGAGCGGGGTGCTCAACAGCGGCGTCAAGGGGAGGGCTGACCACCGCCGACTGGGGACTGCGGGCCTGTCCAAAACGCCACCGCCGGCCCGGGGCAGGTTCGCCTCCGGGCCGGCAGTGGGTTGTCCTTCAAACTTGGCGCATCCCCTAGGTCTGGATGATGCGCGGCGTAATGAAGAAGATCAGCTCCTGGTTGGAGGTGGACACAGTGCGGTGCTTGAACAGGTTACCCAGCACCGGAACGTCACCCAGGAAGGGCACCTGTGACACGTTGAGCGAGTTGTTGGTCTGGATCACGCCGCCGATCACCACCGTCCCGCCGTCGGTGACCAACACCTGCGTCGTTGCCTGTTGCGTGATCAGGGTGGGGTTGCCTTGCACGGTGCGCCCGAAGTCCGGTGTCGTGTTCTCGACGTCCACGTTCAGGAAGATCGTGCCTTCCGAGGTGATTTGCGGAACCACGGTCAGGCGCAGGAATGCGTCCACGTAAGTCACCGTGGGCGGCCCGCCCAATTGGGCCTGGGTCACGATGGGCACGCGCACGCCTTGCCGGACCAGCGCCTGGATGTTGTTCTGCGTCACCACGCGCGGACGGGAGAGGATTTTCAGCAGCCCGCGCGATTCGGCCGCGGTCAGCACCGCGTCGATGCGCACGTTGTTGCTGGCGTTGATGAAGCTCAGGCCGCTGGTCGGCGAGGTCACCGGCAGGTTCGAGAACAGGGGGATCTGCTGCGCGGAACCGCTGGTGCCGCCGCCGCTGCCGACGGTGATGTACTGCGGGTTCAGGCCGGTCGTGAACAGCGGGGAAGTCCCCACGGCGCCGGCGCCGCCCACCGCGGAATGCCCGTTGCCCCAGCCGAATCCGAACTGCGTGCCGATGTCGCGCGCGAAGCTGCGCGTCGCCGCCACCACCCGGGCTTCGATCTCCACCTCCTGCGTCTTGCGGTCCAGCTGCGTCAGCAGCCGGTCCAACGCAGGAATCACGGTGGGAATGTCGGAGATGATGACCGCATTGGTGCGTTCATCGGCAATCACATCCCCCCGCTGCGACAGGAATTTCTTGATGGTCGGCACCACGTCCTTGGAATGCGCGTAGCTCAGGAAGCGGGTGACTGTGACCTTCTCCACCGCCAGCGCTTCCGATTCCTTCTGCGCGCGGCGCGCGTCGGCTTCCTTCTTCAGGGTGTCCACCGTCGCGATGCGCAGCACATTGCCGTCGAGCTCGCGGGCCAGGTCGTTGTTCTTGAGCACGATGTCCAGCGCCTGGTCCCATGGTACGTCGTCGAGCACGATGGTCAAACTGCCGTGCACGTTCGGATCGAGCACCACGTTCAAGCCGCTGATCTCGTGGATCAAGCGGAAGAAATCCTTCAGATCTACGTCTTTCAGGTTCACCGAAATCGGCTCACCCGTGTACTTCGGACCCGTGGCTGCGGGTTGCTGCGCCATCTGCGTCTTCTGCTCGGCCGCCAGGTTGACCGCCGGCTGAATCGTTGCGCTGGGCGCTTGCGACTCTTGCGGCTTGATGGCGGCATTGCCGTTTCCGGGCAGCAGTTCGGACGCTGGCTTGTCGGCAAACTTGGCGGCCGCCTCGGTCGCGCGGGCCGAGGGTTCGTCGGATTTGTCGTCGGCCTTCGCCGAGGCGTCGTCCTTAGGCTGGTACGAGGGTTCGACAAAGACGTAGTCGCTGGGCTTTGCGGCGGTCTCAACCAGCTTCGCTGTAAGCGGAGCCGCGCTCACGGCCGGAAGGCTGGCCGTAACCTCGGTCCTCTCCGGGGTTGCCGGCGACACGCCACCGGCGGTAGCCGGGCCGGTCGCAGAGGGGACGGATTTCGCTGGGGGCTGCGTCGAGGCTGTGACCGTCAGCGATGCGTGGGGGGACGCCTTCGCGATCACGTTCCCGGTGTGCAGCTTGAGCAGGAACTTGTTGTCGCCCTCAGGTACGACTTCGAACTGGCAAAGTTTCTCCAGATCGACCACCACCCGGGTGGTAGGCGTCGCCTGCCCGTCCATGCCGATCCGCACGCCCTTCACGCCGTCGCTGCCCACGGCGATCTGGCGCTGGCTGGTCGCGGGCACGGTGTTGGGCAGATCCACGACTACGCGCGCCGGCGAGTTCAGCTTGCTCAGCTTGGGCGTTATGGCCGCGCTGGCCGTGATCTCCAGGCTGATCCCGTCGTCCCCATGCAGCAGTTGGAGCCGCTGCAGCGCGGCGTGCGTCGCCGCGCCGGTGTTCGGCGTGTCAGCCGCTGCTGCCATCAGCACCAGCATCAGCAGCGGTAGAACAGCACTCAGCAATTGCTTTCGCATTTCGCTTCTCCCCCACACGCGCAAGCCCTCGGCTCTCCGCGTGTCTTTCTTCGGACTCGCTTGCAATCTGCTCCGCCCGCTTATACGGCCGGAGTCGTAATCTTTTTCACGACGTCCTTGGTGAAGGGCTTGCCCAGCCGGTCCTGGAACGTCTCTTTGAACACCACCGAATCGCCCGTGATCTTCACCACGTAACCGTTGAACACCGGGTCGTTCTCCCGCAGGAAGTACGCCTTGTTCAGGCCATTGGTGACAACGGCGATCATGCCGACGTCCGACCTCACCACGCCCCGCACGGCGAGCTGCTCGATATCCAGGCACTTCTTGCCGGTACTGCACCCGGAACCGCCCTGCCGGCTCACCACTGGGCTGACAAACGGATCTCGTTTGCCGGTCATGGCGTACTTGCGATCCTCGGGGTCATTGTCCTTGGACTCCTTCGCCGCCTTGCCACCCTGCGCCTGGGGCTTGGCCGCCACCGCCGCCACCGGCTTGGCCATGGGATCTCTCCTGGGCGCCGCCGCTTTCGGGGCCGCCGTCTGCAGCTTGGCCGGAGCCGTCGCCTTGGCGGGAACCGGTGCCTTGGCGGGAGCTGGAGCTGCGCTGCCCGTAGGCTCGCCTGCAGCCGGCTTAGCGGGCGCAGGCTTCGCCGTCGTCTGTCCGCCCAGCGCCGCATTGATATCGGCCGTCTTCTTCTGCGCCGCTCCCTGCAACTCCGCCTTGGTGTGGCTGATGAGGTTGGGGTTCTGTGCCCAGGCTGTGCCTGTCGCCAGGGCCAGTGCAACGATGCCAGTCGTCAGCTTCATAGGGTTTCCCTTACCTTTTCACCGAGCCCGCCTTGCCGGCTTGGCTGGGTCCCGCGCCCGGGTCCATGTCGTGGCTGAAAAATGTTGTCGCCACGCAGGTCGCCACCACGCTCTCGGTGGGCGCATACTGATAGGTCTTCTTTGCCTTGGCCTCAGTCGGCTTCCGCGTCGAGGCCACCAGCAGTTTCGACACGTTCACGATGCGCTCCAGCTTCCCCACCCGGTCGAAAAAATTCAGCATCGAGTAGTAGGGGCCGTCTAGCTCTAGCTCGAACGGCACTTCGGTGTAGAAGTCCTTTTGTGCCGTCGGATCCGCGGTATAGCGCCGGATCTCCACTCCCGCCTTGCCGGCCTCGGCGTCCAGCATGCGCATGAAGTTGTCCACTTCCTTCTCGTCGGGCACGATGCGCCGCTCGATGTCGAGCTGCTGCTTCAGGCTCACCAGCTGCCGCTCGATCTCCGCCAGCTTGGGCCGGTACGCCTCCAGTTCGGCGTTCTCCTTCATCTTGGCTTCCAGCTTCTGCTGGGCCGCCGCGTTCTGGTCGCGCTGGCTTTTAAACAAGGTGAAATACAACCCCACCGTCACCAGCGCCGTGCCCGTCACCAGCACCGCCCACTGCTTGACGCCCGACATTTCCCCGAAATTCGCCATAGCTGTCCGCCTTTACGACTTGCGCTTCGCGCAGGTCAGGGTGAACTGAAACGCCTGCATGTCCTTGATGCTCTCGTCCTGGATGCTTTCCTTCATCTCGATGGAGCCGAAGAAGCCCGTCTTCTGCAGGTTCGAAACCAGGTTGGCGACCGCATCCTCGCTCAAAGCCATGCCCACGATATCGACGCTTCCTCCCTCATCCTTGAGGTTGTCCAGCCAAACCGCTTCGGTGTGGTTTACGGTTTCCCCCACCATGGCCAGCAGGTTGACCGGCCCCGTCTGGTTCTGGCGCAGCTGGTCGATCACATCCACCCGCCGCTTGTAGTTCTCCGCCTCGCGCTGCCGCGCCAGGTAGCGGGCCTTCACGTCAGCCAGCTCCCGGTTCTTCTGCTCGGCCGCGGCCATCTGCCTCTCGATGGATTTCTTCTGTGCGTCCAGCCGGTACCAGTAACCCAGGTTCAGCACCGCGGCCAGTCCCACGATGACCAGGATTTTGGTCCGCGGCGAGCCCACGTCGCCCATTTCGATCGAGGGCAACGCCGACGCCATCGACCGCTTGCTCTTTGGCTTGGGTGCTTCCAGCAGATTGATTCGGATCATAGGTCGTCAAAACTCCTTAAGGCCAAGCCCACTGCCACCGCCATCTGGCCCGCGTTCTGCTCAATCAGCTCTGCCCCGCTTCCGTCTAGCGGAGGCGTGATCCGCTGGAACGGATTGAATAGTTCCACCGGCATCGAGAACTCTTGCCGCAGCCCTTCCACCAGTCCCGGCACCTTGGAGGAGCCGCCGGCCAGGTAAATCTTCTCGATGTGCTCGCCCGCCGCACTGGCCCGGAAGAAGTCAAACGTCTTCTGGATTTCCAGCACGATGATTTCGGTCACCTGCTGCAGGATGGGCGTCTTGGCGTCTTCACTCACCGTGCCCACCTTGCGCCCTAGCTTCAGCGCCTCCGCGTCCTCGAAGCTGAGATCCAGCTCCTTCTGCAGCGAGTCGGTGTACTGGTGCCCGCCCACGCTGACGTCGCGCGGGAACAGCGGCGTCGTGCCTTTGACGATGTTGATATTCATCACGCTGGCGCCCAGGTTCAGCAGGGCCACCACTTGCCCGGGGGCGGGCTCGTAGTTGTACTCGTAGCAGTTCTGCAGAGCCAGAGCATCGATGTCCACGATAGCCGGGGTCCGTCCCGCCATCGAGAGTACGTTGGTGTAGTTCAGAATCTTGTCCTTCTTGACCGCCACCAGCAGCACGTCCATCAGCGGGCTGCCCGCGTCCTCGGAAAGAATCTGGTAGTCCAGGTTCACGTCGCCCAGATCGAAGGGGATGTGCTGCGCCGCTTCCTTCTGAATCGTCTCCGCCAGTTCCTGGTCGCTCATCGAAGGCAGCGAGATCTTCTTCACGATCACCGAGTGCCCGCTCACCGCCGTGGCCACGTTTTTGGCCTTGATCTCCAGATCAGCGAACAGCTTCGCGATCGCGCTCGACACCGTTCCCGAGTCCACGATCATGGAGTCGACCACGATGTCGGGAGCCAGCGCCTCCAGGCCCAGGTGCGCGACCTCAATGCCCGCCCGCGAGCGCTTCAACTCCACTGCCTTGATGCTGGAGGAGCCCACATCCAGACCTACAATCGTCTTCGATCCGAATCCAAACATGTGCCCGCCTTTACTCGACTTAGGTTGTAGCCCCGGCGCCCGGCCCGGACGTCCCGGAGGCATCCTGCCCTCGGTTCTGCCTGGCTACTGCGATCCCGCAGCCTGCGAGGCCGCCTTCGCTTTCTTCTTGCCGCGTCCTTCCATCTGGGTCGACTTCTCTTCCATCCACTGGTCCAGCTTGGACTTCTTGAACCGCCAGCGGTTGCCCAGCTTGAAGGCCGGGATCTTCTGTTCGTTGACGTACTTGTACAGCGTGTCCGGACTCACCCCCAGGTACTGCGATGCCTGGCGAATGTTCATCACTTCCCGCGAGTCGGCCATAGTCCCTTTTCCCTTCCACAGAATCAGGCCCGCGCCAGCCGGTCTCTCCGGCCTACCGGGCCAACCTTGAGAGGAAATTCCTCGTTCCCAATTGCGTTCGAGCGAATTTCAGTGAGCAGAGCATAGCTCAACCCGGAAAAACCCCGCGGCCAAGCGTATCTCCGGGTTTCCTTGGGTTTTTTACTGGTTTTCCGGAATTCTCGGGAAGAGCAGTTGCAGATACTCCCTACGCCTAGTATGGGCTGGGCATGCGAACGCAATTAGCTGTAGTCGGGCGACGCGGTTGGAGCTCCGCCGTATCTCTTATGTAACCAAGGTGCTAGAGACGGTACGAAGGTACTAAACCGCCCGCCGAAACGCTTGAAAGCACTCTCGCGGCTTGCGAATCGAGCGCTTTCCCAGGTTGGGCCGCGGTGTGAGCCCCGTCACTTCAGCTTGCGGCCTGCCTTCGATAGGCTTGCTAGTCGGCCCTGACTTCGATTCGGTCAAGCCGTTAGCTGCTCCGAGGTTGACAGCGGAGAGCTGAAGCTGAGCGCCTAAAGGAATGTTGCCATGAAACTTCTCGTCCTCGGGTCGGGTATGATGGGTTCGGCGGCCGCCTTTGACATGGTCCGCCAGCCGGAGGTCGCGGCCGTAACCCTTGCCGACAGTGACCTCAAGCGTGCCCGCCAGGCCGCCGCCCGCATCAATCACATCCACGGCAGTAACAAGGTGAAAGCGGTCCAGCTCGATGCTGCGAAAGAGAAAGCCGCCGCCCGCCTGATGAAGGGCCACGACGGCGTGCTCTCCGCCGTTCCCTATTTCCTCAACCTTGCCCTGGCCCGGGCGGCCATGGAAGCCCGCTGCCACTTCGCCGATCTGGGCGGCAACAACACCGTGGTCCGCCAGGAACTGGCTCTCTCCGGTAGAGCGGAGAAGCGGGACGTGGCTCTCGCCCCCGATTGCGGCCTTTCTCCCGGCATGGCCTCGATCCTGGGAGGAGAACTGGTGCGCCGCTTGGACGGCCGCGCCGACGCGCTCAAGCTCTACGTCGGCGGCCTGCCCGCAAAACCGATGCCGCCTTTCCACTACCAGCTCGTCTTCTCCGTCGAAGGCCTGATCAACGAGTACGTCGAGCCCGCGCGCATCCTGCGGCGTGGCAAGCTCGTAACCATCGAGCCGCTCAGCGAGCCGGAGGAATTCCACATGCCCGGCTTTCCCCCTCTGGTCGCCTTTCACACCTCCGGCGGCACTTCCACTTTGCCGGAAACCTTTGAAGGCCGGGTGGGCGAGTGCTTCGAGAAGACCCTGCGTTACCCAGGTCATTACGACCTGTTGTGTGAGCTCAAGGCGCTCGGCCTGTTCTCCGGCGAAAAGATGAAAGTGGCTGGCGTCGAGATCACTCCCCGCGCCATGATGTCAAAGATTTTCGAGGGAAAATTCGCCGGGAAAGGCCCCGACGTTTGCATCCTGCGCATCGAGGCCCACGAATCGGTCCGCAGCCCCGGCGTGCGTGGGCTGCTGGGCGGACGTCTCAAGGGCCGGGTTGCAACCTTCACCCTGGTCGATCACTACGACGCTAAGACTGACATGAGCGCCATGATGCGCACCACAGCGTTTCCGGCCTCGATCGTGCTGCAGATGATGGTCTCAGGCGCGATCACCCAGCGCGGCGGCGTGCTGCAGGAACGTGACGTCCCCGTCGGCATGTTCTTGGACGAGATGCAGAAACGAGGGATCAGAATCCAGTACGCGATTGAGTAGGAACAGGAGTCCGTCAAGCACCCTAGTCGCAAGGGAAGGTTTGAATCCGGAAGTCAGAGAAGACGAGGTGAGATCCAAGCCGCTCTTGCTTTCTGACTCCGAACTCGTGATGCTGCGGCCCCGCATCCTGTTTCGCACTTCTTCCCCGCCGCCTGCTCCGCTACCCTGATTGCAGGGAGGATGATCCTTGCGCTACCTCGACCGCATGCAACCCCTGGCGCTCCTCGTGCTGCGCTTGGTGTTGGGCGCCATCATGATGGCCCACGGCTACCACAAGGTTTATGGTGGCATGCATGATTACGCCCACTTCATTGCGAGCCTGGGCATCCCCCCCTGGCTCGGCTACGTCTCGGCGCTGACCGAATTCGTGGGCGGCACCCTGGTCTGCATAGGCCTGTTTACCCGCGCCGTCGCCGCCGCCATCTTGATCGACATGATCGTGGCCATCGCCAAGGTGCATTGGAGCCACGGCCTGCAGGGGCAAGGCGGATATGAATTCCCGCTGTCTCTCGCCGCCATCGCCTTCGCGCTTATTCTGTTTGGCGCCGGTCCCATCGCGCTGGACGCCATCCGCAGCAGCGGTGGCGGCTTCCGCCGCGGTAAATCCGGGTAGAAGCCGGGTCACACAAACAAACTCTTTGGCAACGACGCCGCCTTGCAGTTGCTAGCCAGAACACAAAATGCGTTTCGCCGCCAAGCCCGCCCAAGTCGAAAACCCAAGCAAAATCAGACATCAAGACGGCCGCGAGAGGCTGCGCGGTCCCGCGTTTTCCCTTCGCGCTCTTTGCCCTAGCTTGGCCAACTCTGCGCTGAAACGCGAACGCAATCCTCAACCCCATCACCCGCGAGCCCGGTCATCCCCTGCCCCGATGACAAGCTGCCCTCAGTTATAATGGCCTGAATTCGGCTTGTCCCGCGGGTTCTATTCTTCGACCGCACTTCCGGTGTTAAGGAGCGTCCATGGCGATTCAGAAGACCGACAAGATCTGGCACAACGGCAAGTTCATTCCCTGGGAGGACGCCACCGTCCACGTCATGGCGCACGTGGTGAACTACGGCTCGTCGGTCTTCGAAGGCGTCCGTTGCTACGCCCTGCCCTCCGGCCCGGCCATTTTCCGCGCTCCGGAGCACGCCCAACGTCTGCTCGACTCCGCCAAAATTTACCGCATCGACGTGGACTACACCCGCGACGAGATCGTTGCCGCCATGAGCGAACTAGTCGCCCGCAATGGCGTCTGGCCCTGCTACCTCCGGCCTATCGTGCTGCGCGGCTACGGGGAAGCCGGGGTCAACCCCTTCAATTCGCCCACCGAGGTCTACATCTGCAATTACCCCTGGGGCAAATACCTCAGCTCTGACCCGGAGCAGGGGTGCGACGTCTGCATCTCCTCCTGGACCCGTATCGCGCCCAACACCCTTCCCGCCATGTCCAAATCGGGCGCCAACTACATGAACTCGCAGCTCATCAAGATGGAAGCCATCGTCAACGGCTACGCCGAGGGCATCGCGCTCGACGTCAACGGCTATGTCAGCGAGGGCTCGGGCGAGAACCTGTTCGTGGTGCGGCATGGCGTGCTCCAGACCGCACCTCTGGGCAACTCGGTGCTGCCCGGCATCACCCGGGATTCCATCCTGCAGATCGCGCGCGACCTCGGCATCGCAGTCGTCGAGCAGCAGATTCCCCGCGAACTGCTCTATATCGCCGACGAGGCCTTCTTCACCGGCACGGCCGCCGAAGTCACCCCCATCCGCTCCGTCGACAAGATCAGCGTGGGCCAAGGCGTGAGCGGACCTGTGACCAGGGCGCTCCAGAAGGAGTTCTACGCCATCGTTCAGGGCACCAAGCCCGACCGCCACCGCTGGCTCTCGCCGGTGAAGGTGGGCAGCAAGCAACCGGTGAGCGTATAGCCACTTGCCACCGGTTGACCGTAGCGGCAGCAGGTTTTCCAGCAGCGCCCTGCCGCACAATCAGCACCGGATAACGTCGCGAAAATCCGGGCAGCGGTGATCAGTCCGTTCATCCCGTACCCTTGGGGCGATGGTCCCACGCCCATCGGCCGCGACTCGCGTCCCTGTCCCTGCAGCCTGAGGCCCGCACTCGGAAGCCCGTCCGATTACTTAGGTCATCTTTAGCCGGGTGACGATTCGCGCCATGATACGGAGTGCTTTCCGGGAGACGTGTGGAATGAACATCGATGATCTGCTGCGCATGGCCATGGAGCGCCGCGCCTCCGACTTACACCTGAAGGTCGGCAACTACCCGCACCTGCGCATTGACGGCGAACTGCTGCCGCTTACCGACCAGCCCCGCATCAGCGCCGAAGACATGCTGACCATGGCTTTCAGCATGATGTCGGCGCGGCAGAAGCAGAAGTTCAAGGAGAACACCGAACTAGACATGGCCTACGGGGTCGCCGGCCTGGGCCGCTTCCGCGTCAACGTCTTCCAGCAGCGCGGCAACGTGGGACTGGTGCTGCGCGTTATCCCCACCAAAATCCGAGCTCTCGACGAACTGTATCTGCCCAAGGTGGTGGAGCAGATCTGTGACATGCCCCGCGGCCTGGTGCTGGTCACCGGCGTCACCGGCTCCGGCAAATCCACCACGCTGGCCGCGATGGTGGACCGCATCAACTCCACTCGCGCCGAACACATCATCACCATCGAGGACCCCATCGAATTCCTGCACCGCGACAAGAAAGGCTATGTCAACCAGCGCGAGATCGAGGTTGACACGCCCAGCTTCTCGGTCGCGCTGCGTGCCTCGCTGCGCCAGGATCCCGACGTGGTCCTGGTGGGCGAAATGCGCGACCTCGAAACCATCGGAACCGCCATCCACGCGGCCGAAACCGGCCACATGGTCTTCTCCACCCTGCACACTCTGGACGCGGTGGAGACCATCAACCGCATCATCGCCGTGTTTCCGCCGCCGGAGCAGAAGCAGATCCGCCTGCAGTTGGCGGCGGTACTGCGCGCCATTATCAGCCAACGGCTGGTCAAACGCTCCGACACCGAAGGCCGTGTGCCCGCGGTCGAGGTCATGATCAATACCGCTTACATCCGCGAATGTATTTTGGTGCCGGAGAAGACCCGCTCCATCCGCGACGCCATCGCTGCTGGTACCTCCCAATACGGCATGCAGACCTTCGACCAGTCGTTGTGGGATTTATTCCAGGCGGGCTTGATCGGCTACGAAACAGCTCTGGAGAACGCCTCCAACGCCGACGACTTCAAGCTGCGCATGCAGGGCATTGCCTCGACCGCCGATATTTCACGCCAAGCCATGCAGTCAGCCGGGTACGGCGGGCGGTAAGCTTCTTTCGGCTCATCCTCCTGAATCGCGGGGCGCATCCCCAATGCGCCCTTTTTCCTCAAAGCAGGTTCTGCGCAGCCCCGTCTTCTTCTGCTCCTATCAGCGCTTTGCTGCGACGCAGGGAACCGGGTCGCTGCGAGAAATCTGGTATGAAAAAGGCTTCTCGGACGGACAACAGTGCGCTACCGTCTGGGTGGATGTCTTTCTCGCGCCCCAAGAAGAAGCTCTGCACCGAAGATGAGCTCTACGAGTATGCCCTGGCTGCGCTGGCACGACGCATGCGCACGGTGGCGGAGCTGAAGCGGTTGCTGCGGCAGAGAGTCGAGGCAGAAACCGAGTTCGGGCAGACGCTGGTGGAATTGATCATCCGCCGGCTCAAAGACCATGGCTATCTCAACGACGCCGGGTACGCCGCGTCGTATTCTTCTTTCCGGCGCGATAACGAGAAGTTCGGCCGGCGCCGCGTGATCACGGATCTCAAGGTCAAAGGCATCCACGCCAACCTGATCGAGCAGGCCGTCTCCGCCGCATACAGCGATGTGAACGAAGAGCAGCAGGCGCGCGCCTACCTGAAGCGCAAGCGGCTGATGAAGCCCAGAGACCAGAAGCAGGCGGCGCGCATCTTTCGCCAACTGGTGCGTGCCGGCTTCAGCACCCGGACCATCCTCACCATCCTGAAGAGGTGGGCCGTGGACGACGACACCCTGACTGCCCTGGAAAGTGAAGGGCCAGAGTAGCAAGAGTGTCCCACCGCGGACACGACCGCGAAGAGCGCAAAGGGACAATTCGCACTGGGCGGCGGTGAGGCGGCACGGCAAACCACACCGGATTGTTCGGGATTTCCTTTTCTCTGCGACTGGCCTTAAACCAAGTTGCAGGGTGTATCCCTGGTGGTGCGGCTGATCCTCGCCTGCGATTCCTGTGTGCCGAGCTCTCCTGTTCCACTGCGATCCCCTGTGCCCGCCGTGGTTTAAAATTGCAGGTTGCTCCCATGGCGATATCGGGCTGCATCCATCGAGGCTTTCTGAAACCACCATGTTGACCGGCTCCCAAGTGCGCCGAAGATTTCTGGACTTTTTTGTGGCGAAGGGGCACCGCGAGGTGCATTCCTCGTCGCTCGTGCCCCAGAACGACCCGACACTGCTGTTCACCAATGCCGGGATGAACCAGTTCAAGGACGTTTTTCTGGGCCTGGAGAAACGCGACTACACGCGTGCCACGACCTCGCAGAAGTGCGTGCGCGCCGGCGGCAAGCACAATGACCTGGAAAACGTCGGCTTCACGAACCGTCACCACACCTTCTTCGAGATGCTGGGGAACTTTTCCTTTGGCGACTACTTCAAGAGGGACGCCATCGCCTACGCCTGGGAACTGGTGACCTCGCCGGAATGGTTTGGCATCGCGAAGGACAAGCTGTTTGTGACCATCTTCAAGGGTGAGAACGGTGTGGAGCGTGACGCCGAAGCATATGACCTGTGGGTGGCGCAGGGCGTGCCCAAGCAGCGCATTTACCAGTTCGGGACGAAAGACAATTTCTGGCAGATGGGCGACACCGGCCCCTGCGGCCCTTGCAGTGAGATCCACTACGACATGGGCCCGGCAGCCTCCGACCAGGGGCACAGCGACTGCGCCTTCGGCTGTGACTGCGGGCGGTACGTTGAGATTTGGAACCTTGTCTTCATGCAGTTCGACCGTGACCCCAGCGGCAAGTTGACACCACTGCCCAAGCCCTCGATCGACACCGGCGCCGGCCTCGAACGGGTGACGGCCGTCCTGCAAGGCGTGATCTCGAATTACGAGACGGACCTGTTCATGCCGCTGATCAGGCGCGCGGAAGAGTTGACGGGTCACAAAGAACCGGTTCTTCGACCCGGCCAGGTGGGCGAGGGCCACAAGACTGCTGCCTCCTTGCGCGTGATTGCAGACCACTCACGGGCCGCAACGTTTCTGATCTCCGATGGGGTGATCCCCTCGAACGAAGGCCGCGGCTACGTGCTGCGCAAGATCATTCGCCGCGCCATACGGCACGGACGGATTCTGGGACACAGCGCCCCCTTCCTTTGGCAAATGGTCCACCAGGTCGTCGAAGTCATGCGCGACGCATACCCGGAGTTGGTAGAGACCGCAGGCCGCGTATCAGAGGTGGTCAACGCGGAGGAGAAAAGGTTTGCCCACACTGTCGATAAAGGGATGCAGGAACTGGACGATGATCTGACGGTCTTGCGGTCGAAGGGAACTGAACTGTACCCAGGCGATAAGGCCTTCAAACTCTACGACACCTTCGGATTACCGCTCGATTTTATGCAAGACGCTGTACGGGATAGCGGATTTACCTTTGATCAGGCCGGGTTCGATGCCGCCCTGGAAGCACAGCGCGAGCGGGCTCGCGCTTCCTGGAGGGGCGCTGCCAAACAGGCCGCCAACCCTGCGTACCAGAAGCTGCCCAGGTCTATCTTTGAAGGCTACAAGCAGACGCGCTCGGAGGTCTGCGAGGTTCTTGCGCTGCTCAGGAAGGGCCAGGGCGTGCAGGAACTCAAGCCCGGCGAGGAGGGCGAGGTCATTCTCGATCACACGCCGTTCTACGCCGAGGCGGGGGGACAGGTGGGCGACCGCGGGTGGCTCTCCTCTGACGATCACAACACAGTCGTCGCCGAGGTGACCGGCGTCTACTACCCCATCCAGGGCGTGCGTGCGCACCAGGCGGTCGCCAAACATCCGATCCGGGTGGGCGACAAGGTTGATGCCGTGGTCGACACCGGGATCCGCGAATCCACCATGCGCAATCACACGGCGACGCACCTGCTGCATGCCGGCCTCAGAGAAGTGCTGGGCAAACATGTAAAGCAGGCAGGGTCGCTGGTGGCTCCCGATCACTTGCGTTTTGACTTCTCACACTTCGCCACGGTCGAAGACGAAGAACTGCAGGACATCGAGGACATCATCAATAAAGAAGTGTTGCGCAACGAGAAGGTCGAGGTCATCGACGACGTGCCCATCGACGTAGCGGTCAACGAATATCACGCCATCGCACTGTTCGGGGAGAAGTATGGCGACCGAGTGAGGGTCATCCACATTGGTGATTTCTCGACGGAACTGTGTGGGGGGACGCACACGGCGGCCACCGGCGAGATTGGATTGATCAAGATCCTCAAGGAAGGCAGCGTGTCGTCGGGCGTGCGCCGCGTCGAGGCCATCACCGGCGAGGGATCGCTGCAGCATTTCCGCAAGGACCACCAGCTCGAAAATGTCGTAGCCGGGCTGACAAGCGCGACCGGGGGTGTGAGCGATGCTCCGCTGGCTCTAAGGCAGGCCATAGGGAAGCGAGATCAGGAGATCAAGCGCCTGCAGCGCGAACTCGACCAGGTGCGCATGAAGAGCGCGTCATCAACCATCGCCTCACTCAACAATAAGATCCGCGAGGTGCGCGGCGTAAAGGTGCTGGCGCATCGCGTCGACAACCTGGAGCGGGCGCAGATGCGAACCCTCATCGACCAACTGCGCGATAAGCTTGGTTCTGGGGTAGTGGTGCTGGGTTCGGCCAACGACGGCAAGGTGGCGCTGATCGCAGGCGTGACCAAGGATCTCACGAACCGTATCCAGGCGGGCAGGGTCGTGGGGCAGGTAGCACAAAAGATAGGTGGCAAGGGGGGAGGGCGTCCAGACATGGCCGAGGCGGGCGGGGACCGGCCCGAGGCTCTGGACGCGGCACTGGCCGAGGTGTACAACGTCGTGGAGTCGCTGCTGGGCTGAGGCAGTCTTCAGCCGGTCGACCCGTGGCGTTCGTAGGCTGGGAACGGCGGTCTTGGGTCCCACAGTCGCCGGCCTCCTTCTGTTAAGCCAGCCAGCTGCCGGAGGTTCGCTTCGCCTCACGTTGTGGAGGACAACCCTATGGCTGAGCCTATTTCGTTCGTCACCCATGAGGGTCAGCGGGTCATGGTCATCGATTTCAGTGGGTGCCGGCCCAAGCAGTTGCTGGCGATCCTCGATGAAGTGCAACACACCATCGCGCTGGAAGCCCAGGATTCGCTTCTCACCCTCGCTGACTTCAGCGGCGCACACCTGGATCGCGAGGTGGCGACTCGTATCAAGGAAGTGCTTACCCGGGACCGTCCCTTCGTAAAGCGATCGGCATTTGTGGGGAAAGAGAGCTTGCCCAAGGTCTATTTCGAGAATTTCAAGAGCTTTTCCCGGCGCGAGATCGCCCTATTCGACACGCGCGCGGAAGCCATGGAATGGCTGGCGAAGAAGTAGTCGCCCGTAGCTGGCGGCGCCTTCTCGGTTCCTCGCGATCCTTCCGCACCCCGTCACCATCCTGTTGGAGAGCTGACCCGGACGGGCCGGGATGCCGGTCCTGCGGAGCGGCCAACTCACTAACTCCGCCATTTCAGCACGACCGGACCCGCCATTGGGTGGCGGAATTCGGTTCCGCCGTGGCGCGCGTCGAGCCACGCCTGCTTGAGCTGGAAGTACCACTTGGCGGGGCGGTCGGCATCGTCGATGAGTATCAGGTGCGGGTTGTGCTTCAGGCCTTGCGATTGCAGTTCCATAGTGCGGCGATCCTGCTCCACGAACTTGGCGAAGACATACTTCAGCAGGCCGGGGCCGGAGGGGAGCCAGCGGAACAGGTTCCAGGCGGCTACCACGTCGATGCGGCAGCGGTCGCGGGTGATAGGCGTGACCGTGGTGAGGCTGGCGAACCAGTACTTCCCTGCTCGGATTGTTTCGCAGCGCAGGTTGGGTAGCGTGAAGTCGATGGTAGTGGTGATGGAATCGGCATCGGCGTAGAGTTTGAGCAGCTTGTAGGGGGCACTGTTGGAGCTCGGGATGTGCGCGCTCATGCGGAAGCCGTAGGGGATGGGCTCGAAAGCCTTCTGCTTTTCATGGATAGACTCGCGGCTGCGCCACCACCAGGCCTGGTGGACGAAAGGCCCATGGGCCGGATCCATAAGTCCGATGATGCCGTGGTCGACGCTGCAGGGAAGATCTGAGGTGAGATAGGCAAACTGGTGGCGATCGGAGAAAGTTGGGACGCGGGGCACGGGGGCGGCCACATCAGCGCGGCGGGTGTATCCACCGCCCCCAGGGCTGGACTCGGGGATGAAGACCCAGACAAAGTCATCATACTCTTCGCAAGCGAAGCTGCCGGCGTAGATGCGCTCCACCCTGAGCTTCTGATCAGGAGTAAGCGAAGGGATCGATTGGCACTGTCCACTCTGGGCGTCGAAGCGCCAGCCGTGGTAGCTGCACTCAATCTGCGAGCCGTCGAAGCGTCCGCAGGAGAGAGGCATACCGCGGTGCGGACAGGCATCGTTCAGGGCGAAGGGGCGGCCCTGGCGGTCGCGGCCGAGAACCAGCGGCGTTTCCAGAAGCATAGCTTTGGTCAGGGCGTGGCGGTAGACCTGGTCGGAGGGCAGGGCGCGATACCAGAAGCCACGCAGCAGGAGTGAGTCTGGTGTCTGGCGCTGGGGAGCGTCGTCGAAGGTGGGTTGACTGGACATGGGACGAGGGCAGCGTACTACAGCGGGGGAACCGGCGAAAGCGCGGCATGGCGGCCATACTGTCTCAAGGCCTATGAAGAAGAGGGCCTCTAGCAACGGACCCACCGGCACGCATTCGGCAAGCAGTCCGAAGCCCTTCGCGCGCTGCCGCGCCGGATCCGATCTTCAGCCCGCGCGCGGTTCTAATTGCCCTGTCTTTCCGTGTTTCTCCGTTCGGCACTGCCTCGGCCTGTTTGAGAGGGGGCAAGGTTAGATTACTGGCATTGTTTTCAGTAACTTCCCTCGATTACTTCGGTGGTTCGATAGACTTTGGATAGATTGCCGCCTCTTGGGTTCCATCCTATAATTGGCGCACTCTGGTTTGCATTCTCCGTCAGGTCCGGGTGGGTAACGCAGAAGGGTAAAGTGTCTCTGTGGACGAGGATCGCACCCGGATATGCGAAAGCGCTTGCAAATCGCACTGATGGTTACTCCCGTGATCGCGTCCCTCCTTTCTCTCTCCCCTGCTGTGTGGGCAGCGGCTGGCGAGGGCTCTGCCACCACCATCACCACCACAGTCGACCAGAACGGCCGTAAGATCTTCACCAACGACGAGTACGCACCGGGGGCCCCGGCAAGGAACACCTTCGTGCCAACCTCCGGGCACAGCCAACTAATGTTCTGGAGCGTGACGGAACATCGCTGGAAGCCCGTCCCGTCGGCCAAAATGGGGGCGGCACGCTCGGCCGCAGCAGAAGTGAATCAGTACTTGAACCGGGAATCGAACCCTGAAGCAGCGGAGTATCTGCGAAGCAGCAGGAGCTTCACGCAGGAGGAGATTGACGCAGCCATTGAAAAAGCAGCTTCGCGGCACGACGTGGATCCCAACCTGGTGCGCTCGGTGATCAAGGTGGAGTCGAATTTCAATCCCAACGCGGTGTCGCGTAAGGGGGCCATGGGGCTGATGCAGCTGATGCCGCAGACAGCCCGGCAGCTGAATGTAAAGAATCCGTTCGACCCGCAACAAAATGTCGACGCCGGGGTTCGTCACCTGAAAAAGCTGCTGGAAAGCTACGGCGGCGACATCAAACTGAGCCTGGCGGCGTACAACGCGGGCACAGGCGCCGTGGCTCGGAGCGCAGGCGTTCCACGAATCCCCGAAACCCAGAACTATGTCCGGCGCATTACGAATATCTACTACGGGGGCTCAGACCCGGGGGGCTACGTCATTGGGAACCCGGTGCATGATCCCGTGCGGGTACAGCGAGATGCGCGGGGTGTGCTTTACATCAGCAACACGGACTAGTGGTTTCCGCATCTCTCAGGCAAGACCGGGCGGCTGAAGCCGCATCCCAGGTTGAGTAACCGCTTGCCTGGAAGCGGGTTGTGATACGAAACGAAGATTCTTCTGCAGTACCGGCTGGAAACGTTGACGACCCTACATCGCAACCAGCGTGCAACGCACTTGGCCGTTCTCCTGGCGGTCTTGTTTCCTGGGCTGCGCGCTTACGCCGGTACTTCTCACAGCGATGCCTGGGCCCGGGACAAGTTCGTACTGGCCGAACGCCTGCGGGAAGCGCTCAACGGACGCCCTGTCGCCGATCGCACACGGCGTGACTACCAGCGCGTGATTGACGCCTACCGTCGGATTTACTTCGGCGCGCCCGTCTCTTCGAAGGCGGATCCCAGCGTGGTAGCGGTGGCTGAACTGAAGGTCGAGATGGGCCGCCGTTTCGAGGACGACCGGATCCTGCGCGCGGCGGTCAAGCAATATGAGTTCCTGCGCCGCGAGTATCCGGGGAGCAAGTACCGCTTCGACGCACTGTTCACCATCGGAGAGATTTATAAAGACGACCTGGACGATCCCGAACAGGCTAAGGCCACCTTCTCCGAGTTCTTGCGCCGCTACCCGCGGAACCGCCTGGCGGACGACGCGCGGCAGGCGATTGCCGAACTGAACCAAGTCGCGAAAGAGTCAGAGGAGCATACAGCTCGGCAAGAGGCGGTGCAGCGCGAAGCGGAGAGATACCAGAGAGCCGCGGATCTCCCGGTCGAGGACGCTTCCTCAAATCCGGCAGCAGATGGCGGCAGGCCGGAGCCGGACCTGGGCAAACCGGAGGCCGAAGGCGAAGAGGACGCGGGGTCCGGGAAGGCGTCGCGCCAGCTGCCGCGAGTCACGATGATTCGTCACTGGTCGACACCTGACTACACGCGAGTGGCCATCGACCTCGAACAGGACGTGAAGTTCGGTTCGCAGCGTATCGACCATCCGGACCGGATCTACTTCGATCTGTACAACACCAAGCTGGCCTCCACGCTAGTGGGCAAAAGCTTCGATGTCGATGACGGCTTTCTGAAGAAGGTGCGGGTGGCGCAATACAAGCCAGAGCTAACGCGGGTAGTGCTGGAGGTCGACAGCTTCTCCGCCTACGATGCGTTTCTGTTGTCGAACCCATCGCGGCTGATCATCGACATTCACGGGAAGCAGTCGACGAAATCAGGAAGGGAAACGACCGCCCGGGCCGCGAAAGCTGGAGATCGAGCCGCTGCGGAAGAAGCGATGGGCAAGACGAGCGTCAAGGATTCCAGTGTTGACGGAACCGTGGAGTTGGCAGCTGCGCGGACTTCATCTTCCCCAGGGCAGACCCTGAGCAGTGAACCGGCGGAAACAGGCCCTGCCGGCGAGCCGCGTAAGCCAGGGGTGGTGCACACTATGAACGGCAAGATTCCGAAGACTATCGTCGAGGCGGATGACCTCGACGAGAGTTCGGCCAAACCACAGCCGGTGGCGAACCCGCGAGTGGAAGACCTGCGGCCCGAAGTGGCTCCCCCGGTGAAGAACCGGCCCGCATCTGAGGCTGCGGGGCTGGCGGCCGGGTCGGCGGAACGCAGGCTGTCCTCGAGCAGCGACCGGAGCAAGCGCGGGAGCCTGGCTTCCATAGAAGAGTTGGACGCCCGCGAGGCGAAACCCACGGCCAGCGGCGACCGGTCACTCACGCGTGTACTGGGTCTGAAGATCGGCAAGATCGTGATCGATCCGGGACATGGGGGGCACGATACTGGGACCATCGGCCCCCATGGCCTGCGTGAAAAAGACCTGGTGCTGGACGTCGGGCGGAGGCTGGGCAAGCTGCTGGAGACGCGGCTGGGCGCCGAGGTCGTCTACACGCGCAGGGACGACACGTTCATCCCCCTGGAGACGCGGACGGCGATTGCCAACAAGCAGCAGGCGGATCTGTTCGTTTCGATCCACGCCAATTCCAGCCACGACCCGGCGGCGCGCGGCGTCGAGACCTATTACTTGAACTTCACGTCTTCGCCGGATGCGCTTGAAGTGGCGGCCCGCGAGAACGCGGTATCGGAGAAGTCGATCCACGAACTGGGAGACCTCGTGAAGAAGATCGCACTGAAGGAGAAGATCGAGGAGTCCCATGAGTTCGCCAGCGACGTGCAGTCCTCGCTGCAAAGCGGGCTGTATTCCGGGAGTTCCGGAATGCGCGATCGGGGAGTGAAGAAGGCGCCGTTCATCGTGCTCATCGGGGCGAACATGCCGTCGATCCTGGCCGAAATCTCCTTTGTCAGCAACCCTACCGACGAGCACAAGCTGGAAACTTCCGAGTACCGCCAGCACATTGCCGAGGCGCTCTACCGGGGTATCGCCAAATATGCGGGCGGACTGAGCGGCATCAAAGTGGCCAGCCGTGAAGCCAAAAACGAGGGGCAGTAAAAGCGCGGTCCAGACCGCAGCCACTTTCAGCCCTCAGACCTCGGTCTCGGTCTGGCTATAATGTTGTCTGGCTGAGTTTTGCTTCCGGCAAGGACTGGCATGATAGAGCGACTGCAGGGCGGCGGACTTGGGTTCAAAGCCACCGCTGCGATTACGCTCGAGGACGTCAAATCGGTCGAGCCACAAATTCAGGAGGAGATCTCCCGCCACCACCATCACCCCATCGGAATCCTGGTCGATCTCTCTGATGTGAAGGATGTCGAGTGGAGGGCGCGCTGGGAGGAATTGCGTTTCCTATCGAAGTATGGCGGGCCGATCGCGCGGGTTGCCGTGATTGGCGCCCGCAAGTGGGAAGAACTCATGGGCGACATCGCGGGCGCAACAGTACTCATGCAGGCCGATGTCCGTTACTTCAATCCCTCGGAAATCATGCATGCCTGGCATTGGGTAAAGACGGCCAAGTATGCCGAAGACCTTCCCATCCGGCCAATGCTCCCGCCGGGCCACGTGATGAGCGGCTACAACCCGGAATACACCGACCTGTAGCTCCTGCCTGTCATGCGGCATCGCGATTGTGGAAACTTTCCCGGGAGGCTTGTAGTCTAATTGATGAGGGAAGGCGCTAGGTGTGCCTTCCTGCAAATGAGACATCGCCTTCTCAGGTTCGCCTCAGCGGTTCTTCTGGCGGCGGCCGCGCTGGGAGCTGTGGACGCCCTAGCCACAGCCCCGGCCGCGCCTGTAGCCAAAGCCGCGGCCATTCTCCCTTCTGAGTTCGGGGGCTGGAAGCTGAGGGGGAGCCTTCACGCCAGCTCGGACCCTGCGCTGGCGGATGCGGCAGAGGCAGTCGTCCTGAAGGAGTACGGATTTACGGATTTTGCCACCGGGGTCTATACCCAGGATGAGGACCGCAAGCTGACGCTGCGGGCGGCGCGCTTTTCTGATGCGAGTGGCGCCTACGGCGCCTTCACTTTTTATAAGCAGCCGGAGATGCTGAGCGAGAAAATCGGCGATCAAGCCGCGTCGCTAAACAACCGCGTGCTGTTTTATCGGGGCAACGTGCTGGTGGACGCGGTTTTCGACAAGCTGAGCGCGATGTCGGCCGCCGAGCTGCGGGAACTGGCTGGCGACATCCCGCTTCCCGAAGGCGGGAACCGCAATCTTCCCGGCCTTCCCGTCTACTTGCCGAAGGAAGGGTATGTAAAGAACACGGCAAAGTACATCACCGGACCCGCCACCCTCGACCAGGTGGGCGCTCCCATTCCGTCACAGTTGGTGAATTTCAATGCCGGGGCAGAGGTCGCCCTGGGAAACTACAGCAGTTCGGGCGGCGAAGCCACGCTCATGCTGATTTCCTATCCCACACCTCAGATCGCGGCCGAACAGTTGCGCAAGATCGATGCCGCGCGCCGGCCCGGCAGCGCCGTATCACCAGGGGCGGCCTCGCTCGCAGAGGCGGGCACATCCTGGACCAAGCGCACCGGTCCCATCGTCGCCGTTGCCTCGGGGCCCTTGTCGGTAAGCGAAGCCAAGTCGCTGCTGGCAGCGGTGAATTATGAGGCCGACGTGACGTGGAATGAAAACACGTTCCTCGACAAGAAGAACAGCATCGCCAATCTGGTGTGGAATGCCATCATCCTCTGCGGCATCCTGATCGGGATCGCGCTGGTCGCGGGAGTGGCGTTCGGTGGGCTGCGTGTGCTCGTCAAACGGCTGCTGCCGCAGCGGGAGGCCAAGGAAGAAATGGAATTCATCTCCCTGCATCTGGATGAGGCGCTCTTGCCTCGAGCCGAGAGGCCCAGGGACGACAGTCACAGGCGGGTAAGTGGCTCAATGGAAGCGCTTTAGCAGCCCTGGGGAGCTCAGGCGTCTCAAAATGGTACACTTTGCGGAACTGTTGGCTCGTTTCATAAGTAATTGATAATAAAGACGTTTATTATCTAGAATTTGCTTGACACCCTGCTTTTTTGGCTCATAAGATTTCGCCAGAAAGTTTTGGCGGAATTTGCCTTCCGTTAGAACTATTCTCCCTTGAAAGAAGAGGCCGCCCAGTTGCCGGGTGGCCTTTTCGTTTGTGTAGAGCGTTCGGGTATCAAGCTTTAGTTGACACGCTCGTTGGGTCGCGGACTTTACCTCGAACCGATGGGCGATTCGGGTGGCGGTGCTGAATCGACAGTCTCCCCCACTCACCCGACCGGGAAGGCATGGAGTAGTGCGATGCACTCGCTTCGCAGGGTGGGAACTTCGCACGGGCATGCGCTTGGGACGTCGGTTGGAGAGGCTTGCCCGGCATTTTCGTTTCGGCAACGCGGGGTGCAGCGCAGGGCTGATCCCAGTTGATTACGAAATCGAGCAAAACGCATCGCCGGGTCATCATGGTCAAACTTGTCTATTGCATCACCAAGAAGGCGGGCTGGACCGATGAGGAGTTCTTTCGCTACTGGAAAGATGTCCATGGTCCTCTCGGAGTACGCATTCCCGGACTACGCAAACTCGTGCAAAGCCGCCGGCTGACCGTTGCGGAAGACAAATGTCAGCCCGACTATGACGGGATGGCGGAACTGTGGTTTGATGACGTCGAGGATCTACTGGCGGCCCGCCGGTCTCCGGAATGGCAAGCCTCCAGCGAAGACGAAGCC
>DASPST010000104.1:0-117500 GCA_035623795.1 Terriglobales bacterium
GGTGCCCACCACCCGCTCTCTTTTCAGGACGCACGCTCACTGTGTTTCGATTTGCGCTCCTGCCAGTCAGCGAGAAATACGAGTGCGCAAAACCAGCACTGGAGAACAAGTTCTCGGGTGTCTTCTAGTTCAGTACCACAGCTGGGACAGGGGATGTGCTCCCAAAGGGTAGAATCAGAGTCAGCCATGTTTGACCGCCTCTGTCGGCCTGAGTGCGGTAATGCTAGCACACCTTGCAGGGTTGAGTTCAACAGACTCCCGCGCAGGTTGAGGGCAGACTGCGGCGCAGGGTTCAGGGCAGGCTTCCCGCAGGGCTCAGGACAGGACCAGACCGAAAGTCTTGTACCATGGTGGACGGTCTCTAAGTCGCCGGAGTCGATGCCAACGCGAGCGGCCTCGTCCGCAATCTCTGCCAGCTGAAAGAAGTTCTTCACGCTGGTGTAGAATTCGAAGACCTTTTGCTCATAATCAGCCGCCTTCTCAACCTACAGATTGGGTTCGCGTCTGCGTGCATCACGGTGTCAAGGACTGTTTGGTCGAGGAGGGAAACGTGCCCTCACAGGCTTGGCCTTCCGTTGTTGCGAGCGCCCGGACGCCGGGTATACCGTTCCGCAATCTGCCGTCCCCTGAGCCCGTAAGCTGGATGCGACCATAACGGCGCGATCCGCAGAGCGGTTCAGTGTACTTTCGTCGGGCTGGGGACTAGACTTGTGCCCATCTCATCACATCGAAGGAGGGGACATGGCAACCGCAAGAATGCCAGAACCAACCGCCGAAGACCCCGTAAGGGTGGACCCTCGGCACTACAAAGTCGAGTTCGAGAACGAGCGAGTCCGGGTGGTGCGGATCAAGTATGGGCCGGGCGAGAAATCGGTGATGCACAGCCACCCAGAATCGATTGCCGTGTTCCTGACGGACGCGCATGCCAAGTTCACCTACCCTGACGGGCGGACGGAAGACATCAACGCGAGCGCCGGGACGGTGCAGCACATGGAGGCCTTTACCCACCTGCCAGAAAGCCTCAGCAACACGCCGTTCGAGGTCATTCAAGTCGAATTGAAGCGGTAGTTTCCGGCGGTCGATGATGTAGATGGGAGCGGGCTTGTCCCGCTCTCATAAGTTGTTGGGAAGCAGTCCGAGGCTGGCGTCACCGGGCGTCGGTGTCGGCAGTGACCGTCCGCATAGGCGGTGTTCGGCGTACTCGCCAGCCTGAGAAGCGAATACAGCGGCGAGCATTTAGATTGCGTCATCCGCTTGTAGGACGTGGGAGAGCCTATGGGCGGACAGTCCGAGAGCACAGCGGCGTTCTCGCAGGGGAACCGATGGCTAACCACGATCGCTTCGCTGGCTGTGGGCGCGGCGTTCTTTGCTTTGTGGTTCTGGCTGCTGCCGCGGTGGCTCGGCTTCAGCGTTGACACGGTGGGCGCGGCACGTTGGCGATGGCTGGCCGCGGTTCCGTCCGTAGTGGGGTTCGCCGTGGCCCTGCGCTGTGTCTGGGACTTCGGGTGGACTGGGCGCGGAACCCCCGCCCCTGTCGCGCCGCCGAAGCGGCTGGTGGTTGTTGGGTTCTATCGCTATGTGCGCAATCCGATGTACGTCGGTTTCGCGGCGGGGTGGATCGGTATGTGGATCGTGTTCGGGCACTTCAACCCGTTCGCCATCTCCGCCGTAGCAGCGGTCGCTCTCGGCGTGCATCTGTTTGTGGTCTTCTACGAGGAGCCGACGCTGCGCAGGAAGTTCGGCGCGGAGTACGAGGAGTACTGCCGAAACGTGCGCCGTTGGTGGCCGCGTGTGCGGGGCTGAATCTCCGAACCTCAGAGATGTGCAGCCTCAAGATGCAACTACGTACTCCCGACAAGGCTACGAATCAGAAAGCCGCACCACGCTCTGTGGATTCCCGAACCACGAGCTTCGGCTCGATCCAAACCTTTCGCGCGGACGACGGGCGTTCAGACTCGATATTCCGCAGCAGCAACTCGGCGGCCCGCCTGCCGGTCGCCACGGTGTCCTGGTCCACGGTGGTCAAGGGCACGGCCAGCACGTCCGAGTAGTGCACATTCCCAGCCCCGGCCACCGCGACGTCGTGTGGTATGCGCAGTCCGGCATCCATGATGGCGCGCATCGCGCCGATGGCGACAGGATCGTTGTAGCAGAAGATGCCATCCGGGGCAGGGCCCGCTTGCAGCAGCCTGCCCATGGCCTCGTAGCCGCTACGATCGCCAAAACTGGCGTCCACCAGGAGTCGGGCTAGGGGTTCGAGCTTATGGGTGCGCAGGGCGCGACGATAGCCCGACAGGCGTGCCGCAGCGATGCCGTTATCAGGGCCGCGCAGGTGGGCAATGAGCTTGCAGCCTTGGGCAATCAGGTGGTTGGTAGCCAGAAAGCCGATGGCCTCGTTGTCGACTCCCACGAAGCTGGCGCGCACGCCGGCGATGGGGCGGTCGATAAGAATGAAGGGCACCTTGCGCTTCCGCATACCGTCGAACAGGCTCTTTTCTGGCTGCGCGGAGGCGATGATCAACCCGTCCACCTGACGAGCCATTAACGCCTCAGCCTCGATCCGCTCCAACTCAGGATCTTCTTCGAAGTAAGAGATGACAGCATGGTAGCCTTGCGGCCGGACGGTTTCGGCAACCGCCTTGGCGATCTCTGCAAAGAAGGAGTGCGTGAAGTCGGGCAGGAGGAGTCCTACCGTATAGGTACGGCGGGTGACCAGGCTGCGGGCGACCCAGTTGGTCTGGTAATTGAGCTGCTTGGCGCGTCGCAGGACGCGCCGCCGGGTAGCCTCGCTGATATTGCCCTGACTGCGGAGGACCTTGGAAACGGTTACGATCGAGACATTCAAGTCCTCGGCAATGTCCCGCATGGTTACCGGCATAGGCGCTTCAGGATACCACAGCAAAAATGCCGGAAACGAGGCAGGGTAAACGATATCCCACGGCCGACCGGGGACGGCCGCCAATCCTCCGCGGAAGAACTGCTCTTGCCTCGATCAGAAACTAGTTCGGCGAAAGGACGATCACGTCGTCTGCTTCGGGACGGATCCGCGGAAAGCGTAGAAAACGATGTACAGGTAGCAGATGACCGGCAACACAAAGGCGTGGTGGATCCCGATGCGATCGGCCAGCGCGCCCTGAACCAGCGGGATGATCGCTCCTCCCAGAATCGACATGATCAACAAACCTGAGCCGTCGCCAGTAAGTGGGCCCAGTTCCGCAATGCCCAACGTGAAGATGCTGGGAAACATCACTGAGTTAAAGAGGCCGACCAAGATGATGCTCCACATCGCAAAATGGCCAAAACTGAGCATCGAAGAGCAAACCAGGAGAGCGGCCGTAATTGCTGCAATCCCCAACACGGTCCCCGTGCGAACCTTCTGCAGAATGGCGGAGCCGATGAAGCGTCCGACCATCGCTCCTCCCCAGTACAGAGAAACATACTTGGCCGCTTGTGCCTCGGTGATGTTTCCGATGTAGCTTTGGCTGAAATAATTGATCAGGAAGCTTCCGATGGAGACCTCCGCTCCTACGTAGACGAAGATCCCCACCGCACCCAGAATCAGGTGGCGGTACTTCCACAGGCTGCCGCCTCCCTTTTCGTGGTGCTCGGCCTGAGGCATCGGCGGGAGGCGAAAGGAAGCTATGGCGATTGCCAGCGCAAACAAGGTGAGGCCAATGACCAAATAGGGGAGCTTGACGGAAGAAGCTTCATGCACCCGGTAGGCCTGCAGCGCTTCGGCCGACATCTGGCGGACGACTTCCATGCTTTTCGCGGCCGGACTCAGAATCAAGAGTCCCCCCAGATAGGGGCCGATGAATGTTCCCAGCGAGTTGAACGCCTGGGACAAATTCAATCGGCTGGAAGCAGTCTGGGGGGACCCGAGAACAGCCACGTACGGGTTCGCCGCCACCTGCAAGGCCGTGATGCCCGCCGCCAGCACCATTAGCGCGCCCAGGAAAAGCGGATACGACGGCACGCTGGCCGCAGGAATGAACAGGAAGGCACCCAGACTCATCGTGAGGAGGCCTGCCACCATTGTTTTCTTATAGCCAATCGTGTCGATAAGTTTGGCGGAGGGTATGGAGAAGATGAAGTAGGCCGAGAAAAAGGAAAACTGGATCAGCATTACCCGGAAGTAGCTCAGATCGAAGATAGACTTCAGGTGCGGAACCAGGACGTCGTTGAGGACCGTGACGAAGCCCCACATGAAGAATAGCGTCGTGACGACGATGAGAGCTTTCTTGTAGCCGGAGGCTGGTTGCGACGCTTCCGCCACGGGCATGCGTGGTTCCACCATGGGCATAGCAGCGCTCTTTCTCAACAAGAATCACGCGCGAACCTAGTTCACGCAACTGACGGATCATAGCAAAAGCCGCGGGGTTCCATGCAATGATTGTCTTTCTCAGTAAGCGTTTATTTTCAGCATAAAATCATCGCCATGTATCATCGCCATCTATCTTGACAAGCGACGCAGTTTGTCTCACATTGCACACGTTTTCTGCGCGGTTCCCCTCGATTCGGGAACTCGCCCCGTGACGGCAGTACGCCTCCGGACTTCCCGCGCAGCACCCTGCTGTCGCTTTCTTGCGCAGAGTAAATGAAATCTGGAAGGGCTTCCAGAGCTGTTGCGTGGTCCCAAAGGCATCGCGGGGAGGAACAAGGCTAGTAACTTTTCCCGGGCCCTTACCTCATCCTTCCAAAGGAGACCTGTAAATGCGTCCCATGGGAGTAACTGCGATTGCAATCCATACCTGGCTTCGAGGCGCCGTGTAGGCCCTTGCCGGATTCGCCATTCTGGGTGAGGGAAATCTGGGAGCGCGCTTGGTGGCCGCGGCGGCGAGCGACACATTCGTGCAGAGATTCACGTTGAGGCTCAGTGAAACGCTGGGGATCTCTGCTCTGGCGATCGCATTTCTGTTTCTGGTGGTAGGCCTGGGAATCTGGACTCTCAGGAACTGGGCGCGGACGTTGACCTTGGCGTTCGCTGGAATCTGGTTGGTCTTGGGCTTGTTCCGGATGTTTCCGCATCCCACGTCGTGGCAGATCATCCGTGCTGCCACCGATGTGGTTATCGTCGCATATCTCTTCCTGCCTGACGTGAAGCGCTCCTTCCTCCGTCCGGCAGGTTTGCTCGAGAGCGGAAACCAGGCCTGAAAATAAGAAGCGCCCCGGACTCTTTTCGAGTCACGGGACGCCCGAACAGCCCTCCCCCAGAACTGCTCGAAATCCACGTTAGTAGCTTGCTCGGATCCTGTAAATAACACTTCGGTGCCAAGAAGGTGGCACAACACGGCTATCCCGATGCGCACTCGCCATCATGATCTGGCCGGACCGACCTCTGACTTCTTGCCGTCCGCGTAATTCCGGCTGTCAGCGGATCTTCTCGTGTGTTCGGCGGCTCCTACGCAGTCCTATAGGCCGGGTCGGGCGATTCTCTTCAGCTCTCTCCAGGGCGCTGTTTCTGAAGGAGTTGGCGCACCACACGGGGCTGGATGTGGCGCGGGTTACCAGTTACCGGCGTAATATGCCGGAGGGGCTTTGATGTTGACCTGCCCATTCACCAAACTTACATTCGCCTGCAGGGGGTTGTATGAAGGACATCCATGAGGTTTTGCGCCGAAAGCAGGCGAAATACGCACAACTAGCCAAGCAGATCGAAGCTCTGCAGCAGGCGGCGGAGAAGTTGCGCGAAGTTGCTCCCCTGCTGGCTGAGAATGAAGAGGACGATAACGTCGTTCTGGCGGAGATGGACGACGAATTGACTCAATCCAACGTGATGGCCGCAAAAGCGTCCAGTTCCCAGCAAGGTGGGAGCGGTTCGTCGGCTAAGCCGGCCCGGGGAGTTGCTCCTCGTTGGCCCTAATCCGTGGAACGACGTGGCAGATGTGAGCGTGGTATGACCCTTCAGGCTTTGCTGGTTACCAAAGACGATAGCGCTGCCGATGTCCTCAGCCGAGTGCTGGCCAATCTGGGCGTGGCGGTCGAGCGTTTCAGCGATTCCAACGTCGCAGAGAATCGCCTGCGCGAGCATCGTTTTGACGCACTGGTGGTCGATTTCGACGAGCCGGAGACGGCCAGCCAACTGTTGCAGGTTGGGCAGCCTTCGGGGTCCGGCGCCATCATGGTGACCGTCGCCCTGGTCAACCAGGAGTGCACGGTGCGACAAGTGCTGAAGGCCGGAGCAAGATTTATTCTCTTCAAGCCCGTCAGCCCTGATCATGCGGCGGCTGGCCTGAGCGCGGCCACCGCCTTGTTGAAGCGCGAACGGCGATCCTCGTTTCGCGTAGCTGTCCAAGCCCCGATTCAGTTAAGCCTGCCGGGCGGGGATCCCATGGAAGGAATCATGCTCGATTTGAGCCAGACGGGCATGGACGTGCTCGCAGCACAGCCGCTGCATCCGGCGGCCCTCGTCGGACTGCGTTTTACCCTTCCGGACGGAAGCCTCGAAATTGAGACCCGCGGGGAAGTTGCGTGGGCGAATCCGAATGGCCAGTCGGGTGTGCGCTTTCTGGATATCCCTGCCGATGTGCTGGAGAAGCTGCAAGCCTGGCTCCTGGCCAATGCTCCGGAAGTTCCCTCCGAGGACACGGACTTCGTTTCTCATTGCAAGCTCACCGACCTCAGCCTGGGTGGGTGCTACGTCGAAACCGACTCTCCCTTTCCCGAGCAGGCGCTGGTGGATCTCTGCCTGAAAGCGGAAGACATGGAGATCCACGCCGATGGCGTCGTGCGCATCATGCATCCCGGCTCCGGCATGGGCCTTGAGTTTCCTTCTCGTACTGAAGAACAGCGCGAAACCGTCACCAAGTTCATTGAGTTCCTCGCCAGCCGGCCTGGAACTACCCCTGAGCTCCTGATTGCTCCGCGTTCCATGACCGCTGATGAAAGCCAGTTCCAGTCGGCTGGCAGCGCCGAAGACACACTCGACGATCCGCTGCTGGAATTGCTCCGTAATGGCCCAGCGCTCTCGGAAGAGGAGTTTCTCGTGGAGCTGCGCCGCCAGCGCCATTCCGAGTCCATTGCCTCCAACTGAGCAGGTTTTGGAATAACCCTGCGTCCGCCCAGAGACTGTTTCCAGCGATCCTGAAGGTCGGAGAGAAGTCCTACACGGGTATCCTGGCAGGAACCGCAGCGGCAGTCTGGCCTGGGAACCGAAGGGCCAGCACCCCGTCTCTGGCGTGACCCCTCGAGTTCCCAGTGGTCTGTTCCACCTCGATGCGAAAGACGCTAAAGCCCGGGTGTTACATGAATATTGCAATCGTGTGAATTCTCGTTGAAAGAAAATCAAAGCTTTCCACACCCTGCGCTCACTTGTCTTGGTGACAGGAGTCACTGCCTCTTCGGCCATCCGGTCCTAGGGTAGAAGTAGGGGTTCCCGGCGGGAACCAGGAAGCGAAGGCGCTTATGCCAACCGCGAAGACAAGTACCCGCCTTACCTTTGATAACATTCTCTTCCCCACTGATTTCACTGGGGCATCGGACGCCGCTCTGCCCTACGTTTTGGCTGTCGCCCGCTGGTACGGAGCCAAAGTCTTCATAACCCACGCGGTCGCCCCGCCCACCCCGCTCAGCATTCCACTGGAGCCCATTCCCCTCGAGATGGATGCGCTCTGGCAAGAAGCCAGGAGACGAGCAGATCAGTTCCTGCAGTCACATTGCCTACAGGACACAAAGAAGGAGGTCATACTCGAACAGGGCGCTTTGTGGAGCGTCCTTTCTGATGTGATCCGCAAACACTCCGTCGATCTTATTGTGTTAGGAACGCATGGACGCCATGGCTTGAAGAAACTGGTCCTTGGTTCTTCGGCTGAACAAATTTTCCGTCAGGCTCCCTGTCCTGTCCTGACGATTGGCCCGAAGGTCAGCGCGAACTCCGTCGTCGATCGCTTGAGAACCATTCTGTTCGCCACCGATTTCTCCTCCGGGTCGCTGCACGCACTGCCTTATGCTCTGTCGCTAGCCGAGGAGAATGAGGCCGCGATTACGCTTCTGCACTCGATCCCACTGGTGCCCCTGCACCATCAGGAGACGGTGAGGGGAAGTGCAATCCGGCGGCTGCAGTCCCTGCTCCCGTCCGATGCAACCGACTGGTGCCGTCCGAAATCGGTGGTCCGCTTCGAATTTCCGGTAGAAGCAATTCTCCGTCAGGCTGAGGAGGAGCAGGCGGACCTGATCGTGATGGGCGTCCATCGGCAGACGCCGCACGCCTCGGCGCACCTGCCCTGGGCCATCGCGTACGAAGTTGTGTGTCGCGGATCTTGCCCGGTGCTGACCGTGCGCGGCTGACGGTGGTGAACATTAACGGCGGGCGCGGCAAGATGCGCCCGTCGTTTCTTGGCGTTCCACCTGGAGTTCCCGCTCCTCACACGAACTGGTACAGTTAGGGCTGCGTCCCCAACCCACCTCAGGAGCCGCGCTCTCTGGAACCGTCGCCCTCAGTCCCAAGCTGTGTCTCGGATAAGGGAAAGGCCAATTCTGCGCCTGATTTGTCTCTATTGCTTACGCCGGGCCTTGCCGTGATGGCGGCATCTTTCGCCGTGGTCGTGTCCTTTTCCTTCCTAGGCAATCCGTCAGGCCATGACTTCGAGTTCCACATGTATTCGTGGATGGAAGTCCTGAACCAGTGGAAACAAGGTGTCCTTTACCCACGATGGGCCGCGTTATCCCACTGGGCCTACGGCGAGGCTCGCTTCCTTTTCTACCCGCCTGTTTCGTGGAGCCTGGGCGGAATGCTGGGAGCTGTGCTCCCCTGGAAAGCCGTGCCGGGCGCGTTCATCTGGCTGGCACTGACCGCCGCTGGCTGCTCCATGTTTACGTTATCCCGCCGCTGGCTCAGTCGCAGCGATGCGGTTGTGGCCTCGGTTGTTTACGCCGCTAACCCCTACCACATCGTGATTGTGTATTGGCGGAGTGCTCTCGCGGAGTTGCTGGCAAGCTGCCTCCTCCCGTTGTTGCTCCTGCTGATTTTGAAGTCCGTGGACGAGGGAAATCGGATGGTGTTTCCCCTGGGCCTGGTCGTGGCTGTCGCCTGGCTGACCAACGTGCCGTCAGCGGTCATGGTGAACTACTCCTTGGCGTTACTCGTCGTTGTCGTCGCGGTTGCGCACCGCGCCCCACGCGTGCTCTGGTACGGCGCGCTCGCGGTTGTGCTCGGGGCTGCGCTGGCAGCGTTTTACTTGGTGCCAGCGGCCTACGAGGAGAAGTGGATCAACGTGGACCAGGTTTTCTCTCCTGGGGTACGACCGGAAGACAATTTTCTGTTCACGACCATCCCCGACCCCGACCACAACAATTTCAATCGTATCGTTTCCACCATCGCTGTCGCCGAGATGATTGTACTGGCGGGCGCCCTTGCTCTTTCACGCCGATTGCGTAGAGATCACAAGGCCGCATGGTGGAGCCTGGCCCTCTGGGGAATCGCGGCCGGCGGACTGATGTTCCCCATCACCTTGCTTTTCTGGCACTATCTGCCCAAGCTGCGCTACTTGCAGTTTCCCTGGCGTTGGCTGCTTTGCCTCAACGTGCCACTCGCGATTCTGCTCGTGATGGCATGGCGCCGCTGGGTCCCACGCGTAGTCTTGTATGTTTTACTGCTTGGGGTGATCGCAGTCGTTTGGCACCGAGTGCAGGAGCCGTGGTGGGACAATGCCGCCGACGTAAAAGAAATGCAGGATGCCATCGCTGACGCGACCGGATACGAGGGCACCGATGAGTATGTCCCAGCGGGGGTTGATCCCCTTGATTTGAATAAGAACGCTCCACTGGTGGCCGCGGAACCGGGGACGAACCTTCAGATCAGGTCGTGGAAACCTGAATCCCGGAGCTTCGTTGCCGAGGTGACGAGGCCGGAAGAACTGCGTTTACGCCTCTTCAACTATCCGGCCTGGCGAGTTGAAGTAAACCATAGGCAGGTTCACGCTGAGACTACTGCCATCACAGGCGAGATGCTGATTCCAGTGGAAGTCGGCCGCAATGAGGTCATGGTCAGTTTCGAGCGCACGTGGGATCGCTCCCTAGGTGGGATTGTGTCGTCCGTCTCTGCCCTAGGCATGGTGCTGTGGCGCATTATGCAATGGCGGGAGCGTGCTTTGACCAAAACGACGTCCTGAGCATTGGTTAATTGAGGGATGATGTCCGCCGCCTGCAGTCTGATCGGCTCGTTATGAGGAGAATTCTCGTCGCCACGTCCAACCCCGGCAAACTGCGGGACTTTGCCGCAGCCGCGATCGGGCACGAAATCGAAATAGCAGGGATCCCGAACTTCGCCGCGCTGCAGCCGGTGGTCGAAGATGGATCAAGCTTCGACGTGAACGCATGCAAGAAGGCGCAACAGTACAGCCTCGCTGCTCCGGAGGAAATTGTGGTCGCCGACGACTCGGGTCTTGAGGTCGACGCCCTCCAAGGTGAGCCCGGTGTGCGCTCGGCCCGTTACGCCGCCGAAGATCCGAGCCGGGCCGGAAGTAATACGGATGACGACAGCAACAACGCGCGCGTGCTGCGTGAGCTCCGCGGCGTGCCGCTCGAAAAACGTACGGGACGGTTCGTCTGCGTCATCGCCGCAGCACGGAACGGAAATTTACTGGGCACGTTTCGGGGAGTGGCTGAAGGGCTCATCCTCGATCACCCCCAGGGCACCGGCGGTTTCGGTTACGATCCCCTCTTCTATTTTCCTTCGCTCCAGAAGACCTTTGCTGAACTTCGGCCGGAGGAGAAAGCGCGGTATAGCCATCGCGGCCAGGCGCTGCTCAAATTTCTAGCCTGGATGGATAAGCGGGAGGGATCGGTTGCGTGAAGGTCGCCCTGACCTGCCTTCCACTTCCCTAGTAGTCAATTGTTTCAACTAGATAGGCTTGGACTGGTGTCCAACTGATGTCCAATTGGGATCCTGGACGTTCGTCTCAAACGTGGCCATGGCCTTCCGGACCTGATCATCCACGGGGAGAATGTAGTAAGCCTCCGTGGTCTTCACATCGGAGTGACGAAGAATCGCCTGGATGACCTTGGGCGGCACTCCCATGTAGTAAAGATTCGTACCCAATCCACGACGGCAAGCGTGCCAGCCGGCTCGATCCCTGTGTGCATCGCGACTTTGGATGCGGTGGGAAGGATCCACGGCATCACCGACTGGCGTCCGGCGGCTCCGGCGGCTCCGTCGTCTCCGACTCCACCTTTGCCGCCGGTGATGCTGAGCACCTCGGTGTCGGGAACCACCGGCACGATCATTCCCGCCACCGTTCCTCCTCCCAACACCCTGGTTCAGATCTGGCAGATTCTCTGCTCGACCACCTCCGCCTCGACCTCAACCACCGCAACGATCTCCTGGCTCGTCTACGTGCCCCCGGGCACCGCGCCGGTGCCGCGGCCTACCACCCAGACGCTGGTTCTCGATCCCCGACCATAACCAGCCTTGCCCCAGTTGTGGTGCAGTGGTTTCCTCAATCCTTCTAGGCCGGGGCGGGACGAAGATGCTTTCCTCCAAACCACGAGGACGATTTCCTGGCCGACCGGGCGGACTGGATTGTGCTCATCAAAAGATGGCGGCCGGGAAGGCGGAGGCGAGGGCCTAAAAATCAGAAAGACCTCCCCTGGGCGGCGTCCAGGCGGGATTGAATCTCTCTAATTGCAGCCGCTGAGCCCGAGGTCTGCTGGATCCTGAGGTACTTACTGCCAAGGCCGCGGAGGTTCGGCAGTGCATCGTACGCAGGATCCGTATGTAGCGTGTTCTTCGCTTTGGTTAGGAAGCTAACGAGCTCCGTATCCCCTCCCCGCTTATAAGCGCTCATCGCACCCTTGTAGAATTCACGGGCGACTGCCCTCCCCTCTATCATCTCCCAAAGCCCCTCTCTCCCAATGACCGGATCCAACAGAGTGAGATCGCCCCAAGTTGAGCCGTCGGAGAATTGGACCAACAATGGAACTACCTTGGTGATGGCAAGACCGTTGGCGGTCACAAAGCTCGCGCCTGGTGGCTCACCGCCTGGCTTGAAATAAAAGTCATCTGCTCCTAGGTTGGTTACTAGGAGAATAATCGTTTTCCTCGAGACGTTTGTAGCAGTGCCATTGACGCTGAAGGTTACTGGTGGACTCGGATCTGGCGTCTGACCTGTGAGTGTCACCGCCAAGGCAATAATTGTCCCTGTTAACCACCGCCACCTCGTTCCGGTCATAGCCCCCCCCGGTTTCCGCGCTGGTCACGGCGAGTCAGGACCTTTTTCATCTGCCCGCTGGGCCTGTCTACCCAATTAGAATGACCTCCCCTTGGCAGCGTCCAGATGTGATTGGATTTCGTTAATTGCCGCCAGTGATCCCGAGGTCTGCTGGATCCTGAGATACTTGCCCCCCAGTTCGCGCAGGTTAGGGAATGGATCAACAGGGTCCCTATTGGTGGGGGGCGAGTTCTTTGCTTGGGTAAGGAATTTGACCAAATCATAGTCCCCGCCCAGGTCATACGCGCTGATTGCGCCTTGGTAGAACTCGCGGGCAACGAGCCTGCCTTGCATCATGTCAGCAAACTCAGTCTGGAGCAGAGAACTGTCGCCCCAAATCGTTCCGTCAGCAAACTGCACAACGACCACCTCAGCTTTCGTAATTGGGAGCTGATCTGGACTCGGCCCCGCCATCTGATAAGATTCGCCAGCAGCCAAAGGCTGAGCAGAGCAGCAGACTACAAACCCAAGGTTTCCGCATGTCGTCTCCTCAGAAGCGGCGTGATCGCAATTATAGTCACAGGGCCGGGTCAGGAAAGGGGCGGCTTGCAGGGGTAGAAGGCCGTTGTTTAAGCTCGCCTGTGCACGTGATCTTGAGGGTGTGGTTGCGACGTGCAAGCGGGGGCGCTACATGGAGGGCGACCACCGCACCAGCTGGGTGAAGATCAAGAACCGCAAGTACAGCCAGAGCATCGGACGCGAAAAGCTTTTCGAAAAGCGACAAGCTGACTCACATAAGAACAAAGGCCTCGCCTAGAAGGAGGGATATGGACGTTTATCAGGCCCTGGCGCAAAAAGTGGTGGATCTGGAGCGGGTACGGAAGGAAATCGCGGCTCTCCACCTTGCGATTCCGTTGCTGGTCGAAGAGGCAGACTGGGCGGAAAATGGCTGTTTTCCCAAGAGCCCTAGCAGTTTGCACGAGCGGGAACCGCAAGCGTCATAGGGAGTCGCACGTCGTCCATCAAGAGAGGGACACGCTTGGATGCGGTCCCCCCTCTGGTTGGTAGCCCTGCAGTATCTCCCCACGCAGGGCCACGTTCCCCATATGCATGGGCGATTCTAGCCTAAGGAGTGCCACCTGCCTGTTGCGTATGTGGATGCACTATGGGTACGAGGTGCCTTACCTACCTTCGGCGGGCTTTCGCAATTCCGTTTTCTCAAGGCGAAACTCTGTGTGACATTGCAAAGCGACGGGAGGCTTCGTCAGGTCATTGAGGACGGGAAGGGGGGGTGGTGGTTCCGCTCGCAAACGCACCTCAATTTTCTGACTGGCACGACCTGCTGGGCAATCTCAATCTCCTTTTTAGCCCCAAGGCCGAAGAAAGCGTTGGCTGGTATTGTGACAGGCAGAAAGATAGCGTCGAATCCCGATAACGTGGCAAAACTAAAAGGCCCTGGCCATTTAAGCTCCAGGGCCCGGACCGCAAACAGAGAAGAAGAGAGTTTACCGCCGCAGGACCTACCAGAGCCGGGCAGAAAAATAGGGCGGAGTTCCCGAAAACCCCACCCTAGAGGTACATCGTTGGTCAGCGTCGACGGGCCTCATTCCGCCGACACATCGTGGACTCTAGCGCGGTGGCAAGGAGAGTCAACTGTAAGAAGTGCCAGTTGTCTTCTCAACGGACTATCCCCCAGCCTAGGAAATGACGCCAATGGTCCCTTTTGTGTTGGGGAACGACCGACGGGACCGTAGGTCAGCCTGGCGTTGAGGGCAGGGGGCGCCTCCCGCTCCGTCTTTCTTTATTGCCTGCACTATTGCAGTCACCGCCTGCGGACACAGTAACGGACGCGCGACACCGTGAAGGCTGGGCCCCCGATTTACTGAATTGTGCTGGCAGCTTGCGAAAAAACGTTGCTGGCGTTTGAGCCAATCAGCCGGATCGTGCCCACCGGCGATGTCCTGACCTTGCTCGTCGGACCATAGTCGGCTAAAGCAACATGCAATGGATCTCCTGCTGCGAGGTGCGACCCAAGGGGTGTTGCTTTGATGGGGGTGTCCCTCAAAGCAAGCAGAACGCCCCCGCATTTGAGTCGCACCCGATGTAGAAAAGTAACTTCTGCGGCGAGCAATGTCGTTGCTACGAAGCAAGCATGTCCTTGCTGGCAGGAAAACGACTCTGCGCGTGGAAGGGGCGGCTCATGAGGCTCTCCGCCTGGCAGTCATGGCCATCACGATGTCCACGCTGGCATCCTACGAAATGCGGGTGATTTCGCGCAGAGCTTCGAGAGCGTTCGCCTTGGCAGCCTCGATCAGGCCCGGATCGTCCATCCGCAGGAACTGAATGGCGGTTTCGAGTTTGTCGAGTTGATGTCGGATGTCCCTCGCCTTCGCGGCGAGGTGGGCAGCTAGAATGTTTGCAGCCATGTGGAGCCCGCTCCGGGCGACTCGGTGGTTTAGGTTCCGCTCAGGTGTTCCAGCACCTGGACGTTGGTGTTCAACTGGTGTCCAAAGAGTCTCAAATCAAAAAGTCTCAAGTGAGCTGGTCTAGCGTGGTGTCACGAGGTCTCAGGACACCCTATTGATATCGCGGGCATGACCTCCTTCGTCCGGTTGCCTTGACTTCCCTTCTCCCGCGCCAAGATAATACAAGGTTCGCGACTCACATTTGAACGGGCAAGGTGCAGTTACTGTGGCCTCAACGGCAGCTCCGATGCGAATCAAACCGGGAGTGGCTCCGCTGCGGGCCGGTCAGGGGACTTCGTTCCTCTTCCGACGCCTGCATTCTCTCACCGGTATCGTTCCGGTGGGGGCATTCCTGGTCGAACATTTCATATCCAACGCCTTCGCTACGAAGGGTCCGGCCGCTTACACCAAGCAGGTCGAGTTGCTCACGAGTTTTCCTTTTGTGGTGGGACTTGAATTGTTCGGGATCTGGCTTCCCATCCTTTATCACGCGGGCTATGGCTTGTACATCTGGTATTGCGGCGAGAGCAATCTCGGAGACTATCCCTGGACTGGAAACTGGCTGTACACCAGCCAGCGGTGGACGGGCGCCATCGCATTCCTTTACATCGTCTATCACACTTGGCATCTGCGCTTCACCGGCATTCACCTGCTCAGTCACCCGGCCGCAGCCTTTGGCAAAGTGCAGCTTGAGTTCCAGAACCCGTTAATCGTTGCCTTCTACGTGGTCGGCATCGTGGCCGCGTCCTGGCATTTCGCGTACGGACTGTGGCTGTTCGCGGCAAAATGGGGCATCACGGTGGGGCCGAACGCCCGCCGCCGCTTTGGCTATGTGTGCCTGGTGATCGCTCTCGGTTTCATCGCGGTCGGACTTGCGTCGGCTTACTCATTCCTTTACTACCCGCAACAGCCCCTGGACTTCGGTTCGTCCAGCGACTCCGTGGTCATGATGCGGTAGTTCCGGGCGCAACCCGGCAGATCGGAAGCGAAATCGATGTCCAATCCCCGAATCATCGTAGTGGGTGGCGGCCTGGCGGGCTTGTCGGCCGTGATCAAGATCGCCGAAATGGGAGGCCAGGCCGATCTGTTCTCGATCGTCCCGGTGAAACGTTCGCACTCGGTCTGCGCCCAGGGCGGAATCAACGCAGCCAAGAATCTCAAGGGCGAAGGGGATTCCACTTGGCAGCACTTTGACGACACCATCTACGGCGGCGACTTCCTGGCCAACCAGCCTCCCGTCAAAGCCATGTGCGAGGCAGCGCCCGGTATCATCGATCTGCTTGACCGCATGGGTGTCCCGTTCAACCGCACGCCCGAAGGCCTGCTTGATTTTCGCCGCTTCGGCGGCACGCTCTATAACCGCACCGCGTTCGCCGGGGCTACCACAGGCCAGCAACTCCTCTACGCCCTCGACGAGCAGGTACGGCGTTACGAATCGGAGGGCAAAGTCAAGAAATACGAGCACTGGGAGTTCCTCTCGGCGGTGCTCGACGGCAAGCGCGTGTGCCGCGGTATAGGCGCGATGGATCTGCGCACCATGGAGATCCGAACCTTCCCTGCGGACGCGATCATCATCGCCGCCGGTGGGATCGGCGCGATTTTCGGCAAGTCGACCAACTCCGTGGTCTGCACAGGATCGGCCCAGTCCGCGCTGTACCAGCAGGGTTGCTACTATGCCAACGGAGAATTCATCCAGGTCCACCCCACGTCGATTCCCGGGGAGGACAAGCTGCGGCTGATGTCGGAATCGGCGCGGGGCGAAGGCGGCCGGGTTTGGGTACCCAAGACGCAGGGCGACAAGCGCGACCCCAAGAGCATCCCAGAGAGCGAGCGCTGGTACTTCCTGGAAGAGTGGTATCCGAAGTACGGAAACCTGGTGCCGCGCGACGTCGCAACTCGAGCCATCTTCAAGGTTGTCTACGAACACCACTTGGGCATCGATGGCAAGCCCATGGTCTATCTCGATCTCACCCACATCGACCGCAAGACCCTCGACAAAAAGTTGGAGGGCATCCTGGAAATTTACGAGAAATTTGTGGGCGACGATCCGCGCGACACGCCCATGAAGATCTTCCCGGGCATGCACTACACCATGGGGGGCCTGTGGATCGATTACAACCAGGCCACCAATATTCCCGGCATTTACTCGGCGGGCGAATGCGAATATCAATACCACGGCGCGAATCGCCTGGGAGCGAACTCGCTCGTCTCCTGCATCTTCGGAGGATTCGTGGCCGGACCCAACGCGGTCCAGTACGCCTGTGGACTGCAGAAAAGCGACGGAAACCGCCATTTCGAGGTCGAGACGAAACGCCAGCAGGAAATCAACGACGCCCTCATGAAGTCAGACGGCGCGGAGAACCCATTCCGACTGTGGCAAGAGTTGGGTCACGAGATGACCAAGAACGTTACGGTCATCCGTTACAACAACAACCTTGCCGAGACGGACGCGAAGCTTGTCGAGCTGCTGGAGCGGTTCCGCAAAATCAACCTCAGCGACCGCTCGCAGTGGGCCAACACCACCATCGCCTTTGCGCGCCAGCTGTACAACATGCTGCAGCTGGCGCGAGTGATTGCCCAGGGGGCGCGGCTGCGGGACGAGTCGCGCGGCTCCCATTACAAGCCCGACTTCCCTGAGCGCGACGACAAGAACTGGATGAAGACGACCAAAGCGGTCTTCGCTCCCGATGCCGACGAACCGAAATTTGAGTTTGAGCCGGTGGATGCGTCGCTCATTCCGCCACGGGCGAGGAAGTACTGACATGCTGAGCTCTATCGCATTCCGTTCTACGGCGAGCGATGGTGGGCCGGCGGTTCGTAGGGTTGCCGCAGCGGCTTCCGCACCAAGGTTGGACAGAATCATGAAAAGGTGAGGGGTGCTCGATCCCCGTCCGTGCGTTTTGTGACTGGTACGGAATTGCATCGCGTCAACCTAGGGTGTGGTCAGGGGCCAATGCGCTGGGAGTTAAAGGCTGGAAGCTAAATGGCAAATAGCAAAACCTTCATCATCAAAATCAAACGTCAGCTCAATCCCGACGCCAAGCCTTATTGGGAGGAGTTCGAGCTTCCCTACAAGCCGAACATGAACGTGATCTCCGCCCTCATGGAGATCGCAGCCAACCCGGTAACGCGGTCCGGCAAGGCGACGACACCCATTACCTATGACTCGAATTGCCTCGAGGAAGTTTGTGGCTCTTGCGCGATGATAATCAACGGGCGTGCCCGCATGGCCTGCTCCGCCCTGCTCGACAAACTGGAGCGACCCATCCGGCTAGAGCCGTTTTCCAAGTTCCCGCTGGTGAGGGACCTGGCCACGGACCGGGGCGTGATCTTCGAGAATCTCAAGGCGGTGAAGGCCTGGGTTCCGGTCGATGGCAGCTACGACCTTGGCGCCGGGCCGCGCCTATACCCCGAACAGCAGGAGGCGATGTATCCGCTTTCCCGCTGCATTTCGTGCTGCTGCTGCATGGAGGCCTGTCCCCAGTTCAACGACGAGACAAATTTCGTTGGGGCAGCGACGATTTCGCAAGTCCGATTGTTCAACGAGCATCCCACCGGCCGCGCTCTCCAACGCGAGCGCCTCACCGCCCTGATGGGCGATGGAGGCATCCAGGAGTGCGGCTATGCTCAGAACTGCGTCGAGGTTTGTCCCAAGGACATCCCGCTCACGACTTCGATTGCTGAAGTTGGAGGCGAGGTCATGAAACAGGCGATCCGCGACCTGTTCCGCCGCTAAGGGAAATCTGGCCGCCGTTTCCGGCATTTTGCTCTGTTCTGCGAACTCAATAGGTTAGGCTGGGTAATCACGCGTAACCGTTACCAAAACAGTCCCTCGGTAACTGGTTCAGGAACGATTTCCTCTTGGCATCTTGACAGGTGAGGTTAGAATAACGTTCTGCTTCGGGCTGCCGAAGCGCTCCCCCAGGGTTCGAGGCCACTTCGTGTCGACTTTAATTCGGTGGTCCCTATTGTGGAGAGGGTTGTCCATTCTGGCCGTGTGCGGCCAAGCCTTCGGTCTGCACAGCTACACACCTCCGCGTCATCCGATCAGACAAACGGCCCGTCGGCACACGCGCCGTCTCGCCTGGAATCCCATGTTCCGCCCGTCCCACGAATCGCTACTGCGTCAGAACGAGGAAATTGACCGCCTGGACTTGCCCAGGATCCAGGACGACGACGAACTGGATGCGTTGAAGGCCAGCGGGGCCCTGGTGCAAATTCGCGTCGGTCAGACGCTGCGCATCGATCCCCGCCTCGACCCCAGCCGCCGCTACTGCCGTCCTTGGACTCGGGATTTTGTGGAAGATTTGAGTGATGCTTTCTACGAGAGATTCCACGAACAGATCCAGCTCAACTCAGCCGTCCGTACCGTGAAAGTGCAGAAGAAGCTCCGCCGGCACAACCGCAATGCTGCTCCGGCAGACGGCGACACCGCCTCCTCGCACCTGGCCGGATTGACCGTGGATCTGCAAAGACGAGGAATGACCCGCGATCAGGTCCACTTTGTGGAGCGATACCTCTTCTACCTTAACGCTCTGGGCCTGGTAGAGCCGGAAGAAGAGCGGCGCCAGTGGGTCTTCCACGTGATGGTTTCAGAACGCTACGCGGACTGGCGGGAAAGTCAGGATGTTATCCACTGGGACTTCGACCCTGTTGTCGAAGTCAGCCAGAAGTAGCCAAGGCCTCCTACTCGACCGCAGCACCCTGCTGGCCACGAATCCATCTCTCACCCCACCGTCCCTCGTATAGAATCAAAGCCTGCGTCCAAACGAAAAATCCCAAGGTTCAACATCCATGCGCAAGTTGATTCACTGGTCGTCCGTCTTCGTACTGTTGTTCTGCCCATTTCTGGCGGCCCAAAACAAGCCCTCGGCCATGTCTGGCGTCAGCCTTCGGGCTCTGAGAATTCACGACTCCGCGATCATAGTGGACACCCACGCCGACACCCCACAACGTTTCCTCGACGAACATTTCGACATTGGAAACACTGATCCCAAGGACCCGGGTCACATCACTCTCGATCGGGCGCGCGCTGGCAACCTGGGGGCCGAGTTTTTCTCCATCTGGGTGGAGCCGTCCTTCAAAGGACAGTACGCCCACCGGGCCTTGGATCTGATCGACTCGGTGTATGAACAGGCGGCTCACCATCCCGATCGCATGATGATGGCGTTTTCCGTGGCTGACATCGAAAAGGCTCACCAGCAGAAAAAGCTTGCTGCCTTACTCGGCGTCGAGGGCGGCCACGCCATTGAGAACGACCTCGACCTGCTGCGCGACTACTACCGACTCGGGGTTCGCTATATGACCCTGACCTGGTCCAATACGAACGCGTGGGCGGATTCCTCCGGCGACATCACAGACGCCAAGGTTGAACACCACAATGGGCTTACTGACTTCGGCCAGCAGGTCGTCCTAGAGATGAACCGGCTGGGCATGATGGTCGACATCTCTCACGTCTCTGACAAGACGTTCTATGACGTGGTGGCGGTTTCCAAGGCGCCGCTCATCGCTTCTCACTCTTCGGCGCGGGCCCTAACCGACGCGCCCCGCAACATGAGCGATGACATGCTGCGAGCTGTCGCCAAGAACAACGGCGTGGTCATGGTCAATTTCTTTAGCGGCTTCATCGACGAGAACTACTGGAAGGCGGCCCAAGCCCAAAGCAAGGACCGCGATGCCGCCGTGGCTGCGCTTGTCGAGCAAAGCAAAGCGGATGGCAAGCCGGTGACCTACGTTGCGTACGACCGCATCGAGCGGGCGTGGTTGGCCCGCATCCCCCGACCTCCGCTCGAGTCCCTGATCGATCACATCGACCACGTGGCCAAGATCGCCGGCGTGGACCACGTCGGTCTGGGTTCCGATTTCGATGGCATCAGCGGCGCCACTCCCCAGGGAATTGATTCCGCCGCCGACCTGCCCAAGATTACGCAGGCACTGCTCGATCGCGGCTACGGTGAGAATGACGTCCGCAAGATTCTCGGGGAAAACCTTTTGCGGGTTTTCCGCGAGGTCGAGCAGGTCAGCCTCCGAATGCAGTCGGCGCCAACCATTGCGGCGGAGCGCTAATCCGTGTCAGCGGGCTCGTGGCGTACAATGTGACGTTATCATCACAACTAAGACGGCGGGAAACCGATCCGCTTTCACAAGGAGTCTTGCATGCACCAGCGTACAAGTCTGTTCGTGGTTATCATCTTGTCCCTCGCTGCCTGGTCACAGACGTCCACCCCACCCAATCGCACGGCCGGGCAGCCCTCCGCTGCGACAGAAGCTAACCCGGTGGCGATTATTGACACCACCGCCGGCAAAATGCACTGCACCCTGTTTCCGAAGCAAGCTCCCATCGGGGTCGCAAACTTTATTGGGCTCGCCACCGGCACCAAGGACTGGACCAATCCTGCAACCCATGCCAAGAAACACGGAGTTCCCTTGTACGATGGCACGATTTTTCACCGCGTGATCCCGGATTTCATGATCCAGGGCGGAGATCCTCTGGGTAGCGGCACCGGCGATCCCGGCTACAAGTTCAAGAATGAGACTTCCCCCCAGCTTAAGTTCGACCGCCCTGGGCGCCTGGCTTACGCCAACGCCGGTCCCGACACGAATGGCTCGCAGTTCTTCATCACCGAGGTGCCTTACCCCAGCCTGAATGGCGGATACACGATTTTCGGTCAGTGCGACGAAGCAACCATACAACTGGTCAAGCAGATCGCCCGCATGGGAAGGGATGCGAATGACCGCCCGTTCCGTCCCGTGAAAATCAACCACATCGCCATCGAGCAGGCCGGAGCAACGTCACACTAAAGAGCGAAAGGCAAGGTTAAAACGAAATTTCGATTGTCGCGTTTACATCGCCGACTCAGAAAGGACCGCTATGACTCGCACATCGGGCAGCTACGCCATCTTCCAGACCACCGAGGGCACCATCGTCTGCCGGCTGTTTGAAAAAGATGCCCCCAAGACCGTCACCAATTTTGTGGACTTGGCCGAAGGCAAACGCGAGTGGACCCATCCGGTCAGCCACAAGAAGAGCAACGACCGGCTTTATGACGGGACGATTTTTCATCGCGTGATCCCCGACTTCATGATCCAGGGCGGCGACCCGGCCGGCGACGGCAGGGGTGGCCCAGGCTACCAGTTCGAGGATGAAACCAGGGGCTCGCCGCACAAGTTCGACAAGGCCGGCAAACTGGCAATGGCCAACGCCGGGCCCAACACCAACGGCTCGCAGTTCTTCATCACGGTTGCGCCCACCACCTGGCTGACCGGCAAGCACACCATTTTCGGGGAAGTTGTGGAAGGCCAGGAGGTGGTCGACAAGATCACTAAAGTCCCTCGCGGCCGACAGGACCGGCCGGTAAAGGACGTTGTGCTAAAGTCAGTCGCGATCGAGCGAGTCTAGGCCCTCGCGTCTCGGCACTCGCGGCTCTCGTCGACGAGCACGTGTCTTCGCCTCTACCCTCCCACTAGACTCCGATCACACTCACCAGTTCCTTCACCGCCGAGGCGCTCTTGTCAAGTTCAGCCTTTTCGTATGGGGTGAGCTTGATCTCCACGATTTGCTCGATGCCCTTTCCTCCCAGCTTTACCGGAACACCTACGAACAAGCCTTTGATGCCGTACTCACCCTCCAGGTACGCGGCGCACGGCAAAATCTTCTTCTTGTCCTTGAGAATCGCCTCCACCATTTCGGTGACCGCCGCCGATGGAGCGTAGTAGGCCGAGCCTGTCTTAAGATACTTCACGATTTCAGCCCCTCCGTCCCGGGTGCGTTGCACGAGTTGCTCCAGGGTTCGCCCCTCGAGCAACTCGGTGATGGGAATGCCAGCAACCGTGGAATAGCGCGGGAGCGGCACCATGGTGTCGCCATGCCCGCCCAATACGAAGGCGGTAACGTTCTCCACGCTGACCTGCAGTGCGTCGGCGATGAAAGTCCGGAAGCGCGCCGAATCGAGAATCCCGGCCATGCCAATTACCCGCTCTCGCGGAAAACCACTCATTTTGTAAGCCGCCTGAGCCATGGCATCCAGAGGATTCGACACAACGATGAGAATACAATTCGGTGAAAACTTGACCGCCTCACCTACCACCGCTTTCATGATCTTGTAGTTGGTGTTAAGCAGGTCATCCCGGCTCATGCCCGGTTTGCGCGGGACACCAGCGGTAATGATTACAATGTCAGAGTTCGCCGTATCCTTGTAGTCCTGCGTGCCCAGGATGTGCGAGTCCCGCTTCTCGATCGGCATCGCTTCCAGAAGGTCGAGACCCTTGCCCTGGGGCACGCCATCGATGATGTCAATCAATACGACGTCGGCCAGTTCCTTGGAGGCAATCCAATGGGCCGCCGTAGCGCCCACGTTTCCCGATCCAACGATCGTCACTTTTTTACGCATGAAGCAGTTCCCCTCTCTGACCCCACGTGCGGGTTTCACAAAACATGGTACCCATCACCGAGCGCCCGTGAGCACCTGAACATCCATGTTCTCAATGATGTGACTGGCGAACTCGCTGGTTTTAACCTTGGTTGCACCTTCCATGAGCCGTTCAAAATCGTATGTCACTTTCTTCTGCTCAATCGTGCGCCCCATGCCATGCTCGATGAGGTCCGCCGCCTCTTCCCATCCCAGGAAGCGGAACATCATCACGCCTGAAAGAATCACCGACCCGGGATTGATCACATCTTTGTCAGCATATTTAGGCGCGGTCCCGTGCGTAGCCTCAAAGACGGCGTACCCATCTCCGATGTTGGCGCCCGGAGCGATCCCCAACCCCCCTACCTGGGCCGCGCAGGCATCAGAGATGTAATCGCCGTTCAGGTTGGGTGTGGCCAGCACGGAATATTCGTCGGCTCGCGTCACCACCTGCTGAAATATGGAATCCGCGATACGATCATTGATCATCAATTTTTTCTTCCACGCGCCCCTTCCGTGGGTAGCGTAGATTCGATCCAGAACGTCCTTGATCTCCCGGTAGACCGCTTGGCGGAAGTCATCCGTGGCAAACTCCAGCCCGGGCTCAATCAGGTTGGCATTCTCCTCGACGCTGAGATTCGAGTTTCGGTCCTTGTTATCCAGAATCCAGCTCTCGCGTTCCGTCACCACTTTTTCCCGGAATTCCTCGGTCGCAAGTTCGTACCCCCACTTGCGGAAAGCACCTTCGGTGAATTTCTGGATGTTGCCCTTGTGGACCAAGGTCACGGCCCGGCGGCCGGTTTGGAGAGCATGTTGGATGGCCATTCGCACCAGCCGCTTCGTGCCTGTGACCGATATCGGCTTGATGCCCACGCCCGAGTCCAACCGGACCTGCTTTTTGCCGCCCTTCAACATCTCATGGTTCAGGAATTCGATGAGCCGTGCGGCCTCCGCCGTGCCCTCCTCCCATTCGATCCCGGCGTAAACGTCCTCCGTGTTCTCCCGGAAGATCACCACATCCATTCGTTCAGGGTGCTTAACGGGAGACGGCACACCTTTGTAATATTTGACCGGCCGCACGCAGGCGTACAAGTCGAGAATCTGTCGCAGGGCGACATTCAACGATCGGATACCTCCACCGACTGGAGTGGTGAGAGGCCCTTTGATGGCAACGCGAAACTCGCGCACGGCGTTTACCGTATCATCCGGCAGCCAGTTGTCAAACCTGGCTTTGGCCTTCTCCCCGGCAAAGACCTCGTACCAGGCGACCCGACGTTTGCCTCGGTAGGCTTTTTCTACCGCCGCGTTGAACACCCGCCCCGAGGCTTTCCAGATATCCCGGCCCGTGCCGTCACCCTCAATAAAAGGAATGATGGGGTTGTCCGGAACCTGGTAGCGTCCGTCGGTATAGGTGATGCGGGCTCCATCCACCGGCACGGCCGAGCCGTTGTAAGACTGCGCCATGGGAAATTCCTCCACTGCGGGAAAAACCCTCAATTATAAAGAACTCATGCGCCTGCACGAAATGACTCGGGGCAGACGCCACAGCGCTTGACAACATCCCACCTCACGCACACAATTTTGGTTATCTTCGATTGAAGTGCGGGCCTGTCGACAAGGGTTGCCAGACGCTATGAAATATCTCTTGCAGGTTTTGCTCCCGGCGGTCATCTTTGCCCTGGTGCCTGTGGTTCACGCTCAGAAGACGGCGGACATCACACAGTTTGGCCACGATATCCACGTGCAGCCGGACCAGAAAGTTGGCGACCTCACCTGCTTCAACTGTTCTATCTACGTACGCGGACAAGTTGCGGGCGATGTAACCGCCATTCTCGGCCGCATCTTGATTGATGCAGACGCGCAGGTCGCTGGAGATGCAACCACCATAGGCGGAGACATCCGGATAGGCCATGGCGCAAAGATCGCGGGTGACCTGACGGCCGTAGCTGGTTCGGTGAGTCGCCCTCCAGATGCCAGTGTGGCCGGAGATGTTACCTCTCTGGGCGGTATGTGGTGGCTGGTCCTGATCTTCGGTACGCCGCTCATCCTGCTTGGACTGGTCATCGCCGTTATCGTCTGGCTGCTGCGGCGGGGAGCGGCCCCGGCCCCGGTTCGTGCCTGACCCGGCCATCAGGCGATTATCCTGTCGTAGACTTGCCGCACCATCCGGAAGGTACGCTCGAGTTCTGCCTCGAGGCCCTGGGAAAACCGCTGCTGCAAGATCGAGCCCGCAAGTTCTTGCGTGACCTGCCGCTGATGTTGCATTGCCGGGAGCCACTTGATCGCCTTGCCCCCGGCCAGTCGCACCACATGCTCAGTCGTGCGAACCAATTCAGACGCATGGTCCAGCACCGCCGCATCGTTCTTTGGCAGAAAGCCCGCATCCGCACATTGCCATATCCGGTCCCGCAACCCGCTCCTGATGCTGCGCGCACCATGTTTCACGAGCAGATAACCGGTTATGAAGTCCACATCGTAGAGTGCGCCCGGGCTGGCCTTGAAGTTTCTCTGTCCAGAACTTTCTAATTTCTGACGCATTTCGCGTGTCGCCGGCGTGAAATCCGGATCCTGTGCGAACCGCGCAAACAGGTTCTTGGTGGCAGCGATGGCTTGTGTTGCCGCATTGGCATCTCCGGCAAGGTAGCGCAGCTTGGTGAACATCAATGCCTCCCACGGCTGGGCTTCCCGCGCAAAGTAGCTGCGCAACTGTGCGACCGACACCAGAAGATCTCCTTCCTCTCCTCGCGGCCGCAATCGCGTGTCCACGGGAAAGACCGTGCCGTCCTGGGTGTAGGCGGCAAGCGCTTGGACGATTCGCTCGGCCGACCGCGCCAATCCGCTGAGGCCCGAGTCTTCGCAAACGAATAGCAAATCCGCGTCCGAACAGATGTCGAACTCACGGGATCCCAGCCCTCCCAAACCCATGACGGCCACCCCTGAGGGACTGCCGGCGATGCCAAAGGCAGCCCGAACCGCGTCCTCGGCGGCCGCCGTGGTCGCGCGCAACGAACTGTACACATCGCGCAGACTGTAGACATCTCGTGCGCCCTCCAGGAACATCCGGTGCCGGTATTGGGTCCGCAGCAGGGACAGCTTCTCCCCGTAGTTTGCCGGCGAGGATGCCAGGTAGGAGAAGACGGGGTCGTCCGAGCGTGTGGCGTCGTCTTGCTGTGGGTCAAACAAGGTGAAGCTGGGTGGCGATGCGGGAACGTCCTCCAGCACCGCCAGTGCGGCAATTTCCTCCGGGTGACGTACGAGAATGTCAGTGAGGTACTCGCTAGCATGAAGAATGGAAAGCGCTCTGGCCAGCGCCTCAGGCTGACGTAAGAGCGCACCGTACCGCTCAGAACTGGCAAAAGCGGCGCTCACGAAACGTAGCGCGTTCTTGCGCGCTTGGGGGCTCAGGTCGCTCCGGCGGAGCGTGGCATGCAGTTGCGGCGAGTCTTCCGCCAGCCGCTCCAGAATCTGCGCATTGGGCGCATCACCCGGCACCGCCTCCACGCCAGCTTGCAACGCAAACAGGACATCACCCGCCTCCCGGCGCTCCCGCACCTGCTGCTGGAAGATGACCCGCTTGTAAATGGTGGACACTGCGGCCATGCGCGCGCGAATCGCCTCCACCAGGTCCGGACCGCGCTCCCCGGATAGGGCATGCTTTTCCATCGATCGCCGCAGGATTTCCAGCTCTGCCGGCGAAGTCGGCAGCCGGTGGGTTTGCTGCCCCCGGCGAAGTTGCAAGCGATGCTCCACATTCCGCAAGAATTCGTACGTTCCGCTTAAGGCGTGGAAGTCCTTGCCGCTGATGGACCCTTTGTCGTGCAGCCGGTGCAAGGAGAACAGCGTTCCCCCCGAACGCAACCATGCATCCCGTCCGCCATGCACTCTTTGCAGGCACTGCACCAGAAACTCGATGTCTCGAATGCCGCCGTGGTCCAGCTTCACGTCAATCGCCGTCCCTTCCTGCGTGTTCTGGAATCGGCGATGGCGATCCATTCTTTCCCGCGCCACCAGGGCGGTTTTGATGGCGGCGAAGTTCAACGGGCGAGGTTCTGCCTTCTCCTCCCCGGAGCCCAAGCCATACACCTGGGGCTGCACGCCCCGAATAAACTCGCGCGCCAGCCGTTCGTCTCCTGCGGACCGGCGTATCTTGATCAGCGCCTGCCGCTCCCAGTCTTCGGCGGTGCGCGTGTAATAGCGCAAGGCCTGGCCCAGGCTGATGGCTAACTCTCCCTCTCGGCCTTGCGGGCGCAAACGCAGATCAATTCGATAGACTGGCCCCTCAGGAGTCTGGCGTGAGAGCACTCTCGTCAGCTGCTGCGCGAGCCGGATAAAGTATTCCCGGTTGCTGATGCCGGTCTGCAGCTCCGCCCCATCGTCGGCAAACAGGTAAAGCAGATCGACGTCCGAGCTGTAGTTCAGTTCATTGCCGCCCAGCTTTCCCAAGGAAAGCACCGCGAACCCAGTCCCGACGAGACGACCTCCGGAGTCCAAGTGCCAGCGCGATCCGTACTTCCCCTGCAGGCAGTTCTCTGCCTGGCGCAACCCCTCTTCGATCAGGACATCCGCCAGGGAAGAGATTTCTGCCGCGGTCTCTGCAAACGCTGCAATGCCCAGAACGTCGCGCAGTACGATTCGGACGTACTCCATTCGCTTGAAGCGCGCCAGCGAGCATGCGATGTCCTCATCCGGGTTATGGGCACGAAAGTGCGCGAGCCGGTTCTGGAACTCCTCCCGCGAGTAGCTTTGGTCAAGGCTCCTAGGATTCAGGAAGGAGCCCAGCAGGTCGGGGTTCCTGAGCAGCGTTTCCCCCAGGAAACGGCTGTGTCCGAATAGGGCGATTGCGTAGTGGGCCAGCGTGGGATGCTGATTCAGTAGACTTAACACTTGGGGATCAGATTCATCGAGGAGCCTGCTGAAGAAAAGCACGGCCGCATCCGGATCGGGCGCCTCGGCAAGCAGGGCGGGCAGTGCCGCAGCGAGCTTTGGTGACAGCTGATGCAAGGCCCGAGCAAGGTGACGCCCTGACTTCTCAACCTCCTGAAAGGGTATGGTCTGAATTGCCGCGGCCAGGTCCGGCGACTCCCGGGAATCGGATGGCGGTATCTCCCGCACGGCTCTCTGCTCGAGTTCCCAGGATAGCACGCGTCCAGCTCACCTCCACCTGGGGGCCGAGGAACGCCAAAGCCCACTCGAAGCGGGCGCCTCTCACGGTTCCCTTCTTCCAAAATACTTCCTGACGCCGAAGGCGTTATACCGTCCCCAAGGTCCGTTCAGGCCCAGGTCGGCGGGCCCGAGATAGCGGTCGCGGGCCCCGAAGCGCTGGAAGAGGAAGTGTTGCGTGACCCGCATCTCGAAGCCGCGGCCGAAGTCGATGCCCAATCCCCAAGACCGCTCCCAACCGATTCCATCCCACGACCAGGTATAGAGCGTCTGGGGAACATTCTTGCCGAACAGGAAGGTGGGAGCACCGAAGAACATCAGGCGCCTGAGCGGTGTTCTAGCGAACGGCCGAAACTCCACGTATCCCGACAGCATGTAACGCGCAAAGGCGTTGCAGGGCGCATCCTTGCCCCCGTAGTTGCCGGCGTTCGCGGCGCACAGATTGGGATCAACCTCATTGTGAGGCGGTGCGATGTCAAACTGCGCCCAGGCCCAGATGACGTTCCGGGGAAAGAACAACCTTTCGCCGCTCACCGCAGGTTGCCGAGTCTCCTGCGCAAATGCTGGCAGCACTCCCGTTAGCAGAACAGCAACCACGAACACACGTTTCATGAAGACTCCGCCAGGCTGGTTGAGATTTCTCGCTTTGGTTGGAAACCTTTCCGCAAGGCACGGCGCGATTGCCGATGGCGCCCTGGTCCCGCCCAATTCGCTGAGAGCTAGCGATTCTATCCTCAAACTGCAAAGGATCAACAGGCTTGCCAGTCCACAATCGGAAGACCACCATTCCGGCAACCAAAAAAAAGGCCCAGCATCTTGGCCAGGCCCTCCGAGCCGGAATCACTTAATCTTCGACGGTCGGTACGACAAAGGCTTCTTCTAGATGTCGTAATAGAGTGCGAACTCGTAGGGGTGCGGCCGCAGTCGAACCGCGTCCACCTCCTTTGCCCGTTTGTAGTCCACGTACGTCCGCAGCACCTCCTCGGTAAAAACATCGCCCTTCAGCAGGAAGCCGCTGTCCCTTTCCAGCGCGTCCAGAGCGTCCTCCAAGGAGCCCGGCATCGACGGAACCTTGGCCAGTTCCTCGGGACCCAGGTCATAGATGTCTTTGTCGAGGGGTTGTCCCGGATCCAGCTTATTCTCGATGCCATCCATGCCTGCCATCATCATGGCCGAGAAAGCCAGATAGGGATTACAGCTGGGATCGGGCGGACGGAACTCCACTCGTTTGGCCTTGGGTGACGCCGAGTACATCGGAATGCGGCAGGCTGCCGATCGATTGCGCCGTGAATAGGCCAGGTTCACCGGCGCTTCGAAGCCAGGCACGAGCCGCTTGTAGGAATTGGTCGTGGGCGCGATCAGGGCCGACAACGCCGGTCCGTGCTTGATCAGACCGCCGATGTACCACAACGCCAGCTGGGACATTCCGGCGTAGCCGTCACCGGCAAACAGAGGCTTTCCACTCTTCCACAGCGACTGGTGCGTGTGCATCCCGCTGCCGTTGTCTCCGTAAATTGGCTTGGGCATGAAAGTTACGGTCTTGCCGTATTGGTTGGCCACGTTCTTCACCACGTACTTGTACAACATCATACTGTCGGCCGACTTCACCAAAGAGTTGAACTGCAAATCAATCTCCGTCTGGCCGCCGGTCGCCACCTCGTGATGATGACACTCGACCGTCAGCCCTGCGTTTTGCATGGCGATCACCATTTCGCTGCGCAGGTCCTGGTAGTGGTCCGTCGGCGGCACCGGGAAGTATCCTTCCTTGTAGCGCGGCCGGTAGCCGAGATTGTTCTCCTCACGTCCGGAGTTCCACCTTCCTTCTTCCGCATCAATGAAATAAAAGCCGAACTGCTCTTTCTGATCGAAACGCACATTGTCAAAGATGAAAAACTCGGCTTCCGCCCCGAAGTACGCTGTGTCCGCGATCCCCGTCGAAGCCAGGAACATCTCGGCCTTCCTGGCGATATAGCGCGGATCACGGTCATAGCGCTGTTTGGTCACCGGATCGATCACATCACACACCATCACCAGCGTCGAAACTTCTGTGAACGGGTCCAGCAGGTAAAAGTTAGGATCGGGAATGAGCAGCATGTCGCTTTCATGGATCGCCGCCCAACCGCGGATTGACGAGCCATCCATGCCAAAGCCTTCTTCAAACGAGGCTTCACTCAACTGCTCGATGGGAAACGAAACGTGGTGCCAGAGCCCGGGCAAATCCGTGAACCGCAGATCCAGGATCTTGACATCATTTTTCTTCGCAAACTCCAGCACTGCTTTTGCATCAGCCATGGGTATCTCCTCGTGGAATTCTCGGCGATGACAGGGTCGAGAGGGATGGCGTTTTCAGTCGCGGTGACCGGTCGGAGTAGAGCAGAGAACACTCCGCACAATAACTAGCGAGTCTAGAACCGTCTGGCGATCGCTTAAAATCGATTGTTTTTATGGCCGGCATAAAGGCTCTTTATTCACCTGCAAACCCATTGGATTCAGCAGCATGACGAGTGGAAAACTTTCCCGGGTCACTCGGAAGGTGGGCGCGACGGTTTATGATGGTGTGGATTCGAGCGTAGAGAGCTGGTTCTGTTGTTCGGCGGGACCATCGGTTAACTGCCCCTATGGATTTCGACCAACTTGAAACATTCCTCGAGGTCGCCCGGCTGAGTTCGTTCTCGCGCGCCGCCGAAAAGCGCTTCCGAACGCAGCCCGCGGTCTCGTCTCAGATTCGAGCTCTCGAGGAGGAGATCGGCGCCCGGTTGCTCGACCGATCCGGCGGCAAAGTCTCGCTCACCGCGGCTGGCAAGCTGTTCCTCCGCTATGCCGAGGATACCCTCGATGCCCGTAAGGCGGTCTGCACCGCGATTGCCGAGACCGAACGCATTCCGCGGGGCGAAATCGTGGTCGGGGCCAATGAGGGGACCTGCCTCCACATCCTTCCCGAGGTGTTCGCCCAGTTCAAGAAGAGTTACCCGGAGGTCGCGGTCAGTATCAAGCGTGCCGATTACGCCAAGACTTTGGAGTCGGTAGTCGACAATTCGGTCGATTTCGGGGTGGTTTCGCTGCCGGTCACGGATCCCAGGCTCACCGTCGTGCCTATCCACCGCGACGAACTGGTAATCATTGCCCCCCCGCACCATCCCTTAGCCCGGCTGAAATCTGCCACTGTCGAGGAAGCCGCCCGCTTTCCCCTGCTCATGCCCAAGACCGGCCACACTCGGGATTCCCTGGAGAACCTCTTTCACGAACGTCGGCTCAAACCGCAGTATTCGATGGAACTCGACTCGAGCGAACTGCTCAAGCGCTTTGTAGCCGCCGACGTTGGCATCGGCTTCATCCCCCGTTCGAACGTGGCCGAGGATCTCAGCGCCAATGCGCTCCGCATCATTCCCATTGCCGACGCCCAGCTTCGCCGGGACCTGGCGCTCATTTTCCGCAAAGACAAGGCGCTCAGCCGCGCCGCCCTGGCCTTCATCGACACTGCCGTGAAACTCAAGACCCCGGAAACGGTCGGTCTGGCCACGACAGTTCCACAGCGATAGCGGGAGCCTAGCCGGGCGGACGATAAGCGCTTCGGCTAGAATTAACTCGCGTGCAGCCCTCTTCAACCTACATTTTCCTGGTTTTCTTGCTGGGTGGAGCCGGCTTTGTCCAGGCACAGGCCGGACATGGTCCCAAGGTTCCGGCCGACCAAAAGCTCATCTCCATTACCGTTACCGGGACGCGGCGGTTCACTCCGGAGGAAATCACCGCCGCCTCCGGCCTCCAGATCGGCGCCATTGCCACCGAGCAGGATTTTCAGAACGCTGTGGCACACCTAGGTGAATCCGGCCTCTTCACCAACGTCGCTTACAGCTATAGCTATTCCCCCGCCGGCACTAAGCTCGAACTTCACCTGGCCGACGCCGCCCGCCTCGTCCCCGTCCGCTTCGACGATTTTGTCTGGTTCTCCGACCAGGAACTGCTGCAAAAGCTTCACGAGCACCTGCCTCTCTTCAAAGGCGAGGCTCCACCTGAGGGCACCATCGCAGACCGCATTTCGGACGTGTTGCAGGCCCTACTGCTGGAGCGCTCCCCTACCGGCGTGGTGGACTACGTGCGTGAGGGCAAGAACAACGGGCCGGTCGAAGCCCTTGTCTTCCGCGTTGACAATGTTCACGTTCGCGTGCACGGCCTCGACTTCCCCGGAGCGTCCCCCGCCGACCTACCGGCGTTGAACGCGGCCCTTGCGCCGCTGGTCGACAACCCGTATGTCCGCTCCGATATCAGGCGGTACGTTGAGATCCGCGTTCGTCCCATCTACCTCGAGCGCGGCTTCGTCAAGGCTACATTTGCCGATCCACAGGCGAAGGTCGTTCACGAAGGTGAGGATGAGACTCTCGTTGACGTAGCCCTGCCCATCGAGCCTGGCCGCCAGTACAAGCTTTCGCAGATCGAATGGGTCGGAAACAAGGCCTTCCCAGCCGACAAGCTTCAGTCTCTGGTGCCTTTGCCGCCCGGCGAGCCGGTGAACGCCATCCTGCTGACGTCAGACCTCGAAAAAGTGCGGAAGCTGTATGGAACCTTGGGCTATATGGCGGTGCGCGTGGAACCCGAACCGGAATTCGACGAAGCAGCGGGGACGGTCGGCTATCGTCTCAAGGTCAATGAAGGCGACGTCTATCACATGGGCGATCTCGACATTCGCGGCGTCGACCACAAGACGGCCGACCGCCTGGCACAGAGCTGGACCCTGCGGCCAGGGGATCCCTATAACCAGAGCTATCCCAATCGCTTCGCCAACGAGTCCCTTAAGTTGCTCACGTCAACTCTAGAGTGGTCCGTCAGCGTGCGCGAGGCCGTGAATGATCAGGACAAGACGGTCGACGTGACCCTGCGTTACAACCTGAGTTCTACCCGTTAAGCTTGGCGGCCAGAAACCGGGGTTTCCATATCTTTTGTAACCTTTTCCTGAGGTGATAATCTCTAAGTTACGGGTTCCCTTGCGGGCCACGCGAGGACATCCATCCCTGACAGGAGAATCATTGCATGACATCCCGTGTGCAGAATCTGGGCAATTTGCTCGTTGCTGTTCTGATGACGGCCGGCCTAGCTGTGTCCACCGCTTCCGCGGCTGGCAAAACCCAGTCCTTTGTTGGCCAGGTCGGCGACTCGATGTGCGGCGCTCATCATATGGGCGGGACACCCGCAGAGTGTACGCGGATCTGTGTCTCGAAGGGCGCAAAGTATTCTCTAGTGGTAGGCGACAAGGTTTACACTCTGGATACTACTGACAAAAACGAATTGGATCGACTGTCCACGCTCGCCGGCGAGAAAGCTAAGGTTACCGGTACTGTCGACGGCGACATCATCAAGGTGGCATCGGTCGAAGCCAGCAAATAGATTGCGGTTTTCTGCTGCCCTCCCCCACAGGCGCACGCAGGCCGGGCGGGGGCCTTCTGGCCCCCGCCTTTTTCGTCTTCGCTGGATCTTTTTATCCAATGTTCACAAATCGCTATGTTAGATTTGCGTTTTCTTCCGCTCGGTTTGAGCGCTGGAGGCAAGTGAATTGAGCAAGGACATGGTCCCGAAGCGGATCTTCTTCACCAAGGGAGTAGGCAAGCACCGTGAACGGCTTACCTCATTCGAGCTTGCCCTGCGGGACGCCGGTATCGCCGCACAGAATCTTGTGCGCGTCTCCTCCATTTTTCCTCCCAATTGCAAACTGGTGCCCCGCTCCGCCGGACTCAAATACCTGCACCCGGGTGAAGTGGTCTTTGCGGTGATCGCGGAGAACAGCACCCGGGAGGCCCACCGCCTTCTCGCCTCCAGCATCGGGGTCGCCATCCCCGCCGATCGAACGACCTACGGCTACTTGAGCGAGCATCACTCCTTCGGCGAAACGGAAGACTCTGCCGGTGATTACGCCGAGGAACTGGCTGCCGAGATGCTCGCCACCACGTTGAACGTCGAATTCGATCCCGACCGCTCTTGGGACGAAAAAAAGCAGATTTACCGCCTGTCGAACAAGATTGTCCGAACCGCTAACGTCACCCAGTCGGCGGTCGGAGACAAGCGGGGCCTCTGGACAACCGTAATCGCGGCTGCCATCTTGATCTTCGACTGATCGCCGCCAGCCTGCCCGGAGAACAACCGAAGGTACCAACCTCGGCTGCCCCTATCTCGCCGCCATCTTCTTCTTGGCCTTCCCTTTGAGGCCCTTATCCTTCTCCAGCCGTTCTAACACCGCCGCCGCAATGATCGGTAAACCCACGGTCGCATCCACGAAGGCCTCTCCAAACTTCCCTCCCTCGGCCGGCGGTACAAACTTGCCCCAGGAAATCGCCTCGCTGTACGGACTGCCGGACAATCCGCCCCAGTACACCGGCTCCGGGCAAATGCGTACCCCATAGTGATAGCGCTTCAGGGGAATGTTCTCCCCCAGCCGCCGGTGCCGCAGCTCAATGAACGGACCAAACTGCTGCGACCAGTTCCGCGGCACGCCCCCGCCGATGGTCAGCAGACCCAGCCGCTTCTGTCGCAGTAAGGTCGCAGCGAAATGCTCTAGGTCCAGAAACGGATCGAAGCGAATTTTGTGGCGTCCGGTCGACTCCCGCAGCCGGTTATTCAAGGCCACGTCCAGCCCGAGTTCCGAATCCGTAAAGGCAGGGACAAAGACCGGAACACCCTGTTCAAACGCCGACTTCAAAATTCCACGCTGGTCCTTCGCCGTCCTGACCAGATGCGCTCCGATGGCGTGGTTCAGCTTGTAGGAGCACAACACCTCGCTGTGATCCCAGCCTTCGAGTATCTCGGATATTACTTCCTCGACGTCATCCAGGTTCTGCTCAGGTTCTAGGGTGTCATACACGCGGTTGTACCCTTGCTGATACAACTCCTCGTCGGAGACCTGGGGATTGACCCGGAAGTGTGCCCGTCCGGTTGCTTCCACCAGCCCATGCGCCATCAGTGCCCCGGTCGAAACCACTGCATTTACGATTCCCCGGTCGATCAGCTCGGCAATAATCAGGCCTTGTTTGGCCACTGTCATGGCGCCCGCCAGCGTCATCACCACAAAGCAGTCCTCGTCACGGGCCATGGCTTCCAGCACATCCGCAGCTTCGCCCAGCTGACGTCCGGTGAATGCGGTCTTCGCCATGGCACGCACCAGGTCATCGATCGACCGCACTTTGGTCAGATCCAGGGGCTCCAGCGGAACAAGTCGGTCCTCGACGGGATTGTGCAGTTTCCGGTCAATTCCCGCCCCATCCCCCGAAACACTATGATTGTTGTGACTCTGGTGAGGGTGCTTGTCATGATTCTTCAAATGTCACCTCCAAGCTCCTGGCGTATGAATGCAAGCCAATACTCTACTAGAAGCGCAGCTTCTCTGGCAGTGCGCCTGTCTGCCACAGACAGACCGGTCTTCAAGCTCTGCTATCCTATCTGTCCACCTCGGGGAGGATGCCAAGCTTGCCACCACAGAACTTCAGCCTAGGGCTCATCCAGATGTCCTGTGGCCCGGAGCCGGAAGAAAACATGCAAAAGGCGTTGGCTCGCATCGGCGACGCCGCCGCGAAGGGCGCCCAGGTGGTGTGCCTTCCCGAGCTGTTCCAGACTCAATACTTCTGCCAGCGCGAAGACCACGCCCTGTTCGAGCTGGCCGAGCCCATCCCCGGCCCGAGCACCGAAAAACTCGCTGCAGCCGCCCGCCAGCATGGCATCACCCTCATCGCATCGCTATTTGAGAAGCGTGCCCCTGGCCTTTACCACAATACCGCCGCCGTCTTTGACACCGATGGCACCCTCCGCGGCATCTACCGTAAAATGCACATCCCGGATGACCCGCTCTACTACGAAAAGTTTTACTTCACGCCCGGGGACCTTGGCTTCCGGGCCTTTGACACGCAATCCGGCAAGATCGGCGCGCTGGTTTGCTGGGACCAGTGGTACCCGGAGGGCGCCCGCCTGACCGCTCTGCAGGGCGCCACTATCCTCTTCTATCCCACCGCCATCGGCTGGCATCCATCGGAGAAAGCCGAGTTTGGCGAAGCCCAATACGACGCCTGGCGTACCATCCAACGCGCCCATGCGATTGCCAACGGAGTCTACGTCGGCGTAGTGAATCGTGTCGGCTTCGAGACCGGAAATGTGCGCGGTAATGTTGCTTCCGGCACAGGGCTGGAGTTCTGGGGCGGCTCCTTCGTTGCCGATCCCTTCGGACGCGTGCTGGCGCAGGGGTCGCATGACAGGGAAGAAATCCTGCTGGCCGAGGTCGACCTGCGCAAGCTCGAAGATATTCGTCGCAACTGGCCATTCCTGCGCGACCGCCGCATCGACAGCTACGCTCCCATCACCAGCCGCTTGATCGATTGAGGACCGACCGCAGCCGCCACCGCCAGACCTCTATGAAACCCGCCCACCACCGAAGCGCAGCCCACAACCCAGCCGACGCCGTCATGCCGGCGGAATGGGAGCCTCACCAGTCGACCTGGCTCGCCTGGCCGCACTTTCGCGGCGATTGGCCGGGGAAGTTTGAGCCCATTCCATGGGTTTATGCCGAGATCATCCGCAACCTCGCCCGCCACGAGCGGGTCGACCTCATCGTCAACAACGCCGAGTCGGAGAGACGCACGCGTAAGACCCTGAAGCTGGCGAACGCTCTGAAGCGAAACATCCGCTTCCACCGCTGGCCCACGAACCGGGTCTGGACCCGCGATTCCGGCTGCACCTTCGTATGGAGCGCAAACGCCCACGCCCGCTCCGGGACAAGCCGGCCCGCCGGTGTCGATGAAAATGTGACATCATTGCAGGCCATCAAGTGGCGCTTCAACGCCTGGGCCAAGTACCGGAACTACCGCCATGACGACAAGGTCGGCTCAATGATGGCCAAGGCGGCAAGGACGCCGGAGATTCGAGCCATTTACAACCACGTGCCTGTGGTTCTGGAAGGAGGCTCCATCGACGTGAACGGCCGCGGAACTCTGCTGACGACAGAGGAGTGCCTGCTCAGCAAGGTTCAACCGCGCAATCCCGGTTTCCGGCAGAACGACTACGAGCAGGTGTTCGCCAACTACCTTGGCATTCAAAAGGTCATATGGCTTGGCCGCGGCATCATCGGCGATGACACGCACGGACATGTCGACGACATCACCCGCTTCGTCGCCCCGGATACGATCGTCACCATGGTTGAGAGCAATCCCGGTGACCCCAACCACGCTCCGCTGCAAGAGAATCTGGCCTGCCTGAAATCCGCCACCGATCAAGATGGCCGCCGGTTCACCATCGTCGAGCTGCCCATGCCGCGGCCCGTTGTATTCGAGCGACGCCGTCTTCCCGCCAGCTACGGAAATTTCTACATCGCCAACGGCCTCGTGCTGGTTCCCGTCTTCGACGATCCCAACGACCGTCTCGTCCTCAACATCCTTGCGGACCTGTTCCCCGGCCGTGAGATTGTTCCCATCTACTCCGGCGACCTGATCTGGGGCTTGGGGGCGCTGCACTGCATGACACAGCAACAGCCGGCGGCTCAGCAGCTTTGATTACACCTCGATTCGTTCTGGCCTTCGCGGTTCGAGAAAAGCTCATGCGGGGGCTGGAGAGGCGGGCGTCGGCGCCCGTTGTGCGACTGGCGCAAGGGCTGAAGTGAAAGGCGTGGAAAGACCCACTCTCCTTATGAATTTGTTCCGCTCTCGGGTCCGGCTGGTGAGTTTGAAGTTAGACGGGGTGCGAAAATTGGCCGGTTGAGGTCCACTATTTCTTATACACCGTCGGCTCCGGCCCCTGTTCCAGCGTCTGCCGGTCCCAGATCATACCCTCACGGGAGTAGTTGGCCAGCTCGAAATCCTGTGTCAACTCCAGCGCGTCGGTGGGACACGCATCCTCGCACAACCCGCAGAACATGCAGCGGCTCAGGTCGTAGGTGAAGTTGGTGAGTTCTTTGCGGCGGGTTTTTTCGTTGCGCTCGCTCGAGACCACGATCAGGTGCTCGGGGCACGCCAGCGCGCACAGGTCGCAGGCAATGCACATGGTCTCGTTGGTGTCGGGATTGACGTTCAGCCGAGGCGCACCCCGGTACCGCTCCGCCACCTGTGGCCGCTCTAGCGGATACTGCTCAGTGTAAATCTCCTTGGGATCCTGGTACCGGAACGTAACCTTAAGCCCCTGCATCAGGTCTAGCAGGAATACCTTGCGCAACAGGTCGGGGATTCCCATACTTGGGTTAGCATACCACGCGGCCCCCATCCCACAACCGCTGGGCAGCCGGGCTCCGTCCTCTAACCCGCCTGTTTACAGCCTCTTCGGAACAGTTGGATCATCGGAACCTTTTGCCCTCCCGGCACGTATCTAGCTGCGAGAGTGGGAACCGTGAAAGCCTTCCTGACATTGCGGTCCGACTGGCGCTGGGCTCTGTTGGCAGTCCCGGTGCTGATCGTGGCTCACTGGATGATCGTCACCGTCGGTCCCGTGGTCCTTCGTACCGTAGTCCCAGACACCGTGCGCACAGTCTTGCATTTGTTGTGATCTGCCCTTTTCTCGGCTTGCTGGCCGAGCCGATAGAATGAGTGTCGGGTTGAACGACGAGAACCAACAACACATGAGTTTGGCCAACGACCAACGAGCAACGACCAACAACTATTCCGCGACCGATCCCCAGGATGAGTTCTTCATGCAAGAGGCCCTGCGGGCTGCACAGCGCGCCCTAGAGTTGGGCGAGGTGCCGGTGGGTGCGGTGGTGGTCTGTGACGGGCGCATCATTGCCTGCGGCTGGAACCGCAATATCACCGACAGCGATCCCAGCGCGCACGCCGAGATCATCGCGCTGCGCGAAGCGGGTGCCGCCGTTGGTAACCACCGCCTGGGCGACTGCGAACTGTTTGTTACAATTGAGCCGTGCGCCATGTGCGCGGGCGCCTTGGTTCAGGCCCGTCTCCGGCGCCTGGTTTACGGAGCCGATGATCCGAAAGCTGGCGCAGTGCACTCGGTCTTGCAGGTGCTGAATCACCCGCAACTGAACCACCGCATGCCAGTCCGCGCGGGAGTTCTATCCGGTCGATCAGCGCAGCTACTGCAAGAATTTTTCCGAAGCCGGAGATAGAAGCTGTTGGTCGTCAGCGATCGTGCTTAGCGCGTGGAGAGGTGCGTGAGTGGTTGAAACGATCCGCCTCGAAAGCGGACATACCTTAACGGGTATCGGGGGTTCGAATCCCTCCCTCTCCGCCATTACCCTCGTGATCCAGCCCCCCCGATCGGGCTGGGGCGCGCTGTGCTCGTAAGCGTAGATTGACGTTTGCCACCCACTACGATCGGGGCGCGAGTGTCGCTACTCGGGAGCGACCCGCCAAGTGACGATCGAGGTAAGACAGGAAGATCTTTGTCGTCGCCTATGTCCACCACACAACCGCTTAGCTTGCCTAAACCGCTATCGACCAGCGGTGCCAACACGCCTTTCTCCGCGCGCCTGGTCTGCCTGGACGTCTTCCGCGGACTAGCTGTCGCAGGCATGATCCTTGTTGACAACCCCGGCAGTGACGATGGCGCTTACTGGCCCATAAAGCATGCCGAGTGGAACGGCTGGACCCCGGCTGACTTCATTTTTCCATCATTCTTGTTCTTGGTCGGCGTTTCCATGGTGTTCTCCTTTTCGTCGCGCCTCCGGCGTGGCCAGTCACGCCGGCAGATTCTGTTCCACGGTTTCAAACGCAGCCTCATCCTGATCGCGATCGGGCTGGTGGTGAACGCGTCTCCCATTGTTGGTCTGGATCTGCGCACCTGGCGGTTTGAAGGTGTAACCCAGCGCATTGCGCTCTGCTACCTGGTGGCCGCAATTCTTGTACTGTGGTCAAGTCGTCGGGGACAGTGGATTGCGTTGGGCACCTGTCTGGTTGGGTATTGGGTGATACTGCGCTTCGTCCCGGTGCCCGGCTTGGGCTTGCCCGGACGGGACATTCCGTTCATGGACCCCGATCGCAACCTTGTTGCCTGGCTGGACCGAAAGTTGTTCGCGGGACATCTTTATAACGGTTCCCGCGACCCGGAAGGCATCATCAGCACAATTCCGGCGATCGCCACTACCTTAATCGGAGTGCTGACCGGACACTGGCTCCATTCCGCAAAGAACTCCGGCGCCAAGGCACTTCGCCTGCTACTTTTCGGAATTCTTGGCTTAGTGACTGGTCTGGTGTGGAATCACTGGTTTCCAATCAACAAGAATCTTTGGACCAGCTCATTCGCCCTCTTTAGCGGCGGCTTCGCTCTGGTTTTTCTTGCTTTTCTCTACTGGGTGCTGGAAATCAAGCAATGGCGTGGTTCCTGGACTATGCCAATTTTGGTCTTCGGGATGAACGCAGTTGTAGGATTCCTTGCCGACTCGCTGGTGTACGGTCCTGGATATACTTTCACGGTGAAGGATCGGAATGGAAGCCCAACCAGTTGGCATGACGCCGCACAGGGTTTTCTGGTGTCCCTCGGCTTCAACGTGGCCAACGCGTCACTGGTCTACTCCCTGGCTGCGGTGCTGTTTTGCTGGACTCTCCTGTGGCTCCTCTGGCGAAAACGGATTTTTATCAAGGTCTAACGCCGCACCGACTCCCGCCCAGGTACCCGTCTCCCGTTCGACATCCCAAACGTCAAGGGCCGACCCACCCGTTAGACGTTACGAATTGGGAGGTTCCGCGTCTCATTCTTGAGGTGCATTCATGCGGTCTCTCACGGTCTGGGTGGCGCTTGCGATTCTCCTATCCCCTGTTGCGGTCGGCGCTCAAACACAACTGGCGAACGATGGTTGGGCGAAGATAGACCCTGCAGAGGGCGGTCTCTCTGACGCCAGACTGCACGCGATGAGTGTGGCGATCCGCTCCGACCAGTTCAAGAAAATCGGGAGTGTTCTTATCGCCCGTCACGGCAAGCTTCTGTACGAGGACTATGTTGAGGGTGACGCAAGCACCCTGCGTGATACGCGGTCGGCCACCAAGAGCATTACCGATGTCCTCGTGGGCATAGCAATTGATGAGAAAACCCTGACTGGGGTAGGGGCTCGCATCTTGCAACTGCTGCCGGGCCATGCGGCTAAGCTCGAAAACCGCGATCCGCGGAAGGACCAGATGACGGTGGAAGACTTTCTGACTATGTCTTCCCCTCTTGAGTGTGATGACTGGAACGACGCCTCTCGAGGCAACGAAGAACGGATGTACCTGGTCGAAGACTGGACGCAATTTATCCTTGACCTCCCCATTCGCGGACATACGCATTTGGGTGAGCAACTTGAGCCGCCTCCCTTCGGAAGATATTTCAGCTACTGCACAGGAGGAGTCTTCGCGCTCAGCGAGATCCTTGAGAACGTGACTGGTTTGCGTACCGATCGCTATGCGCAGCTAAAACTCTTTGGGCCGTTGGGAATCACTGACGCGCAATGGGTTTTCTCGCCCATGAATATCCCCATGACGGGCGGTGGACTGCGACTCTCCAGCCGCGACCTGTTAAAGATTGCCGAGCTTTACCGCAGCGGAGGCCAATGGCACGGCCAGAGGATCGTCGACGAAAGCTGGGTACACACCTCCGTCCAAGCCCATGCCCGGGTCGACGAGACAACCGAGTACGGCTACCTGTGGTGGCTCAAGTCGTTCACCTCCGCTGGAAAGAGCAATCCGGCGTTCTTTATGAGTGGGAATGGCGGTAACAAGGTCGCCGTGTTCCCTGGCTTAGATCTGTCCGTTGTCATCACCAGCACCAACTACAACACCCGCGGCATGCACGAGCAAACTGAAAAACTCCTGACCGATCATGTTCTGCCTTCTGTCGAGAAGTGAAGCAGTTTCCTCATCGATCGAGCCACGACGTCTCAAAACGCCAGGGACAGGTCAATCTGTCTCCCTTAACCCAGGTGCCATGAGGAAGGGATCAGATGAGTAACGACGCTGTCGAGAGAGTTAAGTCAGAGCCGTGGAGGCTGATTCGTTGCGCTCCGCCATGCTCTGGATGGCGGAACCGGATCGGGGACGATATAGTGGTCCCGCACTTCATCCATCTCACAACAACCTTGGACGGAGAGACATGGCACCGAGAAAATTTGTGTTTCTGGCCTTGATCCTGGTGATAGCGCCTTCGGGCATGCTTTTCACCCAGGGTACGCAGGCAATCGTTGACCTCATCGTCAGTGGCGGCACGCTCGTGACCATGGACTCGGCTCGAACCATCCTGCCTGATGGTGCCGTGGCCGTGCTGGGGGATTCGATCGTGGCAGTCGGGCCCCGACGCGAGGTCGAGACGAAGTACAGGGGCGTGCAGACCATCAAGGCCCAGGGCGCGTTGGTGCTGCCCGGATTCATCAACGGGCATACGCATGTGCCGATGACGCTGTTCCGCGGGCTGCACGATGATGTCACGCTTAACGACTGGCTCTACAAGTACATCTTCCCTGCCGAAGCCAAGAACGTGAACGAAGAGTTCGTTCGCTGGGGCACACGCCTGGCAGCGGCCGAGCAGATCCGATTCGGGGTGACGACGTTCGCCGACATGTACTACTTCGAGGACGCGGTGGCCGAAGAGACCAAGGCGGCGGGCATGCGCGGAGTGCTGGGGGAAACGTTCATCGACTTCCCTGCCCCGGACAACAAAACCCACGCCGAGGCGCTGGCCTACACCGACCGCTTCCTCAAGCGATGGCAAGGTAACCCGCTGATTCACGCGGCCGTAGCTCCGCACTCGATCTACACCTGCTCGCAGCAGACCCTGGAGCACGCGGCGGCACTGGCGCGGCAGTATCATGCACCCATCCTGATCCACGTGGCCGAGATGAGGAAAGAATGGCAGGACAGCGAGGCGCAGAATGGCATGTCGCCGGTGGCTTACCTCGACAAGCTCGGCGTGCTGGGGCCTGACGTGGTGGCGGCGCACTGTATCTTTGCGGATGGGTCGGACCGCAAAATCCTGGCCGAACGCCAGGTTGGGTGCGTGCACAATCCGTCCAGCAACATGATGCTGGCCAGCGGTGTCTCGCCAGTGCCGGAGATGCGTGCCGCCGGGGTGGCCGTCGGATTGGGCACGGACGGGCCCGCAGGCAGCAACAACGATCTTGACCTGATGGAAGAGATGGACCTGGCGGCCAAGCTGGCCAAGATCTCGAAGATGGATCCCCTGGCGCTCAACGCCAAGGCCGTGGTGGAGATGGCGACCATCGACGGCGCGCGCGCCTTGCACCTCGAGAAAGAAATCGGCTCGCTCGAAGCGGGCAAGAAAGCCGACATCGTTCTCATCAGCCTGGACGAGCCCAACGCCGTGCCCATGTATGACACTTACGCGGCGCTGGCCTACGCCCTCAAAGGCAACGATGTGGAGACGGTAGTGATCGGTGGGCGAGTGGTGATGCGCGACCGAAAAGTGCTGACGGTGAACGAAGCGGAGGTGCTAGCCAAGGCACGGGTGTACCAGAAGGCGGTGGCGCGGTCGTTGGGGATGGAGTAGGAGCAAGTTGTCGGGCCAGAGGCCTTCCCACCCTTCCAAAAAAAGCAAGGGATGGCATGGTTCTATTCTAGGAAGGACTTCCGCCCGGTCCTTACTGGGACTGCAAAACTACAGCGTCATGCCAAGATGGCTCGCGCGAGCGTCTTCTAACGACAGGCCGCCGGCGTGCGCGCCCTCCCGTGCGTTAGACTGTCGACTAGGACATACTCCAAGGATTCTCTGGAATTGAGCCAGACTGTCTTCATCGAGCCGACCGCGTCGTCGGTTCATGCCTCGTCGCCACACGGCAGATTTCCCTATCTTGCCCTGGTGCTCATCTTCACGTTGGTCTATTTCGTATCCCTCTTTCCTCCGGCGCTGTTGGACGATGCGGACAGCACCCATGCCGAGGCGGCGCGCGAGATGTTCGTGAGCGGGAACTACGTCACTTTGCAGGTGAACGGAATCCGGTATCTGGAGAAGGCTCCTCTTCCCTACTGGCTGGCGGCCGTTGGCTATCGGATTTTTGGGGTTAACGAGTTCGCCGCTCACCTGCCGAACGTGCTCGCCGTGCTGCTGCTGGGAGTGCTGGGGCTGGTCTGGGGGCGATGGGCGTTCGGCGAGCGCGGCGGGATCTACGCTGCGCTGTTCTTGTTCACCTGCACCGGGATGTATCTGTTTACCCGCATCTTCATTCCCGATGCGCTGCTCAGCCTGCTGATCAGCGCGGCGCTTTACTTTTTCCTCACGGCCCTTGAGCCCGGCGAGCGACGCTGGCGCTGGTATGCCGGGTACGCGTCGGTCGCGCTGGCGGTGCTGGCCAAGGGACTGGTGGCGTTGGTGTTTGTGGGGGTTACGGCAATCCTCTTTGTGGCGATTACAGGCGACTGGCGGCGGTGGCGGGAGTTCCGGCTGTTCACAGGGCTGCTGCTGTTGTTTGCGATCGCAGCGCCGTGGCACATTCTGGCGGGGCTGCGGAATCCCCGGTTCTTCTGGTTTTATTTTGTAAACGAGCACGTTCTGCGATTTCTGGGGAAGCGGTACCCGCGTGACTACAACAAGCTTCCGGCGACTCTGTATTGGACACTGCACCTGGTATGGCTGTTTCCGTGGAGCTTCTACCTGCCGGTGCTGCTGGCAGGGGTGCGGGCACGACGAACTTCGGTGGCTAAAGCCCCTCCATCCTCGGGCCCGATCGGCCCGGCGGGAGCCTTCCCAGCTGTGGGCCTCGCAGGTGCAGCGCGCCTGGGTTCACAGACGGCCGTGGAGGCCTCTCCCGTCCCTCCCAGGGATCCGGACGCGCGTCCGCTTCGGTTAGGTCGGGTGGAAAAGGACGGGCACTTCCTCGGGCCGGTTGCCGAGAGCGATTCCAGCAGGTTTGCCGCGCGGACTCGACTGCTGTGCTGGCTTCTGGCGGGCTTCGTTCTGGTGTTCTTTGCCATTTCCACCAACCAGGAGTACTACACGCTCCCGGCCTACCTGCCCCTGTTTCTGTTGCTAGCAGACGGACTGGTGCGCCGGGAGGCGGTGGAGACCGCCGCGAGCGGGGGGCAGTGGCTCTGGATGTCGACTGCGGCGCTGGCTGTCATCGGGGTCCTCGGCAGTGTTGCCTTGTTCGCCGGGTTGTGGTTATCACGGAAGCTGCCGTTTGTACCGGACATCGGAGAGCTTCTGGCCCGGCACAACCTCTCCACGGACACGCTTTCCATGTCGCACATGCTGGATCTTAGCTGGCAGTCGTTTGCCGCGCTACGGCTGCCGGCGGTGCTGGCTGGCGCAACGCTCATCGTCGCCTCGGTGCTTTCCCTCGTACTGCGCTGGCGCGGGCGCCACTACGCAGCAACCTGGACATGGGGCTGGGGGATGGCGGTCGTGCTGCTCGCGGCGTTTATCGCGTTTGGGCGATTTTCTCCCTATCTCTCGTCCAAGCAGCTGGCGACGGCGATTGCGGCACGGGCGGGGCCGCAAGACAAGATCTTGATCTACGGCGACCAGTCGTTTGGTTCGTCGCTGCTGTTTTATCTGCGCCGGCCCGTTGCCTTGGTGAACGGGCGAAGTTCGTCGATGTGGTTCGGTTCGACGTATCCGGACGCGCCGCGGATTTTCCTGAGCGACGCAGACGTGCTCGAAGAGTGGGCTGGCCATGGCAGAGTTTTCCTGTTTGTTCCTCCGCACCTCAATGCGAAGGTCGAAGCACTGTTGCCACGCCGGTTTGTTATCGCCCAGGCCTCAGGGAAAACCGTCTATAGCAATCAGCCGTAGGACATCAGGGAGTGGGGTCGCGGGATCCCGATCTCCAGACACGGCTTCCTGCTTGGTTCCCTTCCCTAATCCCGGCTTCGGAGTTTCGTCAGCAGTCGCAGGATCTCAAGATACAGCCAGATCAGGGTGACCATGAGTCCGAAGGCGCCATACCACTCCATGTAGCGGGGTGCACCGGCGCGAACACCGGACTCTATGAAATCGAAGTCGAGCACGAGATTCAGTGCAGCCACGATCACGATCACCAGGCTGATGCCGATACTGAGCGGGCTCGATCCCCAGAGCGACGGGAAGCGCACGCCGAAGAACCCCAAGAGCATGGTGACGAGGTAAAACACCATGATCCCGCCGGTGGCTGCGACCACCCCGAGGCGAAACTTATCCGTCACACGGATTACGCCGGAGCGGTAAGCGAGAAGGAGAGCGAACAGGGTGCCGAACGTGAGGGCGACGGCCTGCATGGGGACGCCGGGATAGCGTGCTTCCAGAACGGCCGAGACGCCGCCGAGAACCAGTCCTTCGAGCAGCGCATAGATTGGTGCCGTAACCGAAGACCATTCCTTCTTGAAGACGGTGACCAGGGCGACGATGAGGCCGCCGATGCTTCCGATCCCCACGAAACCCATGACCTCTGCTGGATTTCCAGAGTTGAGGAAGCGGTTCCACGTCCAGGCGGCGGTGGCGATCACGCAGACCAGCAGGATTCCGGTCTTGTTCACAGTTCCCGAGAGGGTCATGGAATCGCCCAGCACCGCGCCTCCCACCTGGAAGGCTTTCTGACTCAGGGCCGGATTGGACGTTCGTAAGAGATCAGCCATTCGTATCTCCGATAACAACGATATTCATCGATCTGTGTTGTCGATGTACGGAAGCCGGATCACCAAATGCAAGGACACGTTCCTATCCTGCAAATTCCGGTAGAGTTTCTCTACGCTTGGGACCAAGCTGCCGTTGCCTTAAGGCGGAAGCCTCGAACCGAGAGGGCCCGGCTGACGCCGCGCCCTTGCAAAGCGATAGCCAACATAAGCAAATTACGCCACAACCGGCGATTCGTCCACCGGGCGGGACGGCGTCCATCAGCCGCCTGCTCAGGACAGGCAGCCGGCGCTACCCTCAGGCGCGCACTTTCTGGCTGAACTTCTTCTCAAGTTTTCGCAGCTTTGGGGCGATGATGAACTGGCAATAGGGCTGGGTCGCATTGTTGTCGTAGTACTGCTGGTGGTAGTCCTCGGCCACATAGAAAGTCCCGGCGGGTTCTACGGCAGTCACGATTGGCTCGGGAAAAACGTGGCTGGCGTTCAGCTCCGCGATGGCATCCTCGGCTTCGCGCTCCTGCTCTTCACTGGTGTAGAAAATCGCGGAACGGTATTGCTCGCCTACGTCGCTTCCCTGCCGGTTCAGTGTGGTTGGATCGTGGATGGAGAAGAAGATATCGAGGAGATCGCGATAACGGATGACTGCAGGATCGAACTTCACGCGCACGACTTCGACGTGACCGGTGTCGCCTCCGCAAACCTGGCGATAGGTGGGATTCTCGACGTTTCCCCCCATGAAGCCCGACTCCACTGAACTGACTCCTTCCAGCCGGCTGAACACCGCCTCGACGCACCAGAAACAACCTCCGCCAAATACTGCTGTCTGTTCGTTCCGCATGCGTATTGGATGTCTGTGCCTTGGGAAAGTTTCCGGCATTCCCCTGAATCAATTGGCCTCACGGCATCCTTCCTCTCTGCTGACTACAGAGGGAGGAGCTGCCGACTCTAAAGGGGGGTCCCCCAGTTGCATCCGCAAACGCCCCACCGCGTAAGCCCTTCTGTCTGCTGCCATGTTGGAGGCTGGAGCTGCTAGACAACAAAGTACTTGGCCGCGGGGTGGTGCACGACGATCGCCGAGGTTGATTGTTCGGGTTCGAGCAGAAAACCGCTGGTAAGGCGCACGCCAACGTTTTCTTCAGGGTGGAGCAGCACGAATAGCTTGGTCTGATCCTCCAGGTTCGGGCAGGCCGGATACCCGAACGAATACCTTGAGCCGCGGTATTTCTGATGGAACAGGTCGCGGGTGTGAGGCGAGTCCTCGCCGGCGATGCCCAACTCCTGTCGCATGGTGCGGTGATGGTACTCAGCCAGGGCTTCCGCGGTCTCGACGCTGAGCCCGTGCAGGTAGAGATATTTTGTGTATTCGCCAGCTTCAAAAAGGCGTTGTGTCTCCCGGCTGGCGCGAGATCCGATGGTTACCAGAGAGAGGCCCAGGACGTCCATCCTGCCTGAGCTTCTCGCCGCGAAGAAGTCGGAAATACAGAGCCTGCGGCCAACCTTCTGGCGGGGGAAGTTGAACCGCAACAACTCCGGCACGGCGGTGGTCCCGGCGGCCGCCGCGTCGGGGGAGTACACGATGAGATCGTTGCCCTCGCTCTGGGCGGGGAGATATCCGTACACGACGTTTGGCTCGAACAACCCGGCGGCAATGACTTCCTCCTGGAGTTGGGCCTTGAGGGGACGGAATTTCTCCTCCACCAAGCGCAAATAGTCTTCCTGGGAAGCGGTCTTCAATTGCCACTGGTTCTTGAACAGGGCGGTGTCATTGATGAAGGAGAACAGCTCGCGTAAGTCGAAATCCTTCTTCACCCGCACGCCCCAGAACGGTGGTGACGGGATGTTGGGCGGGTCGCCCACCACTGGACTGCGCTCGACGAAGACGGGGCCGGTTTCCTCGTCGACGGCGGCAGCCTTGGCATATTCCTTCACGCTCCGTCCTTCGCTGAGCCGGGCCTCGCGCTTTCCATCGGAAGCCGCCAGATCCTCCATGATGTGCAGGCCGGCAAAGGCGTCGTCGGCATAGAAGACACCCCTGGCATACTCCCGGCGCAGGTCATCTTCCACGTACTTTCGGGTAAGGGCGGCGCCACCGCAGATGACGGGAAAGTCCAGTTGCTGCCGCTCGAGATCCTGGATGACGTACTTCATTTCCAGCGTCGACTTCACCAGCAGGCCACTGAGGCCTATCGCATCCGCGCGGTGCTGCTGCGCCGCCTTGATGATGGTGTCGCCCGGCTGCTTGATCCCCAGGTTGACGACCTTGAAGCCGTTGTTCGAGAGGATGATGTCAACCAGGTTCTTGCCGATGTCGTGCACGTCTCCCTTGACCGTGGCAAGGACGATGGTGCCTTTCTGCGAGCCGGACTTCTTCTCCATCTTCGGCTCGAGATAGGCCACTGCCTGTTTCATGACGCCCGCCGAGTCGAGCACCGAGGGCAGCTGCATCTTGCGCGCCCCGAACAAGTCGCCCACGGTCTTCATGCCGTCGAGCAATACGGTGTTGATCAGGTCCAAGGCTGAATATTGCGCCAGCGCCTCTTCCAGCAACTCTTCGAGCGATTTCTTCTGGAGGCCCTCGCCTACCGACTTCTCCCCGTTGATAATGGCAAACTTCAGCTTGTCCTCCACCGAGAGCGTCTCCAGGTGCGCGGTCGTTGCCGTCTGCGGTTTGCCTTTCATCCCGGCAAAGTGGGCCATGTAGACCTGGAGCGGGTCGCCGTTGGACTGGTCGCGATAGATGAGCTTTCTGGCAAGCTCAACTTCTTGCTGAGGAATTTTGTACAAAGGATAGATTTTGCTGTAGTTGACGATGGCAATATCGAGGCCATTGTCGACCGCTTCGTGCATGAAGACGCTGTTCAAGACGCGGCGGGAGTAAACATCGAGGCCGAACGAGATATTGCTTACGCCCAGGATGGTGTGAACCTCGGGCAGCGCCTGCTTGATACCTTTGACTGCCTTCAAGGTCTCGACGCCAGCCGTCCGGTACTCTTCTTGGCCGGTGGAGATAGGCAGGGTCAGAGCGTCAAAGATCAGGTCCACCGGGCGTATGCCGTATTTTTGTGTGGCCAGATCATAGATGCGCTTGGCGATGGCGATCTTCTTCTCTGCGACCAAGGCCATCCCATCCTCATCGATGGTGAGAGCGATAACGGCAGCGCCGTAGCGCTTGGCCATGGGTAGAACCTTGGAGGTGCGCTTCTCACCGTCTTCGAGGTTGATGGAGTTGATGATCGCCTTTCCGGGAATACGCTTCAGCGCCTCTTCGACGACGTCGGCTTCGGTCGAATCCACCAGGATGGGCGCGGGCACACGCGTGGCTATCTTCTCCAGGACGGAGGTCATGTAGCCTTTCTCGTCCTCTCCGACGATGGCGCAGCACAGATCCAGCATGTGCGAGCCCTCGTTCACCAGGCGCTTGGCAAGCGCGAGGATGTTGTCATACTGCTTGCCGCGCACCAGGTTGCGGAAGTGCTCCACTCGGGTGGTGGTGTTCATTTCCTCAGCCCCGATAAGGGGCTTCGGTTCAAGATCAAGCGGAACTGAAGTGTAGGCGCTGGAAACTGCGCCCACGGGCTTGACCTCGCGCTTGGCGGGTTCGATGCCAGCGACTGCCTCGACTACAGCTTTCAGGTGTTCGGGCTTGGTTCCACAACAGCCGCCCACGATCCGCACCCCGTAATCTTGAACGAAGTGTTTGTGGTATCGCGCTAGTTCCTGGGGGGTGAGGCTGTAGACGGCATGTCCACCCTCATTCTGCGGAAGGCCGGCGTTGGGCAGGACAGAAACGTGCTTCGTGGAATTGAGGCCCAGGTAGCGCACCGCATCGTTCATCTCGGCCGGGCCGGTCGCGCAATTCAAGCCGATGATGTCGACATCGAACGGTTCCAGCGCCGTTAAGGCAGCGCCGATTTCCGTTCCCAGCAGCATTGTGCCTGACTCCTGCAGCGTGACCTGAACCGCTACCGGCAGCCGCTTGCCTGCCTTGCGCAAGGCCTCCAGCACACCGACCGCTGCAACTTTCGCTTGCAGCAGGTCTTGCGCGGTCTCAATCAGGAGCACGTCCACTCCACCTGCAATCAGCGCCAAGGCTTGCTCTTCGTAGGCGGCCGCCATTTCGTCGAAACCGATGTGGCCCAAGGAGGGCAACTTGGTCGTCGGGCCGATCGAGCCGGCTACAAAGCGCGGCTTGTCTCTGGTCGAAAACTGTTGCGCCATTTCCCGCGCAAGCTGCGCCGCTTTGGTGTTGATTTCAGATACCCGGTCCTGCAGACCGAATTCACCCAAGACGATACGAGTTCCGCCGAAGGTGTTGGTCTCCACCACATCACAACCGACCTGCAGGAACGAAGCGTGAATGTCTCGGACGATATCCGGACGGCTGAGCACCAGCACCTCGCTGCAATTTTCCTTGCCCCAGTAATCGTCCACACTGGGATTGCGGAGCTGGATGTTGGTGCCCATTGCGCCGTCGTAGATCACAACGCGCTCGTTCACGGTCTGGAGAAAATCAAACATACCCTTCCAGCTGCTAGCTCCCCCCGCACATCGCGGGCGCGCCTGCAAGGGGCGCTTTTCTCACCGCCAACCGGGTTGTGGCCCGTCCAAACCGGCCACTCTAGAGCAATATGCCAACGACCTTCTCTATACACGAACGCCGGCCCCCGTTTCGGGACCGGCGTCGGATTCCTGGATCAGAACTTGAGCTTACTCTCCTGGAAGCACCGCCGCCGGGGCCCCGGCCTGAACTTCGGCCTGGTTGAAGACGAGGTTGGCTCCCATGTGAGCTGGCGCGGGCGCCAGCATCTGCTCCTTCCGGTAGATCAGGTTGCTGGCGTTGAAGGATGCCAGTTCGAACCCATGACCGTGCGTGATCGCATCGGTGGGGCACGCTTCCACGCAGTAGCCGCAGAAGATGCACCGGTTGTAGTCGATGTTATAAACCTTAGCGTAGCGCTCGGCGCCGCTCACGCGCTCGGTTTCGGTGTTCTCCGCGGCTTCGATGTAGATGCAATTCGCGGGGCAGGCGGCGGCGCACAAAAAGCAGGCAACGCACTTCTCCAGGCCGTTCTCGTCCCGCTGGAGCACGTGCATGCCCCGAAACCGTTCCTGGAAGCGCGCGCCCTTTAAGGGACCCGGTCCGTCCGGATAGTTCTCGACCTGCGTCGGTTGAAACATCTCCTTAAAGGTGATGCTCATTCCCTTGGCGATCGCCGCGACATTTTTAAACACTTGCATGAATCATCAGTATACCCAAAGCCGGCAAGGGACGCGAAGCCGTCACGGTCGGGCGGGATTACCATGTGGACGGCGACGCATCCTTCGCTTACGATGGCACATCTAAGCGCCTGTCTCTGGTCGCCTTCTGCCAATATGGCCCCAATTCTGGATACCATCAATTCTCCTGCCGATGTTAAGCAGCTTTCCCTCTCCCAGCTGGACCAACTGGCCGCGGAAATCCGCGAAGAGCTGATTACCGTTCTGGCCAAGACCGGGGGCCATCTCGGACCCAACCTCGGCGTCGTGGAACTGACCATCGCCCTGCATTACGTGTTCAACACGCCCGCAGACCATTTCGTCTTTGACGTGAGCCACCAAGCCTATGTTCACAAGTTGCTCACCGGACGGCGCAAGCAGTTCCATACGATTCGAACCCCAGGCGGGTTGAACGGTTTCATGCTGCGCACCGAGAGTCCGCATGATTGCTATGGAGCCGGTCATGCGGGAACCGCGTTGTCGGCGGCCCTGGGCATGGCCGTCGCCCGGGACCGGGCAGGAGGGAAGGAACATGTCGTGGCGCTGGCGGGAGACGCGGCCTTCACCTGCGGCATAACGTACGAAGCCCTGAACAACATTGCGCAGCAGACGCGCCGGCTGATCGTCGTCCTCAACGATAACGAGTGGTCGATCGACAAGAATGTGGGGGCGATCGCCAGTTACCTCAACCGGATCGTGACCAACCCGCGCTTCGACTACCTGCATGAGCGGGCGGGTCGGTTCGTGGAGACGATGGGCGGCAAGATCGCGTTGCGCATGGCGCGCAAGGCGGAGGAAGCCGCCAAGAGCATGTTCTGGCCTAGCGTGATCTTCGAGGAACTGGGCCTGAAATACTACGGTCCGCTGGACGGACACGACATCACGACCCTGATCAAGACCTTCGAGTTTCTCAAGACGCAGCGGCGCCCCGTGTTGCTGCATGTACTCACTCAAAAAGGCAAGGGCTTCCAGCCCGCCCTAAAGAAACAGAAGAAATTTCATGGCTTGGGGCCTTACGATCCCGAGACGGGCGAAACCAAGCCGCTCGGCCGACGCACCTACTCCGAGGTCTTCGCCGACACCCTGGTGAAGCTGGCGGACCTGAACCCGAAGGTTGTGGCCATCACGGCCGCCATGCCCAACGGCACGGCTCTCGACCGCTTCCATCCTCATCATCCAGACCGATATTTTGACGTGGGAATCGCCGAGGAACATGCCGTCATCTTTGCCGCCGGGATGGCGACCCAGGGGCTCAAACCCTATTGCGCCATCTATTCGACGTTCCTGCAGCGCTCGTTGGACCCTATCCTCCATGACGTGTGCCTGCAGAATCTGCCGGTGGTGTTCGCCATGGACCGCGGCGGCTTATCCGGCGACGACGGGCCCACTCATCATGGCTTGTTTGACATCAGTTACTTGCGCGGTATCCCCAATATCGTGCACATGGTTCCTAAAGATGAGGACGAACTGGCAGACATGCTGTTCACTGCCATGCAGCACAACGGTCCGGTCGCAGTGCGCTACCCGCGGGGAGTCGGCCCGGGGACGCCGGTGAAGGACGTTCCGCGTGCCATACCGATTGGCAAGGGCGAACTTCTCCAACACGGGGAGAACGACCGCGTGGCCATCTTTGCGCTGGGAGCGCTGGTGCCGCTGGGGCTCGAGGTGGCCAGGAAGCTGGAAGGGGAAGGTGTCACCAGCGCCGTCGTCAATGCCCGCTTTTGCAAGCCGGTGGATATCGAGCTGCTTGAGTTCTACGCGCGCAATGTGGAGGTCATTCTGACCCTGGAGGATCACGTGCTGAAGGGCGGTTTCGGCAGCGCAGTGCTGGAAGAATTGAGCAATCTGGGGTTGAGTACCCCGGTGGCGCGCATCGGCTGGCCGGACCGGTTTATCGAGCATGGCAAGCCCGAGGCTCTTCGCGAGAAGTACGGGATCACAGCGGCGGCGGCACTGGAGAAGCTACGGCCGTACCTGATTCAGCCGCGAGCCTCGCCGCGACTCACCGTCAGACCTCCGCCGGTTTGAGTTTAGGCCGTTAGAAAGGGAGGATGTTCTCCTCCGCAGCATCCATCGGGTGGGACATGCGTTGCTTGCGCAGTTCGCCGAGGAAGAGTTCGGCGGGCAAGGAGGCCTTGTCGTAGAACAATTCGAGGAGCGGATCATCGATTTCGTGGCCGTCGGGCGCCGCCTTTGAGGGCACATCCGCTTCCGTCTCCAGCCCCTCCGGCTCAACCATGAGTTCGGGGATGGCGCCGTCTCCATCGCGGAGAGCGTGAATGAATTTCTCCACCTGATCACGCTGCTCGTCAGTCGTTTGCCGGAACTCGACGCCCATTCCAACTTCAGGGTGCATGATGCGCACTACCCCTTCGACGCGAAGTTCGAGCCCGGCGGCGCGCATGCAAATCAGAATCCGGGTGCGCGCCGGAAAGGGAGAAGACACCTCCAAATAGCATCCCCCCAGACTGAGGTCGGTCAGCTTGCAGCGCACGGGTGGGTCATCCTTCTCATTTTCAGGAGACTGGCTGTTCAACCACTGCCGCAGCTGATACGAGATCTCGACCGGAGGACCCACAAAACGGATCCCGATCTGCCCTCCCGGGTTCTGCCAGGCGGCCTCGCCGGCCAGCTCGAGTTCTCGGGTTGAGCCCGGCAGAGCAAACTTCACTTGCCAGGGGCCGCGGTGCTTCGCGCCATGACGCTTGGGATGTTGCACCGCGATGCCACCCTCGCTCAAGTCGTTGCTGACCACCTTCTCTTTGAGACCGCTGCTCTGGTTGATCAGGTGAACCGGGACCTGAACTGGAACCCGGGTGTTGCGCCGGCGTTCGCGCTTCATGAGGGCACGAGCCGCCCGGAAGGCAGCCTTCGCCCGTTCCGGGGAGACCGGTTTGTAGAGGACAAAGTGGGCCCCCATGTCGAAAGCAGAACGCAAACCCGTGTGCCCGTCCATGATGGCTACGGCAATAGCGCGTTTGTTGCATGGAGCGGTGCGAGCGGTCTTGAGCGCCGTGCTTGCGGTTTTCAGGTCGGTGCAATCGACGATGACGGCTTCAAAACGCAGCCGGGTAAGCTTGCGGATTGCGCTTTCGGGTTCGCTGCAGTGGTCGATGCCGATCTCCAACTCGCTGAGGACACGCCGCAAAAGGCGGACAATCTTCTCATCGGAGCACAGCACGAGTGACTTCAGACTCATAACGCAGGCTTTCAGGCTCGCGGTTGCAGCCGGCCGGCTGCTCAGCCCCGGCCAGGCGGAATGTCTTTCTCTTCTTCCTCATCCGCATCGAGCAGGTGGGCGACGTTGCGCAACTGCTCGGCAGCTGTCTGGAGGGCTTCGATCTGCTTTCCCAACTCGGCCTGCTGGGCTTGTTTCCTACGCAACACCTCGTGAATATCTCTCAAGAGCGCCTCCCGAAGGCCACTGTACGGTGGGGTGCCAAGGGAGTCAATGAAGGTCCCTTGCCCTCAGGTTACGGCCGTAATAGGCTGAAGGCCAGGAGTTCGTGAAGGCGCCGTCGAGTTCACAATGACGGTGATGTATTTCGTCTAACCTATTGCTGGGTAATGACTTAGTTTTTTGACGCCGGCGTTTGAGGTAAGAATCGCATTGACTTTAAGGCAGAAATAGCCTAGTATCTGTAGTTTCCGAAACCCAGTGAGCTGCCGTGCTGTAGGGCAGTGGCTTTCTGTCTAGCTGGCGTTTTCCTGTGAATCCCAGCCAAGGTCCAAGGAATCTAAGCGTTAGAGCGTGTTTTCCTAGGCGTTAATTTCAGCAAACGAGGCGTAATTTTCATGGCAAAGCGACGCGGCAACCCGAATTGGGGTAAGCCGGAGCCCATCGGGCCGATTACCCCCACCGTCACCGAGTTCGAACAGGTGGTGCGTGAATACAAACTCTCCCCCGACCAATATTTGCGGTCGACGCGTTTGCGGGAGTGGGCACGGCGAAACAAGAACTCGAAGTACATCCCCGAACCGCTGTTGGAAGCCTGGGGCTTCGAGATCGAGTCCACTCTGTAACGATTCGGAGGTTTCAGACGGGGGCCGCCCGCGTGGCGGCCCTTTTTCTTGGCTGGGTAACGGGCTTATGCTTGGGGACGGCGATTGCCAACAAGGTCGCTCGTGAAGGCGTCATGCTGCAAGCGGTCAAAATTCCGCCCACCGACCTGGTTGCTGGCCTAGTGGCGGTCAGCTTCGCGGCGGGCCTCAACATCTACGCGACCGTGGCCACACTCGGTCTGCTAGCCCGTAGCGGAGTGCTACCGCTGCCTGTGCCTTTGCACCTCCTGGCCAGTGGGTGGGTCATCGGGGCCAGCGTGGCGCTGTTCCTGGTGGAGTTTTTCGCCGACAAGGTACCGGCATTCGACCTGATCTGGAATGCGCTGCACACTTTTGTGCGGGTGCCGGTGGCAGCGTTGCTAGCTTACGGCGCGACGTCCCAGCTTTCGCCGGAGAAGCAACTGCTGGCAACGCTGCTGGGGGGAGCCATTGCGCTGGCCGCCCATGGGGGCAAGACTGCGGTGCGGGCGGCGGTGACCCCTTCGCCCGAGCCGATCTCCAATCTCTCGTTGAGCCTGGGCGAAGATGTCCTGGCTGTGTTTCTGACCTGGTTTGCGACGGCGCATCCTTACCTGGCAGCTGCGATCACGGCGGCTTTTCTGCTCGTAATTGCAGTTGTGGTTCGTTTCGTGGTGCGGGCCTTGCGGGCGTTGTTCCGCGGAGCTGAAAGCGAACTTGTGCACAAAGTTCCGGCGACACGATAACGGAAGCGGGAGAGCCTTATTGCCAGCAACTTCCGGCTGCCGCGAGTGTCAAGTTCGTTGAAGAATCGTTGGGGGGATGAAGGCGTACCCCGGGGGCTGAAGCCCCAATTCGTAGGCGCTCGGTTTGGCGCAGCCGAGGGTAGGCCCCTTCGAAAACGCCATTCGCATATTCAGTGGACTTTGGTTGCAACGAGACCCTCTATGAGTAACCCTTTCCCCTTCACTGATGTTCCGACGGCCATCGCAGAGGTTCGCGCGGGTCGCATGATCGTTGTGGTGGACGATGAAGACCGCGAGAACGAAGGCGATCTGACCCTGGCCGCGGAGAAGGTCACCCCAGAAGCCATCAATTTCATGGCCAAACACGGTCGCGGGCTGGTCTGCCTGGCCATGACAGAAGAGCGTCTGGAACACCTGCGCATCGGCCCCATGACGGCGGAGAATACGTCGAACTACGGAACCGCGTTTTGTGAGGCCATCGACGCCCGCCAGGGGATCACGACGGGGATTTCCGCCTATGACCGCTCCCGCACCATTCTGACGGCAATTGATCCGGCCACGCGGCCCGCCGACTTGGCGCGTCCGGGACACGTCTTCCCTCTGCGTGCCCGTAAGGGAGGCGTCCTGGTACGCGCTGGGCAGACCGAGGCCGCGGTCGACCTGGCGCGCCTAGCCGGGCTGGTGCCGGCTGGGGTCATCTGCGAAATCATGAAAGACGACGGGACCATGGCTCGGGTTCCGGATCTGGCAGAGTTCTGCCAGAACCACGAACTCAAGATGCTGACCGTGGCCGAACTGATCCGCTACCGCATGGCCCATGAGCGCTACGTGCATCGCGTGGGCGAGGCCATGGTGGGTACCCGGCACGGTGAGTTCCAGCTGATTGCTTATGAGAGCGAGGTCGATGGCGGCGAATCCCACGTTGCGCTGATCCGGGGAGAACTCGGGAGGGGCAGCGAGCCGGTGCTGGTGCGCATGCACTCGCACTGCGTGATGGGGGATGTGTTCGGCTCCACAGCGTGCGACTGCCACGCCAGCATCGAGGGCTCCCTGCGGGCGATCGCTGAAGAGGGCCGGGGCGCTCTCATTTACCTGCACTTGACATCCAAAGGGTTTTCCATTGACCGCATTGCGGAGCGCACAGTTCTTACCTTTCACCGGGACCGTACCCTGCCCACGCTGCCCGAAAGCGAACGGAAGACCCAGCGCGAGATCGGCATTGGAGCGCAGATCCTTTCCGATCTGAATCTGCAGCGTATCCGGCTGCTGACCAACCACCCCAGGAGGGTGGCAGCCCTGGAAGGATTTGGGATCGAGATCGTCGAGCACGTGCCGATTCCAGCGGCACGGGAGAAGCTTCGTCGGGCTTGAGAGAGAGCGCCAGAGTACGAGTTCTTCGCACCCGACTCAGACCGGTTTTCTGGGAAGGATCTCGCTTTCGCGAATGAAGAACTGGGCGGAGCATTCATTGGAGCCGCAGATTACCGCCAGTAGACCAGCCATTTGTTTACGCGTGACCAATCCAAGCGTTCCACAAGAGGGACAGGACAGCACCGCCCAGTAGGGATCTTCCTTTTCGCCGACTTCCCCAGCATTCTCCAGGACGAACAGAGTTCCGGGAAGCATCTGCTCAGGAATCCATTCGCTCAGGATGTCGAGCTCTGCCCTCATATTCGCCCCCTTGATGCAAATCCAGCTATGAGGCCGGTCTACGGCTGGCCCTCCGCGACCGGCCAGGTCCGGCCACTGACCCGCTGCGCTTCTTGCCCTCGAGGATCCCGGCCCGGACGCGGCGCAGGGCATCGCTGATACAGACCACCAACATAGGCTGGTTGGCGTTCTCGAGGATGTCGACGATCTGCTGGGGCGAAGTCTCCAGGTAAAGGGTCCTGCCGTCGGTAAGCAGATGGTAATTGGAGGCTCCCGTAATGGTTGCCGCCAGGCGGCTGCCGAATTGCCGCTGCAGGAGGTTAATGACTTTGCGTACCCGCTGCAGAGAAAACCCGCGGCGACGGAGCTCGCAGATCACCGCTACCTCGGAAAGATCATCGAGGGAGTAAATTCGTTTGTGCCCCCGGCGATCAGGAACGACAACTCCCCGTTCGTCCCACCATTGCAGCTGGCGCGGGGTGATACGCGTGAGGGCGATGACATCCCGGGATGTGAACTCAGTCTTCATTTCTCGGCACAGATGTTTCAAACATGTTTGTTGGAAATGTTTGAAACATTGTAGGCCCGGATTGGGGGCTGTCAAGGAAGAGTGTTTGGGAGGCTTGTTGACTACTGGAGTTCGGGCGAGGGGCAGAGCCGGAGCACTGCAGCTCAGTTCGGCTCTGCCTCACTACTGCTTGGCGGCTAATAAGGGCGCTGGTTCTTTGATGGTGGCCGCGATGCCCACCGTCCGACCGTGGATCTCAGGAACAGATCTGGGGTCGTAGACGCTGCTTTCCGAGGTCTGGGGGCTGAGATACTTCGGTTGCCTGGTCGGTCTACCGAATCCTGTTGTTCGGAATTCCTCCGCCCGCACCACCGCCCACGAACTGGACGATCTCCAGTCGATCTCCCTCTGACAACTGTCGGGCCGGCCACTGGTCGCGGGGCACGATGTCCAGGTTGAGTTCCACTGCGACTCGGTCGGTCTTCATGCCCAAGCGTTGGACCAGTGCTGCCAAGGTAAGCGGAGCGTCGAAACTCCGTTCTTCCCCGTTGATGATGATGTTCATCCCGTACGATCTTCGCAAGCGGGTGGGGATAGGCGCAAGTGCGGGCGGGTGCAGAGAAAGTCGATGTGCGAACCTCAGCGCCAGCGCAGAAAAAAGCTGCGGCGAGGCTGAAAGCTAGCTTGCCTATTCGACTCGGCGCAGACGGAATTTTCGGGTCGCCGTTCTGCCCGCGAGGCTGGCTTGCACCAGCACCGAGGAGTCGAGAAGAGCGGTCTCTTCCAGTTCGATCTTCATTTCGGCGCTGCCAGTGGAGTCAGAGATGGCCTGGGTGTAAAAAGGTGTGGCATCAGGGCGCGCGAAACGAAAGGTGAGACGGGCTCCCACGGCCGGCTCCCCACCTTCGGTGACCCGCACACGCATGACCAGCATGCGATCGCTATGAACCGAATCGGCGTTGACCCACTGGAGGTCTAATTCCTTCACCGTTGCCAGGGTCTCTGGAGTCTCCCGGCGGTCGAGAATACTCTCCAGCCGGCTTTCCCGAATTGCATCGAGCACCAAGCGATGCTGGTCGCGCAGCATCTGCTCTTTCTGCTGATCGGTAAACTGGCCGCTGGACAGTCGCTCGGCGTACGATACCGCCCGTTTGCCGATGCAGCGGCCCCGAACGAACACCTGGGTCTGGAGCACGAGCTCGTTTTCACGTGCTTCGCTCTGCACGTGGTAGACGGTATCTCCTTGTTTCACGTCCGTATTGAAACCGAAAATCATGCCAGCCCGACTGAAGAGGTTCGACGAAAAAACCGAGCGCACTCCCGCACTGTGCAGCGGCCGCCTCGCTTGACAGTGCTGATCATGAACTCTAATCTAGAACTTTTAAGCCACACTTGGCGCGAATTATATATAGCTCCGTCATGCCGGACAATTACTTCGCCCGCTACCTGCCGTTACTCCTCCACGTGCTGGCGGCTGCGTTCGTGGCGATGGCGATTGTGGTCCTGTCCTGGGTGCTGGGCAAGCGCCGGCCAACGCGCGCCAAGTTGTCTCCCTATGAGTGCGGCATGGCTCCCGTCGGAGACGCCCGCGAGCGCTTCTCGGTGAAATTCTACCTGGTCGCCATCCTGTTCATTCTGTTCGATGTAGAAGCGGTGTTCCTATATCCCTGGGCCGTGCTCCTGCGCGAGCTGAGGATGTTCGGGTTCTGGGAGATGCTGATCTACATCCTGATCGTGCTGGTGGGTTTCTTCTACATCTGGAAAAAGGGAGCGCTCGACTGGGCCAAGCCTTCTACCACACGAGGGCAGGTGTGAAATGCCGCCCGCTCCCCCCATCAGCGATCTGGACCAATTGAAGACTCATCCGGCTTTGGCCGCCCTCCTGGCCTGGAATGCAGCAGCCGTCGAAGGCGCAAAGTTCGATCGCGATGAGATGACCATCTACGTCGAACGGTCGTGCATCCGCGAGGCCTGTGCTCTGCTGCGCGAACATCCCGAGTTCGAGTTCAATTTCCTGTCGGACATCACCTGCGTGGACTGGACGCCGTCGGAACCGCGCTTCGAGGTTGTCTATCACCTGCTCTCGATGTCCAAGAAGGAACGGGTGCGGCTGAAAGTCAGACTGGACGGCGCCAGCCCGGTCTTGGAGTCGATCACTTCGGTATGGTCGGGCGCCAATTTTTTCGAACGTGAGATCTTTGACCTGTTCGGCGTCCGCTTCAGCGGCCATCCCTACCTGAGGCGCATCCTGATGCCCGAAGACTGGGAAGGCCATCCGCTGCGCAAGGACTATCCCGTGGAGGGCTACCGGTGATGGCGCACTTGACGCCCACGCCCGTGCTCGAGCCAGCCCAGGATCGCACCATGATCCTGAACATGGGGCCGCAACATCCCTCGACCCATGGCGTGCTGCGCGTGCTGCTGGAGATCGACGGCGAAACCGTGGTCCGCATCATGCCGGACATCGGTTACCTGCACACCGGGATCGAAAAGACCTGCGAAGCCAAGTTTTACCAGCAGGTGGTGCCCCTCACCGACCGCATCGACTATCTCTGTCCCCTGACCAACAACCTTTGCTACGCGCTGGCGGTCGAGAAGCTGCTGGGGCTTGAGATTCCACCCAAGGCGCAGTGGCTGCGCGTCCTGCTTAACGAACTGACGCGAATCAACTCGCACCTGGTGTGGTTAGGAACGCACGCCTTGGACATCGGCGCCATGACCGTCTTCCTGTACTGCTTCCGCGAGCGGGAGGATGTTCTGCGCATGTTCGAGATGGTCAGCGGGCAGCGCATGATGACCTCCTACTTTCGCATCGGCGGCATTGCGCTCGAGCCCCCGCTGGGGTTCTTCGATTTCGTCCGCAACTTTGCTGACCGCTTCCCCGCCAGGGTGGATGAGTACGAGAACCTGCTGACGGGAAATCCCATCTGGCGCATGCGCACCAAGGGAGTCGCAAAGATTTCTGCCGAGGATGCGCTTGCCCTGGGCGCAAGCGGCCCGACGCTGCGGGGCAGTGGGGTCGATTTCGACTTGCGACGCGACATGCCGTACACCGGCTACGAGAACTTCAAGTTCAATGTACCCGTCGGCCAGGAAGGCGACGTCTATGACCGGTACCTGATCCGGGTCCAGGAACTGCGCGAGTCGATCGGGATGGTGAAGCAGGCAGTGCAGGGAATGCCGGAGGGCCCAATCAAGGCCGACGCCCCGAAAGTGGTACTGCCGGACCGGGAAAAGATGAAAACCCAGATGGAGGCCCTCATCTACCACTTCAAGATCATCACCGAGGGTTTCTCGGTACCCGCGGGCGAAGTCTATCAAGGGGTGGAATCGCCGCGGGGCGAGATGGGCTACTACGTGGTCAGCGACGGGACGGCCAAGCCTTACCGCGTTCACATGCGGGCGGCATGCCTGGCTAACCTGCAAACACTGGCGAAAATGTGTGAAGGGCGCTTGATCGCCGACGTAGTGGCGGCGATTGGGTCGATCGATATCGTGCTGGGGGAGATCGACCGGTAGGAATTGTGCGATCGCTTCAAGGAGCAGCGGCCGTTTGGTTGCACGGAGAGGGCGCGAGGCGCAGGGGTATTCCGTAGACGAGCATGAAGTTCTCACCGGAATTCGAGCAGCGTTTCACCCAGATGCTGACCCACTACCCTACCCGGCGCTCGGTGTTGGTTCCGACCCTGCTCTATGCGCAGGATGAGTTCGGCTATTTGAGTGAGGAAGTCATTCAGGAACTGGCGCGACGGTTGGACTTGACCGAGCTCGAAGTGCGCAATGTGATCAGCTACTACTCTATGCTGACCCTCAAGCCGCGCGGCAAATATAATGTGCAGGTCTGCACCAACATCGCTTGCATGCTGCGCGGCGCGGACGAGTTATTCGCGCACTGCCAGCGCCGACTGGGCATCGGCCACAAGCAAACGACCCCGGACGGATTGTTCACTCTGGAAGAAGTGGAGTGCATCGGCGCCTGCTGCTGGGCCCCGGCCATGCAGGTGAACTACGACTTCCACGAAAACCTCACCACCGACAAACTCGACCAGGTGCTTGACGAGTACAGCAAGAAAGGAATGCAGTGAGGGGATTCTGCAATTTTGCAATCGGGTAATTTCGTAGTCGGAAATTGGCCGCATGTCATACGCGGAGGTCGCTCGGAAATCGCACAGGTAGCCGACCACAAAATTTACCCGATCCTCCTTTACTAAATGGCAACCTTGGTTTCCCATCCCGATGAGGTGAGGGTCGTTTCCAAGCGCTTCGGCAAGGGAGCGACCTCGATCGATCGCTACCTCGAACTGGACGGCTACAAGGCCGTGCAGAAGGCGCTTTCCATGCCGCCGGACGCGATCATCAACGAGGTAAAGAGTTCCAACCTGCGTGGCCGCGGCGGGGCAGGTTTTTCGACTGGGATGAAGTGGTCGTTCGTGCCCAAACAATCGGCCAAGCCCAAGTATGTTCTGTGTAACGGAGATGAGAGTGAACCCGGCACCTGCAAAGACCGCCTGATCTTCGAACACGACCCACACGCGGTGATCGAAGGCGTGACGATTGCCGCGATCGCCGTCGGCGCGCACACCGGATACATCTACATCCGCGGCGAGTACCGCTACCTGTCGGTGATCATGCAGAAGGCAATCCAGGAAGCATATGCGCGCGGCTTTCTGGGGAAGAACATTTTGGGCAGCGGGTATGACCTAGACATCCACTGGCACGGCGGCGCGGGCGCTTACGAGGTGGGCGAAGAGTCGGCGCTCATGGAATCGCTAGAAGGCAAGCGCGGCATCCCGCGGATCCGACCGCCCTTCCCTGCCGTAGTCGGCCTGTGGGGCGGGCCGACGGTCATCAACAACGCCGAAACCCTGGCCAGCGTCCCCCACATCCTTCTTGGGGGCGGGGAATGGTTCGCCAACCTGGGTACGCCCAAGAACGGGGGGACGCGCCTGTTTTGCCTGAGCGGCAACCTGGCAAGGCCCGGCGTCTACGAGTTGCCCATGGGCTACAACCTGAAAAAGATGATCTACGACGTCGCCGGCGGGATGGCAAACGGAGGCGAGTTGAAGGCGGTTGTTCCCGGTGGATCCTCGGTGCCGGTGCTCCTGCCTTCGGAGATCGATATCGCCATGGACTTCGACGCAGTCGCCAAGGCGGGTTCGCTGCTGGGCTCCGGGGGGGTGGTCGTTCTCGATGATGCAACCTGCATGGTGAAGTTCGCACTGCGTACCATGAAGTTCTACCAGCACGAGAGTTGTGGCTGGTGTATCCCTTGCCGCGAAGGCACGGACTGGCTGAAAAAGACGCTACTGCGTTTCCATGCCGGAGGCGGGTTGAAGGCGGACATCGACAACATGCTGTATCTCGCCGAGAACATGCTGGGCCGGACATTTTGTCCGCTGGGCGATGCTGCCGCCATGCCCATGATCGGCTTCGTGCAGAAATTCCGCAAAGAGTTCGAGGATCACCTGGAAGGCAGGCCGTGCCCGTACGAAACGCGAGGGGTGGTGGAGAAACTTCCGGTGATGGCTTAAGCAGATTTTGTGATTTCCCATTGCGCACTTACCGAATTTTGACATGGCTGATGTCACTCTGACGGTCGATGGCAACAAGATTACGGCGCCTGCGGGGACGCTGTTGATCGAAGTCTGCAAGAGTGTGGGCATCGAAGTGCCCTCGTTCTGCTACTACCCCAATTTGTCGCTGCAGGGCGCCTGTCGGATGTGCCTGGTGAAGATCGAAAGGATGCCCAAGTTGCAGACGGCGTGTACCACGGTGGTCAGCGAGGGCATGATCGTCACCACGGACAGCGACGAAGTGCGCCAAGCGCGCAAGGCGATGGTCGAACTGCTACTGGGAAATCATCCGCTGGACTGCCCGGTCTGCGATGCCGGAGGGGAGTGCGAACTGCAGGACATGACCTTCTCCTACGGTGCGGCCGAGTCGCGCTACATGGAGGCAAAGAATCACAAGGACGAACAGCAGTGGTCTCCGGTGGTGTTCTTCGACCGCCCGCGCTGCATTCTCTGCTACCGCTGCGTTCGCGTCTGCGGCGAGGGCATGGACGTCTGGGCGCTGGGCGTGCAGAACCGCGGTGTGTCCTCCATCATCGCACCCAACCGGGAAGATCACCTGGAGTGCGAGGAATGCGGGATGTGCATCGATATCTGCCCGGTTGGAGCGCTGACGTCTGGCGCATACCGGTACAAAACGCGTCCCTGGGAGATGAAGCACGTGGGTACCATCTGCACCCACTGCGGCGATGGTTGCAAGACGACCCTGGGGGTCCGCCGGGCGGATACCGGAATGCAGATCGTGCGCGGCGACAATCGCGACAAGAGCGGCATCAACCATGACTTCCTTTGCGTGAAGGGGCGGTACGCATTCGATTTTGCCGAAAATCCCGACCGCATCACCACACCCCTGATTCGGAAAAACGGCAAGCTCGCGTCGGTAACCTGGGAAGAGGCTTTCGAACTAATCGGGAGACGCTTCGCTGAGGTTCGTAACCACGACGGCGGACACGCCATTGGGGTTATCGGATCCACCCGCACCACCAACGAGGAGAACTACCTGTTGTCGAAATTTGCCCGGGTAGTTCTCAAAACCAACAACCTGGACCACCTCCGAACCGCCGACTTCCCTGCCCTGGCGGCGGCGCTCCGCGGAAAGCTAGGACGGACCGCCAGCATGCGTGAGGTTTACGACGCGCCGGCCATCCTCGTCATCGGAAACAATCCCACGGACCAGCATCCGCTCCTGGCGTGGCAGATCCGCAACAACGTCCGGTTGCACCGGTCGCGCTTGTACGTGATCAACTCCCAACACATCAAGTTGGGTCGCCAGGCTACGGGTTTCATGCCGATTCCGGCCGGGGCCGACAGTAAGGCCGTTGCCTTTCTGGCAGGCGACGAATCCGCTGCCCACACCCTCATCGCCCGGGGCGCGACGCGCGAGGGCTGGACTGCTTTGCGCGACCAGCTTTGCCGAGAGCCGAAGCTCATTCTCATCTTCGGCTCAGAAATTCGCGGAAATGACGTCAGCACCCTGGTGAGATTTGGATCCGACATTCCGGGCGCAAAGTTCGTCGCGCTGGCGGACTACGCAAACTCACGCGGCGCCGCCGACATGGGGCTGTATCCCGATCTTCTGCCCGGCTATCAACAGGTTAGCGAGCCCGGCCAATTCGGGGAAGAGTGGGGCGAAATCCCGGCGACGCCTGGTCTGACCATCCCCCAGATGGCGGAGGCCGCCCGGGCAAACAAGCTGAAGGCCCTCTACGTCGTGGGCTCAAACCCGGTCGCCCGCTTCGCCATCGACCCCTTCACGTTCGCGAAGAGCTTCGTGGTCGTTCAAGACATGTTCCTGACCGAAACCGCTGTTCTGGCGGACGTGGTTCTTCCTTCCAGCAACGCCTACGAGAAGGCTGGAACCTTCACCAACACCTGCGGCGATCTCCAACTGGTGAAGAAAGCCGGCGACGTGACCGGCACCAAAAGTGATTTCGAAATGATCGTCCGCATCGCGGATGCCATGGGGTCTGATGTCCACCAGCTGGTTCCGTTCGGCGGCGCTGTGCGCGCTGACATGGGCCAGTCGCGCGGAGCGCAGTCCGGCGAGGCCGACCGCCACGCGGTCTGGTTGGAAGCCCGCGGCCTCGAACCTAAAATGAGCCCGTTCGACCCGGTGGCCATTCTGGACGAAATCCAGCGGCTTGTTCCGGGATACGACGTTTCTCGCATGAACTTGCTGGCGGGCAACGATCAGCACACTTCGTTGTCCGGAAGTGGAGGCGGAGGGCAGCACAACCCTGAGCTCATCATGCCAGCCAACGACACCCTATTCACCTCCGGCACCCTGGGCCAATATTCGAGGGCCTTGAATTCCGTAATCGAGAATCGTGATCGCGAGCCGGCAACGCCGGAAGTCGCGGCGGACTAGGCGTATTCACCGCCGAGCAGGTTGCACCAGCAGTCGCTGTTACAGGACACGCCCTTGCTGAGTACCGAAGTTTTCATTGTCGCCTCTCTGGTCAAGATCGTAATCGCGATCTTGGTGTTGCTCACCGCGGTCGCCTACAGCGTGTGGCTCGAACGCAAAGTCGTGGGCCACATCCAGAATCGCTGGGGGCCGACACGAGTCGGGCCGTTCGGACTGTTGCAACCCCTGGCGGACGGCATCAAGTTCATCGTGAAAGAGGACCTGACTCCACCGCACGTTTACAAACCGTTGTTCATCGCGGCCCCGATGATCGCTGTAACCTGCGCACTGACCTCGATTTCAGTGATCCCCATCGGGAACTGGATCACGGTGTTCGGCTACCACATACCTTTGCAGATCACCGACGTCAACACCGGGCTGCTCGTGGTCCTGGGGGTAACCTCGATCGGGGTGTACGGGGTCGCGCTGGCAGGCTGGTCCTCGAATAACAAGTATTCCCTGCTGGGCGGGCTGCGCGCCAGCGCGCAGATGGTCAGCTACGAAATCGCACTCGGACTCTCCCTGGTGGGCGTGCTGATCCTCTCCGGAAGCTTCAGCTTGCGCGACATCGTCAACGCACAGGCGGGAACCTTTTGGGGGTTCATTCCCAGGTGGAACGTCTTCTACGGTTGCCAGTTCTTCGCCTTCTTTATCTATCTGATGGCGGCCTATGCGGAGACCAATCGCATTCCCTTCGACCTGCCCGAGGCGGAAACGGAACTGGTCGCCGGCTATCACACCGAGTACAGCGCCATGAAGTTTGCCATGTTCTTCATGGCGGAGTACGCCAACATGATCACGGTGGCCTGCCTGGCCACGCTGCTGTTCCTGGGAGGGTGGCGCGGGCCCGTATTCGGGCCGCCGCTGCTGCAGGCTCTTCTGCCCGTGTTCTGGTTCGTGGCCAAGGTTTTCGTCTTCATGTTCATTTACATCTGGGTGCGCGGCACGCTGCCGCGTTTCCGATATGACCAGCTCATGGCCTTCGGATGGAAGTTCCTGCTTCCGCTCGCCATAGCCAACCTTCTGATTACGGGGTTCATCGTGGCTTACCGGTCCTAGCCAATGTTGCACCTGATCTTGTTCCTGATTTTCGGCTCGATCTGCGTGGCGGGAGCAGTGAATCTTCTGGTCCAACGCCACCCCATCAGCAGCGCCTTGTCGCTGGTGGTGGTCATGGCATCGCTCGCGGTGGAGTACCTGCTGCTCGGGGCCGAATTCGTGGCGGCGGTGCAGGTCATCATCTATGCGGGCGCGGTCATGGTGCTGTTCGTATTCGTCATCATGCTGCTCAATGCCGGCGCGGAAGAGCGCACCCAAGGCAGCCGAGTGGCGCTCCTTTTGGGGGTTCCCGGGGTGCTGGTGGGCGGGGTGCTGGTGGCTTGGGTATTGTTGCGGCAATCGGGAACGCAGCCCGTGGCGCTGGGAGCGCTCCCCGGCTATCCCAAGATCATCGGCAACCTCATCTTCCACGATTTTCTGCTGCCCTTTGAAGTGACGTCGATCCTGATCCTGATCGCCATCATGGGTGCGGTGGTGCTGGCCGGCCAGCCGGCGACGCAATCGCAGCCAGGAGAGGAACGCTGATGGTTCCGCTGTCTTATTACCTGGTGCTGAGCGGGATCCTGTTCGCCTGCGGAGTGATCGGCTTCCTGATCAAGCGAAACATCATTACCATTTTCATGTCGATCGAACTCATGCTGAATGGGGTGAATCTGTCGTTTGTGGCATTTGCCGCGCACTGGCAGCGCCTGAGCGGCCAGATCTTTGTCTTTTTCGTGATGGTGGTGGCGGCGGCCGAAGCGGCGGTCGGACTGGGAATAATCATTGCCGTCTTCCGCACGCGCGAGACCTTGAACGTGGACCAAGTGAACCTGCTGAAACTATGACGCCCTCCCTTCATCTCTGGCTGATCGCGGTGCTGCCGCTGATCGGGGCGGCGATCAACGGCCTGCTCGGCCGCCGGTTTTCACGGCAGACCGTGGCTGCGATCGCGCTGGGGTTCTGCGGGGCAACGTTTGTCTGGGTGCTGTTCGTGGCGGCCCGGTTCAGCTCACTGGAAATTCCGCATGTCGAAATCGTCGCACCCTGGATCCGCTCCGGCGGTTTCCTGGTGAACTTCGAGATGTATCTTGACCAACTCACGCTGGTGATGGCGTTGGTGGTCACGGGTGTCGGCTTTCTGATCCACATCTACTCCATCGGTTACATGTGGGAGGAGGGCGGCTTCTACCGGTTCTTCAGTTACCTGAACCTGTTCATGTTCTTCATGCTCACGCTGGTGCTGGCGGGCAACTACCTGCAGATGTTCATCGGCTGGGAGGGCGTGGGTCTGGCTTCCTACCTGTTGATCGGATTCTGGTTTACGAAAGACGCAGCGGCGGCAGCCGGCAAGAAGGCATTCATCGTCAACCGCATCGGCGACTTCGGCTTTCTCATCGCGCTGTTCCTGATGATCAAGCACTTCGGGTCGCTCGATTTCCTGCAAGTGTTCGGTAGGGTGGAGAGTGGCCTCGAGCAGGGAACGGTGAGCGTGGGATTGCTGACCACGATCGGCATTCTGCTCATGGTCGGTGCCGCCGGAAAATCGGCCCAGATTCCCCTCTACGTCTGGCTCCCGGATGCGATGGAAGGCCCGACGCCGGTCTCGGCTCTCATTCATGCCGCCACCATGGTGACCGCCGGCGTGTACATGGTGGCCCGCTCGCACCTCATCTTCAACCACGCACCCGACGCGCTGACCGTCGTCGCGGTGGTCGGCACCCTGACTGCATTGTACGCCGCCACCATTGGCATCGCCCAAACCGACATCAAGAAGGTGCTGGCTTACTCCACGATCTCGCAACTGGGATACATGTTCATGGCCTGTGGTGTGGCGGCGTATTCGGCCGGTATCTTCCACCTGATGACCCACGCATTTTTCAAAGGTTTGCTTTTCCTCGCAGCCGGATCCGTCATCCACGCGGTGGGTGGAAATCAGGACATGCGCTCCATGGGCGGCCTCAAGCACTACATCCCCGTGACCTTCTGGACCATGACTGCGGGCACATTGGCCATTGCGGGCATCCCGCCACTGGCTGGCTTTTTCAGCAAGGACGAGATCCTGTGGCAGGCCTACCAGAGCAACGGGGCGTACTGGTTTCTCGGCGTGGTGACAGCCTTCCTCACCGCGTTTTATATGTTTCGCCTCTGGTACATGACGTTCTTCGGCGAGTATCGGGGCGGCGCAGCTGGACCGGGACACGATGATCGCCACGGCCACGGTGCACCGCACGAGAGTCCGAACCTGATGCTGGTCCCTTTAATCATCCTTGCCGTGCTTTCCGTGGTGGGAGGTTGGATCGGTATCCAGGGCGTGTTCGAACACTTCCTTGCGCCTGTGTTCAACGGGGGCAAGGCGCTTGCCGAAGCAACGCCGGAAGCGGCCGGCCACGGCACAGAATTTTTGTTAATGGCACTCTCGGTGACCGCAGCGGGACTGGGCTGGTACCTGGCGCATGTGCTCTACTACAGGCGACCCGAGCTGCCCGCGAGGATTGCGGTCGCGCTGGGTGAATTCTACCAAGCGGTCGTGCACAAGTACTATGTCGATGAAATCTACGCCGCCCTGTTCGTGAGGCCCTTGGTGGATGGCTCAACCCGCATCCTGTGGCATGGGGTCGACCAAGGTGTGATCGACGCAGCGGTGAATGATAGCGCCCAGGGGGCGCGACACGTCTCCGATGCCGCCCGCCACATGCAGTCGGGCAACTTGCGCTCCTATGCGGGCTGGGTCGCTGCGGGCGGCGCTGTCGTCATCGCCTACATGATCTGGATGGGGGTGAGATGATGACCAATCTGGACGGCATCATTCTCACGCTTGTGACCTTCATTCCGGCGGCCGGGGCGTTGTTGCTGGTGTTGTTGCCCCGGCGGGATCGCGACATCCACATCTTCTCGCTGATCGTTTCCCTGCTGGCGTTTGTCCTTTCTCTGCACCTGGTGGCGAGGATCCATCGCTGGCAGATGGGATTCCAGTTCGTGATTGATCGCCCATGGATCAGCCATCCCAACATTCACTACCACATGGGTGTGGACGGCATTTCCGCCTGGCTGGTCATCCTTACGACCTTCCTGACGCCCCTGTGCGTGCTGATTTCTTGGAAGTCGATTCACGAACGGGTGAAGGAATTCTTTATTCTGCTGCTGATCCTCGAAACAGCGCTGATCGGGGTCTTTACCGCGCTCGACCTGTTTCTGTTCTATTTCTTCTGGGAATCGACGCTCATCCCCATGGCCCTGCTCATTGGCATCTACGGTCATGGGCGTAAGGTTTACGCCGCGATCAAGTTCTTTCTGTTCACCATGGTCGCATCGGTCTTCATGCTGGCAGCTGTGATCTGGCTTTACGCCCAGACCGGAAGTTTTGACTTTCTGGTGATCCAGAACCTTATCCGGAGAGGCCAACTGGAGGGCTTCACGGCGGCCGCCCCCTGGCTGTTCCTGGGCTTCTTCGTGGCTTTTGCCGTGAAGGTCCCGCTGTTTCCGGTGCACACCTGGTTACCGGATGCGCACGTGGAGGCGCCCACGGCCGGCTCGGTGCTGCTGGCCGGCGTCCTGTTGAAAATGGGGACTTACGGCATGCTGCGCTTCAACCTAGGGTTGTTTCCCGAGCAGTCGCGGGAGAATGCCTGGTGGATCGCTATCCTGGCGCTGATCGGCATTGTGTACGGAGCGCTGGTGGCGATGGTGCAGCCCAATATGAAGAAGCTGATCGCGTATTCGTCGATCAGCCACCTGGGGTTTGTGGTGCTTGGGATTTTTAGCCTCACTCAGGCCGGACTTAATGGTGCCATGTTTGTGATGTTGGCACACGGGGTCTCGACCGGCGCCCTCTTCCTGCTGGCCGGGATCATCTACGAGCGCAAGCATACCTACGAGATAGCTGACATGGGCGGTCTGGCAACACCCATGCCCGTCTATGCCACATTCTTTTCCTTTATGGTGCTGGCTTCCGTCGGGCTGCCTTTGCTTAACGGCTTTGTGGGCGAGTTCCTGGTACTCAGCGGGGCGTTTCAGGCACACGCCTGGTGGGGCACGGTGGGTGCAACCGGTGTGATCTGGAGCGCTTGCTACCTGCTTTGGATGTACCAGCGGGTCTTTTTCGGCAAAGTCACTCACGCGGAAAACAGCTCGCTGCCGGATCTTTCCGGGCGCGAACAGCTGGCTTTGTGGCCGCCGGCGGTGGCGGCATTCGTCATGGGAGTGGCCCCCCTTCTGTGGCTGAACATCATCGATCCCGCGGTCCAGTTGACCCTGACTCCCTTCGCGCAGATTGCTGCAAAGGTGGCAGGCCAATGATCGCCACCGTGATCAACGCCCCCGCAACCATCTCGATTCCTCAAGCCTCGGATTATGTCCGCATCCTGCCCGAGATCGTGCTTTCGATCTTCGGCGCGGCCATCATGCTCCTGGACCCGCTGCTTGGCGAAGAACGCGGTCAGAAAATACTCGGCCAGGTCGGCCTGCTCGGAACCTTGGTCGCGCTCATCGCCACCTACTTCATGGCGCAGGATCCCGGCTCCGCCTTCATGCACATGGTGCGGGTCGACAGCTTCAGCATCTTCTTCCACGTCCTGGTCATTGCCATCGCGGCGGCCGTGATCCTGACCTCGTACGATTACTTGGCCGTGCAGCGCATGGGCGCGGGGGAGTACTACGGCCTGATCCTGCTCGGGGTCGTGGGCATGTGCCTGATGTCTTCCGCGGTGGAGCTGGTGCTGATTTTCATCGCGCTGGAGATCTCCTCGATCTCGACCTACATCCTCGCGGGTTTTCGCCTTCGCTCCGCGACCAGCAGTGAAGCCTCGCTGAAGTACTTCTTGCTCGGGTCCTTTGCTACAGCCTTCTTCCTGTACGGTGTGGCGATGATGTTCGGCGCCACCGGTTCGACCAACATCCAAGACGTCAGCGCGGCGTTGCACTCCGGTTCGGTTCCGGTCTTGGCCTACGTGGCGGTGGCCCTGATGTTTGTTGGCCTGGGTTTCAAGATCGCTTCCGCCCCGTTCCACATCTGGACGCCGGATGTATACGAAGGCGCGCCCGCTCCGGTGGTCGGGTTTATGTCGACCGCCCCCAAGGCGGCAACTTTCGCAGTGTTGCTGCGCGTGATCTTCGAAGCCAACCCTCCCGGGCATTTCTGGCTGATCTGGGTGTCGGCCGCACTGTCGATGACCTTAGGTAACGTCGCGGCCCTGGTGCAGAACAACGTCAAACGCCTTCTGGCCTATTCCTCCATCGCCCATGCCGGTTACATCCTGGTAGCCTTCGCCGCCCGGCCGGAGCTGGGGACGTCGGCGGTCATGTTCTATGCGGCTTCCTACGCGGCTATGAACGTGGGAGCGTTTGCCGTAGTGAGCCACCTTGCCAATGCCGGGGAACGCTACGTCACGCTGGAGGACTATGTCGGCCTGGGCCGCCACTCTCCGCAGTTGGCGGCGGTCTTCACCGTGTTCCTGATATCGCTCATCGGGATTCCCATCACCGGCGGATTCTTTGCCAAGTTCTACGTGTTCAGCGCAGCCTTGCAGTCCGGCTTGGTAGGACTCACCATTGTCGGCGTGATCAATAGCGCTGTCGGCGCCTACTACTACCTCAAGATTATCGTCGCCATGTACATGAAGGAGCCGCAGGAAGAAGTTCCGGTTCTGCCGGTACCGCTGGGAGTGCGAACTGCTCTGGTCGTCACCGTGGCGGCCACAATTTATCTGGGGGTATTTCCCGAGCGCGTGCTGGACTTCTCTCAAAGGTCTGCACTACAACTGGTGCAGCACGAAAGCCTGCCAACCGCCCGAGCTACACCTCCAGGCAAACCTTAAGAATTCTCCTTAACGAACTGATAAATCGATCCATTACTCTACTGCCACTGCGATGTCAACTCGGGTGAAGATTCGCGCCGCCAACAGCCAGAAGAACCCGGTCTGGACAAGCGCCACGAGGATGCCCGACCACATCCATCTGCCCGGGGTCTGGTACGAAGATTCTGTCACCGAGCGGATCAGTGCGTAGAAGGGTGCTATGTGGTCGTAACGCCCTTTGGAGAAATAGCCTATCGCCAGTTGCGCCCCTAGGACCAGAGCGGTGGCGCCGGCCGAAAAGAAGGGATTCAGAAAAGTGGAGAACATGAGGGCTACGGTGCCCGCCAGCGTGCAGGCAGCCACTAGCGAGACCATGAGGAACCAGACGGTGGAAACCGGAAACCCGACCTGCCCCAGCACCCAGCTTCCGGTCAGGCCGAGGGCGAAGAAGAGGATGGCACAAGCCAGCGTGACCCCCAGGACAAGGCCTGATAGGTACTCATGCCGGGCCACCGCCTTGGCCAAGACCGCCAGGATACGCCTGGTCTTGCGCTCGTTGTAGATGGCCGACCCGCCGAAGAAGACGCTGAACGCAACGACGTAGACGGCAACCTGCTTGAAGATAAATAGAAGGTCCTCACGGCTACGGGCTACGTCTGGCAGTAATCCCAGAAAGGCAAGCAGCAGCACCCACAGCAGCAGCACCAGGATAGGCCAGCGCTGCTCCCGGACGAAATTACCGGCAATGAGAAGGCTCGCTCTCACCCTGTCCTCCCTTCCGAAGCGGAGGGGCCCAGATCGCGAGTAACCTCCAGGAAGACGTCCTCCAGGGAACGGCGCACCGGGTTCACACTTACGACTTCTCCGCCCTGCGCCCAGACCCGCTCCAGCGCGGCGCGCTGCTCGGCGATCGGGACGGTGAACTTAACCAGTCGGTTGCCGTTGAGGGTCCCGCGAAAGGGTCCGGGAGAAACGCCGCGGGCCACGATCTCCGTCTCAGTTCCCGACTGCAGCAAGTCGGAAGTTTTGCCCAGGCGCGCCAGCTTGCCGCGATGGAGCATGGCCACCCGGTCGCTGATGAGTTCGACCTCGGATAGCAGATGCGAACTCAAAAAAATCGTCTTGCCCGCTTCGCGGGCGCTCCGTAGCAGGTCGCGGACCGCGACCCTCGACACCGGATCCAACGCGGAGGTCGGTTCATCCAGAATGAGAAACTCGGGGCTGTTTACGATCGCTTGCGCCAGGCCAATCCGCTGCACCATCCCGCGCGAGAACCTTCCCACGTTGCCGCGAGCCTCGGCCGACAATCCTACCAGCGCAAGCACCTCCGCGGCCCTCCGGCGCAGCGATCGCCCCTGCATGCCGTTCAGCGCACCGTAGAACCGAATTAACTGCTCCGCGGGACGGTGGTAGAGGGCCACGTTTTCTGCCAAGAATCCCACCCGCCTCCGGGCATTCGTGTTGCCGAAGGGCTGGCCCAACATTCGTCCCTTGCCCGCGGTAGGCCTCATGAATCCCATTGCCAAGTGGATGGCGGTACTCTTGCCGGCGCCGTTGGGACCCAGAAACCCGAAGATTTCTCCCTGTTCCACGGTGAGCGAGAAATTCTCCAGAGCCCGCACCGTGCGTCCTGGAAACACGCTCCGATATTCCTTCGTGATACCTTCGAATTCCAGCACTGGAACCATGACGGTTTATTTTAGAATGCTTGCAGAGGGGTAGGGGCACATTGTGCAGTTCGCGTTGTGGATTTTGGAAGACCAGATCCTGCAGAGACCAAACGCAACCTTGATCGTGTGAAAAGCGAGAAGGCTAGCAAGCAAAAACCTTTTCTGGAAAACAGACCTACACCCGCTGCCAAAGATAGTCCCGATCCCCGGGCATTTCCAACACTTTCTGGCGAGACGAACGAGAGTTTCTGGGCGTGGGCAGACCAGGCCAGGCTGGCAGAGGTCTTGCGAGGGGCCTTCCCCGGTTTCCTGGCGCGCGGGCGGAGAACCCATCCGACCATGATCGGGCGGGTGGAGCAAGACTTGCGTGAACCGTTGTCCTTCTTCGCCTTGCCCCTGCATCTGTAGCGACGCACCCAAACCTTATCGAGCACTGCTTGGCGGAAGTACGCAGGAGGGTTCCGCCCGCGGCGTGTTTTCGCTAATCTAGAAAGTGTGGATCGCGTCCTTTACTCCATTTTCCAGAGGCTTGACTTGGAATGGAGAAACCGCCGCCCTCTCAGTATTTACGCAAGCAGTTTGACCACACCGGCCTCCATTTGACAAAGCCGGCAACAGTAGGCATCATTGGGCCACTCCAGTGAACTGTAGTTCCGCCTTACCGGGGGGAGGAGCGGGAGGGAAGTCATGGTGAATGTCTGTCGCCAGCTGCTGTGGAAAGACGACTCGGGCCAGGATATCGCCGAGTACGCAGTGATGCTGGCCGTAATTCTAGTACTGGTCGTCGGGACCCTTCGGCTCATTGGTTCCAACGCCAATAACGCCTTTTCGGCGGCAGCGAGCGCGGTGCAGTAAGGCAACGCGACGGTCCGTCGAGTCTTTGCTCGGGAGTTCCTATCGCATTCATGATTGACGTGGGCCTCGGAAAAGTCTAGCATCTTTCCTCTGTGATGCGATTTACCTACACGGCTACGGCTTATTTCCGCTACTGGTGGAACCGAGTGGCGGGAGGGCCGGACCTTGTGGGCAGATCGAATCAGCGATAAGCCAATCATCCCATAAGTTCCGACCGGAAGCCGCGATTCTCACAGGTCGCGGCTTTTAGTTTTTGCAAGTGTCGTTCCAGGGGGGCGCAATGATTGTGAACATGGCTGAAGGAGCCACGGAAAAGGAGATCTCACACGTTATCGAGCGGGTGCGCGAGGCGGGCTACCAGCCACACGTCACTCGCGGCACCACGCGCACCATCGTGGCCGCGGTGGGCAGCGGACGGCGGCACGAACTCGAAGCCCTGCAGGCCGCGCCCGGTGTGGAAAACGTGGTCGCGATTGCCCAACCCTTCAAGCTGGTCAGCCGGCAGGTGAAGCCGCACCGTTCCGTCGTGCACGTGAACGGTGTGCCTATTGGCGGGGACAGGGTGGTCGTGATCGCCGGCCCTTGCTCCGTGGAGTCGCGGGAACAACTCCTGGACACGGCCTGTGCCGTCAAGAAGGCCGGGGCCTCCATGCTGCGCGGTGGAGCCTACAAGCCGCGGACTTCGCCCTATGACTTTCAGGGGCTGGGCCTCGAGGCCCTGAAGATCCTGCGGGAGGCCAGTGAACAGACCGGTCTTCCCGTGGTCACCGAGGTCATGGGGACCGAGGACGTGGACCTTATCTGCCAATACGCCGATATGCTTCAAGTCGGGGCTCGGAACATGCAGAACTTTAATCTGTTGCGCCGATTGGCCACGGTAAGGAAGCCTATCCTCCTGAAACGCGGGCCTTCGGCAACCGTCAAGGAGTGGCTGTTGGCAGCGGAGTACCTGCTGGCTGGGGGCAACTCCGAGGTTGTTCTCTGCGAGCGAGGTATTAAGACCTTCGAGACCGAGACTCGCAATACGTTTGACCTGGCCGCGGTCGCCCTGGCACGCGACCTTTCGCACCTGCCCGTTATTGCCGACCCCTCACACGGAACGGGGAAGCAAAGCCTGATCGGTGCTGTCTCCCGCGCGGCAGTGGCGGTCGGTGCAGACGGTCTCATTATCGAAGTCCACCCCTGCCCGGAACGGGCTCTCTCCGACGGGCCGCAGTCCCTGGACTTCGTGGGATTCGAGCGGGTGATGAGCGGCCTCAGGGAACCACTGCGCTGCCTGGCAGAACCCCTGCTCGGAACCCTGCCGCACCGGGCCTAGGCGCCATGGCGGGGACGGACGACGGGAAATCCTGTTGCCAAGGGTTCTCCCTGCGATCTCGCCGGGGCGAGCCGCGGGAGCAGTCCCGTCGACAAACTCCTGAGATAACGTGCTTTCACTGCCTGCGGGTCTGCCGCTGCCGGCCAGCCCGGATCGGGCTGCGACCAGTGGGTCAAAGCAACCGTGGCTCTCTGGCTGTAGAATTGACCTCGGCTTGAGAGGTTGGCGGCACAGGACCGGGGCCCGGCTGTGCACACCACGAGCCTCACTCCCATGCTAGGGATACCGCTGCGTTACTTTCTGAGACATCCCACAGCGTTGGCGGATCTGGCCGCCAGTCCGGCGGAAGTCTGGACGAACATCGTGGATCAGTACATCGACAGGCGCGAACAACGTAGACCCCAGTGTCGCTATCAACCGGACGACAATTGGGAAGCGCTGCTTCACCACTACCTCGGCGTGCAGTGGCCGTGTGAATTCACCGCGGGGTTCTGGGACTTGTGGTCCACGATCACAAGAGAACTGGAAGCACAAGGAATCGAGGCTGGCCCGAAAAGCTTCTTGTCCTGGAATGATGGAGACGCCGGATTCGTGCGGACGATTTGGTGTCTGACTCGGCACTTACGCCCCGAGAAGGTGGTCGAAACCGGGGTCGCCCATGGAGTGACCTCCCGTTGTATTCTGGAGGCACTGGAGAGAAACGCCAGTGGGCATCTATGGAGCATAGATCTGCCGCCCATAGAAAGACATTGGCGTAGGCAAGTCGGTATGGCGGTCGGGGGACGGTACGCGAACCGCTGGTCGTACATCAAGGGTCCCAGCAGGCTTCGTCTTCCCGGGTTGCTCTGTCAACTTGGTCAGATTGATCTTTTCATACATGACAGTCTGCATAGCGAACGCAACGTCCGCTTCGAATTGGATCGTGCCTGGGTTGCCTTGAGACCGGGCGGCGCCCTGGTCATTGACGACATCGACGCAAATCGGGGGTTCCAGTCCTTCACGCAAACCTTTGCTGCTCGCCCATGCATGATCTGCGAGGCCGAACCGCTTCGCCCGGATCTGCGACGCTTCAATCAGAAAGGTCTGTTTGGAATTATTCTGAAGTATCCACCACTTGAGAATTTGTCCGCTCGGCAAAGTGCTTGAAGTCTATGGCAACCCACCGCTCGGAGCAGCCCATTTCAGGGTAGTGGGCGCAGTGCTGATTAACCGAGGAACTGCTCTCCGTTTCATGATCTTGGACACAGAACATGGCAGAAATTTGCGGAATGGATCGTGCGACGTTAGGAAACATAGGTGACACGGATTGGGGTGGAGCGGACGGTCAATGTTAGGTATGTTGCGGTTCAAGTCAGTTCGGTCGCAACCGCCACATCGAATTTCGAGTAATACTTTTTCACGTCTCCTGCCCCGTACTTCTCCCGGAACTTCTCCGCCACCGCTTTCACACCTTCGGATTCAGTGATGGGAACGGCTCGGAATTCCGCCTGCGTGCCCCGCGCGGCGATCCGAATTGTTGGGTTCTTGAGCACGTTCTTGTACCACTGGGTCTCGGAGCCTTGCACTGGCAGCAGGAGAAGCCTATTGCCTTCCAGCACGAACCAGACCGGAATCGAGATTGTCTTGCCAGACTTTCTGCCGATCACGCTGAGCTTGATCTGGCGGTAGCGAGAGAGGTGGTGCTTCAGTTCGGTCTCCTTCATTTGATGGCTCCGTATTTCTTCAGTATCTCAACCGTTTTCTCAACCGGCAGTGCCTCGACGGTATGGCCGCGTCCGCTCATCGTGGTTGCTTGAAGGAGGGAGTTGTACACCGCCTCCTCCGTGGCTTCGATCACAGCTAGAAACAGCGGCGACATCGCGTCGTTCGGTAGCACTTCGCTGTGCTGGGACGATGCCCTTGCCTCGCTGCCTATCCGTACCGGCAATGCCGACGAAAACGCAATCACGTAGTCCCCGCTGCCGTTCGAACCCGCAGCGCCCGTGCGCCCCAGCCCCAGCATCGCCCTTGCCGCCATCCGCTGCAGATTACGTGCGTCCACGGGTGCGTCGGTCGCGATGACCACCATCACAGATCCATTTCCACGAGGCGTGGCGCTGCCTCCCTCGTGAAGCTCTTCGTGCAAGTAGTAGCGGCCAAGTTCCCGGCCCACTGGCGCGCCCGCAATCGTGAGCACGCCAGCAAAATTCGTCTGCACTAGAACCCCGACCGTGTACCCGCCGAGTTGGGGAGGCAGGCGCCGAGAGGAGGTCCCAATACCACCTTTGAAACCGAACGCCACAGTCCCCGTACCCGCGCCGACCGAGCCCTCCTCGACGGGCCCGCTCTTGGCGTTCTTGATGGCCGCCAGCACGTCTTCCCGCGTGATGTGCCGTCCCCGGATGTCGTTCAGGTATCCGTCGTTCGTCTCACCGACCAGAGGGTTGACGGACTCGACATCCTCATTTCCCGGCAAGTCCAGCATGTAGTCGATCAGGGCGTCGGCGACACGCGGCACGCTCAGGGTGGATGTAAGCAGGATGGGGGTCTCGATCTCACCCAGTTCGTTCACTTGGGTCGAGCCGACCAGCTTGCCGAAGGCGTTGCCCACGAAGACCGCGCCCGGAACCTTGTCGGGAAACAGATTGCCAGGATGCGGCAGTATGGCGGTCACGCCAGTGCGAACGTCGTCGCCCCGGATGATGGTCGTATGCCCGACCTCAACTCCGGCGACGTCGGTGATCGAATCGAGCGGCCCAGTCGGAAGGACGCCGATTCTCAGCCCCAAGTTAAACGCGCGGGGGCGAGCGGTGGGAATCGTTGTCTGCGCAGCAACGGCCACAATCACTAACCATAGCGCCAACACCGCCAAAAACCTCAGGGGCATGGCAACCGATTATATCTGTGGCTCGGGGCTACGGTCTTCGCAGGCGGGTTGGTCGGAACTTTGTGGGAGGGAATCTCCACTGAAATCTCTATCTCTCGGGAGCGTGTTTGCAGGCTGGTCTTAATGGTGTGCGCAGGAACCGAAAGGTTTACTCATAACTCGGATGTTGACGATGCTTGAGCGGCTGCACACCATGTGGAACGACACACCCGAGCGCGGGCCTCCACGTCCGGGTGTACGACAATGTGTTACGCGGCGATTGCAGCCAACCCCTTACCATCAACGGATGCATCGAGCAGCCCAAGCTTGACGCCCACCTCTGACTGCGGCAAGAAGCAGCCTGCGAGATGACTCGTAACTCTACTTTTCATTGCTCAACTGCTGTGCGAGGTAGTTGGCGACGCCCATTTCCTTAATCGAATGAAGTTGAGCCTCCAAGAAGTCTGCATGTCGCTCTTCGTCCCCGATCATGCGATCGAATAAAGCCTTCGAGCCACCGTCTCCCGCCTCGGCGCAGACTTTCGCGGCATCGTTATACTGTCGCACTGCATCCAGTTCGTCCTGAAGGTTGATCTCCATCTGCTCCTGCACTTTGTTCCCGAGCTGAGGCTTCAATCCGACATCGACGCTAGGGGTCCCGTCGAGAAAGATGATGCGCTCGATTAGCCCCTCGGCATGCTTCATCTCCTCGATGGCTCGCGCCTTCGTGAGCTCACCCAGGCGCTTATAACCCCAGCTCTGGCACATCTCAGATTGCGTCATGTACTGCACAATAGCCGTCAATTCCGAGGTAAGAGCCGCGTTCAACATGTCGATTATTTTCTTGTTACCCTGCATGGTGTTCCGCCTCCATCCTCGCTATCTTCTGATCGGGACGATAGGCAGTGCTGTGACCCGGCGCACAAGCGAGAGTTTGTCCGGCGGGCAATTGGAGCAGCGGATGAACTCGACAGTGACGAACGTCACCCAAACCGAGGGCGAGGCGCGCTAGACTCTCTGAATGATTAAGACAACTAGAATCAGCTTTGGGGGGACGGCAGCAATCGTGACCAGCATGGCTTTAATCGTAGGGCTGGATGCTGCGAATGCTGGACGAGCGGCTATGGTGAGCGCCCTCCTGATTGCGGCGGTTGCCGACAACCTCACGGACTCCCTCAGCGTTCACATGTACCAAGAATCGGAACGTCTGGAGGAGAAGGAAGCATTTATCGGGACACTGAGCAATTTTGCAACTCGGTTCATTGTGTGTCTCAGTTTCGTTCTGGTCGTTGTGCTGTTCCGGGAACACGCCGCTGCCGCAGGAGGAATCGTTTGGGGAATGTTATTGCTCATCGTGCTGAATTACATTCTCGCGCGGCATCGGAAGGTCAGTGCAATGTCCGAACTAGGAAAGCATCTAGCCGTCGCACTGGTGGTCATTTTTGTCAGCAAGGGCATCGGTCATTGGATCACGACGCATGTGGCTTGAATTCTGATCCGCCCGATTCGTTGGGAGTACACCATGTCGCCGCGAATGCCATCCGTCTTCTTCGGCCACGGGAACCCGATGAACGCCCTGCTCCGCAACTCCTACACAGAGCAATGGGCGGCAATGGGCACAAGGCTGCCGAGGCCGAAGGCAGTCCTCTGTGTGTCGGCACACTGGTACATTCAGGACGCCGCCGTGACAATCAGCACGTCTCCCAGGACGATCCACGATTTCGGCGGGTTTCCGCGAGAACTGTACCAGGTGCAATATCCGGCAGCAGGCGATCCGGACCTTGCCGCTCGCGTCCAGAAGTTGCTGGCACCATTGCCCGTGAGGCTTGACGAACGGTGGGGCCTCGACCACGGCACTTGGTCCGTGCTGCGCCACGTGTACCCGCGAGCGGACGTTGCGGTCGTTCAACTCGGCATTGACCAGAACCAGCCGCCCTCTTTCCACTATGAAATCGGCAAGCGCCTTGCATCTCTGCGGGACGAAGGCGTACTGATCGTGGGCAGCGGCAACCTCGTCCACAACCTCCATGCCTATGCCTGGGCACGGCATCCGCAAGAACCGTATGACTGGGCCGTCTCATTCGAGAAAAGAGTCCGTGAGCTACTGCTCAGTGGGGAACACCACCCGCTTATAGACTACGAGGACAAGCTCGGCAGTGAAGCGCTGCTGGCGGTGCCCACGCCCGACCATTACCTGCCTCTGCTGTACGTCCTCGGCACGCGCACGCCGTCTGAGGCTGTCACGTTCCCAGTCGAGGGCATGGACGGCGGGTCGATCTCGATGTTGGCGGTGCAGGTGAGCAATCTGGCCGACACGCCAGTGGAGCAAGAAACCGTAAGCACCATCCCCTGAGAACGTTTGACCTTCCCGCGCGTGTGTTAGATATTGTGACGGTATGGACGCTGAACACACCATTGCCGAAATCGAGTGGCTAGAGCACATCTTCGCCGTGCCAGACACCAGACCGCTGAGTGCGAGCGACCTCTCGGCTGCGAATCGCAGGCACGACGACATGAACGCGCACAGCCCGTGGTTCAGGCTTTGGCAGAGGTACGGGATTTGCTGCCGCTCGTGAGCGCGTTTGGCAGACTCGAGGTCTACCAGAGCCCCTCCTGCACGGCGTACCACTGGCCGACCAGCGGGCGCACGAAAGGTCCGCCTCGACCGTGGGTGACCAAGTCAAATGTCTGAAAGCGATGGCGGAGACGAGGGGACTCGAACCCCGCGAGCCTCGCCGATGTGGGCAGTCCGCTATCTCGCCGTCGAAGTATCTTGCCTGCACAATGGCGCGTTTTGCATTTTATGGTGACCGTCGAGCGGGCTGCTCGCCCAGAAGCCGTGAATTGTACCGATTCCAGGTACGACCAAGCTACATCGCCTCGAAGAGAACATCGGGGCGGCTGCGCTTGGAACTTACCCCCGAAGATCTCCGCAACCTCGAAGGCGCTGCTTCAAAGGTCACGATTCGGGGGGATCGGTACCCCGCTGCGGGACCGCCACTTACCAATCAAAAGCTCGCCAGCGAGATAGGCTAGGGTCGGTCGCGCCTGACGACACGGCCCGGTTTGGCTCCGGTGTGCTTGCCATTGTGAACCACCGGCACGCCGTTAACAAAGACCTCGGAGACGCCGGTCGCCAGTTGGCGGGGCTTCTCAAAGGTGGCGTGGTCCTGGATAGTAGCGGGATCGAATACGGCGATGTCGGCGAAACATCCTTGTCGCAGCAGACCACGGCTGGCTATGCCGAGATTGGAAGCGGGGAGAGAGGTCATCTTGCGGACGGCTTCGCTTACGGTCATAAGTTTTTCGTCACGAACGTAATGGGCATAGACACGGGCAAAATTACCGAAGGTGCGGGGATGCGTGCTGAATTTGAGGAAGACACCGTCGATGCCCTCAGGGTCGGAGTCGGCGCCAAAACTCACCCAAGGGAGCACGATCTGCTTGCGAATATTGTCCTCGCTCATGAGGAAATAGATGGTCTCCACGCGGGAATCGTCCTCGATTACCAGATCCATAGCGGTGTCTTCCGGCGTCGAGTGCCGCATGCGCGCGACCTCGCCGAGGGTCTTGCCGGTCAAGGGCTTGAGTTTGTCGCTCTTGAATCCGACCAAGAGCACGTTGTCGGGCGTTCCCGCTGAGTGAAGAAGATTGTCGTACTTGTCGCTCGAGGACATCTCCTCCTTCACACGTTTCCGGATGGCCGGATCCTGCAATCGCTTGCGCCATGCCTCGAGACCGCCTTCCTGGACCCATGGCGGCATTGCCCCATCGAGGCCAGTAGCGCCTGCGGGATAGGTGTACATATCCGCAGTAATGGCGAGCCCCTCGGCGCGAGCGGCTTCGACCTTCTGAATCACTTCGGTCACATGACTCCAGTTCTTCTCGCCTGCGACCTTGAGGTGATAAATCTCCGCCGGGATTTGTGCCTGGCGAGCGATGGTGACTAATTCGGCGATCGCATCCATCTCCTGATCGCCTTCGTTGCGGATGTGGGAAATGTAGATGCCCTTATACTTGGCAGCGACCTGGGCGAGCGCGACCAGTTCATCGGTGTGAGCGTAGTTGCCGGGCTGATAGATCAAAGCCGAGGCGACGCCCAGCGCGCCATCCTGCATTGCCTTCGCGGTCAGCGCACGCATCTGGTCGAGTTCGGCCGGCGTGGGTGTGCGGTTGGCGCGACCGAGCACGTTGACTCGGGGCGTGGCGGCGCCGATAAAGGAAGCAACGTTGGGTGAGATGCCGTGCTGCACCAGTGTTTCGAGACCCTGGTGGAGCGTGTGCCAGGTGATGTCGTACTTGATATCGGCCTGCTGGCTGAGGGCCTCGGCGCGCATGTCGTCGGTGAGAGGGCCCATGGACTCGCCTTCGCCGAAGATCTCGAGCGTGACGCCCTGCAGCAGATCGCTGAGGCCGCGACCGTCGGCAAAGAGTCCGTCAGGCCCAGACATGAGGTTGATAAAACCAGGGGCGATGACCTGGCCATGCACGTCAATATCGATGCGCCCGCGATCGGCGGAAACATCGCCGATTTTGGCGATCTTGTCACCGGTGATGGCAACCCCTCCGGCGGTGCAGGGTGAGCCGGAACCGTCGCAGATAAGGCCGTTCCTCAAGACCACGTCGAAGTTCAGTTGGCGGGTGCAAGAAACGAGAGCAACAGAGATGGCGAGTAGAAGAAGTGTGCGGTGCATGGATTGATCACAGGCGACGGGAGCTTTCATTCCGGATACGTCTTCCCATGGAGGTCGGACCGTGGGATTGAAATCACGATGGAGCCTACACAGCGGCTGCCGGTGCAACCTCAATTGGTTGCTTTGCCGGAGCAAGCACAATCAGGGCTACGCCGATGACAACGAGGGCGGCTGAGCCCAGCAGCTCTCCGCGTGCGATCAGACCGCGGGATGCTTGGAACGACATGACGGCAGCGTGAGCGAAGCTCGACCATGCCGTGAAAGCGATCAGGCTCCGACTCGCAGACGGGTTACGGGCTGCCACCAGCAAGAAAATGCCCAGCGTGACATAAAGGCTTAGCATCATGGCCAACGCAGGATCTTGCTTCACAAACAGCATCAAGGGATAGATCAATGCGGAAAAAAGCAATCCCACCAACACCAACATAGCTTTCAGAGCCGGTTCTCGTCTCATGCGGCCCTCCTCTCGCGTGTTCGCCATTACACGGTAGCACAAGCGCATTGTGACTTCGCGTGCTTGTCCTCAGCGTGCACCACTCGCGCCACGGCACCGCCGGTTCCATTTCCTCCATCGATCTTTACCTGACACTCTAACTTGACCGGCTGCGCAAAGCAGAGAGCTTAATTTCTTACGGACATGTCCACGACGCGACGCTAGGTTGACACTCCGCCCTTCGACGCAGCAGAGAAACCCATCGTGCTTCACTACAAAGATCCAATCGGCATCAGGGAAGGGCTCAGACAGGCGGGTGCGCATCATGGGCCGGATGGCTGGGAGAGTATAGTGCCCCCATTGCTTCTGAGCAACGACGTCGACCCTGGCTGGACGCTAGTGTACCATTGGGTTCAGTCTGGCTGCCGAATGCTGAGATTGGGTGTTTCGAACGACAAAGCATCCAGCCTGCACTAGACCGCGCCAGGTGGGGATCTCTCGATAAACCTCACATGCCCATTGACTCAGCTGAATAAATTGCTAGGGGTGAGCAAAATTCTAGGGAGGGTTTCCGACCATGCGGCTTGCCAAGCTTCCCACAGTTGAAGTGAAGGACCTCCGCCTCGAGCGAGAGATCGAATCCCGCCGCCTTGAAAGACTGAAGAAGGTCCTGCAAGCCAAGATGGCACTCAGCGAGCGCAAGCCACCCGTCGGGAGCACAGAGATGTCGGCCCATCGCTAGCGGCTGAGGGGGGGGATGTGACCGTTTATGGGTTCGAAGGGAACAGGCCTGCCTGCGTCAGCACTGACAGCATGTTCCAAGCGCTCCACTCATCAGTAATCTTGCTTGCCTTGAAGCGAAAGATGGTTATTCCCGAAACCCTAATCTTCTTGCCGGTCGCTGGTAGCCCCATTCCCGGCTGCGTGTTCGTCCCCCACGCCGTCCAATGCACGGCGACGAGATCTCCCTCGGCCACCATGTGGTTGACCACAATCTGCATGTCTGGCAGGGCGGTGCGTTCGTTACGCGCCGCGCTCATATCTTCAGCCAGAGTGTAGTCCCGCTCGGTTCCATGGGCCACAAAATCGGTGGCATGCGACTCCGAATACTTCTCGAGCTTTCCCCGGCCGAGTACCTCCTCGAAGAATATCCGCGCGACACTCTTGTTTTTCTCCTGTTCGCTTGCTGGTTGAGCTTGACAGGGAATGGCCATCGCAAGAAGTAAGAGAAACCAGGCAAGAGCACGCTTTTCCAGCATATGAATACCTTGATCCTTGGATCCACTTGTTCTTACTGCGGACGATGCCAGTGTCCGGTCTATACCCACCCACATTTCCTTTTTGAAGATCGTGTAAGTGGTCGTATGATCGAGCCAACGCCAGTGTTGATGCGGCTTTGATCGCAATCTTGACAGCGGGAGGCTCCGAACCGGTGGGTGAAACACAAAATCAGCCTTTTCAGCTCTCCTTCAACCGGGGTAAGGCGAAGTGTGGCAAAAAGTCAGGCAGAACTGGGAGTCATTGCGCTGCCTTGATGCGGATTGCAACTTCCTGGGGGAGGCTTCACGGGTGAAGAACTTCATATACCGCTTGCAGGCGAAATCGAGGTACAGTGGCTGCCGTTGTCGCGGTCAAAAAGGAGATTTCGGTTCACAGCCCCAAGAAAGAAAGGGGGAGCAGCACCAATGCGTGCACTGATGTTGACGCCCACGGCGTTGCTCTGTGGGCTGTGCCTGCTCGTCACGTGCGGCCGTGGCTCGACGGTCGGTTCTCCCACTAGTGGGACTGAAGAAGACAATATTAGAAGCTCGCACGACGGGGCCAGTTGCAAAAGCAACTCGGAGTGTCCTTCCGGTCAGCGCTGCGGCTTTGTATGGGGCGCCGAAGAGCGCGGCACCTGCGTCGTGGAGAGAGCGGGTGAATGTGGTGTTGTCGACCCGGGCGGGCGCTGCGGGTGCGACGGGCAGCCCGTCGATCTGTTTTGCGGCAAGGGCTCAACTACCCGATTCGCTTCGGCACCGGTATGTTTCGTAGGGCCTTGTCCGATTCCATGCAGTGACGGAATTGGGTGTCCACCTCGTCTCGTTTGCCAAAGCGGTTTCTGCCGACTGCCGCAGGATCGTGAGAAAAAGCCATAAAAGTGGTTGTGCGGAATGAGCGCCCAATCTCGCAAGTTTAGGGCATTCTTGCGATACGGAAAGAGCATCTTTAAGACTTCTCGGGAAGAAAAGACAACGGGAACGCTGGCTTGTCTTTCTGGTGCCTGAAGGCTGGGAGTTCCTCGATGCACTTAGGAAGTTGTTCGGTGATCTCGACACGGACCGCCCAGACGGCGTTCACACAAGGGTCAGATTTTGGAAGAAGGACGTCCTTGATCTCATTGAGACAGGTGGCATTCAGGAACTTAACCATCAGAGCAAGGCACTTCTTGCGATGCTCGATTTGCCAGCGTTTGGTATTCGCTCCAGGACGATCACGAGAGAAACCCTTGCCGAGATTAGGGCAATCCTGCTTAGACAAAGCGCTGGAATATCTTTTGATGCAGAAAAAGATGTGGTCAGAATTCTTTATCGACGGCCAAGTCCCGAGGTCGTAAAGATTCATCGTCATCACAATTTCACATATACTTCCACGGGCTAGATAGGTGAATGTATCCCACGTTTCCTAGCTGAAGCAACATGGGTTAGAAATCGGGGAACAGCTGCGAAACGGGACCTATCAGCCGCAACCGGTACGGCGAGTGGAAATTCCGAAGCCGGATGGTCAGGGAGTGAGGAAGTTGGGTTGTGTGCTGGACCGCTTTGTCCAACAGGCGGTGTTGCAGTTCCTGCAGTGGCTGTGTTCGGAGAACGTCGGGTCCCAGCGCTTCCACCCAACGGTATCCTTCGGCGATATACTGCTGCGCCTCGTGTACCGCTTGCTTCGTGCTACGCCCCGGTCGAAAACGGGTGGATCTCGACTTGGAAAAATTTGTCGATCGAGTCAATCACGACCGCCTGATGGCGGCGGTGGCCAAGCGCGTGGCCGACAAGCGAATGCTGCAAGCTGATTCGAGCATTCCTGACCCAGGTATAGAGTCAAGGGAAAAAGCCCAGAAGCGGCGATCGCGGTGGATCTAGAGGACTTGGGCCGATCTGACTTTAGCTTTGTGCGGCGGCGGAAGGTCGAGTCCCGCACGGATTTGACGCAATGCTGCTTCCAGCTCATCACGAATTCGAATTGATGAGCGGATGCTCTCGTTCATGGCTTGCAGCTTCTTCTCCCCAAGCTTCAAGGCCTCGCGAAGGCACTGACGCGAGCCTTCGTGGTAGAGAGATGCCGCACCCGTGTCGGTGGGCAAGATCCATAGCTGCAAGATGCGCCGGATTTCCGCCAGGGTGAAACCAAATCGCTCATCTGCAAATCATAACAATGGCAACGACGATTGTGACTCTTCCACCTCGTTCCCGCGACATGGAGACTTTTATCTCAAAGGCAAGGACGCTGAGTCTGAAGAGGCCAGGAACTTGCGAGCACCAGCAACTGCTGAAAAATGAAGCAGAAGTACTGGGAAGCCAAACGTAAGTGAAGGTCAAAGAAGCAAAGGATCGAAGTAGCTGAGAGATACAATCTACCCGATGGTTCCCCAAACCGGATTGCCGCTTGCCAAGGCTGACTTGCAGTCCTCCACAAGAAGGAACTTGTTGTTCGCCGGAACTGCCGTGGTCACAGCTTCTGCCATGCTGTTTTGGGGCACGGGGCTGCACCCACTTTGGTTTCTGACCTGGTTCGCTCCATTGCCCGTCTTGCTCATCAGCTCACGTCTTGGCCGTTGGGGTGCCTTCTCCGTCGGTGCGCTCTCCTGGTTTCTGGGAAGTCTTAACATGTGGCACTACCTGCTGGTGGCGATTGCACTTCCGCTTCCTCTCGTGCTGGTGCTCTCCGTGATCCCGGGTTGTCTCTTCGGTCTTGGTGTCGTGCTATTCCGAAAATTCCTCGTCCGCGATTCACTGTGGAAGGCTGCTCTTGCCTTCCCAACTTTCTGGGTGACGTGTGAATACGTGAACAACGTCACTTCGCCCCACGGAACCTTCCCCAATATGAGTTACACCCAGATGGATCTCTTGCCATTGTTGCAGGTAACTTCTGTGGTGGGCATCTGGGGCATCAGTTTCTGCCTGTTCCTATTGCCGGCAACGATCACGGCGGTTCTGGGTGGCCAGGGGAGTGCGCGCGATCGAACAAGACTCGCGATCGCAGTTACCGCTTTTCTCGCAGCGCTCGACCTCTACGGCTCCTGGCGGCTAGCCTCCACTCCCGCACCTCAATACTCAGTGAAAGTCGGACTGATGGCGACCGGCGTTGATACAACATTCCCGCACGACGACAGCGCTGCCTTACAGTTATTGCGTGATTATTCCGGCAAGCTTGATGGTCTTGCCACCCAGGGCGCCCAAGTCATCGTTCTGCCAGAGAAAATCGCTCTCGTGTCCGATCAAGCCACCAAGCAGGTGGATGCGTTGTATACGGCTGCCGCAGCGCGGACGAAGGCGAGCTTACTCGTTGGTCTGGAGCGCGGCACTCTAAGGAACAGGTTCAACGAAGCTCGCTTATACTCTCCTGATGGGATACTGGTGGTGACCTACGACAAGCATCACATGGTTCCAAAGTTTGAAGACGCGGATCAGCCAGGAACAACGGTCACTGTTCTCGATCAAGCTTCGGGCGTCTGGGGGATCCAGATCTGCAAGGACATGGATTTTCCTGGGTTGAGCCGTCAGTACGGCTCGAAAGGCGTAGGTCTCTTGCTCGTGCCTGCCTGGGACTTCACGCTGGATGACTGGCTTCACGATCGGATGGCCGTCATGCGAGGAGTGGAAGACGGCTTCACGATTGTGCGAGCTGCCAAGCAAGGTCTGTTGACGGTCAGCGACGACCGCGGACGTATCCTCGCCCAGCAAGATGCAGCCACAGTGCCCTTTGCATCACTTCTGGCAACGGCGCCCGTCCGGCATAACGATACGTTCTATGTCCGGTGGGGAGATTGGTTCGCATGGCTGAACATCGCCGGACTGGTCGCGCTCCTGCTCAGCCCCAGCAGAAAACCACGGCGGGAGAAAAATCGTCACCAGATGGCACGTCGTCCAGCTTCGGTGTAGAGGTTGCGCAGTCCCGCCACCTTGCTTCCGATTCGATCGCAATCGCGGCGTCGTTCAGGGCAGCGCATTGATTGAAGAAACTAAGAGGCAAACATCAACGCAAGTTTCCAAGGTAGCTTTGCGTTTCGCGCCCTGTTTCGAACTGGAAGTCCAGCCGGGCGGCACGCAAGTGGTTGATCTGCTGGACTCTCATCCGATCAATAGGGAAGTCAAGCGGGTTGCGGATTTGAAATACCCACCGTATTCGGCCCGCAGGAGGCGATACTGAGGGAAGGATGTTGACTCCGAAGCGCAGGCATGATTTACGCCATGGAAGGTCGACCTGAGAATGGTTTTGCGCAGCCCGATTGTCAAGCACCACTGTCAGGCAATCCCGCAGAGAGAATTACTGAGAGGAAGCTGTAAGTTTCATCAGTTTTTCCTTTTATGTACTTTTATGTGAGTACCCGCAAGCGCTTTCCTCTTCAATTTGACCTGATTGTAATCAACGGCGGCACGGACGAGATTTTTTAGAGCACGCTCATTAATCTTATCGCCCTCGAAAAAATCGATCGCTCGCCATGCGTTGCCTTCGAGGCCCGCGTTGAAGAGCTTGGCAGGATCTGGGAGGCTCGCCCCGTGGGAAAAGGTAAGCTTCACCACCTTATCCTTGTGGGCGTTGGCGACCGCGATCATTCCGTCGTGAGACCACACTGGGCTTCCCATCCACTTCCATTCCTCGATTATCTCCCGGTCGGCTTCGAGGATGCTCTTGCGGATGCTGGCAAACATTTTGCCACGCCAGTCTGTAAGTCCCGCGATCAGCTGATCAATACGTTCCGATGGATTCATTGGATCTTTATGCCTCGAATTCTTGTCCCGTTTTCATGCGATCAGTTTTATTGGCTAATCTTGAGAGGAAAGGGTAAATTTGAGTCTTTCAATCAGCGGGAACTGGCTGTATTTTCCACTGGTCCTGTCCCATCTCAATTGAACTCTGGCGTGAAAGCTTCTCAGACTTGCCCACATCGCCCCCCGCTTCTAAGCTTACCTCGAAGCACTTCCTGTTGCCGCTATCCGCAAATGCTTGGGCTATGCAACTCTGTAAACGGGGCCTAGCGTTAGAGTTAAGCCACCCGCTTTAGCGGGTCGGCTTGACCTATTTGGCCGATGCCAGAAAAAGGCACTGACGCCAGGCCGGTGCGCTGACTTTGGCAAGGAACGGCCATGCCGGCAGCCATTCGCTGCAGCGTCTTGTTAGACCGATCTCTTTGAAATAAGTCGTCGAAGGACATGGCCTTTCCACATCCAAAATCCCGAAAGGAGCATTACAGGAACAACCACAAACCGAACGCGGGCGGCGTACTTTGGAATTTCTTCAAACGGACTATAAATATAACCGAGTATGGGAATGCTAAAGACGATGTGAATCCAGCGAACAATCGAACGTTTGGTGGCATCTTTCATGATTAATTTGTGCTCCATTTATCGGCGACACTGCGTCATTTACTCTGGCCTAGCTCTGAATTGTGCAAGCAGATTTCAGTCTATCCGCGAAGACCTGCTCCAGAGCCGCAAAGAACGATGTCGCCGTACGGAGAGCCTATGCGCGCTTCATCCAGCTCGATTCACGACTCTTGAGCCACCCCAGAGGGCCATGTGGGATTTCCACCACCCAACTGCTTGGCGTACTCCGCGTTCAGCCGCTGCCAGCCGGGGAACTTCATGGCCTCCGGGCCGACGATGCGGCCAATGGGAGTTCCGCTGAGAAGGTGATCCAGAACATCGAAACAAATGTGCCATCCGGCAGCACCCATTGAGATGAAGCGGCGACCGATGTTGGTCCACAGCGTCAGGCGCGTGCCACCACCAATGGCTTCGAGCTTCCACCGCATATCGAAGCCACCCCAGTTGTACTCAAGCAATTCGGGAGCATCGGCTCGCGTCACTGTTGTTTCGGTAACACGCGGCGCAGGCGCTCCCACCGTGGTGAGCTTCACCGTGGTCCCAACCGTACCCAGGCTCCTATCGGCGTCGAAGGGCGCCCACTCGCGTAGATGCGCCGGGTCGGTTAGCGCCTGCCAGACTTTTTCCGGCGAGTGGCGCATTTCTCTGACGAGAATGAGCGTCCACTTCTCTCCGTCCTTTCGTATCTGCGCCCCGCTGGCCGGACCCGGTGTGTACTGCTCGCGATCGGTCACCTTCTTCTCCTCAGCGTGAGTAGCGTGCCAGCTGGGTGAGCTGAATGAGGTTGCCGCAGGTGTCGTTCAGCCTCGCAATGGTCGAGCCGGGCACCTCGGTGGGCGGCATCGTGAACTCGGCGCCGCGGGCTTTGATCCGCTCGTAGTCGCCCTTGACGTCGTCGGTGAAGAACATGGCCGCGGGCTGGCCCTGTTGGAAGATCGCCTGCTGATACGCTTTGGCCGCGGGGTTGTCGTTCAGCGCCAGCTGCAGCTCCGTGCCGTCCGGCTCCTCGGGCGAGGCCACGGTCAGCCAGCGATACTGGCCCTGACTGAAATCGGTCTTCTTGGCAAAGCCTAGTATCTCGGTATAGAAGCGCAGGGCCTTGTCATGGTCGTCTACGTATACGCTGGTCACTTTGATTTTCATTTCGTTTCTCCTTTGTCAGGTTTGCGGTTTGGGCCGCGTCGTCTTCTCCCTGTCTTCCTTTTCGTTGGTGCTGACTGATCCATGCGGTCGAGGTGGCGTTCGAGAGCATCCACATGAGCTGACCAGAACTGGCGGAACGGAGCCAGCCAGGCATCCACCTCCTGAAGCGGCTCAGGTTTCAGCCGGTAGAGACGGCGCTGTGCGTCCACCGTGGATTCCACGAAACCGGCCTCGCGCAGCACTCGCAGGTGCTTTGACACGGTCGGCTGGGGCATGCGAAGCCGACGCTCGATCTCTCCCACCGACTGGTGGGACGAGACCAGGAGGCTCAATATCGCGCGGCGGTTCGGCTCCGCAATGATTTCAAACACAGATTCCACTCGCTTCGTATACCCCACAGAGTATATGCTTGTCAAGGTATATAAAGCGGGTCGAAGTGGGTTTCGATAGCCTCGAGTAGCTCCCGAAACGCCTCAGTGCGCTTGCGGAACTGGTCCACCAACTCACGAACAAACTATGGCCGCTTGGGCTCGGGCTCGTGGTGTAGCGCTCGACGAACTCAGGACAGGCGACGGCAGCGCGGCTCTTGCCGCCACAAAGCAATACACTCCACGGTCTGTCGAAGTCTCGGCTTTCGCCTCCGTGCGTAGGCAACGCTTGAGCAATTGGTTTGTAAAGGCGAAGATCGAACCGAAGGTATCTGTAAACGCAGGAAGACAACGACGCACAGGCAAGATTGCTGAACGCTGTGGGGATGAAGGCAACCGTGCACTGGCGTTTATGGGTTGAGTTGTGGGTTGAAGGTTTCAGTACCAGTCATTCCTAAGTGGTTTGGAAGGAATGGCGGGGACGACGGGACTCGAACCCGCGGCCTCTGCCGTGACAGTCTAGGCATACACGTATTATCAGCGACTTGAGTTCTCAGCGGGGGCTGCCAAGTCGCTGAAAATCACTGTAGGAACTGTTCCCTGTGGGTAAATTTGTGGGTAGGAATTGTCGTACCTGTTGCCGCTCGCGGACTCGGCTTTGGCTTGCTTCAGGATGGGGATGTCGTTGTCACTGCGGCAGCCCGATCCGGTGCAGCAGGTCGGCGTAGCGAGGGTCAGAGCGAATACTATCGAGCTCCGGGTCGAGCTTGAAAAAATCGAGTTGCTGCCCAGCGTCGGCGGCTCGTTCCAGATACATGAATGCAGCATCTTTATCGCCAAGCAAGGCGTGATCGGTCGCCGCATCGTGGCTTCCTTGTCTTTGGCATCTTTCTTTGGGTAACCGGGATATCCTGATTTCTCGAAGACCTGCCTTATTTCTTCGGCACGTCGGTCGTTGCCGATCATGCGTTCGTTCTTGATCCACTGATCAACCGCGCCCTTGTAGTTTCCTGTCGCCTCATAGAGCCATCCAAGGTGTTGAATGGTTAGGGAGCTTCTTGGGTCAATTCGAGTGTTCGGTTCGCCTGTTGGAACGATTGGGAATACTGGCGTGCCAAGAAGTAGGCGTTGGCGAGATCATAGTTATACATGAGCGAAAGGGGATCAAGCTCTACCGCTTTGCGGGACTCAGCAACAGCCTCTGAACTGCACCCCATCACGTTTGCGAACCAGCTTGCAAGGTCATGGGCGTAGGCCGAATTGGGATCGAGAGCCAGAGCTGGGGTCTCAAGTTTGCGGTCGAACGCTTGCCGCAGGGTGTTTTCCGCTTCGTCCGGATGTTCAAGGGCCATGTAGCTCAAAGCGAGATTAACGTACCCGATGGAAAAGTCCGGGTCAGTGCCAATCGCTATTTTGCCGTGTTCGACCGACTGTTCATACTTGCCCAAAGATGTATAGATAGCGCCTGACAATAGCGCGTGAGGCAACCACGCACGAGGATAAGCTTTCGCCCACAAGTCGCAGGCTTGTCGGGCCTTCTCCAAGTTTCCCGTAGCCTGCAACTCGTAGTTGACAGAAATAAAGAACCTTTCTTGGTCGCTGGCGTGGTTGCGCAGTTCATAAGCCTTGAGGAGATTCTGCGCAGAAAGGACGGTTTCTCCGATGTCGCCATACATGCGGCCGACTGCCGCGTAGGCACTTGCGAAATTGGGATCAATCTCGATGGCGCGCTGGAAAAATGGCACAGAGGCAGCCGAACCAGATGAAAAGGACACCTGCCAGCCCAGGCTGTAGGCTTTCAAGGCTTCGAGTGAGGGGGTCGTAGCTTCGGCGAGAGGTATGTCATGGCTCTTAACTGTAGAGAGAGATTCACCAACACGCGCCCTGAATCGGCTCGCGATTTGACTCAGCGCGTTCAGAACGTCTTCTTTTCTGGCAGCCTGCACCTGCTCCTCGTCCACAATGTGTCCGCTGCGGCAGTCCTTTGCGCGTAGCGTCACCACGTACTCGTTCCCAAGGCTTGCAATTGAGCCGTCAAGAACGGCGGCGCTTGCAGTTCGCTCGCAGATTTCTCTGGAGATCTCCGGGGTAAGTCGCGTGTCCGCTGGCTTGGCCATCAGCTTCAACACTTGTTGAATGCGATCGTCTGAGATAAGGCTGAGGAAGGGCGACTGCTCAAGTTGCACCGCCAAGCCTTGCCGCAACGTGTCGTCGAATACTGGATCGCCGGTCGAGTTCGAGAAATCGGCTAGAACGATTGTGTCTTTGTCCGTGAGCCTCGGTGCGCGGCGAAGATAAGAATAGGCGGCGAACAACAATGCCAGCACCGCTGCGCTAGCGAAAACAATCAATGTCCAGCGCTTTCCAATACTGCGAGGAGTTCCAACGCTCAGAACCGGCTTCTGCTGGACAGCCATTGTCTCTGCAATCTGGAGTGCGCCTGCCTCCCCTACCTGAGCGATGAAACGATAACCTCGACCCGTAACGGTTTGCACAAATCGCGGTTGTTCGGGGTCGTCTTTCAATGCTTGGCGGATTTTCCGGATTGCCGTATTGATCGCGTTATCGGTGTCGAGGAAGACATCCTTGCCCCAAAGCTTCTCGATGATCTCTTCCCGGGTCACCAACTGGCCCCGCCGCTCGACCAGAAGCAACAAGACTTCCATCGGGATTCGTTCCAGCTTCAGCGTGGTGCCAGAACGTCGCAGCTGGTACGCACGAAGATCCACTTCGAACTCATCAAATCTGATGAGGTCAGCCAAACGGTTGAGCTCTCCACTCACGAGTGGTAATTCTATCCCTTCTCGGACTCAAGAAGACCTGAAGCCTCAATGGCTTAAAGCTACACAAGAATACAGCTGACTACACGCTTCTTCAGACCTTCTCCATTGCCAGCCTCCTGAAACTGAAACATCATGCGCCTCAATGCCAGGACAACCCGGGCATCCGGGGCACAGTTACTGATGGGGTGACTTCGAAAAACGATCTTGCTTTGAGTCCGCCTGAATCAGGGTCCAGGGCAATGATCTTGGGCAACTCATAAATGAGGAGACGATATGGAATCGAGATTGCCGAGCAACCGTAACTCATCCGTTGGCACCTTGTATCGAATCCGTCGCTGCATAAGTCGTCGGTCTCCCGCTGTCCGAATCGGCGTAGCGGTCGCCGCACTATTGCTGGCCGGCAGCACTACGCTCGAAGCCGGTTTCAGCCTCCCGAACCTGTTCCCCTTCCTGGACTTTAGCGGGTTTTCTGCAACCAACAGCACAACGAGGTCAGTGAGCTTGGGAGGGCCATTCTTTCAGAGCCTGGGAACCAATGGACGGAGCTGCGGAACCTGCCATGCCCCCAGCGATGGCTTCGGTTTGAGTGCCATTGATGCGCAGATACGATACTTCCTCACCAATGGCAAAGATCCACTGTTCGCGCAGGTAGACGGCTCGACTTGCCCGACCGGGACGGTGAACAACAGCCTAGTCACCAACAACGGGTTGATTCGCATCGGCCTGACCGTTCCACCGAATAGTACCTCCGCCGCTTCCCCGCAATACACGATCACAGCGGTGCAGGACCCATACGGCTGTGCGCTTACTACGAGCTCAGGAGGAACCCAGACGGCCTCGGTTTATCGCCGCCCCTTGCCCACCACCAATCTGGGCTTTCTCAGTGCAGTGATGTGGGATGGCCGGGAATCCTTCTTGTATCCGCTGAACAACGCGCAGACCTTTACCGCGAACCTGAATACCGATCTGACGCAGCAGGCCACCGACGCCACGCTCGGCCATGCACAAGCCAAGCAGCCGCCCACCGCTTCGCAGTTAAGCCAGATTGTCAGCTTCGAACTGGCGCTGAACTCGGCACAACTGTCGGACTTCTTCGCCGGCAACCTGTATGGACAGAACGGCTCGCTCGGCGGGCCCCAGTTCCTGGCCACGCAGCAGTTCTATCCCGGCATCAATGATTCTCTTGGCGGTGATCCCGAAGGCAAGCAGTTCACTCCAAACGTATTCACCCTCTACACCGCGTGGCAGAACTCGTCAAATTCCCAGCAGGCCTCGATTAATCGCGGCGAAACGATCTTCAACACCCAACCCCTGACCATCAGCGACGTTCCCGGGTTGACCGCTGGGACCGGGCAGATCGTGGGGACCTGTACGACGTGTCACGACACACCCAACGTGGGAAACCATTCCTTTTCTCTGCCGCTGGATATCGGCACGGGCCACTCGCAGCTCTACGAAACCGATCCCAACATCATTGCAGGGCTGCAGCAACTGCAGCAGCCAACACTTCCGGTTTTTCAGTTGGTGTGCACGCAGGGCACAGAAGCTGGACAGACCTTCTATACGACGGACCCGGGGAAGGCGCTGCTCACCGGGCAGTGCACCGACATCAGCCGCGTCAAGGGGCCCATTCTGCGGGGCTTAGCCTCTCGCGCCCCCTATTTCCATAACGGCGCAGCCGCGAATCTGTCGCAAGTGGTCAATTTCTATAACCACCGCTTTCAGATGGGGCTGTCGTCGCAGCAAATGCAGGACTTGATCAACTTTTTGCAAACGCTGTAGGCAATTGAGCTTGCCGAATTCAATTTGGCGGTCGTTTGATGAAACGCTTAAGTTCTACACACTGCAAATTCGTCTTCGCGTCGTTGCTCCTTCTCGCCCTGTTGAGCCTCCCGAAGCGGGCTCAGGCCCAACAAAACTGGAATGCGACCGTCAGGGGGCAAAGTGCAGACATGTCCAAGCAGGGGGTGGCGTTTCTACCCAATGAGATTTGGATCCATGCCGGCGACAGCATCACCTGGACCTTCAATAGTGGAGACATTCACACCGTTACGTTCTTGACCGTCGGGCAAATCTATCCGTTTGATCAGTTGAATGGATGTCCACCCATTACGCCGAGTGGATCGTCGTTTGATGGCTCTTCTTGCGTCTCGAGCGCCGATTTGTCGTTGGGCCAAACCTATCAGGTGATCTTCCCCAAGGCCGGTAACTATGAAATCGTCTGCCTGGTCTACGGGCAGATGTTCGGTACCATTCATGTCCTTGACCCAATCCTGCCCCTGCCGTACGACCAGGCAGCTTATGACCAACAGGCCAAGGAACAATTGAAGGCGTTGCTGGAAGACGCGGATCTCCGAAAGCATCATGCGGAACATCACCACTCGATGGAGGACATGTTTTCTGCCAGAGTGAGCTCACACACGAAGTCCGTAACCGCGGGAGTGGGCGAAATCGCCGCAACTGCTGGCGGGCAACAGTCGTTTTCCTTGGTGCGCTTTATTGACGGCACCGTCACCATTCGCGCCGGCGACACTGTGGAGTGGACAAATCTGGATCCTGAGATCGGGCATACCATTACTTTCGGCACGGTGCCGCAGGATCTTTTCGATCCGTCGTGCAGTCCCAACTGCGTGGTGAGCACAGATCCGGACGGTGCGCTCCATGCGACGGTCACCAGCACGCAGCAAAACGTGCACTCCGGGCTGATCGCAGCTCTACTCGAAGATGAGCCCGGCATCCCGCAAGGGCCGGTCACGCCACCGACACGGTTTCGCATCACATTCACGACGCCGGGAACCTACCCCTACGTCTGCGCCTTTCATGACAATCTCGGCATGGACGGGCAAGTAACCGTCTTGCCCTGACTGAATGCCCCTAGCGAGAACGGATGGTATGCGTATGTCAACTTTGGCAACTGGGGTAAGAGCTTTTCCACGAATACGCCCAAAGTACCTTCTCTTTGGCGTCATCGGATTGATGTTGGCCTATGTGATCCCTCACGATGAAAGCTTTCTGGTGCATCCGAAAGATCCTCTGTGGCAGCACTTTGAGCCATTCAAGTGGTGGCTGTTGCCACATGGAATCGCTGGCGGATGTGCTCTGCTCCTGGGCCCGATGCAGTTCTCGGACCGATTTCGCAATCGTTTCAGAAAGCTCCATCGTGTAGTCGGTCGAATCTATGTCGCAGGTGTGTTCGTTGCCGCTCCACTCGGCTTTTACATTCAGTACTTCGAGGAACGCATTGGCGATCCCCGATCTTTCAGTATTGCTGCAGCAGCCGACGCCGCTCTGTGGATGATTACTACCGGAATTGCGATGGCCTTCATTCTCAAAGGGAAGGTCCAGGCGCACCAGCAATGGATGACTCGCAGCTTTGCGGTCGCACTAGTCTTTCTTGAGGTGCGAGTGATTGGCGGCTTGGGTGGATGGGAGAACCTCGATGTCGATGCGAATGAAACCATCGTTTGGATCTGTCTTGCTTTTTCAATCCTCTCGGCGGATCTTGTGCTTCAGTGGCAGCAACTGAGGCCCTCATCCTCATTGGTTCAGCGGAATTCGCCTGCTTCTCCTGGGCGGATGTTTGCTGGATGAAACGGACAGCCCGGAAGTCAGCGACTGTTCGGCCGTCATTCGCACAAACTCTCGTTTCTCGCCTTAGTCGCTCCGTTCACTTCTAATCGTTCGCTCACCAAGGGAGCAAGAATATGCAGGCTGGAAGTGTCACGGTTGAAAGTCGCAAACGTGGACCAGATGTGTGGTGTTTTAGATGGCGCGAACCCGGAGCCGACGGGCGAAGAATACACCGCCGCATCGTGCTTGGAACGGCTGAGGATCTGAAAAGCATAGCCTCAGCCTGCAAAATGGTCGTTGGCATCAGACGGGAAATCAACGTAAACGATGTCCGGATTCGGAAGGAATCCATCACGCTTAATGACTTGTCGAGCATTATCAGCAACGAGAACTTGGCGACCGCAGTCCCCGTATCTCGTATTCGACAAAAAGAATCTATGCCGGTTACTTGAAAAAGTGGGTCGAACCCCGGTGGGGTTCATACGCACTGTCGGACATTCGAGCCGTAGAAGTTGAGCTGTGGCTGAAAAATCTCCCTCTAGCACCGGGATCACGGTGCAAAATACGGAACGTGATGAGTCTGCTCTTCAATCACGGCCGTCGTCACGAGCTTTGCGAACGCAACCCGATTCAATGGGTTCGGCAAAGCGCAAAACGAAGGACTTCCCCTGACATCCTGTTGACGAACGAAGTACAGAGCTTGCTGGCAAATCTCCGCTTCCGAGAACGGACGCTGGTCTTGCTGGCCGTGACTACAGGTCTGCGAAGAAGCGAGATTTTCGCGCTGAAATGGAGGGACATAGATTTCCACGCGAAACAGATCCACGTCACCCGTTCAATTGTTCAGAACGTTGTTGGCATCTGCAAAACCGAAAGTTCCCAGAAACCTGTTCCTGCTCACGATGATCTCGTTGAAGCACTACAGCAATGGCGCCGTCAGGCGAGGTACAAATCGCCAGAAGATTGGGTATTTGCGAGTCCAGTCCATCAAGGCCGCTGGCCTTACCTGGCGCAACAAGTTTTGAGGCTCCATATCCTCCCAGTCGCGCGGGGGTTGGGCATTAGCAAAAGAATCGGCTGGCACACATTTCGCCACGTATCGGTGCCTCGAGCTTGTACCTATTTTGTGCCTTTTTGTGCCCACGCGAAATTGAGGCGATGCCGGGAAGTTATTGAAAAGGAATGGCGGGGACGACGGGACTCGAACCCGCGGCCTCTGCCGTGACAGTCTAGGCATAAACGTCTTATCAGCGACTTACATTCTCGCGGGGGCTGCCAAGTCGCTGAAAGGGACTGTAGGAACCGTTCGCTGTGGGTAAATTTGTGGGTAAGAATTCTCGCCAGCAACTCAAGCTGCCTTGCAGCACTCCGCGCACTCGCTACGGATCAATTTCTTGACCCGGTCGTGAATCTCGTCGCGGATCGCTCGAACTGCTTGGGGCGGCTGCCCTTTCGGATCGGGGAGCGCCCAGTCGATGACTCGCAGACCGGGAATGAAGGGACAAGCCTCTCCGCACCCCATCGTCACGAGAACTGAGGCGGTTCTAGTGAGATCGCCCGTGAGCCTCCGAGGTCTTGCAGAACTCAGATCAACGCCGATCTCCCGCATGACTTCTACCACTTCGGGATGAACGTGGTCGGCAGGTTCCGTTCCAGCCGAGATCGCTAGGCACCCGCTCCGGTCGGCATACAGGTTGAACAGAGCCGCAGCCATCTGGGAACGCCCTGCGTTGTGGACGCAGGCGAAGAGATAGGTCTTCAACTGGTGCCTCGATTCATGTGGCAAGAGAATATCCTCGGCAGTTTGAGGCAGAGAAGGAATTAGCCATCGGATCAAGACTGTTGCTCCAATCGCTCCGCACAACTGTGCCGCTATAAAAAGCGGCGCATCCATCGGACGTATTCCCGCAAACGTATCGGAGACCGATCTGGCGATGGTCACTGCCGGGTTCGCAAACGAGGTTGATGAAGTGAACCAGTAGGCGGCGGTGATGTAAGCTCCGACTGCAAAGGGCACGCTGTTGGCTCGAACTCGCGAACAGCCCCAGATCACGGCGAGCAGCCCGAATGTGGCGACGAACTCGCTAAACACTTGAGCGCCTCCGCTTCTCGCGTGGCGCGACATCGAGAAGATCGGCAGCCCGAACATGAGATGCGCAACCGCCGCTCCGGCGAGTCCTCCAGAGCATTGTGCCGCGATGTAAGCCGGAACCTCACGCCACGGCATGCCCTGCTCCATCGCATCCGCGAACGTAACAGCGGGATTGAAGTGTGCGCCGGAGATGCCGCCGAACGTGAAGATCAGTGCAACAAGGATCGCGCCTGTCGCGATTGTGTTCGCGAGGAGAGCGAGAGCCACATTCGCCCCGGCTAGGCGTTCAGCCATGATGCCAGAGCCGATAACCGTGGCGACTAGGAAGAGAGTTCCTGTGAATTCAGCGGTCACTCTTCTTTGCAGCGAGGCGATGGACATAGGCGTAAATGGTCGCACGAGGAACCGACCAAAGCCAACTTCCAAGGTGGTGACGGAACTCACATGGCTGTGTGACGCCACTCACTTAATGGATGACGGTTGGCGCTACAGACTATAATGGTCTGAGTGAGCGGAATGTCGAAGCCGTGAAGAAGTTACTCATAAGTGCGCTGGTCGTTGGGCTTGTGGTTGCTAGTCCGTACCCGCTGTCCCTTTGTGCGCTCGTTTCCTCGGCACTGGGCAATTGCGGCTCACCGGAAACCCGCTCTCATTGCGACAAGATGGGCATGGGCGAGCACGCCGCACCAACCGTTACCTCGCGTAGCAACTCCTGCTGCACGATTTCACAAGCCCCATTGCCGGAATCGAAGACAGAGGTGTCTAAGACCACTGTAAAGCTGAAATTGGCAGTGGCGCTGCCTTCAGCTACCGACGTGGTGACCTCCGAGGGAGTCCATGTACCCACCATCCCTCAAGAGCTTTCTCCCCCTCCTCTGCGGTCTCTTCTCTGTACATTCCTGATCTGAGTCTGTCCTGAAACAGCCCGAGGCGCACAGGTGTCTTCGTGCGTTCTCCCCAAAATGCATTTCTCCACTGGGGCAAGGCAAGGCGTGAGCTACGCCGGATCGTGGAAAGGACAGGATCATGAAGTACATCTCGTTTTGGATGTTAACGGTTGTGGGTCTCCTGTGCGGCGGACCTATGGGAGTGGCTCAACAGAGGGCGACGAATGAAGAAACGGCCAAATTGGCTGATCTTCTCGCCGAAGCAGAGAAGAACAGTCCCCAGATTCAAGTCGCTAAACAGGAGTGGCAATCCATGCGACAGATGCCCACTCAGGTTTCAACCCTGCCCGATCCCCAAGTGGCGCTTCAGCAGGTGAATGTAGGAAGCCCGCGCCCGTTTGCCGGGTTCACAAATAGTGATTTCGCCTATATCGGGTTGGGAGTCTCACAAGATTTCCCTTACCCCGGAAAGCTACACCTGCGCCGGGAGCTTGCGAGCAAAGACGCTGGGGTTGCCGAACAAAAAGTCGAAGTCTTGCGGCGAGCTATCTTCTCCGAACTCAAAACGACCTATTTTCGTCTCGCATTCCTCGCGAAGCAGAGGTCAATTCTGGACGGTGACCGCGAGCTTCTTCGGCAGATGGAGCAAGCCGCAGAAGTGAAGTATCGAAGCGGCATGGGCAACCAACAGGAAGTTCTTCAAGCTCAACTTGAGCAGACCAAATTGCTGCGAGAGGTGACTGCAAATCGACTGGAGGCGGGGAAACTCCAAGCCGAACTGAAGCAGCTTCTCGGTCGTCCCCAGACTTCGCAGGACATTTTGGCTGACGACATAAGCGAGTCCTCGATAACGAGGAGCTTCGACGGGCTACTTGCCGCTCTTCAGGCAAACAACCCGCAACTGTCCGTTGCGCGGAAAAACGTCGAAAAACAAAAAGTCGCCATCGAGATTGCCAAGAAGGACTTCTACCCGGATTTCAACGCGCAATTCATGTGGCAGCGCACCGATCCAAGCCAATACCGTGCCTATTACCAATTCACGGTTGGCGCACGCATTCCCATCTATCGAAAGCGTAAGCAACAACCAGAACTCGCACAGGCGGAAATTGAGAAGAGCCGGACGCAGAGCGAACTTGAGGCAGAGTCCCAAGAGCTTGCCTCAACACTGCGGCAGCAGTATGTGGGCGTCGAGCAATCCGCAGAGCTATTGAAGCTCTACCGTGAAGGGCTGCTGCCGCAGGCAAAGGCGGGACTACAGGCCGGATTCGCCGCCTACGAGTCCAATCGGCAAGACTTTGTGGCTCTTCTGACCTCATTTCTCGACGTTCTGAAGCTCGACGAGGAGTATTGGCAGACGCTTGCTGAGCACGAGGCTGCCATAGGACAGATTGAAGAACTGACAGGACTGTCGCTGCGCTAAAGCAGCAGGAGCACGGAAATGAAGAATTATCGAAACGCTTTTTTAATCACGCTGTCTGGCAACCTTGTCCTCGTGGCGGTTCTTGTCGGCTTTTGGTGGAGGTCTCATCGCTCTAGAGCACAGATGCAATCTGCCAAGGAAGTGACGACTGTTACCGTATCCCACGAGCCGACTTCGATGCCCCCATCAGAACAGCAAACGGAAACTCCGCTCGCCCCGATGCAGCTTTCGGCTGAGCGACTCCAGTCCATTGGGGTCAAATTCGGTGCCGTAGCTCTCAAGCCAGTTCGGGACGAGATTCGCACCACGGGAACGGTAGCAATTGACGAGACTCGGCTCTCCTACGTTCAGACTCGCATCTCGGGACACATTGAAAAGGTGTTTGCAGACGCGACTTATCAGTACGTCCGTAAGGGACAGCCGCTCTTTACCCTCCACAGCCCGGAACTTATCGCTGCTGAGCGCGAATATCTTCTGGCGAAGCACAATGCGAACGAACTGTCGCAGAGCACCGTGCCGGGTGTTGCATCGGGCGTGGCGTCCCTGCTCGATTCAACGAAGGATCGCATGGGGCAATGGAACATCCCCGACAAGGAAATTGCTCGCCTCGAATCCACTGGTGAAGTCGTTGATGCCATGGAGATAGATTCGCCCGTTTCCGGCTATATCACCGAGCGAAATGCCCTTCCGAACATGATGGTACAACTCGACACTCGGCTCTACACCATTGCCGATCTGTCGGTCGTGTGGGTGCTTGCTCAGGTCTTTCAGAATGACCTCAGCCGCGTCCGAGTTGGCGCACCAGCCTCGCTGACGGTGGACTCCTATCCGGGGCAGAAGTTTCACGGGCGAGTGGATTTCATTTACCCCGACGTGGATATGACAACACGAACCTCGCGTGTCCGCGTGGTTTTTGCCAATCCCAAACTGACGCTGACACCCGGCATGTTCGTGAACGTGAACCTTGAGGTTCAGCTTGGAAAGCAACTGGTCATCCCAGCGAGCGGCGTTCTGCAATCAGGAACCCGGCAAATTGTTTTTGTGGATCGTGGCGCAGGCTATTTGGAACCTCGGCAGGTTCAGCTTGGGCCGAGAGCAGGAGAGGAATACATCGTCCTCGGAGGCGTGAAAGCAGGAGAACGCATCGTGACCTCTGCCAATTTCTTGGTGGACTCGGAAAGCCAGTTACAAGCAGCCATCGGGTCGTTTGTTCCACCTCCACCCGGCGCAGGTGCGGCGGCAGCGATGAACGGTCAGACAGGGCAGGCAGCAGTCCAAGTCGAAATGACTACCGATCCATCACCTCCGCACAAAGGAACGAATTTATATCGCGTGCAACTCAAGTCAGCGGACGGCTCTGCTGTCACGGGCGCATCCGTCAGCGTGCGCAGCTACATGGCAGCAATGCCAGAGATGGGCATGGCTGCGATGAACGTTGTGAACCAACTCAACGAGAAGGGGAACGGAGTCTACGAGGGTCAAGCGAAGCTGGAAAACGGCGGCACTTGGCAAATCACGGTAACAGCAACGAAGAACGGCACGCCCATAGCTGTGAAGCAACTCAGTTTGATTGCCGAAGGGGGAATGTAGCCATGATCTCCTTCGTAATCGAGTGGTGCGCACGGAACAGGTTCCTAGTTTTCACTGGTACGTTGCTGCTCGTTTTGGCTGGCATCTGGTCTATTAAGAACATCCCACTTGATGCGCTGCCCGATATTTCCGATGTGCAGGTGATTGTCCACATCCCATGGGAGGGGCAACCACCAAGCATCATCGAGGATCAGGTCACGTATCCTATCGTGTCCACCCTTCTCGCGGCACCGCATGTCAAAGCAGTTCGGGCGCAGACGATGTTCGGTGATGCCTACGTCTTCGTGGTCTTTGAGGACGGCACGGACTTGTACTGGGCACGATCCCGCGTCTTGGAGTACATCCAGCAGTTGCAGGGAACCCTGCCGAAAAACATCTCACCGATGATCGGGCCGGATGCCACAGGGGCAGGTTGGGTGTACGAGTACGCGCTCATCGACCGCACTCACCAGCACAGCCTTGCCGACTTGCGAAGCCTGCAAGACTGGTATCTGCGCTTTCAACTAGAAACCGTTCAAGGCGTGGCGGAAGTGGCTTCCATCGGGGGATTCGTCCGTCAATATCAAGTGAACGTCGATCCCAACAAGCTCCGTGCCTACAACATCCCCCTTTCGATGGTCATTGACCGGGTGCGTGACAGCACCAACGAAGTCGGGGGACGTGTGCTGGAAATGGGCGGGGCGCAGTATATGGTTCGCGGCTTGGGTTACCTGCGCTCCCTTCAAGACCTTGAAACAGTTCCCGTCGCCACAAAGAACGGCACTCCTGTGTTGGTGAGGGACTTAGGGAACGTCACCTTCGGCCCTGACATTCGTGAGGGCGTAGCTGAGTGGAACGGTGAGGGCGAGACCGTAGGCGGCATCATTGTGATGCGCTACGGAATGAACGCTCTGCGAGTGATCGACGGCGTGAAGAAGAAACTGGACGAGATTAAGCCAACTCTTCCAAAAGGCGTGGAAATCGTATCAGGCTACGACCGCTCCGAATTGATTCGGGCTTCTATCGCAACGTTGCAACGCGATCTCCTAGAAGAAGCGGTTATCGTCAGCTTCGTGACCATCGCATTTCTCTTTCACTTTCGCTCTGCGTTGATCCCGATCCTCGCTTTGCCCATCGCAGTAATCGCGTCGTTCATCCCAATGTATTTTCTCAACGTCAGTTCGAACATCATGTCGCTTGGAGGTCTGGCACTCGCAATCGGAGTGCTCATCGACGCCAGCATCGTCATGGTCGAAAACGGCTATCGCCACTTGTCGGAGTACGGCATTTCAGGAAACGGTGAGCGCACCATCGACGTAAGCGAGAAGCAGAGACGCAAGATTCTTATCGGGGCAGCAAAGCAGGTCGGCTCGCCAATTTTCTTCTCTCTTCTCATCATTCTGGTCTCTTTCCTTCCTGTTTTCCTGCTCGAAGCGCAAGAAGGGCGGATGTTCCGCCCCTTGGCTTGGACGAAGACGCTGGCAGTGGCGTTTTCTTCCATCCTCGCAGTGACGCTTGTGCCCGTCCTCATGCTCATTTTCATTCGTGGGCATCTACGCTCAGAGTCCACAAATCCCTTTTCCCGCTGGACGCAGGCTGTCTATCTGCCTGTGCTCAAGCTCTGTCTCCGCTACCGCAAAACTACGCTTTTCCTCAACCTAATCTTCTTGGTGCTGACTTTCCCCTTGGCTTTGCGAATTGGCAGCCAGTTCATGCCGCCACTTTACGAGGGATCATCCCTGTACATGCCTACCGCTTTGCCGGGAATTTCCATTACCCAAGCCTCGCAACTTCTTCAGGAGCAAGACCGCGTCATTAAGAGCTTCCCCGAGGTTGAGACTGTTTTTGGCGCGGTAGGTCGCTCGAATAGCCCGACCGACAACGCTCCGCTCGATATGTATGACACCACCATCATGTTGAAGCCGCGTGAGCAGTGGAGACCGGGCATGACCTACGAGAAGCTCATCCGCGAAATGGATGAGAAGCTCCAGCTTCCGGGTCTGACGAACACGTGGACTATGCCCGTCCAGAATCGCCTTGATATGGAGTTAACGGGAATCAAGACTCCCGTTGGACTGAAAATTCAGGGGACAACCGTCGAGGGAATTCAGCAGGCTGGAACTGAACTTCAACATGTTCTGGCAGGCATACCTGAACTGCGTTCGGTGTTTGCTGAACGTGTCGCCGAGGGCTTCTACGTCAACGTTGAGGTGGATCGCCCCGAGGCGGCTCGCTATGGCTTGACCGTCTCCGACGTGCAGCGAGCCGTCTCATCAGGGGTCGGAGGCGAGAACGTCACCGAGAATGTCGAAGGTAGACAACGGTATCCCGTCAACGTGCGCTACAGCCGCGACTTTCGTGACAACGTTGAACGTTTGCGGCAGGTCGTGATTGCAACGCCTGCGGGCGCTCAGATTCCCGTCTCTCAAGTGGCAAAGGTCTACTTTTCGCGAGGGCCAGCCATGATCCGTGACGAAGAAGGGCTTCTTACGGGATACGTCTATCTGGACTTGGCAACCAAGGATTATGGCGGGTTCGTCTCGAAAGCGGATCGCTTGCTGCGGGAGAAGCTGAAGCTCCCTCCCGGCTACACCTACAAATGGTCTGGCGAATACGAATTTGAGATACGCGCACGCGAGCGCTTGAAGATTATTCTGCCCGTGGTTTTCTTCGTCATTTTCATATTGCTGTACATGATCTTTCACTCCGCGACGGAAGCAGCCGTCCTGATCTTTCCCACGTTCTACGCCATGACGGGTGGTCTCATCCTCCAATGGTGGTTAGGCTACAACTTCAGCGTTGCGGTCTGGGTTGGCTACATCGCATTGTTCGGGATCGCCGTGGAAACAGGTGTAGTCATGGTCGTTTATCTTCATGAATCCCTCGACAAACGGCTTGCCTTCGGCGTTCCACTGAAGCATGAGGACATCGAGGCAGCGACCATCGAAGGCGCAGTCCAACGCCTGCGCCCAAAGTTGATGACGGTCACAGCAGTTCTTGCCAGTCTGATCCCCATTCTCTGGGAATCGGGCATAGGCTCCGACGTGATGAAGCCTATCGCCGCTCCCATCGTCGGAGGCATGATCACTTCGACCATCCACGTTCTTATCCTCGTACCAGTGTTCTTTGCGCTCATGAAGGAGAGAGCACTACGACACGGAACGCTCCGTCTTTCAACAGAAGTTAGCCGGGATCGCGACGAAGGAGTGCAAACTGCGAGTCACAGTCCGGCATAAAACAGCGTCTCTTCAGTATCAAATTGGAGCCTACAACCCTGTGCGCTCGCTGAGGCTAGCACTTGTCGGGTAAAGCTGTACGCCGAGGCGCTGTGGGCAAAAAAGCAGCGAGCGGCGCGGCGCGGTGAACATGCAAGACCGCTACACCTTCGGGGTCGCCGCCGCAGTCTGATCACGCGTCGGCGAAGTGCTAAGGAACCCGATCCTGATTGGAAATTAACGCTACAGGATCATTGGTAGAGCAGAGTATGAGAACTGAAATCAGTAAGGAACCTTGGGGAGACCGCCTCGACTCGGTACGCGTCTTTTTCGACAACGTCCGGCTCATTCCACAAAGCAATCAGCGAGGGAAGTGCTGTACTGTGTGCCGTGGTCAGGCGACCTACGTCAAGCTGGACTCCCTTGACCGACCACTCGCTTTCTACTGCGATTGGGACGTGCTGGAAGCTCGTCGATAAGGCTAGTCTCGCTTTGCGTACGGAAAAGTTTCCTGCTTCAACGCGTCCTGCTGCCGCCGCAGACTGATCACGCATCGGCGCGAAGTTTTCCCCCGGACAGCAGCATCTTCCGGTACTCGCAGTACATCAGGTTGCTGCGCTGGGAGCGATCTGCGCCGACGAACAGAAGCCACAATTTTTTGTCGGCTTGGTACTGCTCCTCCAAGGCGTCGAACCAAGCGCACAGGTTGTCGGGGACTCCCTTCTGTGCCTTGGCGATCCTGTCGAGCTTCTCAAACTTTCTCGCCGCCCGGACGTACTCGTCGCAAGCCTCCGCGAACTCCATCTCGCGGATGGTCTCCTCGTCGCTGACGTATGGCTTGCCGTTGACGATCTTAACGGTCGTGGTCTTGACCTCGTCGAACGTGGAGGCGATGAGTTCGTCGTCGGTCATTCGCCCTTCCCAAACGGGGACTGACCCACGAGGATTTCGGTGCGCGTCTTTCCCGTGTTGCGGTCGCGAGTCACGATGGTGGTGACATTTCGTTGCTCATGCACGGTCACGGACTCGTCCTTCGAGTACGACTGACTGATCCTACCGATCTGCTTACCGCTGTTGTCGAGAATTTTCATCCTCATCTCCTCTCGTGTCGAACCTTTCTCTGCCTAGCGGTCTTGCGGCACACATCTCATCGTAGCGGCGGAACCCACGGTCTTCCTCGTTGGCGCAGCCCATTGCTTGGTTTATCTCCCAGCAAAGCTGCCGGACGAACACGGTCAGCGGGCACCTGCCCTGCTGGTCGAGGACGCACTGAGAATGTATGGAAATCAGTTCAGCCAGAAGTTCGGGCGTCATCCTGCTGAGCTTGGCTTTCCCATCCGTGATGCGCACGGCCTTCCCGCGCCTAGACATGCCGCCGCCTCCAAAGCCAAGCGAATACCAAAGGAGAGTAGGTTGCGAGCGGAAGGAGGGAAACTCGCCGGAAGGCGAGCATGAAGGCTGCCTCGGCGACATACGAGAAGAAGATACCTCCGAACAGCCAACCGCAGGCTCGTGGCACCGTGCGGAAAATCCCGCCGTGGTCGGCACGCCACTGCTTGAGTCTGCCCGCTCTTTGCCAGACCATTGCACTGCTCCACTGGCTGTAGACCAAGACGTAGAACCCGGCTGACAGCGGCGCGACGAAGAACCAAGCTGTCGCGCCTTCGGGGCTGCGCACAAGCGGAATGCACACCAGCGGCAGGAAAGCCATCAGCGGCACGAGGACGAGGTTGATGAGCAGCATGTCGCGAAGCCATCGGATCATCGTGACCGTCCTGTATCGGGTGTACGTCTGGATCGCTGTACGATCCGATGTACCGACGTTTTGCTGATTCCCAGTTCTCGGGAAATTGCCGCGAGGCTGTTCCGGGCAGCGTGCAGCTTGAGAACTTTGTTTTTGTCACAGGATAGTCGCGGACGCCCGCCAATTCGCCCGAGCGCTCTCGCTTTCTCAAGTCCGGCAATGGTCGTTAGGCTCAGCCTCACACGCTCCTGTCGTGCGAGACATGCAAGGATTGAGATAACTCCGTCACGAAAAGGCCCAAGGCTGTCTAGGTACGGCTCTGTGAGGGAGCGGTAGGCGACCGCATAGGAGGTGAGCCGTTGCAGGTGTTGGAGTGTTTCCAGCGCCCCTTCGCGGGAGAGTCGCGAAAGCGACCAAAATAACAACAAATCAAACTCGCGTCTTGAGGCGGCGATGAACATCTTCTTGAACTGCTCTCGGTCGCTGGTTTTGCCGCTGATGTTGTCGCTGAATTCGTGGACGATTGTCCAACCTTGCTTCGTGGCAAAGTCTCTTAGCTGGCGTAGCTGGTTTTCAACATCCTGTCCCTTATCCTTCGTGCTGACCCGAGAGTAAAGCGCAATCTTCACAGCTTTATTCTACGTATTTGCGGAGATACGTAAATAGCACTATCGTACCTAAAACGGTCGTTTCTGGGACGGGGATGCGCGTCCGGCTAAGTTGTTGATTATTCGTCCCCGTGGGGTGTCGATCCTTGACACCGTTTAGGGAACGACTCCCAAGTAGCCCCCCGCTAGAAGGAGAGCTAGGTTCGGGGAGTCGCTGCTCCGGTCACTTACGTAGGTACGCAGGTGCGGGTATACTGCCATTTCCGAGGTGAGCCTATGGGAAACAAGACCGCAGCCCGTGGTGCGGGTAAGCGCCGGAGCGCGAAGCGGGGCGGGAGCACAACAACGGAGAAACCTGTGGCACTTACGCTCAAGGTTGACAGTGGACTGTACCTCCGGCTGAGCACGCTGCGGGCGACCCAGCGAAGGACGAACCAAGACATCCTTGAGCAGGCATTGAAGGAATACCTCACCCGTGCGGGAGCTTAGAGGAATGCGATGACCGAACTGAGTTCTGCCCGTGTGACAGGATCGGCAATGGAAATACCCGAATTCTTAATCACGCAAGTTCGCGAAGGCAAGGTAGTCCTGTTTCTTGGTTCGGGAGCGTCGATGGACGCGACCGATACTAGAGGCAAGAAGCCGCCAAGCGCCAATGCTCTCGCGGACATGCTTGCAGATCGTTTTCTGAGCGGGAAGTACAAGGGTTATCCGCTCAACCAGATTGCCGAGTATGCGATCAGTGAGAGCGATCTTGGAACTGTGCAGGCTTTCATACGAGACATTTTTGCTCCGTTTGAGCCATCAAAAGCACACGAATTGATGACAACCTTTCGATGGTATGGGCTGGCAACAACAAATTACGACCAAATCATTGAGAAAGCCTATTCGAAGAATTCCGCTGTTCAAGAACCTCGCCCACTGATCGAGAACACTGACCGTGTGGAGGAGAACCTCCGCGACCCAAAATATATTTTGCTGCTGAAGCTGCATGGATGTATCAGCCGTATTTCCAATCCGAATTGCCCGTTGATCCTAACTACCGAACAGTACGTTGAATACAGGCAGGGTCGTGATGTGCGCGGCTTCGAGAACGTGGAGCACCGGGGAATTGGTGAAGGCGCAGCGCCTTTCGTAGGAATCCGTAACGATAATTCGAAACGATCCCTGACCGAGGCGCGGCAAAACCTCCACTGGCTGTCCATAGCGAGGTTGCGGCTCTTCGATTGGCTGAACTGCCCGTCTCGATGTCCTCAATAGCGATTCAACTCGCTGCCAAATCTCCCGCCCGTCACCTTCGGAATCGTAACCGCGCCCTCGGACGATCTCACGTTTCCACTCCGGTAGTGGAACCCAGTCGGCTCGATCAAAGAAGAAAGGGGATTCCAAGAGAATGCAGCCGATCTGGTAGTCTTCAGCGATAGCCGGATTTGGCGCTCGTCGGTATCGGGCGATCCTAGTCCGCATCTCCTCCTCTGTCCGTGCTCCGTTCTTTTCTCCAAAAGCCTGCCAGACGATGCTTGCGGGCAAGATTGTGAAGTGGCTGTAGAACCCGCCGCCGACAATGTAATCATCGGGGCTGTGCAGCTTGAATAGGAAAGGTTCGCCGATCTGAAGGGCACGGAACTGTTGCTGCCCGCTGGGTTGCCAGAAATTGACTTCATCGAGTCCGTCCAGACCGGACAGGAAATCGAACCAATCACGATCTGTGATCCCGACGAAGAAGCGCACGTACTCTCCTAAAATCGCTATCCCAGCAAATTTTTTACCATGCTAAGCCATTCCGCATCCAACGGCTCCCGGCAAACGGACTTACCCGCCCGTCGATACCAGTAGGCGGCGTTGCCCTGATCGCCTTCCTTGCGATGCAGATACGCATGCACCCACGAACCTGCGGTGCCTTCGTCCCGCTGGGCGGACTCGTGCGCACGCTTCCAATCGCCCTTGGCATCCCACCACAGTCCGGCGAGGGCAGGAGTTAGTCCCTCAGGCGGATCGGTCGCGGTGATGGATTTACGGAAGTCGTCCAAGGTCATTCTGAAATACCCGCTGTCCATTCCGTTATTGTGAGTTGCTCAGAGAGAATTTCGCAACTCTGGAGGCAACTGTGATGGAACCAGCCGATAAGGGACGCGCCAAGTCCGATGCAGTCGAGCAACGGAGCACGATGCTAACCGTGCAGGTGCTCTGGGCGGCTCATGCGTGGAACGCGACAGCGGACGAGGCAGCGAAACAGGTTGTTACGGATCTCTACGAGCATCTTTCGCGAGGCGGCAGCGTATCCGTGCGTGTCGGGGAACTGGGCGGCAGCGGGCACACGCTTGAAGTGACGGCTAGACGTGAATGAAACAGCGACACGAGCGGATTCTCCTTCCGGGTCTCGACGGGCTAAGCCGCTGGTTGGCCACGCGGCATTGACGGCGCTGGTGTCCTCGGGTGTCAGACGGCAGGAGGCTGAGTGAGCCGGAGAACCACGATAGGGTCGTCATCGCCCGAGATATTCAAGCCCGATGGAACAAGCCCCTGCTCCATCGCTCGACGCAGCATTTCGAGCGTAATGGGTTCCAAGTTGTGAAGGAACACGTCGGTAGCGACGAGGATGTCGCCCGCCGTGCGCGGGATCGGTCTGCGTTCACGGGTCATAGGAACTCGTCCACAAGCTCCGGGTAGGCATGCCGAACCTCTCGAAACAGGTCTCGGGCGGTCTCCAGCCCAAGCCCATCGCCTGAGAGCACGAGGTCTATTGCGAGGAGCATCACCCGCGCCAGCATGTTCTCCCGCCGCCTGCGCTCCTCGGCTGTTGGCACCGCAACGTCGTGGGCGACCAGCCCTCTGGGTTCCGGGCGAGCATGCGCCAAACGAATCCCTCTGTGTGCCACTTCTTGCTGTTGCATGCAGCACGTCCCCATTCCGATCCCACGGGCACCCGGTGCTTGTAGGGTGACCGGGCGTTTCATGTACCTGCTGCTTCTGTTGCGTTTCATGCTGTTGCTCCTTGTGCGTGCTCCCGGTCGTAGCTTTCGACTTGATCTGAGGCTCGCGTGTATTCCTTGCTTGCTTCCACGCCGTTTTCGTATATGTCGAAGGCAAAATACTTATCTCGGTTCACCATGTACCTGACAACAGCTACGTGGTGAATCCAGTCGTCACCTTGCACGGCTTTTTGCAACGTCCAACCATTAGGTGCCCACCTGTCCAAGCCGTGTTCAGTCTTTCCCTTGGCAATGAGCTTACGGAATGCCTCGAACAGTGCCTTGTCCGGGGTGCTGTAGTCCCACAACCCGGTGTTCACCCTGACGTACTCGCGCTTCTCCTCGATCTCTTTCCGTTTCTTCTCAGCCTTGCGCTTATCTTCCAAGAGAGCCTGCATCTGAGCGTGACCCGCTGGGCGTTTGTCCGAGGGTGCTGCTTTGCACTCTTTGCAGACGTTGGGCGTGTGTTCGATGTACTCGTTCACCAGCGTGTAGTCACCGCGCTCGGAACCGCAGAGGGCAGCGTCTAGCTGATTCAGCGAACGGATGTACAGTGCGCCCTTTTTGTGCAGGCGGTTGTACTTGAGCAGGTCAACGAGGTCTACGTCCATGGCGTTAGCGAGAACCAACACCCCGTGGAGCTTGCTCTTCACCGTGTAGTCTTCCTCCATGTCCGGGTTATGCACTGGTAGCAGAGCGTCCAAGAGGTTTTGTTCTTCGGTTGTAAGCTCCACGAGGTTGTCTTTGGTTTTGTCGTTCACGCTATCGCCAGTGAGCGACGTAGTCGCGAACGACTGATTAGCTTGCTTGCTTACTCCGTCCGTAAGGACGGAAGATTCTGAATCTGACCCAAGCTGAGGCGAAGCCGAAGCGGGATTCCCTATACCCAGATTTGCATGGCATTTTGGGACGCGACTCTTGGACAAAATGTCACGCGACCTCTGGGACACTTTGGGACCGCGACTTTTTCAAAAGTGGCGTGACATTTTGCAACGCCACTAGGTCAATGTTATAGGCTTGAGTCCAGTGATTTCCGTGTTCCGTGTAGTGCCTATCAGCCTTGGGGCAGAACTCGTTGCGGCACGTGTGGGTCTGGGCTTCGATTACCAATCCGGTGACGACCAGCACGTCCATATTCCGGTACACCGTCTTGCGGTCAACTCCCATCTCGTCGCCTAGCGTCTGCTTGGCTGCGTAGATGTTGGTCCCGTCGTTCCTCGCGTGCTTCGCCATCGCCAGCAAAAGTCGCTTGTACTTGCCGGGTAATCCTTTGATGCCTTCGCAAGCATGCCCGGATCGAACCTGATAACGTCCCCGACACGGATGGCTGGCACCTGACGGCGGCGGACCCACCGCTGAATCGTCCCCTCCGTCACGTCCAGTAACTTGGCGAGGTCTCTCACATTGAGCGGTGCCTTCCGCCCGCGCAGGTTTTTGAGAATTGCCATCATTCACACCTCTTTGCACCTTCTGGGAGCTTTTGCCCCTCATCAAAGAGGTCGGTAACTGTCAAATCGGCAACTATCAGGGAGGGATTCTGGTTTTCAGGACGAACCGAGTGGCTGAAATTCCCATTTGGAATTTTCACCGTGTGCGGTTCGCCTCGCCGAAGTGGGTCAGACCAATGCCGAAGGGTTCTCGATCATCAGAAAGCCCAAAAATACAGTATTACTCTGGGTACCGTTTAAGACCTGAGAGGTCGCTGCGCGACCCTACAGCGCTCGACTGTACCGAGTAGCAGAAATCGAATTCAACGCGGGCGGCTTGTTCCCCCTTGGCGATGCCGGATTTGCTGCATCACTCAAGGAGTGTTTTCGTGGACCGCCCTAAAGCACAGCCGGGTTCCCCCGGCTTAGACAACCCAACCATCCAGCGCGAGCAGCAAGAGCACTTCGTTGATGCGAGCATCGCAGCCGAATACCTCCACTGCTCGCGAAAGCATATTCTCAGGCTTTCCCGGCTTGGAGTAATCCCCGCGCATCCGATCAGCTTTAGTCGGCGCGTCACTTGGCGTTACCTGCTCAGCGAGCTGCGCGCATGGGTACTTGGCAACGTCGTCCCGACCACCGTCGCTACGAGCGAATCCAGTCGTAGAATGGCTGGCGGCAGCCCCCGCAAAGGAGGTCGTTAATGGCATACCAGCGGGGGAGTTTCAAAAAGGTAAAGAAGAAGGAGGGATTGACGTGGGTACTTCGTTATCGTGTCGGAGGAAAGGAGCAGACGCCACTCGTAGTTGGTCTCGTCGCCGACTTTCCAACGGTCGACAAAGCGGAGTTGGAGGTGGATCGCCTTGGACTTCGCGTCAGGATCAACTGCGCCAATCCGGGCACGCGCCGGATTAAGTTCGACGAGCTTGCGGAGTACTACCTGAAGGTCGAATTTGACCCGGAAGTGACAGCTAGTCCGAAGTCCGAGAACACGGAACCCATCCTTGCGGGTTATGTGCGCCGCGTCCTTGTTGCGAAGTGGGGCGACCAAATCGCCGAAGACATCGAGCCGCTTGAAATCCAGAAGTGGCTTAATGCTCTGCACAACAAGGATAAGTACGAGTGGACGACGGTCTCGAAGATTCGGGGAATCATGAACCGAATTTTCAAGATCGGGATCATCCACAAGAAGGCCGCAAAGAACCCAGTGGAAGGTCTAAAAACCAGCACGCGCACTGCATACAAGGCGATCAAGATCACCCCGGCTCAGACGCTCTCGATCCTGCGGTCAATGATGCAGAACAGACTGCACTTCATTCTGGTGTTCGTCGTTGCGGCAACAGCGCTTCGAAGTTCGGAAGTGCTGGCTCTGCGCTGGGCTGACATCCTATGGGAAGAGCGGAAGATCAGGATCGTCAAGGCACGAAAGAAGAACGGAGTGGATGGAGACACCAAGACGCTGTTTTCAGAGCGTGATTCTCCGATGGGCAGGGTCTTAGCCCAACTTCCGCAGTTTCGCGTTAACTGAAGACAAAATTTTAGAATCCTGATGCCCTTCTCCAGGGCATTTCTTTTTATTTTCAATCAGCATGGTTGCAAGTCACAGCAGGAATGGGCGTGTAGTGAAGACCAACCCTCTT
>DASPST010000009.1:0-49965 GCA_035623795.1 Terriglobales bacterium
AATCCCAGCCAGGCACCATTCGCTGGCGTGACCAGTCAGGACTGGAACCCTCACACGCCGGTGTATGACCAGTGGAATCTCAATCTCCAATACCAGTTGCCCGGAAAGATTGTAATCAGCCCTGGATACGTGGGAGGGAAAGGCACCCACCTGCAGGTCCTTCGCGACCTCAATCAGATTGCTACCCCACAGCCTACGTACGATCCGACCTTGGCGCCCTACTGCAACTTCAACAGCGTCACTGGCAATTGCCAATACGGAACTTTCACGTCCATTGAGAATCGCGGAAGTTCCACGTACCACGCATTTCAGCTCAAGGCCGAGAAGCAAACCAGCCATGGCCTTTACTTCCTGAGTGCGTTCACTTTCGGCAAGGCGATCAACGACCAGCCCGAAATTTGCTGCAATTCTCCCTGGCCGCAAGACAGCTACAATATTGCGGCCGAAAAAGGACTGGCAGACTTCGATAATCGCGAACGGTGGGTGAATAGCGTCGACTACGAGCTGCCTGTGGGAAAGGGGAAGCAATTTTTGAACCAGGGTGGCGTGCTCGATGCGATTCTTGGCGGATGGCACGTAGGAGGAATCATTACGTTCCGCTCGGGCTTCCCCTTTTCGCCGCAAATCGGATTTGATCCCAGCAATACGGGTTCTCCGGGGCTGCAGCGCTCCAATCAGATCGGGAATGGAAGTCTCCCGAACCGCGGCCCGAATCTGTGGTTCAACGTAAGCGACTTTCCGGTTCCCAACTGCCCCAACGGTTGCTTCGGAAATGCGGGCAAGAACATTCTGGAGGGACCGGGAGAGACCACGGCAGATTTGTCGGCGCGGAAGATTTTCGATCTGACAGAACGGGTCAACCTGGAGTTTCGAGCCGAATTTTTCAATGCGTTCAACCATGCCGTGTTCTCTCAGCCGGATCCCTTCATTACGGATGGACCCGGGGCTGCGGGCGTGATTACGTCCACGGTGATACCGCAGCGGCAAATTCAGTTGGCTTTGAAGCTGCACTTCTAACTCCGACCTCGAGGGGAGCCGCTCTCATGCGCCGCAGAGAGTTCCTGAAGAGCACTGTTGCGCTCGCAGCCGCCGCAGCTGAAGTGGGGGAGAAAGCGCACGGGCTGGTGCGCGCTCATAACTGGGGTAAATACGACTTCGGTTCGGGCCCGCCGGTGACGGATCGCCTCAATCAGGGTCCGTTTCCGCAATTTCCTCCTGACGCGGCGATTCCCAATGATGAAGTGGTCATGACCACAACTCCCTCGGAAGAGGTTGTCCCCAACTATGGCAAGGGACTGGTCACCTACATCACCGCCGATATGGGTACGGACGAGATCAAGTCAGACAACATTCCCCAAGCGATCGAAGACTTGGTCCGATTCCCATTGGGACAAAAGCTCTACATTCGCCCAACCTGGCGGGAAATTCAGCCGCGACCCGGACCGCTTGCATTTCCTGATTATCTGAAGCTGGTGTTCGATCTCGCCAAAAAGAATGATAAGCAGATTGGCATGCGCATTCAGATGAGCGCTCCGGATTATTGGCGCGCTCCGGCGCTCCCGGACTTCGTTCTCGACAACGTGCCCACCGTTGACTTGGTCCTGGACCCACACGAATCACCGGCGCAAGGCGAGAGATTCCTGAAGAACAAATTTTCGCGGTACCAGCCGCGCTACGACCACCCCTTTTTTCAGCAATCGTTTAAGGAATTGATCGGGCAACTCGCGGCGGAATTTAACGGAAATCTCTCGATTGAGTTCATCGACACATTCATTTACGGATTCTGGGGAGAAGGCCACACCTGGCCTTTTGGTAACAATCCTTTTCCCGATTATCAAACAGCGGAACGGACGTGGATCGATATGTGGGAGGTGCAGCAAGAGCACTTCACCAAAACCCCGCTTGTGACCAACACCCAGCCCGATTACAGCCGCGTGGGTAATTCGGAAGTCCTGGATCGCACCGTTCGCAGCAACAATTGGATGCGAAGCGACACGATCTTTATCGAAAACGAGCAGATTGAAGCCTTGAGCAACCGCCCACCCTGGACCGGGGTCATGATCGAACAGGGCTTGCCGGGCCAGCCGCCGGAAAAGGTCACCTCGCACGAGGGTATTTCGCCATCGGATGACATCATTGTGCACGTGATGGATGTTGCGGCGAATTACTGGTCGCTTTGGAATTTCCACCAAATCAGCGTCCAGAACCTGGCGAGCTACTACCAGGCGTTTCCCACATGGTTCGATCGAATCAATCGCCGGATCGGCTACCGGGTGAGGCCGTCCTTGATCTGGAGCTACGAAGACAATGGCTACCTGGGCCTGATCGTTGGCTTTGCAAATGACGGCATCGCTGGAGTTCCCGGGGTATTGCGGGTCACGGTGGAGAGCGGAGACGGGAAGCCGTTAAAGAGCGGCTGCCTGGATGCCGGCTATCCCCTCCCCGGCAAGGTGCGGCAAGCTCAGTTTGTACTGCCACAGGGGACGAAGTGGCAGGGATTGAAGCTTCGAGCCGAAATCGAAGTGAAAGGGGTGCGCTACCCGGTGCGATGGGCTTGTCACCAGAAATTGAACGACGACGGCTCCCTCACGCTGCGTCCCAACGGCCGCCACGCCTCGTAATGCCGCCGAATGCCGCCGAGAGCTCGATTCAGGAACCTGAACGCGCTCCGCAAAAACAAAGGATGGAATCCGTAATGCGCAGGCGAGACTTCGTCAAAACCGGCCTCGGTCTGGCAGCAAGCAGCCGTCTCGCACCTATGTGGGCGGATGTGCCCGACCATATGTGGGAGGGCTATAATTTCGTTAGTCCACCCGTGACGAATCGGCTCGACCAGGGGCCGTTCGGGATCACGCAGGATGAAGGCTGGTTCACGATTCTTGCCACGCAGCCTTCCTGCAATCACATCCGAAATTTTGGGACGGGTTTGGTCGGCTATACGTGGGAAGAGAATGGGCCAGCGCTAACCGTGCAATGCGGCAACGAAACTCTGGAAGCGAGTGTAGAGAAAATGGCGTCCCTGCCGTTTGTGGACGTGTTGTACATCCGCTGCGACTGGCGGGATGTACAGACGAGTCCGGGCAAACTCGAACTGTCCCCGGTTTGGGAAGCCACGTTCGACGCGGCGAAGCGCCACCATCTAGGCGTTGGCTTTCGCATTCAACTTTCCAGTCCCAATATCCAGCCGCAAAAGCTCTCCATGCCGGAGTTTTTGCGCGGGAAAGTTCCCATTGTCAACATCGGGCATAAGTCCAAGGTGCACCGGGTTGATTTCGATTTTTATGAACCACGCTACGATTCGCCGGAATTTCAGAAGGCTTTTACCGAACTCAATGAATTGCTCGCTGCTCGCTTCGATGGCGACCCGAACCTGGAATACATGGATCTGATGATGTATGGCTTGTGGGGGGAAGGTCACACCAATGATCTGCCCAACCCGTTTCCCGACTATCTGACAGCCGAGAAGACCTTCGTCCACATGACGCAATTGCAGCTCGAAGCGTGGAAGAAAACTCCTCTGGCTGTGAACACGCAGCCCGATATCAGCAACGTGGGCAATCGGGAGGTGCAGGATCTGGCGGTGCGTTCCGGATGCTGGTTGCGTTCGGATAGTCTGATCATGGATGAGCCGATCCAGATCGAGGAACTTGGACACCGGCCGCCCTGGTTGGCTACCGTTCTCGAAGATGGTGAAAATCGCCACTATGTGCTCCCGGAAGATGCGGCCGAGGAACAAGCTTGTCTCCGCAAGCTGCCGCCCAACATGCTCACATTTGTGGGCCCGGACGACGAGGTGCCGTCAGGGGATGACTACCCTCACCGGACTGGCGGCCCCATGGATCGGCCTTATCGTGAGAATGCCGGCTATCACGCGCTGGACATCGGCACGAACTACTTTGGCCTCTGGACCGAGGCCGAGAATGTCCGGCGATATTACGAGAAGTACCCCGATTCCCTGCACGCGATGGAGCAAAGGCTCGGGTATCGCGTCCGCCCATCGTTGATCTGGCAGAGGAAACGTTACGACACTATGGAACTGATTCTGGGCATCGTCAATGACGGAGTCGCCGGAGTGCCTGGTGTGCTGGGTATCTACGCGGAGACTCCCGATGGCCGGGTCAAGGTGGGAGGAAACCTGGATGCGGGCCAGCCCTTCGCAGGCAAGCTTCGTCAGGCTTCGATCATTCTTCCGAGGGGGTTAGACGGACAACAGGTCATCCTGCGTGCTGAATTGGAAGTCAAGGGTGTGCAGAGACCAGTCCGCTGGGCTTGCCACGAGAAGACCAACCCAGACGGTTCCCTCACCATTCGTCTGAAGAAGGGAAGCGATCCCAACTGGGCAAAGGGAGTGTAAGAGCCTTTCACCAACCCGCGGTCGGTCGTGACAATGCCAGATGCGCTGCACTGCCATTCATCGGCTTGTTGGAACAAGAATTTCGACACAACTGGGCGAGAAATATCAGTCGGCTGCCCCCCGCCCCTACAGCGTTGCCTTGCTTGACTTGGGTGGTGTTGCTGGCCAAAGTGGCCATATATGAAACGATTCGCCATCGAGAGTAGCCATCCGCAGTTTTCCGGTTGGCTACACAGGCTGCGGACGTGGGCAGCGAGAATAAGCTTCGTTGCTGTGCTTTCCTGCCCATCGAGTGCCCAGGGGGCGGAACCGGTTAGCCCCAAGGCGCAGGTTGAAGGAAACAACCTGAGAGTCGAATTCGATCACGACCTGCGCAGCCGCGTCATCGCACGTTTTGACAACCATGAGACGCCACTCGGACCTTTTGCCGTGACCGAAAGCGTGGCAACGGCGGGAAAGATCTGGGCGCAATTTCCTTTGATCTCACAAAAAAGCGAGGGCGTCAGGGATAGTGTCGGAACGGGGCAGCGGCTCACGGTGGCGGGAAACGCGGGAGGACTGACCAAAACGATCGCCGTTACGGTCTATGACGATTTTCCGACGATGGCCGTTTTCGATGTTCAGTATACGAATACCGGCCGGGCGAGCCTCGCGATCACGAAGTGGGTCAACAACGGTTACACGGTGAATACGAACGACAAACCTGGAATTCCGCCATTCTGGTCGTACCAGAGTGGCTCATATGAGAAACGGCCAAACTGGGTTGTCCCACTGAAGGCAAAATTCTGGCAAGAGAATTATCTCGGTATGAATGCCAGTGACTACGGTGGTGGCACTCCCGTGGTGGACGTTTGGCGCCGAGATGTGGGAATAGCGGTCGGACATGTAGAGTTGCGCCCGAAGTTGGTCTCGCTGCCGGTATCGATGCCTGATTTCACTCACGCCAGGATCGCCGTGGAATCGCAGCACACGGTCGTGTTGAAGCCGGGTGATAGTTTTCATACTCTGCGGACCTTCGTCGCCGTTCACCAGAAAGACTATTTCCGCACGTTGGTTGAGTATCGGCGCTTCATGATGGCTCAGGGTCTTCGCCCGGCGGAGCCTCCGGTTGATGGTCAAGGTGCCATGTGGTGTGCGTGGGGATACGGTCGGACAGTGCGCCCGCAGCAGGTCTACGACACATTGCCTACCGTAAAACGATTGGGATTCAAGTGGGTCACGCTCGATGACGGCTGGCAGAACAATGTGGGAGATTGGGCCCTCGACCCTGGGAAATTTCCCAATCGGGATGCCGATATGAGGGCCCTGGTGGACCGCATTCACCAGGAAGGGTTTCGGGCGCAACTTTGGTGGTCCCCCCTCAGCGCCGTGTCGGATTCGGAACTGCTGAAGACTCACTCCGATTATGTGCTGCTAAACGAGGATGGTTCCAAAAGGACGATTTCCTGGTGGAATTCCTACTATTTGTGTCCTGCGGACCGGCGGGTCGTGGAATACCACAAGGCTCTGGTGCGAAGGATCCTGTCGGACTGGGGATTCGATGGTCTTAAGCTGGATGGCCAGCATATGAATGGAGCTCCCGCCTGCTACAATCCCGCGCACCATCACGCCTCTCCAGAGGACTCTGTCGAAGCCATGCCGGATTTCTTTCGCGAGATATACGAGACCGCGCAATCGGTTAAACCCGGGGCGTTGGTGGAGTTCTGCCCCTGCGGCACTAGCTACTCCTTCTTCACCATGCCGTACTTCAATATGTCCGTCGCTTCGGACCCCACGAGTTCGTTCCAGGTTCGCTCGAAGGCGAAAACCCTGAAGGCGCTGATGGGAGATGACCTGCCATTCTTTGGGGATCACGTCGAACTAAGTGACGGGGGGAATGACTTCGCGTCCACGATGGGCGTGGGAGGCGTAATAGGTACCCAGTTTGTGCTCCCCTCCCTCGTACGGAAAAGAAGCAAGTCGGACCTGACTTCGGCGCGCGAAGCAGACTTCGAAAAATGGCTTCGCATATATCGCGACAAAATGCTCTCCCAGGGCCAGTATCTCGGGCAACTGTATGACATCGGCTTTGACCTGCCAGAAACACACGTTATCCTTCGAGATCAGAACCTGTACTACGCCTTCTTTGCCAAGCACTGGAAAGGACGGGTCGAACTACGAGGTCTGGGCAACCGCAACTATAGCGTTCATGACTACGTCAACGGCACGAGTCTTGGGACGGTTCCGGGTCGCGACGCATGGTTGCCGGTTGAGTTCGACGGGCACTTGCTACTGGAGGCGCGTCCGGAGTAGAGCATCACAGCCCCGGTGGAGCGACACCATCGGATGGGAAGTTGTGCCTTGGCTGTTCAGATAGGTCTTTACAGGCGGAGAACTGGGAATGAAAGAGGCTTCGTGGTTGCCCTTGATCGCACTCTGCAGTTGCCTCTGTTCTGCCCAGCGCGACACCGTGATCGTGCGTCCGGTGCCCATCAACGATGTTCTGACAAATCCGGGGATGGGAATCACCACGTTCCAGAGATTCAATGGACAGGCGACCAATCCCCCGCTGGAATGGTCTGAAGTGGGGCCGGTCACCAAGCTTCCCCAGGCCACAAGCAAACCCGATTTTCCCGACACCACCATTGCTTATCTCCGCTGGTACTGGAACGCTCTCGAACCTGAGCTCGGTAAATACCGCTGGGACATCATCGACCTGGCTCTCGATGAAGCGCGGGCGCACGGTCAGACGCTGGCCATTCGGCTTATGCCATATTCCAACAAGGATCCGCTTCCCGAGTGGTATCAAAAGTCCGGCGCGTACCGGGCCAACAAGACCAGCGACGACGATGGTGCTATCTGGCAGCCTGATTTCTCTGATCCTCACTATCTGAAGTATTGGGGCGAGTTGGTGGCCGAAGCGGGGAAACGCTACGACGGAAATCCCTATCTCGACAGCGTGGACATCTCTTCCGTGGGCTACTGGGGTGAAGGCTGGAGTCCGTACATGCCTGCGTTCCCTTACCAGAAGGCGTTGATCGATATCTGGTTCGACGCTTTTCCCCATACAACCCTGCTGATGAACTTTGACGAACAGCAAGCTCTGACTTACGGAACTAGCCGAGGCGCCGGCTGGCGGCTGGATTGTCTGGGTGATCTGCGAACGAAGGCTGACGATCCCTACTTTCAACCGGAGATGTTGGATATCTATCCCCAACAGGTGGTGCGGGCCGACATCCAGGATGTGTGGCAACAGCGGCCGGTGTCGTTAGAAGTGTGTGGCACGGTTTCGGAATGGAAGAGAGATCAGTTCGACGTGAACTATATTTTGGAACAGGCGTTGCGTTGGCACGTTACGTCAGTAAATCTCAAATCCTCGCCCATACCTGCAGACTGGAAGGGTGACTTCGAAAGCTTTCAAAAAAAGATGGGATACCGCTTTTTGCTGCGCCGGCTGGAATATCCCAAGAGCGTTGTGGCTGGCTCTATGATGCCGATCCACATGTGGTGGCTGAATGCCGGTGTCGCTCCCGCTTACACCAACTATCCGCTGGCTCTGCAATTGCGCTCGACAAAAGACAGCGTCGTAATCAATGTTCCTGTGGATGTAAGAAAATGGTTTCCGGGCGATGCTGTCTTCGATGGCAGTCTTTATGTCCCTGACACCCTACCGGAGGGCACCTACGATTTCCGGGTTGCCATGCTTGATCCCAGGACCGGCAGACCTGCTGTGCGTTTCGCGATTGCCGGCCGAGATCCCGACGGTTGGTACAGCGAAGGGCAGATTCGGGTGGATGCACAGCCGCGTCCATAATGACGACCGCTCTCCCTGTGCTTGTCTTACAACGGCGTGTTGTCGCTCAGAAGCGTGATCGTGCCGGCCCACAGATTTCAGACCGCAGGCAGGCACATAGCAGGACGTCTAGGGCAGTGCTGATTCGAGGAGGCCCATGAATCGACGGACCTTTATCCGGCAGGCGGGCGCGTCGCTGTTGACGGCTTCGGTGGTGAAGGGCACGGCCAGGTCTTATGCGCGCGTCCTGGGCGCGAACGACCGCATTGTTCTCGGCCAGCTGGGATGCGGGCAACGAAGCTTCGGCCACGTACGTATGGCCCATCTGGCTGCCCAGCAAACGCCCGTGGAAGTTGCGGCTGTCTGCGATCTGTGGAGTGTGGCCCGGGAACAGCGCGCGGCACAAGTGAAGAAGGCGTTCAACGTGGAGCCGAAGCAATACCAATACTCGGAGCAGATGCTGGCTAATAGAGACATCGACGCTGTGATGATTGCGACCGGTGACTTCCAGCATGCCAAGCTTTGTACCGAGGTCGTGCGCGCGGGCAAGGATTGCTATGTCGAGAAGCCGTTCGCCAACGATCTTGACGAGGCCAAGGAAGCACGCGACACGGTCAAGCAGTCAAAGCAGGTAGTGCAGATGGGAACGCAGCACCGCAGCGAGCCCTATCCGCTGGCAGTCCGCGACCTAGTTCGTTCGGGGAGGATCGGAAAGATCGTCCATATTGAGCAGGAATGGAACGTCAACGAGGAGCGCTGGCGCTTCGTGCCCAATGACGTCGGCATTTCCCAGGAAATGCTGATGGATACCAACACGGAGTGGAAGCGCTGGATGACCGAGCGCAAGTCGAAGCTGCGCGAGCAGGACACGGACTGGAAGCGCTGGCTGCTCGGCAAGTCTTACCGTCCCTTCGATCCTCACGTCTATCTGGAGTTTCGTCTTTATAGGGATTTCTCTTCGGGCATTTTTGATCAGTGGCTAAGTCACGGGTGCGATCTCGTCCACCTCTGGACTGACGAGACCTATCCGGAAGCCGTGGTGGCGAGCGGGGGTGTTTTTGTGTGGGAGGACGGCCGGGAAAATCCGGATACCTGCACCGCGGTGGTCACCTACCCCAAAGGCTTTCTCTATACCTATAAAACCACCTTCGGCAACAGCTATCGCAGTTTCTCCAGAATTCAAGGACGCGAGGGCACAATCGAGAATTATGGAGGCGAAGGCGCATCGCTCTTCGTCGTGTCCAAGGAAGGAGGAAGGCAGGAATTTGATCCGTATGAATCTGGTCCAGCCTATAGCGCTGTTCCCCTGGTTGCGCAGGCCCGGGAACAGGCTCAGGTAGTGCACGTTCCCCAAGCACCGGCGCCGAACTCAGTTGGCCCAGACGATGACAGCGTGGTTCACATGATGAACTGGATAGAGGCAATCCGGGCTCGAAAACCGCCCAACGCCACGGTGGATCATGGTTTCTCGCACTCCTTAGTGTGCATCATGGCCACGCAAGCATATTGGTCTGGCAAGAAGCAGTATTGGAATGCTGCGAACGAGTCGATTCAGGACCATCCGCCCGAGACATGATTGCGGCTGGGGGCAGAAGATTCGTCAGGCGCGCCCGAAAACCTGGCATGCGCGCAAGGTCCCGGTGAGATTGACTTCCAGGATACGAGCCCAGCAGTTCAAAGCAGACGGCTCCCGCCCACGGCTGGGTTCGTTATGGTCCGGGCAGGCGCGTTTGCCTGGCAAATTATGGCATTTTGCTTTCTTGCAACTTTCCGACACTTTCCATTTATGTTTAAATTGGCGCCGCCGAAAGGCAAGTTTATGCGAGATTTGTGGACGACGCCTACTGGCGTCGCTCGATGATCGAGACCGATCTTTCCGAGACTGCTCTGGGAATATGAGCGTGCGATCGAGAATTATGTCGTTGTGCCCCGAGTTACTGACTTTGGTGCTGGCGGCGCCTTCTTTGTTGGCGCTCGACTCGTATCCAGTTGTGGTCGAGAATGACGTCCCGGCCAAAATGAGAGATGGCATTGTTCTGCGTGCTGACGTCTACCGCCCGCAAGCCGCAGGCAGGTTTCCCACTCTTCTCGAACGTACTCCCTACAACAAGGGAGATTCCGGCGACATGCGCTTTGGGTTGAAAGCGGCAGCTCGCGGTTACGTGGTGCTTATCCAGGACACGCGCGGGCGTTACATGTCGGAAGGGGAGTGGTACCCCTTCATCCACGAATCGAATGATGGCTATGACACGGTGGAATGGGCGGCAGGCTTACCGTATTCGGATGGCCAGGTGGGCATGTTCGGCGGTTCCTACGTGGGCGCGACCCAGATGCTGACCGCCATTGCACACCCGCCGCATCTTGCCGGCATTTGCCCAGCGGTAACGGCGAGCAATTATCACGAGGGCTGGACTTACCAGGGCGGTGCGTTCGAGCAGTGGTTCAATGAATCCTGGACGTCTATTCTGGCGCAGGACACACTGAACCGTGCGGTTCGGGATCACACCAACGCACTAGACGGAATCTGGACGCTTCCCATCAGTGCCTATTCGCTCTTTCCCCTGCCGACGGCTTCCTCAGGCCGGGATTTGACTCGTGTCCTTGCCCCGTATTTTCTCGACTGGCTTGAACACCCTTATTATGACGAATACTGGAAGCGCATCTCGGTGGAAGAACACTACCCAGAAATCGCGGTTCCTTCCTTGACGATTACCGCATGGTACGACATTTTTCTCGGCGGGTCACTGCGCAACTACATCGGAATGAAGCTGCATGCAGACAGCAAGGAAGCACGGGATGGTCAACGTTTGCTCGTCGCCATTGGGGGCCATGCTGGATCCGGCCGAAAAATCGGAGACGTTGACTTTGGCGAGAGCGCGCCATTCGACGAAGGTCAGGTGATTTTGTCGTGGTACGACTACCTGTTCAGGAACATCAAGAACGAGTTCTCCACCCGAAAGCGGGTGCGCATCTTCGTGATGGGAGCTAACCAGTGGCAAGAGGAGGAAGACTGGCCTCCGCCGGGTACCCGCAACAGGACGTATCATCTGCATTCGGCCGGGCGGGCAAATTCCTTAAGGGGAGATGGTTCGCTTTCAACCACAGCACCCGGTTCCGAATCAGCCGACCACTATGTGTACGATCCTCAAAATCCGGTTCCCACCGTAGGCGGGCCATTGTGCTGCGATGCCATGCACCTGCTGCCTGGTCCGCGAGACCAGCGCGCCGTCGAGGCGCGAAATGATGTGCTGGTCTACAGTACCCCGGCCCTCACCGAGGACGTTGAAGTGACTGGGCCGGTATCGCTCGAGCTTTTTGCCAGCACCTCCGCCGTGGATACGGATTTCACCGCCAAGCTGGTGGATGTCTTCCCGGACGGCCTCGCGCAAAATCTCACAGAGGGAATCATTCGTGCACGGAACCGCAACTCGGTTGAGAAGCCTGAGTTGCCGAAACCCGGCCAGCTGTACAGATTCACCGTAGATTTGTGGGCAACAAGCAACCTCTTCCGGAAAGGTCACCGGATACGCCTGGAGATCAGCAGCAGTAATTTTCCTCGTTTCGAAAGGAATCCGAATACCGGGGAAGAGCCGGGCACTGCGAAGAATTCAGTTTCCGCCACGAATATCGTGTTTCACGACGCGGCGCACCCTTCGGCGCTGCGCGTTCCGATTGTCCCGTAGATTCGAGGTGAGAAGTTGAATTTGACCGTGTCTCCCGACAAGTATTGCCTGGCGCGAGCCGCGGCGGAGCAAGCAGCGAGCACCATCCGGCATGCTATTGCTGAGCGCGGTTGCACGCGCATTGTCGTAGCCACCGGTGCATCGCAATTTGAGTTCCTCGAGCAGCTTACGAAGGCACGGGATATCGACTGGAAGAGGGTGGAGATGTTTCACCTGGACGAGTATCTCAACATGCCGCCGACGCACCCGGCAAGTTTCAGAAGATATCTGCGTGAACGCCTGATAGACAAGGTGGGCATCCGTCGCGTTCATTTGCTGGATGGCGAGCGGGATCCTGGCGCAGTCATCGCGGAGATGACGGCTGAGCTTCGGAAGGCGCCCATCGATGTCGCATTTGTGGGCATCGGCGAAAATGGCCATTTGGCTTTCAATGACCCGCCAGCCGATTTCGACAGCGACGAGGCCTACATCGTGGTTGAATTGGATGAACCATGCCGCCGGCAACAACTGGGCGAAGGGTGGTTCAAGAGTCTCGATGAGGTGCCGCGGCGAGCCTTGTCCATGACTGTGCGCCAGATTCTTAACGCCACCATGATCATCGCCGTCGTTCCCGACGCCCGCAAGGCGCAGGCGGTAGGGAAGTGCTTCCATGGCGAGATAAGTCCCATGGCGCCGGCATCGATTCTGCGAACACATCCCAATACGTTCGTTTACCTGGATAAGGATTCGGCGGCCTTACTGAACCCTGCCTTGCAGGATCACTTGGAGCCTGAGAGCTCAGATAGTATGGAGGATTCTTGATCAATCGTCGGCAGTGGCTATATGGAGCGGGAGTCTTGCTGGGCGCCGCCGGTTACCCGGCCGGTGCGGAGGAAAAGAAGAATTCAATGCCGGGCCAGTCTTCCCCAACAACTTCCGGCAGCATGCCGTTGGCCCTCTCCCAATACGAACCCAAGAGCATGTTGCACGTACGGGAGACGCGGGTCGAGCGTGCGCGGTACCCGGCAATTGATATTCATACCCACATTTCGGAATCGAAGAAATCCGAAAATGGAGTCGCAATCGCGGCCGAGCGCCGGTACTTAGGAACCCCACAAGAACTGCTGGCAGTCATGGAGCGCAAGAATCTTCGGGCCATGGTGAACCTGACGGGAGGCTTCTATGCCGGTCTGGAGGATGCGGTCAACAATTATGACAAGAACTTCCCGGGCCGCTTCTACAGCTTCACGGAGCCCTGCTATTCGCGTTTCAAGGAGCCGAATTATCCGAAGATTCAGGCCGAGGCCATCGCCCAGGCCCAGCGTGATGGCGCGAAGGGGTTGAAAATCCTTAAGACGCTAGGCTTGTATCTGCGCGAAAACATCTCTTCCGGCACGCTGGTCAAGATCGATGATTCCCGATTTGATCCCATGTGGGATGCGTGTGGACAACTGAATCTTCCCGTGGCCATCCATGTTTCCGACCCGATCGCGTTCTTCACGCCTACGGACCGCTTCAACGAACGCTATGAAGAACTGAATAATCATCCTGACTGGTCTTTTTACGATCATGATTTTTCCAGCAATGCCGAATTGCTGGCAGCGCGCAATCGCGTCATGGCCAAGCATCCGAAAACTCAGTTTCTGGTGTTGCACGTGGGCAACTTTGCCGAAGACCTGGGAAACGTCGCCGAAAACCTGGACCGCTTCCCCAACATGAGCGTCGACATTGCGGCGCGGATCGGAGAATTGGGCCGTCAACCGCGAACCGCCCGCCGCTTCTTCGACAAATACCAGGACCGTATCCTGTTCGGCACCGACGCCACGCCCCACGGCGACGAATTTCCGCAACAGGTCTTCAATGACCAGCTATACGAGATCTACTACCGCTTCCTGGAAACGGATGACGAGTACTTCGATTACGCTCCAGCCAGGATTCCGCCGCAGGGCCGCTGGAAAATCTATGGAATCGAACTTCCCGATTCCATTCTGAAGAAGGTGTACTACGACAACGCGGCTGGCCTGCTTCATCTCTCGATGGCCGCCTGAATCGGCCATTCGGGCGAGAACGACCAAAATTTTGGCTTTGGCAGGTGGTTGCTCCTAAGCGCCCGGAGCAGAGAGTCCTGTTACTCGTGAGCACCTTTCTGAAAACTTTTGGAGCACTAGCATGCGTTTGACGCTTACCAGCTTACTGCTTCTGTCGTCTTGGTTGCTAGGTGCGAAACCATTGCACACGGAAGGTGTCATGTACAGTACGCAAGCAGAAGCTGATGTGAGCGTGAACACCGATCCGGCCTCGCCATTCTGGAGCAACCCCCATGCGGTGTTCGCAGAGGTGGATAGCCAGGGCCGGCTTGAACCCGAATACCGGACTGAGGTGCGCTCGCGTTGGACCAAGAACAGTATCTACTTTCTATTTATTTGCCCCTACAAACATTTGTACCTTAATCCGAGGCCGGACGCCGAGCATGAGACATATGAGCTGTGGAACTGGAATGTGGCTGAGGTCTTCATCGGCTCAAATTTTCAGAACATCAGGCGATACAAAGAATTCGAAATTTCTCCGCAAGACGAGTGGGTCGATCTGGACATAAACCTGGAAAACCCGCACCACGAGGACGGCTGGGTTTGGAACTCGGGTTTTGAGCACGCCGCACGAATTGATGAATCCAAACACATCTGGTATGCGGCGATGCGGATTCCGTTTGAGGCGCTGGATATTCCGGAACCAGTTGCCGGACAGCAGTTCCGCGTAAACTTTTTCCGCACTGAGGGACCACCGGCAGATGCAAAAGAAGTCCTGTGGCGGCCTACAATGAGCAAAACCTTTCACGTGCCGGAGAGTTTTGGTCTGCTCAAACTTGTCGCGAGGTAAATTGGCGTCCTGCCCCCTTTCCGAGTAGCCGAGTAGAGGAGCGCTCGCCCAGCGACCTGGGTGCTAGGGGCGTGTGATTGCCAGGGGATTGCTCTATCGGGGTGGCAGAGTTCGGACAATGGGACGTGGGGCTTCGAACTGATCTGTGACCGACATCACAGAAAGAACATAAACCTCCGCTGGCAAGCTATTGAGATATAAGGATCAGAGAAGCCACGCGCATTGTCCCACCGCAAGCCGTAGGGCTATAAGCTGTCAGAATGATTTCTGCCTAGATGTGAAAATCCACTGTCAAATATGACAGTTCACTCGCGACCGGGAACCCGCTAGTCTCGGGGAGGCAACTCACGGGCCGGATCCTGGCAAGACCGATTTGCAAAAAGGAGGGTGCCATGGGCCTCAATCCGTACATTCTGGGTGGTATCCGCTTCCGCTTGGGGCTTGTGCTCGCAGCATTTGCGACCGCGGCCGCGCTGCTCGGGAACGCACCCCGCATGGATGCCGTAACCAAATCCAAGGTCGAGGATCGTCTCGATAACTCAGCGTTAGTGGTTAAGGAGGCCATGGGCATACACTCACGTATACCGCAAGATCTCCTTCAAAAGGCGTATTGTGTCATTGTCATACCTTCCGTCGTCAAAGGTGCTTTCATTTTTGGAGGAAGCTATGGGCGTGGCGTAATGTCCTGCAGGAATGGCAATGATTTGAAGAGTCCCTGGAGTGCACCCACGATGATGGCTCTCGAAGGTGGAAGCTTCGGGCTCCAGGCGGGGGGGGCGGCAACGGACTTTGTGCTCTTGGTGATGAACGAGCGAGGCGCTCGGTCGATTCTTGGTGGCAAGGGGAAGATCGGTGGTGACATCACGGGATGCGCCGGCCCGGTGGGTCGAAGCGCCCAAGCGAATCTGGACATCTACCTGCGAACCTCGATCCTGACCTATTCGCGGTCCCGCGGTCTGTTCGGCGGCGTGTCCCTGGAAGGCTCGACCCTGCGTCCGGATAATGGGGCGAACGAAAAGCTGTACGGCAAGAAGGTGTCCGCCAAGGACATTGTGCTCAAGAATGCCGAGCCTACACCAGTTGCGGCGGAAAGACTGATCTCGACGCTGAACGAGTACGGCCAAAAAGCCTCCCCGGAGAAGGCGGCCCAGTTGCCATCTGCCTCACCCTCAAGCCATTAGCAGAATCTATCGGGTAATTGATATTCGATGTTCCGACGAGGGGCACAATGTCAGATCTTAGGATCTACATCCCGAAGGCGCTCGCCTTTCAGCGCATCGCCAAGTCGGCGGTTGCCGCGGCAAGTCAAGTTGACCATGGGACTGAATTGAACGATGCGCACGCGTTTGCGTTACTGGAATTCTTCGAATTTCTGGCTCCTGAACAGATTACGCCGCTCATGGGGCCGGGCCTAGCCGGGGAGCTTAGTGCCATCATCGAGACCGAATTCGCCAGGGATTCGTTGGGCGACCGAACCCCTCTCCGCGATCTCCTGTGTACCCATGCCTCGTTGTTCGCGGCGCTGTTCTGTTGCGACGGAAAGGAAGAGCCACGATGCTATCGGACGTGGCTCCGGTATCAGGAACAAAATGCCACAGGTGCGCCTTGCGACCGGCAAGCATGCCTGATGGTGAATTTTGAAGTGGCAATGGGCTTGGGTCGAGGGTCCGAGACTTCAAACCCCAAGTTGCAATTGCTTAAATATCGAATTGCCACACGGACAGCCGAATTGCTGTTGGCCGCTGGCTTCCAACCGGAAACAACTCTGCGCCAGATTCAAAAGGAGGATGTGCCCAGGCCAGCAGAGATTCTGGCGATGCAGGTGTTCGTTCTCCTCAAGAAGAGTCCTGATGATTTAGCCCGAGTATGCGCCTGGCCCGAACGATCTTGTGAGGCCACGTTCCTGGGCTGGGCGGCAAGAGACTCTTTCGTTGGCGACGCTCTGGTTGCCTGGCGATGGCTCAAGCCAGTCGCTTACGATCAATTTCCAGAAGTAGAATCGGAAGCGTTGGACGATCACCGGGGCCTGCTTTATGCCGCGTGGCGAGAGGGTAAGGCTGCGCCAGCAAATCTCGCTTTGCGGGAGGAGCCCTGGGGTGAGACAGACGCAGAGCAGCCATTCCCACGCTTGCTTCCCAAGGACGTTAAGCCACGTTTCTCTCCCGTTCCACTGATGCTGATTGGCGGTCCTGGGGTTGGCAAGACGGCTTTCCTCTGTGCTCTTGCCAACCATCTGAACTGTGCTCGTGGACACGTCCGCGAGGGTGTGTGCGTGGAGTCGTCCGATTTGCAGGAACTCTCGTACTTGATGCGTGAGAAGTGGGAGTTCGGCTCGAACGCAAGCACATCTGAGGCGACAAGTTACGACCTTCTTGTACGGGACGCGCAAGATCCCGAAGTTGCGCGTTGGATGCGTCTACGCTTCACCGACTACAACGGAGAGCAGGCAAGCCGACAAACCCTCAGTCGTGAGCTTCTCACGAATCTACGAACGGCTCGAGGCTTGCTGTTTCTTTTAGACGACCGAACTTTTCCCGATCTGTTGCCCAATGGCGGAGCCTCCTCTAGCACACATCACGAAGATTCGACAGAACTTGCAGCACGATACACGCGCATTCTTCAGCGGTATTTCGATGTCAACAAAGATGCCCTGCATGTGCCCGTAGCGCTGGTAGTGAACAAAGCTGACCTGCTTTTGGGTTCGACGAACTTGCTGTCGCTCAACCCGCCCTTTCTCATACCCGAACGAACAAAAATGGAACTGGTACACACGGGTTTGCGGGTGCAGGCGGAGGCAGCGGACCCGTTTGAGCGGCTGCGGTCCTGCATCCATTACAACCTTGCGATCAGTCAGAATAGCCAGAATCAGCGCTTTGTGTTCGAGTTGATCGAGCGGTTCAAGGGGTTCATCGCCGCGGCGATGTGCCACACGTATCGTTTTCAGATCTTCCTCACGTCTTCCGTGGGACCCAGGAACGGTAACCTTCTTCCTTATGGGGTCTGGGAAGTCATGAAGTGGATGTTCAATCAGCTCGATCCTGCGTACCGGCTTCGAGCGAATGAAAGTGTAGAACGCGCGTACACAGAATTAGAGGAAATGAGAAACCTTCTGGGTACAGCCCTTGTTCGCGACCATGAAGCACACAGCGCCTTCCTCAAGGCGGTCGCACAGCGACGGCAAGTCCTGACAAGGGTGCGAATGAACGTTCTCGATCGCCTTCTACAAGATCGGATCGAGCATGCCTCGGAACGGATGCAGGCAGCGTTGGAAGATGCCTTTGCCCTCGCAGAGTTGCCAGCCGTTTCTGATGGGACCGATCCTGCGCCCTTTGCCCTCCGCCGTCGATTGGCGAAAGAGGCAATGGAGCGCCTGGAATACCAAATCGCGTACTTGAGAGAATGGCATGAGCGGCTGTCTGGCGTTCAGGACAGTGTCGTATTGCGTCCCAAGGCACCTAAGAATGAAGTGACACTCCTAAGGGACCATCTTGCCAGTGAGCGACGCGCCAGCTGAGGACGAGCGGGCAAGCGAAAGCCTTTCTTCTCGTCATCCGCTCATGATTTTCTTCACGGTAAGTCTTGGCGGTGCGGGGGACGATGTTCGAAATGTCAGGGCTTCCAGATCGATGTGCCCTTGAGAAATCTGGCTGTGAACCACCTGCATGGTGGTTGGCGAATCGGACTGCTGTCAGGTATGACAGCTCAACCGACCGCCCGCTGAAATCGCCGGTAACCTAGAGCGAGACAGACTCGAGTCTGGGTCTACGCTTTTCATGCGTATCTCCGGACCACAGCCGAAGTGGACGCCGTTTCGACCCTGCCAGATCACGCAAGGGTCGCGGAAGTATTCTCTGGCTTTGAGGTGGAATCGCCTCCGATTCCAGATTTTCCTTCCATCGCTGCCAGAAACGGAATGGCGGCGGAAGATTCAACAGGTTTCCGGTGGAACAGTAGCCGGTTCGCAGGAGTAAAGCCATGAAGTGCAAGAGAGTCCTAATCGCAACGGTTTCGCTGGTTGTCTTCCTATCTGCATTCACTTCAGCACAGGATCCGGGTTGGCCGCGCAAGCATGTCGAGTCAGGCGGTACCCTTATCGCGTATCAGCCTCAGATCGACGATTGGAAAGATTTCACCGATGCTACTTGGCGGCAGGCGTTCCAATTGACCCCGGCGGGTGGCAAGCAGGTGATTGGCGCCGCCACTTTCAAGGGCACCACAAACGTCGATCACGACAAGCACATGGTCGCAATCTACGGGATTCAGGTCACCAACACGTATTTCCCCGATCTCGACCCGGCGACATCGGCGAGAATGGACCAGCTCCTCAGAACCTTTGTGCCGCCAGTCGTCAACATCTCTCTTGAGCGCGTGGTGGCCTATGTACCCAAAACCGAGACCGCGAACACGGTGCACCTCAACAACGATCCGCCGTTTATCTTCGTAAGCTATAGTCCCGCGATCCTGCTCTCTGTGGATGGCGAACCTGTTCTTGCGGCAATTCCAAACACGAAACTGAAATATGTGGTGAACACGCAGTGGCCTGTGTTTTTCGATCTCAATAAGTCGCAATACTACCTGCTCGTCGATAAGCGCTGGTTTATGGCCGGCGACCTGCATGGCCCATGGTCCGTGGCCACCACGCTCCCGAAGGACATGGATAAGGTAACCAAGGAAGCACAGTGGCAAAGCCTGCAGGAGGTGATCCCGCCACCCCCCCAACCCGGAGGTCCTATTCCCAAAATCTTCTACAGTACCGTGCCAGCCGAAGTAATCTTGTTTGAGGGAAAGCCCGTGTACGCAAACATCCCCCAGACCCAGCTGGTGTATGCCACCAACACGGATAGTCCCATTTTTGTTTACACACCCAGCAACGAGTACTACTATCTGGCGGCCGGGCGCTGGTTCCGATCCAAGAACCTGGAGGGGCACTGGGATTTTGCTTCCCTGGATCTACCGGCGGACTTCGCCAGGATTCCGCTCTCCAGCCCGGCAAGCGCCGTGTTGGCCTCCGTGCCGGGTACCGAAGAAGCCAAAGATGCGGTATTAATCGCCCAGATCCCTACAGTCATGGAGATTGATCCCAAGTCGGCTGCCGCCCAGGCGAAGGTGAGCTACACGGGTGATCCGAAGTTCGCACCCATCGAAGGGACGTCACTTCAGTACGCAACCAACACGCCGGACAAGGTGATCCAGGTTGGCGACGTCTACTACCTGTGCTTGCAGGGAGTCTGGTTTATGTCCACCACGCCCCAGGGTCCGTGGACCACGGCGTCTTCCGTCCCGCAGGTGATTTACACCATTCCGCCGAGTTCGCCAATCTACAACGTAACCTATGTCACGCAGACGACGACTTCGAGCGGAACGGTGCAGTCCAGTTATACGGCTGGGTATCTCGGTGCCTTCGTCATGGGAGCGGCGGTGGGCGCCATCGTCTGCAGCGGCACGGGTTACTACTATCCCCCCTACGTAGGCTATCCGGCTTATGGATATCCTGTCTATCACCCATACCCGACGCCCTACGGAGCGTACGGTTACAGCAACTATTACAACCCACGGACCGGCTCCTACGGTGTCTCGCAGACCGCCTATGGTCCTTACGGTTCCGCGACCAGGGCGGCCTCGTATAACCCCTACACTGGCACGTACAAACAGGGTGCTTCCGTCACTACTCCCTACGGCCGGCAAAGTGCGGGGCAGGCCTATAATCCCTACACCGGAAGTTACGGTGCGACTCACCAGGGATCGAGCCCAACCGCGCAATGGGGCCAATCCTACGTATCACAGGGCAACAAGTCTGCGTATACGCAACACTACTCGACCGCACAGGGAACCGTGGCCTCAGCGCAAGGCTCGCAGGGCGGCAAAGCCTACGCGACATCCAGCGGCTACGGAAATACATACGCCGGCAAAAGCTCGAGCGGAGACTTGTACGCAGGACATGATGGCAACGTCTACCAAAACAATGGCTCCGGCTGGCAAAAATACAACAACAGCACGAATTCCTGGAGCAACGTGAACACGCAGCAAGCGCAGCAGCAGGCCCAGCAGGAAAAGGCGAACTATCAGCAACAACACCCCACCGGTACCCAGCCCTCTTCGGCAAGTTACCAGCAGCGTGAGCAAAGCTTCAACCAGGAACGCTCCTCCGGCGGCTGGTCTTCGCAAAACCTCAATTCCGAAATGCAGAACCGACAGAGAGGAGTAGCACAGAGCCAAAACTGGCAGAGCTCCGGCGGAAGCAGAGGCGGCTGGGGTGGAGGTGGCCGCAGCTGGGGAGGGGGAGGGGGTGGTTGGCGGCGTTAGCAGCCGTTGACTGGGTCCCGAAAAGTACGTGGAGTGAAGCTGCGGAAATAACCGAATGGCAGCAGGGATATTATCGTTTCCGGCGAGGTCCTGGGAACAAGAATCCACCGCAACACTCAATGGGCTGTGGCCCCCCGGAACCGTATTCAGTGGGGAGGACTTTAACCCGCATTGGTCGAAAGGTTTGACTCCAGTCTTGCCGGAGCCGGCCACCACGAAAAAAGAGGCTTAGGCGAGCCACACCGCCGTCGTTCACTCGCCCGAGCAAGAACTGGACGGCCCAGGAGGAATGGAAAGGAGGAAGCGATGCGAAAAACGAGGCGGAGCGCATTGGTCGGGATCGGCTTAACGTTGGCAATGACAATCGTGACTTGCACTGTGGCAACAGGTCAAGAAGTGCGGCACAACTACATGCCGGGAACAGATTTTTCCAAATATCACACCTACAAGTGGGTCCCCATCGAGGGTGGTGCCCACCCTAATCAAATCATGGACGCGGAAATCAAGCAGTCTGTTGACGAGCAAATGGCGGCGAAGGGCTTCACCAAGACCGACAGCGACAAGGCTGATCTTTATCTCGGATATCAGATCGCGGTCGATCAGGAAAAGCAATGGAACGCGTACGGGATGGGTGGCGGCGTCCGATGGGGTGGAATGGGATCCGCGACGAGTTCGACCATCAACGTGGGAACTCTTGTTTTGGATATCTATGACCCGACCAGCAAGCAGCTGGTCTGGACGGGAAATGCGACCAAGACGATTGACCCTAGTTCCAACCAGGAAAAGAACCAGAAGAACCTGAACAAAGCCGTGCAGAAGTTGATGAAGGATTTTCCACCCAAACAGAAATAGAACGGCAGAATTCCGCGAAGTGCGGGAAGGAGGACTCGTACGAAAAAGAACCGGGATCCCTCGTGACCGGCCCCTACTGTGGGAAGCTTCACCGCGCTGGCAGCCGCACAAAATCCGGAATTGCAGCAGAAGACCGCCTAGATCTAAAGAAGGAAGAGGGAGGCCGTCATCGCCTGAAAGAGCGCGCGTAGTCGAGAAAGAGAAGTAAGGGTTCACGAGTTGGAGCAGTGTGCCTCGGATAAGGTTCCGCTGCAGGAGATCTGCGGGAAAACTGGCCCGCATCAATACGGAGAAGATGACGTGAGTACAAGCAGTCGAACGCTCAAGGAAAAAGCCTATCACGAGCTGAAAGAGTTTCTCGTCATCGCGCTCTATCTGTGGGTTGTCTTCGGCCTGTTTCTTGTGTACAAATCCGTGATTCTGAACGAGGAGCACATTGATTACCTCGCTCACGGTCTCGCACTCATCAATGCGCTGGCGCTGGCGAAGGTCGTTCTCATTGCAAAAGCGCTTCACCTGGGCGACAAAGCCAACGCTGCACCGCTCATCTACCCGACACTCCGGAAGTCTGCCTTGTTTTCTGTCCTGCTGGCCTGTTGCAAGATTCTGGAAGACGCCGGGGTTGGCCTCTATCACGGCAAGTCATTCTCCCAGAGTATTGCCGACCTCGGCGGGGGTACCGGGAAGGGAATTCTTACTCTCACCCTGCTTTTGTTTGTGGTGCTCATCCCGTTTTTCGGGTTCAGCGAACTGCAGAGAGTTCTTGGCGAGGGCAAACTGGCGCAGATGTTTTTCCGCCAACGCGATGCGTGAGAGCCTGCCGACCGACAAACGTTCTCGCCGAGAAAAACACGTGTAGGTTCACGCTCGCCCGAAAATTGTCTGGTTTCGCTTCCCGGCTGCCCGACAACTCCGGATTGTTTCTACCGGCTGGACCTCGGCAGGGCATTTGGCAGATTGGGTTCAACCGTATCCCGAAGGTCCTCCCAGGACACGGTCGCCCACGCTCAGTTGAGCGACGGCAAGACAACGCTATCCCCCGGGCGCGATTCAATGCTACCGCCCTGGTCATCTTTTCCGGACTTCGGAAGGTGTACACTGCAACCTTTCAAGTGATTATTCACGTAAGCTCATTAGGCCGAAAATGCGGGTCCAACCCGCCTGTGGTAATACGTGGCTAGTGATTTTTGCGAGTTTTTGTGTTGACGTAGGTATCGTTGACGTTGCAAAGTTACAACACTCATTTCGGATCCCCCCTGCTGGAGAGCACGATTCGTAGTCAAGGCGAACAGTAGCTGTCGAACACCACGTTTGTCAGGGTGCTGCCACTATGCGGTCTCGAACGTTGCTGGGCACGAGTTCGTTGACGCGTGCGATTGAGCATGGGCTGAATCTGCGGCCCGGAGAGCTGGCTCGCGGCGTTCCTCTGTTTGCTTACCTTTTCCTGATCATGGCCGCCTACGTGACCGGTAGGGTCGTCCGCGACAGCCTGTTTCTCTCTCGCTTCCCCGCCGTTCGCCTTCCCTACGTGGACATTGCGACCGCGTTCGCCGTGGGCGTGGTCGTAGCGGCTTATATCCGGGTTGCTCGCGGGCGCAGCCTGCGCAGCCTACTCCTGGGCAGTCTGGTCCTGTGTACCTCCAACTGTCTTCTGTTTTGGGGACTAGCTCGCTACTCCCCGCCGCGCTGGCTCTACCCAACGATTTATGTCTGGGTGGGCATCTTCGGCGTGCTAGCCACCACCCAAGTCTGGGCGCTGGCCAATCACGTCCTAACCACGCGCGAGGCGCGACGTGTATTCGGCCTGGTTGCTAGCGGGGCGATCACCGGTGGGATCTTTGCCGGCTTCTTCTGCAAGCTTGCCGCCAAGGCATTCGGCACCGAGAGCCTACTGCTGGGGATGGCGGCTTTCCTCGCCATATGCCCGTTGCTAGTCGTGATTGTGTGGAAACAACACCAGGCAGTGGCCGATACCGACTCCGCGGATGGGAACGCGGCCGGCCCCCAAGACCTGCTCAACAGCATGCGATTGGTACTTTCTTCGCCATACCTGCGAGCGATCGCTTCCGTCATCTGGATTTCATCGTTCGTCACCGCACTAATCAGTTGGCAGTTCAAAGCGATCGCGAAGGATTTCATTCCAGCTAAAGATCACCTAGCGGCGTTCTTCGGAGACTTCACTTTTTACGCCGGCATTCTGGCGCTGGCAGTGCAACTGCTGTTGACGTCGCGGCTGCTGCGCCGCTTCGGTATCGGTCTGGCGCTGTTCACTTTGCCGGTGGCGTTGCTGGCGGCCTCGGCTTACTTGCTGGTGGCCAGCAGCCTGTTTGCTGCTGTACTACTGCGCGGCAGCGACTGGGTGTGGCGTTATTCGATCGATAAATCAGCTGTCGAACTGCTTTATCTACCACTCCCGGCCCGGCTGAAGTTCCAGGTGAAGTGGTTTATAGACACCGTGATCTGGCGAATGGGCGATGGGATCGCCGGTCTCACGATATTGTTTTTTGCCGCATACCTCGGTCTGACCGCGCGCCAGATGAGCTGGGTGGGGGTGTGTTTGGTGGGCGGCTGGCTGACGGCCGTGTGGGTTGCTCGTCGGCAATATGTAGCCACCCTTTCAGAAAGCATGAAGGAGCAGCGGGTGGAGGTGGATCGTTCAGTAGCACCCATCCTCGACCGCTCGACTACCGAGGTGCTGGCGGCCAACCTGACAGCCTCCGATCCGAAAGAGATTTTGTATGCCTTGAAAGTGTTTGAATCGAGCCAGAAACAAGCGGCACACCCCGCCATCCGCGACCTTCTGAGCCATCCCGCCGCCGATGTGCGCAAGAAAGCCATTAGTATCCTGGCCGCCGCTGGCGACAAGGCTGTGCTTCCACAGATGGAACGCCTGCTCCAAGACGACAATCTGGAAGTGCGCACGGAGGCGCTGCTCTACTTGGCGCACTTCGCACATGTTGATCCCCTGGAGCGAATTCAGCAACTGGGAGATTTCGCCGATTTTTCCATCCGCTCTGCCATGACTGCGTTCCTTGCACGGCCGGGCGAGGCCCAGAACCTAGAGGCTGCACGTCAACTGCTGGCCACCATGGTTGCGGAGTCCGGTCCCGAGGGTGCGCGGACCCGCGCCGAGGCGGCCCGTCTGATGGGAATCCTGTCGGACGACTTCGGGCCGATGCTTTCCCAGTTGCTGGCCGATTCCGACGAAGACGTGGTGCGAGAAGCCATTCGCTCTGTGGGAAAATTGCGAAAACGGAGGCTCGTGCCGGAGGTGCTGGACCGCCTTTCCGACGCACGCTTTGTTTCCGACGTCACCGAAGCTTTGGCGCGTTTCGGTGACTCGATTGTCGGACACCTGCGCGACCAAATGAGTGACCCTGACGTGCCGATCATTGTGCGGCGCGAAATCCCCAGTCTGCTGGGAAGCATGGGCACGCAGTCCGCTTCGCACGCATTGATGGAGCACCTGTTAGATACCGATACCGGTTTTCGCATGCACGTCCTCTCGGCGTTGACCAGTCTCCATCGAAAACACCCTGAGTTTAAGTGCGATGCCGAGCTGCTGGAGACGGCGCTGGCAGCGGAGATCCTGGGGCATTACCGTTCTTATCAGATTGTCGAGAGGCTGGGCACGATGACGGGCAACGAATCACCAGTGGCAGAGACCTTGTCTGAGTCGATGAAACAGGAGATAAAGCGCATTTTCCGGCTGCTGGAGTTGCTCTATCCGCACCACGATTTCGGCAGTGCCTACATCGGCCTGCAGTCAAAGAGCCTGACGGTCCACGACAACGCGCTGGAGTTCCTGGATACTGTGCTGAAGAGCCAGCTTCGCGAGCTGCTGGTTCCGCTTCTCGACGGGAAGGTGAGCGCGGCCGAGCGCGCAGGTATCGCAAACCGGGTCGTACCCGTCAGGATCGACAGTTCGGAACAAGCGGCCGCGGCGTTGGTGGCCAGCGACGACCCCTGGCTGCGATCATGCGGAGCGTACGCTATCGGCACTTTGGGCTTGACCACGCTCATTCACGAACTCAAACGATGCGCCACCGATGCCGATCCGCTGGTCAGGGAAACCGCACGCCAAGCCACGCTGCGTTTGCAAAACCTGCGGGTCGCAAGCACGTAGCCGACCAATTCAGTATGCTTCCGAAAACAGCACAACAAAATGCCGAACGGTCTCCTGCACAGCAAGTAGCAGAAAGAGCAGGAGGGGTCAACGCCAGGAACAGGCGCGGCCGGAAAAGCGACTAGAGGCGTCTACGGCCCAACCAGAGTCACGCCACCGTCCGCTCGGCCTACGGAAGCGCCAGCCTTCATCCAGGGGGAGCTGCTATGGATCATTTGACGATCTCGATTGCCACGGAATCCGTCAAAGCCATATCGAAGGTCTCGCCAGGTTTCAGGCGATCGAGATCGTTCACCTTTTTGCTGACCCGGAGGGTCTTCTTTTTGCCATCGGGCTCCTCGATCATGACGCGACGCTTTTGAGCATCGACAGCCAGGATTTTTCCACTCAGCGTATTTACGTCAGCCTCCACGATCCCGGGTTTTGCGCCTTTGGGTGCAAGCTTCACGGCGCTGGTACTGGATGATCCCAAGGCCTCGTTAGACTTGCCGAAGGTGACGACAAGCTCTTCTGTGTAGGTTGCCTTCAGATGGTCCCCCACTTTGACCTGATCAAAATTTTGTACGCGCTTGTCGACTTTAAAGGTCTTCTTCTTACCGTCGTCGAACCTGAGAGTGATCTTTCGTTTTTCGAGGTCCACCTGATCGACGGTAGCTTGCACTTGTACTACGTCGACCTCATCGATCTCTTGATCCGTTCCGGATGTTTGCCCGAGCGCCCCCCTGGCGGAGATCAGCACGAACACCAAAGTCATTGTCAACAAGGTCTTCGTGGCCTGCTGGATTTCCTCGAACTGCCACCGCCCGTCCATTGCTCTAAAGCCTCCTGCTAGGGATACTCTTTAAACATCTTTGCTATGGCCTTTTCGATGATCTCCAATGATTTCTCCTGCTGCTCCGGAGCTAGCTTTGCCTTGGCGGTTCCCCGCCATTTCAGTTGCTTGGCCCGCCTATCTACGATGTCGACCACCAGGGTTCCCTTGTCGACATAGACGGCTGTGCTGTTGCCTGGCCGGGGAGTCCCATTCGCCCAATTGACGGGTCCATCCAGGTTGGGCATTGCGTAAACATCGACGTCATAAGAGACATTCATGCTTTCGCTCAGCGAGCCGTAACAGTTCACCAGCAAATCCCCGCCACCGTCTATTTTCTTCAAACCCTTAGCGGCCAGTTGGTTGTCAATGGCCCCGATAATGTCCAGCTTGACAAAGGGGTGGCCTGATGCACCTTGTGTCATCCAGGAATATGTTTTGTATTGGGTAAAGTCGGCCGTCTTGTCGAACTCCACCTTCACCTTTTGTGCGTGCAAAGCCGAGCACCACAGCAGGAACAGCAGAGCCGAACTTGCGAGGATCGGTCTTGGTCTCATACTAGCCCCGATTGTGATTACCTTTACTCCCGAAGAATCGTTGGATTCCCACGGCTGCAAGGCCAATACTGCTACTGCATCGACTGCAGAAATCTTGGCCTTATGATCCGTCAGGAACAGGGCGTTGGCTCGGAGATTGGCGGAACCGCAGCAGCCTGCAAGCCGCCAAGAACTGGCATAGATATATCGGTCAGCAGCACGGCGGGATCAGAGGCTGCACTTCCGCTCCTCCATCCCGTCCGCTGTTGACGGCACCGACGATGTCAACTTTCTCGCCGAAGGGAGAGATTATCGCATGTTTGATTGCATATTGCACGAATTCAGCACGCTTCCGATTCCCAGCTCTTCCTGATCCGGTATGTGCGGAAACGGATGCTTCTGAATTGGATCTGCTGGATGTGGACGATTTCTTTCCTTGACCGACCTCCGGGCGGCTTCCCGCTTTCTGACAAATTGAAGATTCGTTCCCGGCAAAATCTAGCACCCAAGGAAGGGGGATTTGCCATGAAGAGGAAGCGCTTTTCCGTGGAGCAGGGTCGTGTGTTAACGGCGTCTGCGCCATAAGCCACTACGGAAGCTCACCCACCGGGCTACTGCTCCCGAACCAGGTGAGATCCTGGATTCTGTGACCGACCAGTTTGCGGATGGACCACGGTTCCAGGCACTCACCATCATGGAGGTGTTGACCGAGAGAGTACTGCCATCGAAGTGGACAGAGAATGAAACGAGGCAATGTGATCCAGGCTTTGAATGCCATCCGCGAAAACGAGGAAGAGTTCTTCTACGACCCGAATCAGAGTGTACGAGGCAGTTCTGCGATTCCCTTGCTGTATACGGTCACCCGTGTGGGTGACTCGCATCACGGCAAAGACCTCATTGACGTAGGTCAATTGACATCATGCTAGAACTCCCTGCCCATCTCTGACGGATCCAATTCTCGGAAGCCGAAAGACGGTCTGCGAATGGTCGCTCAATCCCACTGGTCGGTCGAGGTTCCGCCATCGTCGAAGGGCGCCGCTACTCGATCAGACCAGCGTGAATGCCAGGCCTGGACCTAAGTCCACGTCGAGGTTGGAGTCGCTAACCAGCGTATACCCCGGCCGGCCCAAGCTCAGCGAGTTGAGATAGGGAAAGTAGAAGGGAGGGACTCCCGGAGGTCGAACAGTGGGCCCAACATCGGGGCTTGCAGCGGGTTCTCATTGACGAATATGGCGTTGCCGAGCCTGCCGTCTATGTGCGAGAGGCGCACTTTTGGAACTGCCAAGAGCCCTCGGCAGCGGACGCCGGCGCTTGGGTGGTGGTCTCCGCGAACATGATCGCGGATGGGCACAACTGCCTCTGGCTCCTGCAATACCCTCACCAAACCCTGGCAGGGGGAAGCATGTATGCGCTTCAACTTCCCGCCGTGATTCCAGCGGCAGGCACAGTCGGCGGACCACCCCTGCCAGCGGAACGCCACAATTTTGCTGGTATCCCCTGGCCTGAGGATGTGCGCCTCGTAACGCTGAATTGCATTCGTGATCCTCAGCAACTTCAGCCCACCGTGGATCATATGATGGAGATGTACCGGGCCGCGGCCACAGAAAAAAGGTAGCCTGGCGTGTTGTTTGGCGTCGCGAATCTTGAATTTCTTCGTTGCGACGCGAGTTTCGCTAGAGCTGCCGACTTTTTAACCTCCCCATCCACATAAACTAAAAGAACAGCGGTCGGTGAGTCGTTCCTTTTCCAACCATCAACTGGGCAGGTTGTTAAAAGAGTGTGTGCACGCAACCGGTCGTTTTGGAGCGCAAAATGATTCAGAGTGAGTTGCTGGCATCACGAAAAAAGAATTCGGAATTGTTCAACGGTCTCATGTTCCCGGTCACGCGGCTGCAGTCGTCGATCGTAAGCTGTTGATTTTCTGAGTGTTCATGGATTCTCATAAGCGTCCGCAGAGATTTCTTTCTCCACTCCCGGTCTTTAGCGATCCACTTCGAACCTCGTATGCAGACGCTCAACGATACCGAAGGTTGAAGCGAAACTGCCGCGACCGTCATCTATCACAGCCTGGGTCTTGTGCTGGTGTTCGATGACTGGTGAGACGGCTAGAGCAATTTGAGATGGCTTGGGCTGTTGTTTCACGGAGCAGTCAGAGACAACTTCTTTCTTGACTCTATGGCAGGCCGCGCTGAATCTCTTCCGGACTCGCAATCCATGGGTACTGCGCGTGCGGCCGGGCCAGCCTCCTCACCTCCCCCACCCTGGCGGCCCCGCTTCAACCCCTGGCTGATTGCAGTCGTCGTCGCCGTGGCGGCATTTATGGAGGTGCTCGACACCAGCATCGCCAACGTGGCTCTTCCCTACATCGCAGGCAGTCTCGGGGCGACCAACGATCAGAGCACCTGGGTGCTCACTTCTTATCTTGTCTCCAACGCAATCGTGTTGCCTATCAGCGGTTGGTTTGCCGGCGTACTCGGCCGCAAGCGGTTTTTCATGGCCTGTCTGGTGATGTTCACAGTGAGTTCGCTGTTGTGCGGGATCGCCCCGAGTCTGGGCGCAATCATCCTGTTTCGGGTTCTCCAAGGGGCGGGCGGTGGCGGACTGCAGCCCATGGCTCAAGCCATCCTGGCAGACGTATTCCCCCCCGAGCAGCGTGGCTTGGCCTTCGCGCTGTATGGCGTCACTGTCGTGGTCGCACCCACCATCGGGCCGACTCTGGGCGGCTGGATCACGGATAGTTACACTTGGCGTTGGATCTTCTTTATTAACGTGCCCGTCGGAATCCTGGCGCTGCTGTTGGTCTTCCGCCTGATTGAAGATCCGCCTTGGGCGCAACCCGTTCGTGGCGCGGCCGCGAGTATCGATTATGTGGGCGTTTCCCTCCTCGTCCTCGGGGTGAGCGCATTGCAGATCATGCTCGACAAGGGGCAGGAGGATGATTGGTTTGGTTCGCATTTCATCCTGACCCTTGCCGTCCTGGCTGCCGTCGGGCTTGTGTCCTTCACGATTTGGGAGTGGTTTTACAGGACCCCCATCGTGGACGTGCGCCTTTTTCGCAACCTCAACTTCCTGGGCGCTAACGGGATGATGTTTGTCCTCGGGCTGATGCTCTTCTCCAGCCTGGTGATGATGCCGTTGTTCCTTCAGACTCTTATGGGGTACACGGCAGAGTCCGCGGGCTTGGTGTTATCGGGTGGCGGTATCCTGCTGCTGTTTCTGATGCCCGTGGTTGGGGTGCTCTCCTCCAAAGTCCAGGCCCGCTACCTGGTTGCGTTTGGCTGGCTGGCGCTCGCCCTGGGCATGTATGTTTCCACCCGCGAACTTGACCTGCAAATCAGCTTTCGAAGCGCCAGCCTGCTGCGCCTGGTACAGGTCTTTGGCCTGGGTTTTCTGTTCGTTCCCATCAATTTGTCCTCCTATATCGGAATGCCGGCGGAAAAGAGCAACAGCGTCGCTGGCCTCATTAACTTCATGCGCAACATCGGCAGCAGTGTCGGGACCTCCATGGTCACTACGCTTATTGCGCGCCGTGCGCAGTTCCATCAAGTGCGTTTGGCCGGGGACATCACGCCGGCACAGCTTCCTTTTCTCCAGGCGGTTGCGGACATCTCCAGGCGTCTCGTTGCCTCAGGTATGGATGCGCAGTCGGCCATGAAAACGGCGTATGCCCTGCTATATCGAACTGTCATCCTGCAAGCGACGACCTTAGCCTACATCGACGTCTTTCTGGTCCTGACGATAGGAGCGGCGATCATGTTTGTGCTTTCCTTCGCGTTGAGGAAAAATGATCCTGGCGGGAGACGGGTTGTAATGGAATAACCCCGAGATGGGCGATGGCGCGATCCCATGCGAGAGCGCATTCACATGTCGATGATCCGAGTAATTACCATCGAGCGCGAATACGGGAGTGGTGGCGCAGAGATCGCCAGGCGAGTCGCGGCCCGCCGTGGCTGGAAGCTTTGGGACCAGCTGTTGACCAATGAAATTGCCCGGCTCCTGGAGTGCGATTGCGGGGTAGTAGAGGAACACGAAGAAAAGAGGGATCCTTTGTTCTACCGTCTCTTGAAGGCTTTTATGCGAGGCAGCCACGAAGGCAGCCTGCATGAGCCGCGGTTAAAGATCGCCGACACGGATTGCATCCGGGAGGTAGCCGAGCGGGTCGTGAAAGCAGCAGCGGAGGGCGGAAACTCGGTCATCGTGGGACGCGGTTCTGCCTACTATCTGCAGAATCGTCCCGACACGTTTCACGTATTTGTATACGCTCCTTTTGAGGAAAAGGTCCGGCGGCTGCGAGCAGGGGGGAAGAGCGAAGCGGAAGCCGTCGAGTTTGCCCAGACCGTGGACCGCGACCGCGCGGCCTTCATTGAGAACTATTTCGGCGTCGAGTGGCCGGATCGGCATTACTTCCATCTCATGATCAACTCCACTATGGGGGAGGAGGCCGTTGCTGAGAATATTCTTAGCGTTGTCGCCAGACTCGATGGGCAAAAGGCAGAGAACCTGCCATCTGTCTCCCGCTAGTCGGTAGGATCTCTAAGGTCCAGTCAACCCCGTGGGCGGAATCGCGGCGTCATGAACGACATCCTCGCGAGCACGGAGACCGGGAGGCGGCAAAGCAAGATGGGCACAACAACCGACCTGAAGCGCAGGGCGGATCTGCGTGACTATCTGGCCGCCGAGCGCACGTTTCTGGCCTGGGTTCGCACCGGTCTGGCGTTGATGGGATTTGGTTTCGTGGTGGCCAGGTTCGGCCTTTTCGTGCAGCAACTCGAAGTTTTCCAGCGCGCGCTGCCGGCATCCTCGTTTGGGTTCTCGCTGTGGTTTGGCACGGCGCTGATCGCTGTAGGAGTAGTGGTGAATCTCTCTTCCGCGTGGCGCCACGTTCGACTGGTCCGTGAATTGGATCAAGGTGCACCGTCGTGCTCCCGTTCCTTGTCACAGGCCGTTGTGACGGCTGTATTTCTGGCGCTGGTCGGACTGGCGATGGCGATTTACCTGGTCTCGGTACGAAACACAACGAATCTTCGTAATTCCGCAGACAGAAAGGAGCCAACCATGGCGGTGGTGACGAACAAGGGAATCATCGATGTGCCAACCACTCACTCAGTCGAGCAGACCGTGGAAAAGCTTAAGAGTGTTCTGCAATCCAAAGGAGTTACCCTGTTCGCGTTGGTCGACCACAGCGGCGAAGCGGAAAAAGTCGGAATGGGCATGCGACCCACCAAGCTGCTGATCTTTGGCTCCCCTAAGGCCGGGACGCCTCTGATGTTGGCCGCTCCCAGCATTGCCATTGATCTGCCCCTGAAAATCTTGGTCTGGGAGGACGACGCTGGGAAAGTTTGGATTTCATACAACAGTCCAGAGTACTTAAGGGAGCGGCATGATCTGCCGCCGGACCTGCTGGCAAATATCGCAGTAGTACAAACGCTGGCAGCCAAGGCTGCGGAATAGTTCCGCCAACCCAGACCGATTCCGGTTCGCGACCCGGGCGGGAGGAACATACGCGCGGTTTGATCCCGCCAGTGGTTCCACAGGGCAGCCGGCGATCACCGCGGATTGCATTCCTCGCGCGTCGGGCGCTAGTGCAGCGGTCGCAGAGCCGCGGCGACCGCTGCTTTCCACGTGCCACTCGGTGCGGATAGCTACCTGCCAAAACGAAACACCAGGAACAACGTCGCAATTGCCGCCAGGCCAACAACCATCAACTGCACGTATTTAAATTCCTGGCGAACGCCCCGGCGGACGGCTGTGATTCCGCCCACGACCGCCGCTAGCGCCACGAGGGGGCTGCCGAGAAAGACTCCGAGCGCAACCAGGGCAGACGAAGTTGGTTCCCATTGTTCAAGGTTTTCATACAGTAGCCGATTGATAAGGAAGGCAGCCCCGGCGATAAGACTGGGAAGGCAGAGAAGAGCCGTCACGGCCAGGCTTACGAGGCCCGGGTGGTGCTTCGACGACGATCGTCTCTCCTCGGCGGTGAGGTGTTCAGAACGCAGCATAGCCAGCTGCTCGATACGGCTTTTCTCAACTCAATCTTGCGCTTGCCTCGACATCGCTTCAGTGACCTAGGGCACATCGCGGCGCGGGGCTGCCATGCGGCTGGATCGAGACCAGGGAACGGCTCGTACCCAGTCTTCGAAGTCAGCATCGGGATTCCTCGTGCTACAACATCGCCAGTCCACCATGCCGTCAGGGTCTGTGCAAATTGTGCTCTAGAGCCTAGCCCGGGAGGCCATTGCGCCCGACTGCGCCTCACCCCCATACGACTGGCAGCAGAATTTCGGATGCCCAAGTACCAGGCGAACCGTCATTCTTTGTTTTGCAGAGACATTTCGCCTTTGCCCCTTGCTTGGCCATCTTGTTCACCGATCACATTGAAGAGTGACAACGGTTGCTGACGTACCCTAGAGACAATGGTCTACTTGAGAAAATCCTAGATCGGTCAGCGCGAGGCGATCCAATGGATTTACGCAAATGGTCATTATCGAATCTTGATTACGGCCGTAAGGTACTGAATTCTGGACTGGACGGGGCACGTTCTGGTCGAGAAGCATTTCTTAATGGCAGACCTCTTACTCCGTTTCTGAACGAGTCGTTACACGATGCCTGGAAGCCCGCAGCCATCGGAGCGTGCATCGGCCTGTTAGGCAGTCATCCAGGAAACCGGCATAAATCTATGGGAAGGGCGTTCGCGTGTGGTGTCCTCGGCGGCATCATCGGATTTGGCGCAGGTGTCGTGTGGAATAGCCGCCGTCTGACGGCGAGTGTTGCCAACGGGGCGTTGCGAAACATTGGCCGAGTGCGCGATGAGCACTGGCTGGAAAGGCACCCCATCGACTACGCATAGAAGCGGTCGGGCTTCACCGTCGCTTTGACATCCTGCTCGCGGCGAGCGCGGTGAACCTAGCCTAAGCGTGCTTCTCCCAGGGAACGGCCCCTCAGAAAGACAGAAGGGGCAGCGATGATTGTGAAAGAAGCAGTGCCGGAGCGGGTCCAGACCCCGCTCGCCACGTCAGGGCTTGGCGCGGAACGAATCGCCTACCTGGACAACCTAGTTAGCCAGGCCAGAACTGCGGCCGCGGTCTTCAGCCAATTCACCCAAGCGGACGTCGATCGCATCGTCCGGCCCATGGTCCTCGCTGGGCTGGAACAAGCGCAATACCTGGCCCGCCTGGCGGTCGAGGAGACCAAGCTCGGAGTGATGGAAGACAAGGTCATCAAGAATATGGTGGCCACGGAATTCGCTTACAACTACGTAAAGGACAAATGCACCGTCGGTGTGGTTCGCGAGTTTCCCGATCGCAACCTGGTGGAAATGGCCGAACCGATCGGGGTCATCTTTTCGCTCACACCGATCACCAATCCCACGTCTACCGTCCTTTTCAAGTGCATCATGGCGATCAAAACTCGGAACGCGGTCATCTTCAGTTCCCATCCGAAGGCTTGGCGGTGCTGTTCGGAAGCCGTAAGGATCATGTATGAGACAGCGTTGAAACACGGCGCGCCCGCAGGGGTGTTCACCTGCTTGGACGCGCACACGCTGGAAGACAACGCCTACCTGATGCGGCACAAGGACGTGGGCCTGATTGATGTTACGGGTGGGCCGGGAGCGGTCAAAGCCGCCTACAGTTCCGGCAAGCCGGCTTTGGGGGTAGGACCGGGGAATACACCCGTTTATCTGGAAAAAACCGCAGACCTCAACACGGCTGTGGTGGACATCATTGTCTCCAAGACCTTCGATAACGGAACCATTTGCGCCTCCGAACAGACCGTGGTGATCGACAACGAGATCTATGACGTGGTGCTGAAGAAGTTCGCGGATCTGAATGCTCATATCTGTACCGAGCCAGAAACCCAACTGCTCGAGCGTACCCTGATCGATCCTCGGACCGGATTCGCGCAACCCATGGCGGTGGGCCAGAGGGCCACCGATATCGCCCGTTTCATCGGTCTCTCGGTAAAGCCGGACACCAAACTCCTGATTGCGCCGATCCTGGGCGTGGGCCGCGCACATCCCTTGTCGGTTGAGAAACTGTTCCCGGTCCTGTCGGTCTATCGGGCCAAGTCCGTCGATGAGGCGCTCAAGGTGTGCATCGACGTCAATCACGCCGGCGGCCTGGGACACACCGCCGTGATTTTCTCGCGCAACGATGAGGTCATTCGCCGGTTCGGAGAGGTGATCAATGCGGGGCGGATCATCGTCAATTCGCCGGGCTCCATCGGAGCACTCGGTGGCGTTTACAACGACCTGGTGCCGACCTTCTCCTTCGGATGCGGGACTGGCGGCGGCAACAGCACAACCGACAACATCAACATCTTTCACTACCTCAACATCAAACGCCTGGCTCGGAGGACCCAAGCCCATATGTGGTTCCGCGTCCCCAATCAGATTTATTTCAACCTCAACGCAGTGGAGAATGTGCGCCATTTCCCATCGCGCTCCACTCTTCTCGTGACCAATCCGGCATTGGAGCAGATCGGCCACGTAGACATCGTCCGGCGCTCCATCCCCCCGCAAACTCACGTCCATGTCTTGGTCATTCCTGATGCGGAACCCGAAGTCAATGTCGTGATGCAAGGAGTGGAGGCCCTCAATTTCTACCAGGCAGACCAGATCATCGCCTTGGGGGGCGGCTCGGTGATCGACGCGGCGAAGATCATGAAGCTCAAGTACGAATCGCCGGCGGCAGACTTGCAGGAACTGGCCGCGCCCTTTCTGGATCTCCGCAAGCGCGTGGTACAGTACCCGACCGAAAAAACCAATCAGGCACGCTTGATCGCCATCTCCACCACCAGTGGAACCGGCAGCGAAGTCACTCCCTTCGCCGTGCTTACCGACAAAGGAGGGGGGCGCAAGGTGACGCTGGCGGATTATTCGCTGAGTCCCGACGTGGCAATTGTCGATCCGCAATTCGTCATGTCCATGCCCAAGGCTCTTACCGCCGATACCGGCATCGACTGCCTGACCCACGCACTCGAAGCCGGAGTTTCCAGTTACGCTTCCCCCTTTACCGACTCCAACGCCATGCAGGCAATTCGGCTGGTGTTCAAGTACCTGCCCATCGCTTTTGAGCATCCTCACGATGTGGAGGCGCGCAGCATGATGCACAACGCTGCCTGCATTGCCGCCATGGCGTTTGCCAACGCATCGGTGGGCATAAATCACGCCCTGGCGCATGCTTTCGGCGCGCGCTTCGGTGTGGCGCACGGTCGAGCCAACGCTCTGATGTTGCCGTATGTCATCGCCTATAACGCGGCCGTGCCCACCAAGTTTATGCCTTCGCCGTACCAACAGGGGTATGTCGCGCACAAGAAGTACGCCACGATCGCGGATTTGCTGGGTCTTGGCGGTCAGAGCATCGAAGAAAAGGTGAAAAATCTGGTAACGGCCGTGGAACGACTGCTCCATCAGTTGGAGTTTCCGCGTTCCATCGCCGAACTGGGGATCACGAGGGAAGAATTCGAGCGGGCGATTCCGGATTTGACCAAACTTGCCTTTGACGATCCATCCTGGCGGTCGAATCCGCGCATGCCCTTGCTGAGCGAGTTGATCGAGTTGTTCTGGATGGCTTACCAGGGCCGAGGCGTGCCGCAGGAAGCCCGAGGGCTGCAACCACAAGCTGGGTAACGGATGGTGTCGATATGGCAACGATTGCTGCGTGGGTGAAGATTGACGAAGCATGCGCCGTCGAGGGCTTGCAAGAGGCCGGGGAGAAACTGGACGGCGCCGAAGGCGAAGTGATGTTGGATCTCTCCTCCCTGCGCCGCATCGACCCCGGAGTGCTCCAAGCGCTGGAGGCGTTCGCCAATAAGGCCGACGAGAAAGCCGTCAGGGTTGTGTTACGCGGCGTCAGCGTCGACGTTTACAAAGTGCTCAAGCTGGTGAAGCTAGCGTCGCGATTTTCCTTCGCGACCTGAGATGCCAATCGCCGGCAACGAAATACGAGGGAAGTCATGCAAAACCATCCACACGGAGACCGCCTTTCCTGGGGTGACACGGTTTTTCTGCACCTGGAGCGGGAGGGCATGCCTCTCAATGTAGCCGGGGTCTGCATACTGGAGGGTACAGTCTCGCTGCCAGACTGCATCCAGTTTGTCGAGTCGAAGCTGCCGCTCCTTCCCCGTTATCTCAAGCGGGTGGTAGCGGCGCCGTTCAACATTGGTCTTCCAAGCTGGCAATATGACCCCAGCTTCGACATCCACAACCACGTACGCGAAGCGAGGCTCAAACACGGAACCGATGCTGAGCTGAAGGCGCTGGCGGGGAAGATTCTCAGCCAAGTGATGGACCGGCAGCACCCGTTATGGGATCTGACGCTGGTGCGTGGTCTGAACGCCAACCGCACCGGCCTTATCGTCCGGGCTCACCACTGCCTGGCGGATGGCATTGCCGGAGTGGGCATCATGAATGTGCTTCTGGACACCAGCCCGGAGGCGCCACGCCTGCCCCGGAGAAAGGTGCGACTTCGCGTTCCCCGGCCGCCGGACCCGTGGACTTCGCTCGCGGGCGGCTTCGTGGATTCCTACGCCGATCTGGTGCAACGAATTCTCTCAGCCCTGGTGGACCTGTTAAACATGGCGGAGCGAGTTGCCGCCAACGACGCCGGCCTGTCCGCGGACGATGTTTCCCGTTTTCTCCCGGAGATCACGGCGTTCACCGAGCGGCTGCGCTTTAACCTCACGTATTGTGGACCGCAGAAGTTCGCCTGGGCAGAGGTTCCCCTAGCTGAAGTCAAAAACATTCGCCACAGCTGCGGAACCAGTGTGAATGATGTCGCGCTCGCCCTGGTGACTGCGACCGTTCGGCGCTACTCGCAACTGCATGGCGAGCGGGTCAAGGGCCGTCTGCTGCGCGTGATGGTTCCCGTCAATATGCGAGGCAGCGGCAGCGCCGCGGACTTGGGCAATCGCATCTCTCTGGTTCCCGTCACCATTCCGCTTGATATCCGCAACCCTCGCCAGCTGCTGGCTGCCATCCACAAGCGGACGGAATTCCTCAAGCACGCCCATGCCGCCGAGTTGATCAGTTTGGCGGGGGGGCTGATCGGCCTGCTCCCCACGTCGCTGCAGGCGCTGGTCGGCCCCATGCTCAGCCAGTTGCCGATCACCCCCTTTAACCTGGTCTGCACCAATGTGCCCGGACCCCAATTTCCCCTCTACCTGCTCGGCCACAAGATGCTCAGCTGGTATCCCTACGTCCCCATTGGCGGCGAGATGGCCGTTAACTGCGCCATCCTGAGTTACAACGGCACCATGTATTTCGGTTTCAGTGGGGATGTGCATGCCGCGCCCGATCTGCGCCGTTTGGAATCCTTCCTAAGGCTGAGTTTTCGGGAGTTGCAGAAAGCGGCCGAGCCTCGGTCGCGCAGAAAGACAAGCAAAAAGAGACACAACCAGATGCGCGCACGACCATCAGCGGGAACGAAGTCCATGTCCCGGTCGGAAGGGACAACGGTGGCTGTCCCCCCGCCGGCGATTTCCCCTTTCGTCGAATCAGCGGGGAAGCCGGGAACAACCGCTGACCAGGAGAAAGTCGTGCAATTGATCGCGTAGCTTGCCAGCTACCGTTTCCAGGAGTTGTTGAGCATGATGGTGGTAAGCATCCCAATCGCAGCCCCAGCTCTACCCTGGTTGACTTCCGGGCGATCTCTTTTCCCGGCTATTCACGTTCTGGGTCTTTCCTGCTTTGCCTACATCGTCGCCAAGCGGCTGGTACCGCTGTTGCGGGCTGAACGCGATCTTCGCTTCGACCGGCCCTGGGCCCGGTTGGGCAGGGTTGTGAAATTCTGGCTGGGACAGTGGAAGCATCCGCGTTACAAAGGCGCCGGGACCTTGCATATTCTCATTTTTGCCGGCTTCCTCCTGTTGGCGGTGCGGGCTTTTACCGTGTTGTTTGCGGGCATGTCGGGAACCCCAGGCACGCCAGTATTCGAGAGCCAGGCCGGCCACCTCTATGGCATCGTCACCGACTATGCCGCTACGGTGGTATTTCTCTCGATGGTTGTTGCTGTGGTTCGCCGCCTGGTCTTCCAACCCGCACGCTATCAAGTGCCGGTGCAATACGGGCGCGCCCACACTGCCGACGCCGTGTTCCTGCTGGTGCTGATCGCAATCTTGATGGTAGCCGACAGTGTGTTTGAAGCCGCCCGGGCGGCCGGTCAGTCCCAGCCGAGCCACGAATTACTCGCTCTCCTGTCGCTCCCTTGGGTGCTGCAGGTGGCTCTGACCTCAGCTTCTTCCTCCACGCTAGCAAGCGTCTGCATGGGAGCCTATCTTCTCCATCAGGTAACCTTTTATTTCTTGTTGTGCTACCGCCCGTTTGGAATCCAGTTCCACGTCGAAACGTCGTTATTCAGCGTTTACTTCTCGAAGCTGGACCGCCAGGTTCTCAAGCCGGTCAGATGGGGAATTCCCGAGGAGCATTTGGACCAGGTGAAGTCGTTCGGGGTGAAGAGATTCGAGGATTTCACCTGGAAGCACATGCTCGACTTCTATTCCTGCGCCGACTGTGGCCGCTGCTCGGACAACTGTCCGGCGAATGCGGTGGGAAGACCGCTGTCGCCCCGGTTCCTTACCATCAAAGCGCGGGACTACGCTTTCCAGCACTATCCCGTGTTCCGCGCTTCCAACCACGGCAAGCCGCTCATCGGAAGTCTCTACTCGGAGGATGAAATCTGGTCCTGCACCACCTGCGGGGCTTGTGAGGAAGAGTGCCCGCTGCTGGTCGAATATATCGACAGGATTGTCGACCTGCGGCGGGGGATGATCGACGACGGGAACGTGCCGCAGTCTCTGCAAAAGCCGCTCAAGGCGCTGGAGAGCCGCGGCAACCCGTACGGCAAAATGGAGAAGAAGCGAGGGGAATGGGCAAACGCCCGCGAACTCCAGCCAGCTTGCCACATCAAGACTCTTAACGGGCAGAGCGATGCCAATACCCTGTATTTTGTCGACAGTATCACTTCCTACGATGACCGCATGCAGTCGATCGCGCGGGCGACGGCAAGGATCCTCCAACACGTCGGCGAGGATTTCGGAATCCTGGGCGCGGCGGAAAAAGACAGCGGCCATGAAGCCCGGCGCTTCGGCGAGGAAATGCTGTTCCTGGCCCTGCGCGACCATAATGTGGAGGCGATCAGAGCCTGCGGAGTCAAACGCATCGTCACCTCCGACCCTCACGCCTACAATGCGCTAAAACGCGACTACCAAGACGTCCCGCCGGTTGAGCACCTCAGCCAGGTCATCGCCCGCGCTGTGAAATCCGGGCATATCCGCTTCCGTCCGGTAGCGGAGGGAAACAAGGTTTACACCTATCACGATGCCTGCTACCTGGGACGGCACAACCAGATCTACGACGCCCCCCGCGATGTCCTCGATGCGATTCCCGGCTTGCAGCGAGTCGAAATGAGTCGCTCCCGGGACCGCTCCTTCTGTTGCGGCGGAGGCGGACTGATGCTGTTCTACGAGCCGAAAGAAGAAGAGCGAATGGGAGTGAGGCGAGTCAGAATGGCCGCCGAAGCCGGAGCCAATGTGATCGTCACGGCCTGCCCCTTCTGCCTGGTGAATCTCGAGGATGCCATCAAGGTGGCAGGCATGGAAGAAGAGATGTCCGTCATCGATCTGGCGGAACTGGTGGAACAACAAGTCGCGCGGGAGAACCCGCAGGCGGCATGAGGAGGGCAAACGTGGAGATTCTGGTGTGCGTAAGAAGAGTGCCGGACACGTCCGAAAACGAGATTGAACTCAATCGCGCGGGCAATGACATCGAGCACGAAGAGTTGGTCTATTCCGTCAATGAAGCTGACAACTATGCGGTAGAAGAAGCGCTGCAGATCGTGGCTCGGGTCGGCGGGAACGTCAGCGTGGTTACGGTGGGTGGCGAAGACGACGAGGAGATCCTGCGCCGAGAGATGGCCATGGGCGCCAACCAAGGTGTGCTGATCTCCGACGACGCCTTCCGTGGATCTGACGGCCGAGGCATTGCAGCCATCCTCAAAGCTTTTGTGCAGAAGGGCAATTACGACCTCATCTTGACCGGAGTCCAGGCCGAGGATGGGGCGGCCCAGGTGGGTGGAATGCTGGCTGCGATGCTCGATTACCCGTTCGCTTCCCTGGTCAACTCCATCGAAGTCCTGGAAGGTCGGAAGCTCAAGATCGGTCGCGAAATTGAGGGTGGGAATCGGGAAATCAGTGAGATTGATCTCCCGTGCGTGCTCTCGATTCAGACCGGTATCAACGAACCACGGTATGTCGGGATGCGAGGCATCCGGGCAGTGGCATCCGTGCCCATCCCGACCTACGCTGCGTCGGACTTGGGTATTGACTCGGTCGCGATCGGGGCGGGCGCCGCGAAGGTAAAGCGCCTGGACTACTTCGTGCCTGCACTGGGCAAGGGAGCCGAGATGTTAGACGGCAAGCGGGAGGAAATCATCGCGCGAGTGGTTGAATTGGTGGCTGCCAAAGGAGGGCTGAAGTAATGTCTCGCATATTTGCTTACATCGCACACAAATCCGGTGTACCCGATGATGCCGCGCTTGAACTGCTGGCCGCGGCCGAGAAAATCGACACGGCTGCGGCGCCCACCGCTATTCTCACCGGATGGGGTGCGGATCTCGATGCGGCGGGTAGCGCCCTCCGCGCGCACTATGCTGAGATTTGGGAAATCTCCCATGAATGCCTGGCCTACCCCAATGCCGAATTGATCCGGAAAGCTCTGCTCCAGGTTCTCCCCCCGGGGAGCATTCTCCTGGCCGCTCATGACCACTTCGGAATCGATCTGGCGCCAGGCCTTTCCATCAAGCTGAATGCGGCATTCGTCTCAGACGCGTTGGCGATTGACGGCGTCGAAGGCGCGTATCTCAACCTGATCCGCCAGGAATTCGGAGGCCAGGTGAGCGCCCATGTTCGTTGCGACATTTCATCGGGTGCGGTGATCACTGTCCGCCCTGGCGCATTCAAGCCGGGGGGACGTTCCCCGGCGAATGGCGTCGTGGTTGCCAAATCATGCGAAGTCGGCGCTCTGACCGCGCATCGCCGTTATCTGGAGACGATTGTCGCCGAGACAGGCGATGTCGACATCAGCAAGCACAGCATTCTGGTTTCTATCGGCCGGGGTATCCAGGATAAGGAAAATATCGCCATCGCTCAGGACCTGGCGGACGCTCTGGGCGCGGCGGTGTCCTGCTCGCGACCCGTGGTCGACGCCAAGTGGCTGGAGAAATCCCGCCAGGTCGGTTCGTCCGGGAAAACCGTGAGGCCCAAGGTCTACCTGGCATGCGGCATCTCTGGCGCCTTCCAGCACCTGGCCGGAATCAAAGGGAACCCCTTTATCGTCGCCATCAACAAGAACCCCAAAGCGCCGATTTTCCAGGTGGCCAACCTCGGCATCGTCGACGACGTACTGGAGTTTCTCCCTGAACTCACCCACAAAGTCCGCGAAATGCGAACCCTTGCAGCCAAGTGAGGCACCGCCCATGATTGCACCGAAAACTCTGAAACTGAGTCTGAAATCGCTGAGGGACTTCGCCAAGAAACGCTTGCCTGACGAGACGCTCATCGAGCTGGACGCCCGCGATGAATGTCCCCTGGAGATCGTGCGTTACATGTGCAACCCCGATCAACTGGGGATTCAACTCCTGTTTATCCCTGAAGAGTTCGGAGGCATGGGCGGGGGTGCGTTCGATGTGTACTGCATCTGCGAAGAGATGGCACGGCTTGATCTGGGCATTGCCACGGCCGTGCTGGCCACATTTCTCGGCAGCGATCCGATCACGGTGGGGGCGACGCCGCCGCAAAAGAAATATTGGCTCAGCCGCATCGCCAATGAGGGGGTGCTGTTCGCCTACGGCGCCACCGAACCGGAGGCGGGCAGCGATCTGGCAGCCTTAAAGACGACGGCCGACCCGCTTACGGAGAATGGCCGCGTCGTAGGCTACCGGATCAACGGGAACAAACAGTGGATCAGCAACGGGGGAATTGCGGATGTGTATACGGTTCTGGCGAATACGCCCGCCGGACCCAGTTGGTTCATCGTAGAAAAGGGCGCGAAAGGCTTTACCCATGACGAACCAGAAGACAAGCACGGCATTCGCCTGAGCAATACCGCCGCCTTGGCATTCAACGACGTCTGTGTTGACGCTGATCGTCTCATCGGCGGTATTGAAGGTCAGGGCCTGACCCAGGCGCAGGCGGTGTTCGGTTACACCCGCCTGATGGTGGCGGCGTTCGGCCTGGGCGCCGGCTGGGCCGCACTGGATCGGGCAATTCCTTACTCCAGCAAGCGCATCCAGGCGGGAGCGCCACTCTCCGAAAAACAGGGATACACTCACAAGCTGATTGTGCCCCACGTGGTGCGCCTCGAAGCCGCCCGCTCCTCGATAGAAGAAACTGCCGAACGCATCGATGCCGGCCAGGGCAGCCTCAATACCGAGGGCGCGATCGCGAAGTACATGGCCTCGGAGGCCGGCAATGCCGCTGCGGATGCCTGTATCCAGGCCCTGGGTGGCTACGGGTACACGCACGATTACATGGTGGAAAAGATCAGCCGCGACGTTCGCATCACCACAATTTATGAAGGCACCTCCGAGATCATGGAGATGACCATCAGCCGCGATCGTTGGCAACTTCACCTGAAAAGCCGCGGGCAGTACTACCACCTGCAGGCGCAGGGGCTGGAGAAGCTGCATGCCCAGCATCCGGATGTGGGCGCTGACATAGCGGCGCTGGCTTTGCACGCGCTGGCCGAAGTGATGGAAAAAGCCCGGACCGAGCGCCTGACCCGCTATCAGCACATCCTCCTGCGCCTGGGAGAGTTGATTGCATTCGCGGAGTGTGCCGGCAGTCTGCCGCGGCGCGCCGCCCTGCTGGCTGAGGGCAAGCTTAACGAAAAAGCCAATCGCCGCTTTGCCGCTCCCGCGCTTGCGGCCCTGAGCCGAATCTTTGCGCGTGAGGCGGCTTTCAAGGTCGCCGTAGAGGGCTCGCGCCTGATCATCGGAAGCGGAGTCGTGAGCGGATCCCAGATAGCGGCTCTGGAAAGGAGTTTGGGCCTGCCCGCGATTCATGGCGCGCAAGCGGGCCTGATGGCAGACATGGATTACATCGCAGACGTCTTGTACGACCGTGCGGCAAAGCACACAACCGTCGCCGCCTGACGCACCAGCCGCCTGAGGTTGAAAACACTTGGATCGGCACTTCTCAGTACCTGGGCCGTTTCTTAATCATGCAGGAGCGTCATCATGGAAAGGACCGCGTATCGAGCCATCGCCATTGTGGGAACGGGAGCCGTTCTACCCGATGCTCCCAACGTCCCCGCGTTCTGGGAAAACGTGAAGAGCGGCCGTTACAGCATCACCGAGGTTGAGCCGGATCGTTGGAACCCTGAGCTTTACTACGATGCCGATCCCAGCGCGCCGGATAAGACCTACTCGAAGATCGGCGGTTGGGTGCGCGAGTTCACCTGGGAACCTGTGAAATGGCGCCTGCCGATCCCGCCTCGAGTGGTGGATGCTATGGATGGGGCGCAAAAATGGGCGATCGCCTGCACCCGCGAAGCGCTCGAAGACTACGGCTATCCCAGGCGGCCGCTGAATCTCGAGCGCACCGCGGTGATTCTCGGCAATGCTATGGCCGGCGAGAAGCATTACCTGACTGCCTTGCGCGTCTTTTTTCCGGAATACGCGCGCGAACTGGGGGCGAGTGCCAGCTTCGCCGCGCTGCCCGAGCCGGTACGGCGCGCCATTACCCGCGAACTGCACGACCGCATGGGCAAACACCTTCCCGCAGTTACGGAAGACAGCATGCCCGGCGAATTGGCCAACTGCATTGCCGGCCGCATTGCCAATATCTACAACTTCCACGGCCCGAACTACGTGGTGGACGCCGCATGTGCGTCAGCCATGGCTGCGATCGGTGCGGCTATCGAGGGACTGGTAGAACACGATTATGACGCGGCCGTCACCGGCGGCATCGACCGCAACATGGGTGCCCCCACCTTCGTCAAGTTCTGCAAGATCGGAGCGCTCTCGGCGACCGGCACCCGCCCCTATGCCGAGGGAGCCGACGGCTTTGTCATGGGCGAAGGCGCTGCAATCTTCTTGCTTAAACGCCTGGCCGATGCCGAGCGCGATGGAGACAGGATCTACGCGGTCTTGCGCGGCATGGGTGGGTCGAGTGATGGAAAGGGGAAGGGCATCACCGCGCCCAATCCCATCGGCCAGAGGCTGGCCGTCGAGCGCGCCTGGCAGAACGCCGGCCTGTCCCCGGCCACCGCAACTTACATTGAGGGTCACGGCACATCCACCCGTGTGGGTGACGTGGTCGAGGTGCAAAGCCTGGTCGACGTACTCAGCAGCTTTCATCTTCCTGTCGGCTCAGTCGCGCTGGGCTCGGTCAAATCCAACATCGGCCATCTCAAGGGAGCTGCGGGCGCGGCTGGACTGCTCAAAACCATCCTTGCCCTCCGCGATAAGCAACTTCCGCCTAGCGTGCATTGCCAGCATCCCAATCCCGATATCGACTTTGCCCACTCCCCGGTTCGTGTGAACAGCGAATTGAGGCCCTGGGCCCCTCCTGCGGGTGGCGTGCGGCGAGCGGGCCTGAGCGCTTTTGGGTTTGGTGGCACTAACTTTCATGCGGTGCTTGAAGAATACATTCCCCACCGGCTGAACGGGAACGGCAAGCGAACCGTAGCGGTCGGGGCGACCCCGTCAGCAGAGGCGGAGAGTGAAGCCATGCATGCGAACGAGAAGCTGGCCAGTACCGGCGGATCCAAGGGCAAAGCACCCCTGCGCGGTGCGCTGCTGATCGGCGCCGGCTCAGAGGCAGCTCTGGTGGACCGCCTCCGTGCCGTCGAGAGCGCTGCCCGATCCGGGCACGCCCCGTCACCCGAATCGCCGGCTGAGTCAGATCTCCGAGCGCCGCTGCGCCTGGCCATCGACTATGTCGACGCGGCCGACCTGGCAGCCAAATCGGCCAATGCGCTCAAGGCGCTAGCTGCCCACCAACCGGCTATCTGGAAGGCGCTCCGCGCCCAGGGCATCTTCCGGGGGCAGGGTCCTGCCACCAAAGTGGCTTTCCTTTATACCGGCCAAGGCTCGCAGTACGTGAATATGCTGAAGTTGCTGCGCGATACCGAGCCGATTGTGGCTGCCACGTTCGCGGAAGCAGATGGCGTGATGACCCCCTTGCTGGGTAAGCCGCTCAGCGAATTCATTTTTGTGGACAGGGCCGACGCCCACGCTATTGCCGGCGCGGAAGACGATCTGCGCCAGACGGCGATCACTCAGCCCGCGGTGTTGGCAACCGACCTCGCCCTCACCCGGCTCCTGGCCGCTTACGGCATCCGGCCCGACTTCACCATGGGACATAGCCTCGGCGAATACGGCGCCCTGGTCGCTTCTGGCGCTCTTCCCTTTGCTGACGCCCTGGAAGCCGTGAGCGCCCGCGGCCGCGAAATGACTCGTGTGTCGGTAGAGGACAACGGCAAGATGGCAGCGGTGTTTGCGCCGTTCCAGGAAATTGAACGAATCCTCAAGACAGTCAACGGCTACGTAGTGATCGCCAACATCAACAGCAACAGCCAGGCGGTCATCGGGGGCGCCACCCAGGCGGTAGAGCAGGCGATCGAAGCCTTCCAAAAGGCTGGCTATGAGCCGGCTGAGCTGCCGGTCAGCCATGCGTTTCACACTGCCATTGTGGCGCCCGCCAGCGAACCCCTGCGGTGCACCCTGGAGCGCCTGCACCTCGAAGCGCCGCGCATCCCCATCGTTGCCAACCTGAGCGGTGAGTTCTATCCTACCGGACCTGACGCCGTTCCGAAGATGTTGGACATTCTCGCCCGCCAGGTGGCCTCTCCCGTACAGTTCCTGAAGGGCCTGGGCACACTGTATGACGCGGGCGTCCGAACTTTCGTCGAAGTTGGACCGAAAAAGGCGTTGCAGGGCTTTGCCGAGGACGTACTTGGGAACCGCGGCGATGTGGTTTCGCTTTTCACCAATCATCCCAAGTTCGGCGATCTTCCGTCATTCAACCAGGCGCTGTGCGGTCTGTACGCAGCGGGCCTGGGCCGTGGCATTCCCTCAGCCTCGCGTGAAGTCGCGGCGCAACCGGGGGCGCCGTCCCCAGTGGTCTTCCCGCCCGCGGAATTCGCAGAGCCAGTCCAACCCGCAGCCGCCGGAGCGGAGATCCCAAAGACGGCGCCGCCCCAGTCCGACGATCGCTATCGTGAACTCGGCCGTTGGTTCGCCGATGTGCTCGAGCGTGGCTGGCAGATATATCGCGGCCCCGAGCCTGTCCGCGCCGATGTCCCGGTGGCCATCACGGGGGCGGCCCTGGGCCTGCCGGGAGCCGGGCGGATCTTCGATGACGCCAATGTCGGGCGCATTTTGCGGGGCGAGCAATTCATCGACGTGATCCCCACCCGACTCCGCCGCGCCATGCTGGACAAACACATTACCCGGCTGGTGAAGAGTGATAACGGTGGACCCACGTTTGAAACGATCAACAATGTGGCGGACGTCATCAAGCTGGCGGGCCGCGGGGGCGACTTCGATCTCGAACATGAATTTGGCGTTTCCGCCGATCGCTTGGCCGCTCTCGATCGCGTGACCCAGCTGGCCATCGCGGTGGGTATCGACGCATTGCGTGACGCGGGTATCCCGCTGATCATGCGCTACAAGACCACCAGCAAGGGTACGCAATTGCCCGACCGGTGGGCTCTACCAGACGCGCTCCGTGATGAGACCGGCGTAATCTTTGCCTCCGCTTTTCCTGGCTACGACTCCTTTGCCCAGGAGATGGCGCGCTACTATGCGGACCATGCCCGGCGCGATCAGCTGGCCGGACTGGAAAGTCTACGCGCCCGCATCTCGGAGACCAATGGTCATTCCATCGTGGAGCAGGAAATTGACCGGCGCGCAGAAGAGTTGCGCGACGCCATCGAGAAAGAGCCGTACATCTTTGACCGTCGCTTCCTGTTCCGAGCTTTGTCGATGGGGCATTCTCAATTCGCGGAGTTCATCGGCATCCGGGGACCCAACACGCAAATCAACTCCGCCTGCGCCAGCACGACACAAGCCGTAGCCTTGGCGGCAGACTGGATCCGCGTCGGGCGCTGCCGGCGTGTAGTCGTCATCTCCGCCGACGACGTTACCTCCGACCACATGATCGAATGGTTTGGCGCTGGCTTTCTGGCCAGTGGAGCAGCCGCTACCGACGAGGTAGTCGAAGAAGCAGCCCTCCCCTTCGATCGCCGCCGGCACGGCATGATTGTGGGCATGGGCGCCGCCGCCCTGGTGATTGAAAGTGCAGAGGCCGCACGCGAACGTGGCCTTCGGCCGATCTGCGAGGTCCTCGGCGCGGTAACCGCCAACAGCGCCTTCCACGGCACGCGGCTCGACGTCCAGCACATCGCTCAGGTGATGGAAGACCTGGTGGCCGAAGTAGAAGCTCACCACGGCATCCGCCGTCAACAGATCGCACCCCACACCCTTTTCGTTTCCCATGAGACCTACACACCCGCACGCGGCGGCAGCGCCTCGGCTGAAGTTAACGCTTTGCGTCGCGTTTTCGGTGACGCCGCCGACCAGATCGTGATTGCCAATACCAAAGGATTCACCGGGCATGCCATGGGCGCCGGGGTTGAGGATGTCGTCGCGGTGAAAGCCTTGGAAACCGGGCTTGTGCCGCCCGTGGTCAACTTCAAGGAAGTTGATCCCGAGCTGGGTACGTTGAACTTGTCGAAAGGCGGCATCTACCCCGTGGACTATGCGCTACGTCTGGGCGCCGGGTTCGGCTCACAGATCAGCATGACGCTGTTGCATTGGGTAAAGACCAACGATGCAGTTCGTCCCAACCCGGGCGCTCTAGGCTACGCTTATCGCGTCATCGATAAGGCCGCGTGGACGGCTTGGCTGGGCCGGATGGCTGGTCATTCCCATGCAGAACTGGAAGTGCGCTGTCGTACGTTGCGCGTGCAGGATCAACGCCTCCCCGGCACTATCCAACCGGCCCAGGAGGCCCGGCCTGTGGCGGAACCGCCGCAAGTCCCGGTGTCGCTTGAAATAAGGTCGGTACCCGCAGAGTCGCTCACCCCGGTCGCTGCGGCGGATGCGGGATCTCAGCTCGCGACCCCGCCTCCCGCGCCAGCTAACCCTGTCACGTACACCGATCCGGTCAAGCAGCGGGTCTTGGGTCTGGTGTCCGAAAAGACCGGGTACCCGGCGGACATGCTCGATCTCGACCTCGATCTCGAGGCGGATTTGGGTATCGATACCGTCAAACAGGCGGAGGTGTTCGCCGCCATAAGGGAAGCCTACAGCATCACCCGCGATGACAAAATCAGGCTGCGGGACTTTCCGACGCTGGCTCATGTGATCCGCTTCATTCACGAGCGAAGGCCGGACCTCAGCGAGGAAGCATCCGCCGTCGAAGCCGCCGAGATAAAAAAGGAGGTGGCATCCCAGCCCGCAACCGAGGAGTTCAAGGCCGCTGCTCCGGCCCCTATTCCGGCACCCAAGCAAGATGAGGCCCAAGACCTCGTGAAAGAACGCATCCTGGCCCTGGTGGCCGAGAAGACTGGCTATCCACAAGACATGTTGGACTTGGACCTTGACCTCGAAGCCGATCTCGGCATTGACACGGTGAAACAAGCGGAGACGTTCGCCGCGATCCGCGAGAT
>DASPST010000019.1:0-3888 GCA_035623795.1 Terriglobales bacterium
AAGGATGGAGGCGCCACGCTCGGAACGGGCACTCTCATCGGTGGCAAGGCGACGTTCAAGACCTCAGGGCTGTCGGCGGGGGCGCACTCCATAACGGCGGTCTACGGTGGCTCGACGAGCTACAGCGGCAGCACATCGCCCGTGCTGACGCAGACGGTGAACCGATGACTGCCGGCTTCCGGAGTGACGAGGGCCGGTGGCCCACTCAAGCCCGGTTTTGTGGCTTGAATGGAATGGGCACTGAGCCGGGACGGAGAGACCTGGGGACAGACGGGATGTTTCAACTCGTCTCATAAATTCCTGAACAGGATTTGCATGCAGCCAAGGCGGACCATGCCAAAGAAGTGAAATGGCGAGGTCCCTAAAGTCGTCGAGCCGTGACCCCACCGGCGAGGGCGCGCCTCGTGGGCGGTCGCTGCAACAGCCGCGGAGTGCGGGTTGTCTATGCCTCAACTTCTTAGCGCTTGCGGCAATTGAGACCTTTGTAAATCTGGAACCAAATCTCCAGCCCAACGACTTGGTTTCGATCGAGGGCGACATTCCCGACGAGCTTGAAATTGGACGATTGGACCCGAAAGGACTTTCCGTCCATTGGTACGAAACGAGAGATGAATCGTTGCGTCGGTTCGGAGATGAGTGGATTCGTGCCGGGCACGGGACGGCTCTGCTAGTCCCGTCGGCTGCGATCCGTGGCGAATGGAATATCCTGCTGAACCCGGCTCACCCGGACTTTTCCAAGATCAGGTTCCAAGACCCGCTGCCGTTTGAATTCGACGCGCGCATGTTCCGTTGACGAAGTGAAGTGTGGCCATGCAGCAGGGTAGCAGTAATGTCGGCGCTTACGAGGCAAGGACGCACTTCTCTCAACTACTAGAAAGGATGGAAGCGGCGAGGAGATCATTATCACCAGGCATGGCGCACCGGTAGCGAAGCTCGTGCCTGTGAAAAGAAGCAAGCCCAGAGCAGCACGCCGCCGCCATTACGGATTCAGAAGCTCGGCGCCAGTCTGTCCCTTCTAGCCTCTCTTCCTAAACATCCGAACCGCGATGTAGATGACCACCACGATGATTGCGGCTTCAATCAAAAGCCTCATTATGCAGCCTTCTTCTGCGCTTGCTGTTGAACCCTCGCCTTCGCCCACCGAAGTCGCTGCCCTGCCGCGATCTTATTCCGGGCGGCTCGGCTCAAATTGCGCTTTGGCTTGGACGCCTTGGCCTGCTTGAACCTTGCCCACCTCGCCCGTTGCGCAGCCGCGATCCTAGCGCGTCCAGCGGCTGATATCCTGCGTGTCTTCCGGGACGCTCTCCTCAAGTACCGTGCTAGCCGACCCGGCGAATTGACACCTTCGAGGGCTGCTATTACACGCTCGATGCGGTCGCGCTCCGCACGAAGTTCCACAAGAATCCTGTTAGTGTCCATAATGACTCCTCGGCTGGCATCTTAACAGGCCGAAAGGAAAGCTCACAAGGCGAGTTATGTCAGCTTGGTCCAGACAGAATGGGCATAGTGCGCAGCCGATCAAGTGGAGCAGTCTGTGTATTGTCCCTCGATGCTCTGGCTAACTGGGGCCGGCTGTTTCATGTTCTGACCCAGTTGACATTTCCAAATCGGGAATAACGGGACAAATCATGGCTCTGGAGGAACCACAAGGTTGCTTTGGCGCAATGACCAAACCTTTCCCATATGTAATCCTGAGTGATACTTGAGTCATAGTCTCAACCTCGCCTGTCAGTGATTCGGGCTTGAACTGGGACAGGCGGTGGCGGCTTGGAAAGATCAGCCATTCGGGTTCTCGTCGTAGATGACTACGAGGCTTGGCGGCGCTTCGTCCGTTCGACGCTTCAAGAACAGCCGGGTCTGCAGATCATTGGCGAAGTATCGGACGGGCTGGAGGCGGTTCAGAAGGCGGAAGAACTCCAACCAGACCTGATTTTGCTGGACGTTGGGCTCCCGCAGCTGAATGGAATCGAGGCTGCCCGACGAATCCGCAGGGTCTCCCCCCACTCCACAATACTCTTCGTAAGCCTACTCGCCTCCGCCGATGTGGTGCGAGCGGCCCTTGAGACGGGTGCAAGGGGTTACGTTTTCAAAACCGATGCCAGAAGTGAGCTTTTGACCGCTGTGAACGCGGTTCTGCGGGGCGAGCAATTTGTCAGCAGCAGATTTGCGGGTCACGATTTTACCGGGGCTTCGGATGCCCGAGGTCTCGAACGCGGCCGACTCAATAGGGTCTCCACATCGCTCTTGCCGTACAACGGCGAAATCGCCCACCGCCACCAGGCGGGGTTCTATTCTGATGATCGATGGTTTCTAGATGACCTGACGCAGTTCATCGGAACTGCTCTCAAGGCGGGGAATCCGGCTATCGTTGTTGCGACCCAGTCGCACCGGGACAACCTTCTTCAACGATTGCAGGCTTACGGTTTGGACATCGGTGCAGCTATTGAGCAGGGCAGATACATCGCATTGGATGCTGCCGCCACGGTCTCGACATTCATGCTCAACGACCTGCCCGACCCGGCTCGCTTCTTGGAGCTGGCGGGCAAGCTCATTACGACAGCTGCCAAGTCTATATCCAGAGAGCATCCGCGAGTCGCGCTGTGTGGAGAATGTGATCCTCCTCTCTGGACGATAGGCAACGGAGAGGCAGCGATTAAGTTGGAACAACTCTGGAACGTGATCGCTGGGCGGTACGACGTGGATATTCATTGTGAGTATCCACTGAACAGCTTCCACGGGGAGCAAGGCCACCACATCTTCGAACGAATCTGTGCAGAGCATTCCGCCGTCTATTCCCGGTGATTTATCAGGGTCAGAATGTCATGCGGCAGCGTCCCCTGCAATATCACGATGATGAGAACAGCAAGCGCGGATGGGGAGCGTTGTGACACGTATGACTTCCCGCACAGCACTGCCCGGTCAACCGGGTCGTGGGCGGGGTTCGGAAACGACGCAAGCAATAGTGGGAGCCGGACGCTGTGGGTTCTGTGGGAAGCGGGCAAGCAGGAAGCCGGGCCTGTGTCCGAAATCCCAGTTTTTGGTGATCGGTACGTGCTATCGAATATCGAAGTGCTGGAAAGTGCAGAACGTTGAGAAGCGGTACTGGAGCAGCTGATGTCCAAAACGATCAAGAAAATCGCGCTACTGATCGCCGTGTTCATTCTGACCGTCTTTGTCGTATTTGTTTTTAATCAAACGATGGAGATTGTCCAAGAAGCCAAGAGTTTGAATCTCACCCTCGGCAACGGTCTAATGTGGGGTCTCCTTTTCACCTACTCCATACTGCTCACAACCCCACTCGTGCTTTGGTTTCGGTTGCCGAAACGGATGGCACCGCCAACGACCTCAGAGGGTGAGGCTTATGACCGTTTTCTCTTCGATTTCAAGCGGCGCCTGTCACGCCATCCCCATCTTCGCGGACTCCCTTTGGATTCCGAGACAGACATCGAAGCCGCCCTCCGGATACTCGACAAGCACGCCGACGACGTGGTCAGCTCCACTGCCTCGGCAGTCTTCCTCAGCACTGCCGTACTGCAAAGCGGGCGGCTGGACGTTTTCGTGGTCTTCGCCGCTCAGACTCGGCTCATCTGGAAGATTGCCCACGTTTACTATCAAAGACCTTCGCTGCGCGACTTCGTGCAACTGTATGCCAACGTTGCGTCCACCGCCCTTATCGCTGCGGGGATCGAGGACATCGACGTGGACGTACTGGTCGGAACGATCTTCGGTTCCACCGTCGCAGCCATTCCGGGTATGCACCTACTGGCGAGTTCTATCTTGTCGGGGTCAGCCAATGCATTCTTGAGCCTTCGTGTGGGAATAATCACCAAAGAGTACTGTCGCTGCACCACACGAGTCGAAAAGAAAGGGCTGCGTCGGGCAGCAACA
>DASPST010000051.1:0-25172 GCA_035623795.1 Terriglobales bacterium
GTGTGTCCCGCAGCGCAAAAAGATAGCGCTGGGGGTTAGAAAAGCACTGAGAATCAACTTTTCCGACATAGAAATGATGAAACCAATGAAAGACGGAAAAGGAAACTATGTCCGTCGCTAGTTTTTCAGCAGCCTGCTAGGACGGAACACCCGTTGGGGGTGGGTACAGCAAAACCCTTAGATGCGGAGTATCATCTCCAGCATGGCCCCGGCTCGCAAACGCGGGAACCCCGAGTGGGGAAAGTCAGGTCCTTCCCCTCCAGCCCTACCTACCGAGTTTGAATTGGAAGTCAGGCGTCTGCGGCTCACGCGACAGATGTACCTGCGCTCGCCTGAGCTACGCGATTGGTGCGTGCGTAATCGGAATCGAATTTACATTCCCGAGTGGCTTCTCGAAGCGTGGGGCATCGTCGTAGACATACGGTACGACGGGTGGGCAAAAAGTGCTTAGAGGTCTGATTGAACTCGCTCTGCGATTGCCATTTCCGTAGCCGTCCGTCTCTGGAGGAGGCGGGGCTAGAAGCACGGAGGCGCTCTATGCTTCCGCGTCTGACCGGAGCCACTCTGTTTATCAGCGCTCATTGGCTTCAGCGCAATCCCCCGTCTCTGGAGGAAGGCCGTTCGATCTTCTCTGGCTCGTTGGCCATGATTTACGCAATCTGCCGCTCGTGGATCGGAAGAAAGCACTACAAAAGATCATTCCAGCAATGGGCGCGGGGATCACCTGTTCCGACTCGTGTGTGAGCGTGATTCGGAAGGGATCTGCCAGTGAAAGCGCGGGGCGTACATTTTCGGCGACGGCCGTACATCTTGGTTGAAGATCACGAATCGTCACTATAGCCAGGCCCTCGGGCCCGAAAAACTCCTTTCTCGTATCGCCTGAAAGCGAAAGAAACCGCGAGTGACGAGTTCCTTGCGCGCAGCCTCAACATCGGAAACGATCAGGTAAAGGCCCTGGGCAGAGCCTGGCGCGGCCGTCGTCATCTTCGTGCCGAACTGCACGGAGCACCCCGACCCTGGCGGGGTGAACTGCACGACTCGGAAGCCGTTGTCGAATGAGAAGTCGGCGTCGAGCCGCCACCCAAGTTTGGTATAGAAGGCGTTCGAGCGGTCAACATCCGTGACCGGGATGACGACCACCTCGAACTTCATATCCACTCTCGCGACGCTGGCGCCGCTGAATGGGTCATTATTCATTGCGCTCAAGGGGCATGCTGGGTGAGGACCTGGATAGCAAATCGATGCCATTTCCCGCCGAATCTGCGGCTGAGAGACATCGCCGCTTCCTCACACTTTCGTGCCATACCGACGCAGGGCGCCGGCTGTTAAGAATAAACATCACCCTCGACTTCCCCAAGACCAGCACACAAATTGGAAGGACGACAAATGTCTGCTCTGCTCACCCGACTGTGGTCCGCCGAAGAGGGTCAAGACATCGCCGAATACGCCATGATGTTTGCCGTCGTACTGGCAATGGTGATGGGCGTCACTCGCGCGATTGGATCGCACGCGAGCGCCGTATTCTCGGCGATTGCCAATTCGATCCAGTAGCGAGAGCTAGTAGAAGGCTCACTGCCGCATCTCTCGAGCAGCGCTCGAAGAGTTCGTGTTCATGCCCCAGTCCGTGATAGGCTTAGCGTGTCGCTTCCGGTGCCGTCCATCCGCTCCAGTTCTCGCCCGCTAGCTCGCTCAAAGCGCCTATCCTCCAGCTCTCGATCAACCGAGAATCAGTGGCCGGCCCGAAGATAGCTAAGTTGGCCACGCACAGACTACGCGTGACAGCCCGGAGAGGCGGTCAGTAAGATCGCCCCCGGGAGGATTGGGAATGCGTTGGAAGACAGTACTCAGGCTAATCACGCTGTCAACCGCGAGTTGTGCTCCGGTGTTTACGCTGGTGTATCTTGCCCCGGTTTCTGCGACCGTACCGAGGAGGTGATCTTCGGCGAGTGCTTGGGGACACTCGCCGAAAGCGGGTAGTCTGGCTACTGTGGTTTCAGCGTCAGGGTCTCCCCTGCTGTCATGGTCACGTGCGAGATAGACTGCCCTCCATACGTTTCGGGGAGAGTTCCTGTGGCCGGGTCCGTGCTCGAAAGCCCTGTAACCGGGATCGTGGCAGGGTTAGTCACAGTCAACGTGACGGTTCGGGAAGAACCATTGTTGACTGTGCCAATCACTCCAGATTGGTCAATTGCCAGATTGTTCAGCATGAACTGGCCCAGTTTGTCCATGTCGACGCTCTGCACAGGCAGATTGAAATACGATTGGTACATGGTGAAGGTGTCGTCCAGCAGATCTGACAGCAGGCTGTGCGTGCCGTCGTACGCCATCAGGTTGGTTTGGTGGAACATCTCCGGATCGGCATCGCCTTGTAGCATCCACGACACGAAGTTGTTAGCGATGAAGTCCTTAATGTTCTGCACCGTGTAGGTGGCGTAGGGCGGTTGGGTTTGGTAAATGCACTGGTACTCGTGGTCCCACCCGTCGGGGTCACCCACGTTGTAGAACAAGTTGCTCGGGCGGCGAGGGATCTCGAAGATGTTGCCCGTCGCCAACTGGCCCGTAATTGGGTTATTCGTGTTGATGATTGGCTTGTTGAATCCCGGTCCAGGCCCGTTGTTACTGGAAACGTCGCAGGTCGGAATTTGGCCCACGAACTTCTCGGCCGAGCACGACGTATCCGAAACCACATACTGCACACCACTGTCGACCATGGCTTGCAGCGCGTACGGGTAGTTGAGCCCGGAAATATCCGGCGTCACCATATAGGAGAAGCTGAAATCAGCAAATCCCAGTGACTGCTCCTGAATAATGTTCTGATGGATTTGATAGTAGTCGGTGGCATAGGTCTGCGGATTGCCAAGGTCGTCCACATTCAAATCCGCGTGAGAGTACGTGTGGTTGATCCAGCCGAAGTGCGCTGAGTTCGCGGGGTTCTGTGTCCACGCAGTGAGCTTGTCGCCCGGGTACTGGCAGTCGGTGGTACCGAGACCGCAGCCATTGAACGCATTGTAGAGCTTGAATTTGTTGAACATCGGATTCGACTGCAATGTGTTTTGCCAGTTGACAAAAGCCTGCGCGTCAGTGTCGCTGATGCGATAGGCCATTCCAGTTACGCTGGAGAACGGGGTGGGAGGCGCCGGGCAGGACGGGTAACTCTCAACGGCGGGCGGGGCTACGACATTGTTGTAAGCATCCGTGACCGGCAAATAGTTTCCCGTGTTCAGCGTCCAAATGTCATCATCAATGCCCCAATCGTCTTCCTGCGGGGTAAAGTAAATGTGCTTTTCACCCACGAACATTCCATTGGTGACCCAACTGACGAGCCCGTAGGAGAGAACTAGGTTCTGCATCTGGGTGGCATTGCTATCGAAGGTGTTGCTGAGGTACTCCCGGTTGTCCGGCGAGGGGAAGGGGTAGTCGAGTACCAAAGCATAATTCCCATCGCTCACGAGCGGCGTTCCGCTGATAGCCGTCGCCAAATAGACATAGGCGGTCGGGTCGATGGCAAGCGGTGTGGCCGGATTCACATAGGGGAACACCGACTGAGCAGATGACGTGTTAAACAGGGCGGTATCGCCAGGCGGTAACCCCGTGGTTGACGACGTTGACCAATTGAAACCGATGCTCGGTGCAGGAACGGCATACCAATTCAATTGGCGGATTCCAAATGTTTTCTCGAAATTCTGCAATACGTCGTACCCGCTGAACGGCACCGGCGTGGGCGGATTCGTCGACCAATCGTAGTAGGTGTACGTGTTGGCGGTTGCATCATAACCTGTGCCATCGAGGTAAGCCATGATGACACCCTTGTAGAAGGCGTGACAGCCAGAGTAGAGCTGGCCCGGAGTGACTGTTCCCGTGCTGAAATCAAATACGTCATAGGGCATGTGTAGATAATTGAGGGTGGTTGTGATGGCGGGAAAATCAGCTTCGGATTTCTTGTATGTCGCTACAAGAAGCTTCATGTCGATACGGTTGTTGCTAGTGCACGCGTTTGCCCCGTTTACCGTCACAGTTGCATTGCTGGCGTATGCACCCGATGCAGCACTGATGGTTGCAGTTCCCGCGGCGTCTGCGACCGCGAGGCCATTCCCATCAACCTGAGCGATTGTTTTGTCAGTTGATGTCCAGGTGGCAGTGACGGCGGTCGTACCACTCGTGTTATCGGAGTAAGTCGGATACGCGTAGAACTGCTGCGAATCTCCTGTGTTGAGAGTTTTGGAAGCTGGGCTCACAACGATTCCGGTCTGCGTGTGCGTGACCGTCAGCAGAGTGCTGCCCGCAACGCTGTTGTAGGTTGCCGAGACAGTGGTTGACCCAGCCACGCCCGTGGTGGCATAGCCCGCGGCGTTGATGGTTGCCGTACCGGTGTTGGCGGAACTCCACGTGGACAACGTCGTCACATCTGCATGGGTTCCATCCGAATAGTTTGCAGTCGCTGCGTATTGTACGTTCCCGGGAGCCTGAAGGGTCTGGTTGGCCGGGGTCACCGTGACTGACTGGAGCGTCACTGGGGCCGTCACTGTAAGCGTAGTTTTGCCGGTTATGCCACTGGATGTCGCCGAAATCGTTGTGGTTCCGACGGCCACTGCAGTAGCCAACCCGGCAGAGCTGATTGTAGTCGCAGAGGAGGACGCCCAGACCGGACTGGTAATAGGCTTTTGAGTTCCGTCGTTGTAGTTTCCGGTCGCATTGTATTGCTGTTGTGCACCGAGAGTCAGCGTGGCATTCGCGGGTGTAACTGTGATGGATTGCAGCACCGCGACTCCGGTTCCGCTCAGACTCGTGGTCAGGGTGTCTCCCAAGTTATCTGTCACAGTCAACGTGCCCTGAACAGAACCCCCGGTTTTCGGCGTGAACTTCAGGCTGATGCTGCATTTTGCACCTCCCGCCAGAGAGCTGGGGCAATTGTTAGTTTGAACAAATGGGCCTGAGGTCACCGCGATGTTGGTAATGGACACAGTTCTAATGCCATTGTTTTTCAGCGTAGCGTTTTGTGCAATGCTCGTACCACTACCTACGTTCACGCTGTCGAACGAAAGGCTGGACGGCGTGAGCGTTGTGGGAGAAGACCCCGTGCCTATCAGATACACCGTCTGGCACAAGGCTTGAACTGCAGGGTCAACGAACAAATTACAAGGGTTGGCTGGAATGGTGAAAGGTACGGTGAGTGACGGGAGGAAGCTGAAAATAGGGAGCTGGACTGTTCCCGTGTTGGAGATCGTCAGATTCTTGCTGACCGTCGTTCCCAACAGAACGCTTCCCAAGCTAACGTTGGAATTGGAGAACGTGGCTGGTGTTGACAGATTGCTTTGTCCGTAGACTGCGACAGTGGCCAGAATAAGAAACGTTACGACAAGATGAGCGCACTTTGTCACTCTGCTGCCTCCCTCTATTAGGCTGAACGTAACCTCTTCCAATCCCTCAAATCCGTTGTTGCATGCCAACCTGTCTCCGGCTCGGGTCGCAGCCGTTGTAACTAGTTCCTACATGAAGGTGAAATGTCAAGCACAGCTCCTCGCCCGGGGTGGAACCCGTCGCACACTACGGCGACCGCGCGCAGGGCACGTCTACGCCCGAGCTCCGCGCTCTGCATTGAAGCGCCTGTCGACAGCAGAGACACTTCAACCGGGGCGCGGTTTCAGGTTGTACCGACTAGTGGGGGATACGTGTGCGAGGAGCGCTTGGAAGTAGTGCGGGATAACTTGTTATCCCCACCGCGCGTACTTGCTGGCCCTAGTCGCATTACCTGGGAACGAACCACAAACAGGCGGGGGAAGTTCTTGCGGGGAGGACTTACCAGCGATTTTCACCTGAACTCTATTTGCCTGTCAAGCGCCAACAGTATCTTGCAGTATCTTGCCGTTTTGGTGAAATTGTGTGCGTTTCAAGTTGACATAAAGGCAGCACCATCACCATGCCCGACAGTGACGCCCCACCCGCTCAGAGCTTTGATGGGTTCTAGGTATTGGAAGCGCCGGCACCCGCTACTCCTCGCTCCGGATAACTGGCCTTCACCCGGCGATCAAGGATGTCTCGGGACGGCTTGACCGCCCGGACGAGACCCGCAACCCAGTGACGAAGGCGACCCCGAGATCAAGAATATCGAACAGCCCGCAGCATGTCGGCAGCCGTGGAGATCTTTGAGCTTGCCTCGGGTGATGGAGCCAGGGACACACATCCGACAGGTACTAAGGAACCCAGAAAGAACCGTCAAAATCAAGCCCTCTTACCAACGCCGGGTCTCGATGAAATAGCGACATGGCATGTCACCCATTGGCGGTTTCTGGGTGAGGATGGGAGGACTTAATCGGCTTCTGGAAGAATCGTAAATCTAACGACAACTCTGCTATTGGATTGAGCTGGCACACTGCGAAAACACAGTATTCCTGGTTGGGGTCTGCCCTATTGCACTAGGATCAGCTTGCCCGTCCGGTCACGGAACAGGTAGTCGTCCGCTCCACGGGTGACCTCCCGAGCGATCAGGTCATTGCCGCCGACAACAGGAACCCGCGATCCTGTTACCGTGAGTTGCTCGCCCAGCGCAAAGCGGAGACTCTGGCTGCGCATCACCCGCCCCGGCGCCAAATGCACCAATAGCTCTCCGTTCGCCGTCTTGAGCGTCACGTGGCTACCCAGCTCTCCATCGCTCACCGGACACGCAAAATCCCGCACTTCGCTGACCACTCCAGTGACCGTCGTTTCCTTCGCTGGGTTGTACAGGGCCGCGCCCTGCGCGGGCAGCGGCCGCCGGAAGCTCACTCCCAGAATCAGCAGCACGGCGGCCGTCAGTGCTGCGGCCCCAAACGCCGCCAGCAAGATGCCGGACAGTCTCAGGACCATCTCCTTTCCCTTAGGGTCGACCTTCTCGGCCCACTCCTGAACATACCCAGGGCTTCCTCCCGAAGCAACTAGCGGATCAGATTGCGGTCCCTGAAATAAGATGTCGGATTTCATAACGCCCTCCTTCAAATGAGTCGCAGAAGGAGCCCGGCTCACCCCGTCGCCAAGAACAGGCGACGGCTCATTCTGCCAGCGACACTTCCCCCCGAGCAGTGACTATCGTCACAATTTCCTGTGTCGCCTGCACGCGCCTTTGATGACCCCTGGTGCCCCGGGGTCGGACCGTTCCTGCAGGCCAGTGCGCGGAGCGGACACTGTTGTCTGTCTTGTGCGGGACACCCTTGCTGTCGATGTAGGGCAGGTCCCCTCGCCGCACAAGCAGCAAGATACCAAGGTTAGGTGGGCGCCTGAGCTGATGCCGGGCCCTGGTGCCAGTGGCTCCAAGCCTTCGACTCAGCCTTAGTCGCGGCGGGTTTCGGTCAGCCGAACACCGCCCGGAATAGATAAGCGCATGGGCACAGTTTGGTCGCGAAACTTCGGCAGGTTTTCTAAAGATGGGCTTGTAGAATCACTTGCGGCGCTTCGCCTCATGAAGCCAAACTTGTCGAGGCCACGCTCCAGCAACGGTTTACCCGAAAGAGCGCATGATCGGCGACTTGGCCTACGACAGTGATCCTCTGGAGCAGCGCCTGTGGCGACGTGGCATCCAGCTGATCGCGCCGCACAAAGGCAATCGTGTTCGGTCCAAAACCCAGGACGGGCGTGAACTGCGTCGCTCCTGTCGCCGCTGGAAGATCGAACGTTTGTTTGCTTGGTTGCATAACTTTCGCCGACTAGTCATCCGCTGGGAGTATCACGAGGCCAACTTCCTCGGTCTGGTCCAGCTCGGTTGCCTCCTCATTTTGATGAGGAACTATTTATGACATGGCCTTTAGGTAATACTGTCGAATCCATCGCTGTGCCCACGAGATTGCGGGGCTAGCAGATAGCGCACGATAGCAGCCAGTTCGGGATGGGCACACTTGTTGACGAAAGCGGTCACTCCCAGAGAACGTAGCTGTGTCTCCTCCGTCTGGGTGGGATAACGATGATAAGTGACGACCACAAGCGGGGCTAATCCTGAGCCCCGGACTTCGGTCAGAAGCTGGCGTGAGTCTCCATCAGACAGGTGATCGTCGAGGACAAGTAGGTCAAATGTGCTTCGTGAAAGCATAATCGATGCCTCCTTGCGGCTGACGACTGTCGTGGTAGCGTAACCTTCGTCCTCCAACACGTGTTCGAGTGTTATGAGAACGTTTTCATCGTTGTCGGCGATTAGGATCCTTCTTGATTCGTCTTTTGGCATTAACAGTCCTCTGGGAGCTGCAAAGCGTCAGCGAGGACGGGCCCTTATCTTCCTACCTCGCGGTAAATGGGGAGGGGGCACGGCGATCACAAGCGGCGCGCCCCCAACGAATCCAGCGTTGTTTCAGTTGCCCAATGTCGAGACGGGCTGCAGTTCCAGTCTGTCCAGGCGCATCTTGGAGGCTGCATAATCGAGGATGGCATCTACCTTGGTGTGCAGCTCATTTGCATGCGCATAGATATTGTCCCCAGCCTCGGCATACTCTATCGAGTGGACGTTGTCGCGGTTCTCCCGTACCAACTCGATGGCTCGTGTCAGGTTCTGCGCGACCGCAACTAGATGAGGTCGTGCGTGTTCAATAGCCATTGACTGGTTCTTAGTTGCCCGTGATTTTTGAGCCTCCAACGCGGCCAAACTCTTTCCCAACTGATTGACCTGACCCTTCAGGGCGTGCAGCCGGTCAGTGTGACTCTCCCAACTGAGACGCTTATTCAGGGCAAAAGATTTCAACGTGTCGGCCTCCTGGCGCAGCTCGAAGGCCGTTCGTCTGAAGTCCGAAAGTTGATCTGCCACCGTGTTGTCTGCGAAAGCCGAACTCGCCAGCACTAGAGACAACACGATCAACACCGAAGACGGGGTTATGACTTTCTTCCAGCGCAACATAGCTTTTCTCCTGTGATGTGGCATGGTATGGCAAGCTCGTGGTCATCCATGCCGGTTGTGTTTCACCGACCTGCCAACCCTCCAAGACCTTGACAGCGAACCTCTGAGAACCTCGTAAGAGGTCGCCCCAAGTTCCATTCCCTATTAGGACTCTCCCCAGCGACCACGGTAGCGGGTCTATCCGTTTAACAAAAGGATATAATTTGACAACAATCCTTAAGTTTTCATTAACGGAGAAAAACCATGGAGCGGCTGAACTATCATCATCTTTTTTATTTCTGGACAGTAGTACGCGCTGGCAGCATCAGCAAGGCCAGCCACGAACTGCGCGTCTCATCTCCTGCAATCAGCGCACAGCTGCGTAGCCTAGAAGAGAGTCTGGGTGAGAGGCTGCTCTCCCGCTCTGGTCGCACTCTGACCCTGACACAGATGGGCCGAATCGTGTTTGGATTTGCGGAGGAGATCTTCAGCTTGGGTCGGGAGCTCATGAATACTCTAAGGGACCGGCCTACCGGTCGCCCCCTTCGTCTTCTGGTTGGCATTGTCGATGTCTTGCCGAAAATGATTGCTCACTGGCTCATCGAGCCGGCACTTCGGTTGCACGAGTCGGTGCGGATTGTTTGTAGGGAGGGAGACGCCGATAAGCTGGTAGCTCAGCTCGTAACCCATGAGCTAGACGTGGTGCTGTCTGACGTACCGATCAATCCGAATGTTAAGGTCAAGGCCTACAGCCATCTTCTGGGCGAGTGTGGCACAACGTTCGTCGCTGTACCGAAAATTGCCACGACTCTGAAAGGCACTTTCCCCCAATCACTCCACCACGCTCCAATGCTGCTACCAACCGAGAATGCGGCGGTCCGCAGAAACCTGGACTCATGGCTTGAGGCACAGGGAATTCGGAGCGTGATTGCGGGCGAATTCCAAGATTACGCCCTGCTTAGAGCCTTCGGACAGGCTGGCACAGGCGTGTTCCCCATCCCGTCAGTCTTCGAAAGGGAACTAAGGCGGCAGGACAGTCTTCGGCGGATCGGGAGTACGGCAGGGGTGCGTCAGAGGTTTTATGCAATTTCCATCGAGCGAAGGCTAAAACACCCAGGGGTTGTGGCGATCTGCGACACGGCGCGCCGGCACCTGTTTAAGCGAGTTGCCAGAGTAGCCTGATTAAACTGCGAATGCACGCCGAAGACGCTTGGATTGCCATGTGCGTTGGAATCGTCAGGGGGACGCTGTTGAAGCTTTCAGATGCACACCGTTGTAACCAATAGGCACTAGCAGCTGCCAACGAAGGTTACGGCAGCGTTTGGTGGGCGCGTTCCCTGGCCACTACCCGTCCCACTGTCGGGATGCCTCCGGTTTCCTTGCATCCAGAATGCTTCATTGCAGGGGAACCAGCTGGTACTTCGGCCGGTAGTGCAACCGGAGACGATGCTGTGGCTCGGTGAGATGCAACTGTAAGAAATACCAGTTGTCTTCTCGTGGACTATCCTCCAGCCTAAGTGCATAGTTCCGGTTAAATGGATAAGATAACGGACTTCAGTGTTGTTCCAAAGACGACCCCAAACGTAAGAGGAGCCAGGGCGTTGCCGGCTCCACCTCACGTCTGTCCTGCCGGGCCGAGGAGCGCGTTCGAAGAGTGTGAGTGCCGTTGGCCCGACGCGATTTGTCGATCGAAACATTCAGAGCGTACGAGGGGAAGTCTGTCATGACAAAGAAAACCATCAGATCTAGAATTCTCCGGAGGGTCGCGCAGAACTCTATGGCCGTTCTGTGTTGTGCACTGCTCGTGCCGGGAGATGCACTGCCATTAGTTCAGGCACAGGAGCAGGCGGCTGGATCGGCCCAACAGGAAGCCCCGAAGATCCCACCGGATCAACTCGATTCGCTCGTCGCGCCCATTGCGCTTTATCCCGACCCTATGCTGGCTCAAGTGCTCGCTGCATCGACCTACCCGTTGGAAATCATCCAACTCCAGCAATGGTTACAGAAAAACAAAAACTTGAAGGACAAGGCGCTGGTCGATGCGGTGCAGAAGCAACCCTGGGATCCAAGTGTCCAGGCCTTGGCCGCGCTTCCCGATGTGGTCAAACGCCTGGCCGATGACATCCAGTGGACCACGGATCTTGGCAACGCCTTCCTAGCGCAGCAAAGCGACGTGATGGATGCGGTCCAGCGTATGCGGAAGAAGGCACAAGATTCCGGCAATTTGAAGTCCAATGAGCAGCAGAAAGTAGAAACCAAAGTGGTGGAATCGAAGCAGGTTGTCATCATCGAACAGGCCAATCCGCAAGTGGTCTATGTGCCCAGCTACAACCCGACCGTTGTATACGGTGCCCCGGTGTACCCTTACCCACCGATCTCCTACCCTCCTCCTGGCTACTATGCAGCAGGCATGGCGATTTCCTTCGGCATTGGGGTCGCCATGGGAGCGGCGTGGGGTGGCGGTTGGGGTTGGGGGTGTGGCTGGGGCCACAACGACGTCGACATCAACGTCAACAACAACTTCAATCGCAACACAAATGTGAGCGGCGGCAACCGCACAAATGTGAGCGGCGGCAACCGCGTGTCGACTCAACCCGCTCGGGGCGGCGGCAACCGCGGCGGGGGCGGCACCTGGCAACACAACCCGCAACATCGGGGTGGCACGCCTTATGGGAATAAGGCAACGGCTCAGAGGTACGGCGGCACAACTCGGGGAGCTTCCGTGTCTGACCGCCAGGCCGGCGCGCGTCAGAACCTGGCGCAGCAGGGCAACAGGCCGCAGGCCAGCACGCGCCCGACCCAGGGGCAATCGCGCGGGCAGCAACCGGGTGTTAGCAACCGTGCAAGCGGCGGCGCAGGCGGCGTGGGAACCGACCGCGGCGGGGGCGGCGGAGATCGCGTTGGCAACCGAAGCGTATCACCCAGCCCCAGCACTGGTTCCAGAGGCGGTGGCTTGGGTGGGGGATCGAGTGGCCTGAGTGGCAGTTCAGCCAGAGCCAGTAGCCAGCGGGGTTCTTCCAGCATGGGGGCACGGGGCGGTGGTGGACGCAGCGGCGGCGGCAGCCGCGGCGGTGGCGGGAGGCGGAGGTAGACAAAAGTCAGGATGAGGGAAATTCCCATGAAATCGCGAATGCTGAAGTGGCTTGCGCGGAAGACTTTTCCGGGCGTTGTTGCTCTGTCATGTGCACTAACATTGTCCTGGTCTTCACCCTTATTCGCGCAGGAGAAACCGACCCAGACTCTGCCACCAGACCAGAAAACCTTCAATACCCCTCAAGAGGCTGCCGCCGCATTTATTCAGGCAGCGGAAACCTTTGATGTGTCTGCTCTGAAGGAGATTCTTGGACCGCAGGGTGAAGACTTGGTATCCTCCGAAGACCCGGTCCAAGACAAGAACATCACAACCGCATTTGCTGCGAAAGCGAACCAGAAAAACTCGGTCGCAGTTGATCCAAAAAGTCCGAACCGTGCCGTGCTGGTGGTGGGAAATGATAACTGGCCAATGCCGATTCCCATCGTCAAACGCAATGGGGTGTGGTTCTTCGATACCAAGGCTGGCCGGCAAGAACTGCTCTACCGGCGCATCGGTGCGAATGAACTGGACGCCATCCAGATCTGCCGAGGCTACGTCGAAGCTCAGCAGGAATACGCTTTGGAAAAACACGATGGCTCTGAAGTGAATCAGTACGCGCAGCGAGTCATCAGTTCACCTGGAAAGCAAGACGGCCTTGCGTGGCGAAATCCGGATGGCAGCCTCGGCGGACCGATCGCCGAGCGTATCGCGGATGCCTTGGAGCAAGGCTATACGGATAAAGCCAATCCGTATCACGGCTATTTTTTTAAGATCCTGAAAGGGCAGGGTCCCGCGGCGCCATTAGGTAAGATGGATTTTGTTGTCGAGGGGGCAATGATCGGCGGCTTCGCGCTCGCTGCGGCGCCCGCAGAATATCGTGTCACAGGCGTAAAAACCTTCATTGTCAGTTATGAAGGCATCGTCTATCAGAAGGATTTGGGCCCAGATACGCTGAAGATCTTCAAAGAAATGGAGCGTTATAACCCAGACAAATCCTGGAAGCCCACGAACGATGGTTGGCCGGCGGACGCGTTAGAGGCGTCGGATTCCGTGACGAAGGACTAAATTTGACCGGTCGCTCTCCCAGGATTTCACGCCAAATACGTCATATCGTGACTCTGCCCCGCTCGCAACGGCATCTTCACTCTCGTCCCTGGAGCCAAGTTTTACCCAGAACCGGACAGGGCATTTTGCTGATGAAAGCTGGGCGCCATCTTCAGGTGCATGAGAAGTGCGCAGACCGAGCCAGTTCACCAACCCTAGCCCCCAAATTCCCGGCCGCTTACTGCTGCACTTTCTGTACGGCTGGAACACCAGATCTCTCGAGCAGCAGGCGAATGATCGGTTGGAAGCGTCTAACTTAGATTTTCAGGATGGGCCGTACGGTAGGCGCTCACTGCTTCGCCGAGGGTTGCGAAGAAGGTTTGTTCTCCCAGGCGCGTGAAGAGCCCGAAGCGCTTCAGCTTGTCCTTGACCGGATCCTTCATCTCGGCGAAGCACAACTCAATACCGGCGGCGTGCAGGGTATCGTCGAGCTCGCAGACGGCATCGGCTGCAGTGACATCAACGCTGGTAACCGGTTCCGCCGCGACCACGAGCCAGCGTACGGGTGTCGGTGAGCTCGCAACGGCATCGAGAACGCGTTTGTTGAATAGTTCGGCGTTCGCGAAGAAGAGTGGAGCATCCCAACGAAAAAGCACGAGGCCCGGGATCAAGCGTGCCTCTGGATACCGAGTGATGTCGTGATAGCCCTTGATGCGTGCGACGCGTCCGAGCACAGCCGAATGCGGGCGCCAGCCGTCCCAGAGGAACTCGATCACCGCAATCACAATCGCGAGGCCAATGCCTGGAATGGCCCCGAACACGGCTACACCCGCGAAGCAGGCCATGGAAAGCCAGAACTCCCAGCGCTGGATGCGATAGATGCGGCGGAGGTCGGATACTTCGATCAGACCGACGGCTGCGGCAATGACGACTGCAGCCAGAGCGGTTTGCGGCAGGTTCTGGAGCAGGTCGGGGGCCAGCATCAGCAGCAATGCGATAGCGAGCGCGCCCACGACCCCGGTTAGCTGGGTCCGAGCGCCCGCCGCCTCGGCCACCGGTGTGCGCGATGAACTGCTGCTGATCGGGAACCCCTGAAAGAAGGCTGCGGCGAGATTAGCGATGCCGAGGCCCACCATCTCCTGGTTCGGGTCGACCGGCATACGCAAACGCGCTGCATAAGTCCGAGAAAGCACGCTCGTGTCAGCGAATGAAACGAGGGCGACGGCGAACCCACCCATGAGGAGCGGGACTAGGTCGTCGCCGTGAACCAGGGGAAGGCGCGGCAAGGGCAATCCCCGTGGCAGCGGACCGAGCACCGACACGCCCGCACGTATTGCAAGATGGAGAGCACTGACTACCGCGGTGGCGGCGACAACGGCGATCAGAATGCCTGGAATCCGCGGGCGGCGCTTCAGTAGCAGGATGAGAGCGAGCGTGGCCGTACCGATCGCGAGGGTCACGACGTTCGTGCTGCCTCCGGCCACTTTATTGGCGATCCCCCAGGCCTGGCGCAGCGGTCCGTTGGCAGTGACAGTGAAGCCGAAGAGCTTCGGGACTTGGCTAAGCAGCACTGTCAGCGCAATGCCGTTCATGTAGCCGTAGCGAATCGGCTTCGAGAGCAAGTCGGTAATGAAGCCCAGGCGCGCCAGGCCCACTGCAACGCACACGACGCCGGAAACGATTGCCATCATTCCGGCCAGTGCGATCGCACGTTGCGGCTGACCCCCAGAAAGCGGCATTACGACTGTGAAGATAAGGGGCGCGAGCGACGAGTCCGGACCCAGGACCAGAATGCGGCTCGGACCGAAGAGTGCGTATGCGAGCAGTGGCACGATGGTCGCGTAGAGGCCGTTGATGCCGGGTATCCCGGATGCCTCAGCGTACGCGATCCCCACCGGCACTAGCATGGTCGTCATGACCAGGCCGGCCACGAAGTCGTGCCGCAACCAGGACGACTCATACATACGCAGAGTGTTTAACCCAGGAAGCCAGCGTCTCACGCCGGTTCCATTCGCCTGCGCTGCCTGGCGGGCAATGCGGCCAGGCCCTGTGGTATGAGAGGAGATGGATTCAGTCATTGGCTGCTCACTCACGACCGCCCACGAAGTTGGCGAACACGACCTTGATGATGCGCACGATACGTTCTTCCGGAGAAAAAATCGCGAGCAGGAGAGGCACGAGGGGAGCGGCAGTCGCGGCGGCCAATCGGGAGATGTCTCCAGCGAGATGCGGCCTTCGAAAGAGCTGGAAGATCGGGCCACCCAGTACCAAGGAGAAATCGTACTGTTCCGGGATTGGGTTCCGTCATCGTGTCTAACCCTTACTCTCCGATTTGTGTCGGTGCCAGGCGCCGGATTTCTTGAGTTCCGGACGAGACTGTTGTTAACGGCACTTGAACCTCCACTTATTGGCTCATGATCTCCCTTAATTGGCGGCAAAGAAGCTGTCAGTTGTGACAGGGGAGAATCGTGGGGAGAAGTCAGGGCCAAGTGCTTGCGCGAGACTGCGACAAAGGCGTTCGTAGGAAGCGGTTTTTGGGCTCCTCCACGATCCGGATGCGGCGCAGCCGCGACTCCAGTGGAGCAATGCCCTTGCCCGGTGCCGAGACTGCGCTCCGATCTGCCGCGCGCCTGAGGCGGGTACGCCGGGATCATTGGTTTCCCCGGCTCCCGCCAGCGCGACCCACTGGCGCGAACTGGTCGGCTTTGCCTTGGGCGTAGGGCGTCAGCCAGAAATGGCTGCCCCGGTCACTGTACAGGGCACAGAACACGCCTTTGCGCTCAATCACTTAACGCAATCCGGCCATCACCGTCAAGGTCGATTCCTCCTCCACCAGTTGGGCGTAATAGATCTCGCTGGTGAGCTCGTCGAGAATCACGATCAGGTCGTACCAGCGTTCATCCTGGAACCAACGGGGATGACTGCCATCGATGTGCAGCCGCAACTGCCCTTCGCTCACCGTCTCTCCCGCCAAATCCAAAATGCAGTAGTTGCTCCATTGGTCGCCCAGATCCACTCCTACAGTCAGACGGTCGAGATTCGGGCGAAGTTCACCTTGGGCACGCTCTTTTCCTGTATTCGCCGCTACCGCCTTCGTATCCAGCTTCCCCTTCAGTTTCCCCTTCAGTTTCCCCACCAGCTCAGCCACTACTGCCTTGGTTTCTCGCCGCACCGGGCCGCGAGACTTCGTCGGCATCTTGCTCGGTTCACTCTTCATGCCAGACTTGCTATCCTTCTTCAAGGGTCGATCTCCTTATCTATCGTGATTGCACCGCAGAGTGCTTTAATCACGGTAGCTCAACGCCATCCGTGATGGGGGATCGACCTTCTCATCCCATCTACCTTCAAGTTATGTAAACAATCTTGCCTAAGGTTCGGCAGTGTGATAAAAGCTAGCGCCTACATCCGACCCAGCTGGCTTCAACGCTTTTGTTAGGGCTTCCATGACTGTAGACATGCCGGACAGCGAACAGAAATTTCGATACCTCTTCGAGAAATCTCCAATTGGAATCGCATTGGAGGATCTCGGAGGGAGGCTGCTTTTCGTGAATCCTGCTCTTTGTTCGATGCTCGGATACACGGTGGAAGAATTGACCAGGATGAACTGTTCTCAATTTGCCGATCCCGAGGATGAGGAGGAGGATTGGGAGCTATTTCAAAAACTGCGGTCCAATCAACTGTCCAACTACCAGATCGAAAAACGTTACATCAGGAAAGACGGAACATACTGCTGGGGACGGCTTCACGTTTCTCTTCTGGCGGAGGGCACAAATGGGTTGCCGCTGATAATCGCCATGGTCGAGGACATAACAACACGCAAGGCCGCTGAAAAGGTGATGGAGAAGCAGCAACTAGCACTCCAGGCGCTGGCATCGCGGCTCATCAATGCACACGAGGAAGAGAGGAAGCGCATTGCTCGCGAGCTACATGACGACATCGGCCAGCGCTTGTCGCTGCTTGCTATGAACCTTGGTCTGATTGTCGGTGGCCTGCCAAAAGAACGAGCTGAGCGGGCAGAGCTTTCTCGAGCCTACAGCGAGGTGTCTGATCTCGTCTCCGATGTTCACGAGCTATCGCACAAATTGCACTCCTCAAGACCTCAGCACCTCGGCCTGAGATTGGCCCTTAAGGAACTATGTGCCCAAATCGCCAATCATTACAAACTGGCAGTCGAAGTGCGAAGTGAAGAGCTCGCATTGCCTATTCCGACGGAGACAGCCTCGTGCTTGTATCGGGTGGCTGAAGAGGCACTCCACAATGCAGCGAAGCATAGCGGGGCCAGTCAAGTCACGATTACCGTATCGAAAGGTGAACGCTCACCCAATGGCGAAACCCTGCTCCGGATGGAGATAAAGGATAATGGCCGGGGCTTTGATCCGGCACCAGCCGCAAAAGGATTGGGCCTGGTTAGTATGCGAGAACGCTTGCGAATGATCGGGGGTAGTCTTCACGTCCAATCACGCTTCGGAACTGGCACTGTCATCACAGCAGAAGCCACTGTTGAAGACGCAGCCGTCGAGCCTGCCAAAGCCAGCTAAATCGGTGCCACTTCCCGGCGTCCGCGCCGCTCGTTCACCTGGCCGGAAACCTCGTTACGCACCAGTGTGCAAAGGTGACAGTCGGAACTGCTGCCAAGCTTCGCGGCCTGTCGGGGCAAGGCTCATGCAGGAGGGATCAGGTGCTCACGGATAGCAAGCTTGAGCAGATCGGAGTTGTTTTGAAGGCCGAACTCCTTCATGATTTTGTACTTGTGGAAGGCGATCGTTCGGATGGTGAGTTTCAGGATGTTGGCTGCTTCTTTCATGGTTCGGCCTTCCGCCAGCAATTGCAGAACCTCCCGTTGCCGGCGCGTCAGGCTCTGGCGAAAATGGACTTCTGGCTCGCGAACAAACTCCTCCACGATGTGCTGGGCCACGGTTGGTGTCACATAAGACTGGCCCCTCAGGAGGCTTCGAATCGCGAAGATTAGTTCTTCTCCGGCAGACTTCTTGAGCAAATAACCTGAAGCCCACTCGCGGATAGCCTCCGCCGCAACTGCGGTGTCTTCATTCATCGTCACTACCAACAACTTGGTCTCCGGCAAGAGTTTCTTGAGTTCCCGCCCAGCGTCGATGCCATTCAACAACGGCATCCCCAAATCCACCAACACCAAGTCCGGCTTCAACTCCAGGGCCATGACCAGGAGTTTCCGCCCATCCGCGGCTGTCCCCACAACCTCGAACTCCGGTTCCAGAAGCTTTCGAAATGCATGCGCAAGCAGAGTGTGATCATCGGCCAGCAATATGCGTGGTCGTCCCATGCGGTCACTTCCCCACTGAAAGCAGATAGTGCGGCGACGGAAGACAATATCGGACGCAAACTGGGAGAAGCCAAAACTCGTTCCTGCATACGATACCCCCCCAGTGCTAGAAGCAAAACTGTCAGAAGTGACAGCGTCAGGCCCAAAGGGTGAGCCCACGGCTTCAGGTGATGGTTGTTCGTCCCCCAGCGCATGTCATAGCTGGACTGGCAAAGCATACAGGTCCGGACTGAGCTTTCTGACAGTTGCAGGGGATGTGAGCGGGAAGTAGATTGCGAATCTGAGCCATCCCCCCAGGGAACGAGGCGTGCGTTCGAGGAGACATGATAAACAATGAGCCCAGGCCCACCGTTGTCTTGGCCGACGATCACCTGGGTACTCTAAATGCGGTGTCCAGGCTAATCGGGGAAGAGTTCGAGATCCTATCAGCTGTGAACGATGGCACGACAGCCTTGGAGGCCGTAGCCCTGTTCAAACCGGACGTCGTGGTTCTGGACATCGCCATGCCGGGGAAAGACGGGTTCGAAGCGGCACGACTAATCCGGGACCTCCGCCTGCCAACCAAGATCGTGTTCCTGACCATCACCGAGGACTGGGATTACGTGCGTACGGCTGCTGCCCTAGGAGCCAGCTACGTCCTGAAGCGCCGCATGCACCACGACCTTGTGAAGGCAGCGAACCAGGCACTCGCCGGCCGCCTTTTTGTGTCCCCGATGACGGCGGTTGAGGTTCCATCCGGTGGCGAGAGGTAAACTGCTGCGCGGGGTTGTTGCTTGCCAGTTGACCAAGGCCAAAACTCGTAGCGATCGTTAACCCAGAAACTTCAGAACGTGCACACCAGGTCCTTCCCACCATACCGGCCACTCCCAACTGGCGTGGACCCGTTTGGTTCTCGTGAAAGTCCTTCTTGTCCAAGCCTTGCTCGTCTACTACCTGTACTACGGAGACGACTTCAACGTGGAGTGCCCGACAGGCTCGGGCGGCAAGGCGGGGCTGTCATTTTTGCCAGTTGAAATAAGCGCTGACATGCTTATCTTGAAGACAAAGTCCGTTGCAACCGTGCTGACGCACGGTGCGTTTAAATGGTGTCTAGATGTGGCTTTTCTTGCATTGCCAACTGAGTAGCTATCATGAATAGGGTTGAACCTGGAGTCCCGGTTCCAAACGTTATTGTGATCCTCCTGCTCCTCGCCGGTCTGAATCCCATCGCCTGCAGTTGTGGGGAGAGCCCCCACCAGAATTCGAATGCTCGGCCGAACGGATCAATCACGCAGCGAACGCAGTTGGTGCTCGATGGCGGCCGGCTGCTTCAAAATGAGAATCCGCAGGGAGACGCTTCTGGGGCGGCAGCCAAGAAGGCTGGTCGCAGTCCGAAGGTCGTCGGTCAGATATGCCAGCAGGTGGGCTGGACCCGCCAGGTGAGCCAAGCCCTTCAGGCCGACCAGATACAGTCGGTGCAAGTGCAACATATGGCCGACCCGCCTTCGCCACCGCAGCAGACCGTGAAAACCAAAATCGACAACGGCCAGCAGAATGTGGAGATCAATCCTGGGGATCCCAAGATGGTTTACGTTCCTCAACATAACCCCGTGACTATCGACAACACGCCGGCGTCCTCCGCGCCCACCCAAACGACCACCGCTGACACAACAACGGCGCAGACGACATCCAGCCCGGAGAAGTCTGGCGTGAGCACGGGGACCGCGGTGGTCGCCTCCCTTCGTTCCCCTGGAGTCGTCAGGACGGTCGGGGCCGGCGAATGACAACAAGTACTATCCCTACCGGCCTGGGTATAACGGAGACATCTACACGCTGGACGCTGTTGCCATCCGCCTCGATATCGAGGCCCTGCGACTAAGGACGCGGCAGTTTGCTGTGGTCGTCGAGGACGGCGAGGAATAGACCCGATACGGGCCACCCTGACGCCCAACTCCAGTCGGTTGCTCCCTCAGCGAATGTACCCAGATTTCGTCAAAATCAGATGACCGTAACTCAAGTTGGCTAATAGATTCCGGCACAGAGCCGGATAAGAGGCGAGGGTGAACTGGTCTGTCCTACTCGGTAGCGTGCAGGGGACGCCAGACTTCGGGCGATCACCTGCCCAAATCGAATCTTCAGAATCCCGCCCACCGTAAGTCACCGCAACAGGGGGGTTACCTAACTTGCTGCGACTCGCTGAACGCCATCCTTTACGCACCGGAAGCCCAAATGGTTGGTTCCCGTGCTGACTTCACCTTTGCCACGCGTCCCTAGGATATAGCGCGAGCAGTACTGATCGGTACACAGGAAAGACCCACCCCGTTGGACCTTCTTGCGCTCTCCTGGTTCGGCCGGGTCATAGGAGGACTCCGGTCCCTGCGGGTTGCGAGCGACACCACCGGCCGCGGCAAGCTCTTGGTAGGTGTCTGGACGATACCAGTCGCTAGTCCATTGCCAGACATTACCCGCCATGTCATACAGTCCATACGGATTCGGAGGGAACTGTGCGACGGGCGCGATTCCCACGTAGCCGTCATCGCCGCGATCGGTGTCTGGAAAGTGACCTTGAAAAGTGTTGGCCATCCACTGTCCGTGTGGCCGTAAGTCGTCGCCCCAAACAAATGGCTTTCCTGCCTGGCCTCCGCGAGCAGCGAATTCCCACTGTGCCTCGGTGGGCAGCCGCTTGCCCGCCCATTTGGCGTAAGCGAGTGCGTCCTCGTAGGCAACCTGTACGACCGGATAGTTTTCCTTGCCCTTAATGTCGCTCTGAGGACCAAGCGGATGACGCCAGTCTGCGCCCTTCACATAAGTCCACCACTGGAGGTGATTGTTCAGGGGAACCGGATGACTCGGAGGCGCAAAAACGACAGAGCCAGCGACCAGGTTTTCTGGTGGCGCCCCCGGAAAATCTTCAGCCTGCGGTTTGTGCTCAGCCACCGTGACATATTGCGTTGCCTTCACGAATTCCGCAAACTGCGCGTTCGTCACGTCGGTTTTATCGATGTAGAAGCCATCTACATACACGCGATGTATCGGTCGTGCATCTTGTGTGGCTTTCATTCCAACGTTATCCATGTCCGGTGGGTCGTTGGCGCCCATCGAGAATTCGCCCCCAGGAATCCACACCATACCAGCAGGCATCACCCCTGCCGCCAGGGCGTGGTTTTCGATAGTCGGGCCAAAGCCTTGTCCTGCGGCACCGACCCGGGAAGCGAGGTCAGCACTGCGAGTTCGGGATAGGTAGATGACTCCCGCGACTGCTGCGCATGCAACGATCCCTATGATCCAGATCTGGCGCCGGAAACTCCGTGGTGATGGCCCCTTCTTAAGTCGATCCTGTCGTCTCATAGTCCCTAGCGAACTTGCCGGAGTCTAGCACAATCCGATCTCCAACCTGGACAATCAACGCTGTCGGCCACGGCGGTGTCGGGACGTCCTAACGGTTGCCGCCGTAATCAAGGAGTTTGGTGGTTCGTGGGAGGGGGACGGCGGCGCAGTAGGGAATTTGAGCTTGCTGGGTCGAGTTCCGGCTTCGCCAGCGAGAGTTCTTACTCGTACCGCAGGCTTTCGATCGGGTCGAGCCCGGCTGCGCGAATCGCGGGCACCATCCCGCTCACGATGCCCACCAAACCAAGTATGATCGTCGCGCCCACGAGGCTGCCGAGGTTGATATGGAGGCTGATGTCACCGGCCTGCAGGTTATCGCCAAAAGCGCTCATCAGTGGGAGGGCCCCCACGACCCAGGAAATCAGGTAAGCGATCCCGATGCCCGCGAGCCCACCCATGAAGGTGATGGCCAGGGCTTCCGACAGAAACTGAAAGAGAATATGGCCCTTGTGCGCACCGAGTGCCTTCTCTACTCCAATTTCACGGGTGCGTTGCTGCACTGAGACCAGCATGATGTTCATCAGCCCAATGCCGCCGATGCCAAGGGTGAGGGTACCAATAAAGGCGAGCAAAATACGCAGCGCTGTGGTTACCACAGTGAACTCGTCGAAGTCCTGCTTGAAATCGGCAATAAACACGGCGCGTCGATCGTCCGGGCTGAAGTTATGATGTCCGCCCAGGACAGCGCGCACAACCCGACCAAGCTGACGATGGTCCTGGCCCTCATAATCCATGAATATGCCGCTGATGTAGCGGGTATCGTAAAGATCGCTTATCGCGCTGAAGGGAATCACGACCATACTGTTATCATTGTCGTCGCCTCCCTGTACCTTGCGCTGGTAAACGCCGACCACCTGGAAACTCAGGCCGTTGATACGGATATTCTGGCCGAGAGCGGATTCGCCTGAGAACAGCCTTCGCTTGGCTTCGTCGCCGATCACAGCGACGCGGGCGTGTTCATCCTGGTCTTGTGCGCTCAATCCGCGTCCGCTGGCCACGTCGAAGTGGCGGATACGCTGGTAGACAGGAAACACGCCAGTGAGAAAAAGATTGGTGAAGGTACGTGTGTCATGCTGGATGGTGGCGCCATTCCGCTTGTCGAAAATTGGCGTCACACCTTTGATCATGGGAACCTCATTCCGAATATAGTCGACATCGGCTAGCTGTAGTCGAACTTCGCTCCCAGCTTTCGATCCGCCTGCTTGCAAAGAAGTGCGGCCCGGGAACACCCCAATGACGTCGGTCCCCCAGGAACTGAAGATAAGATTGATAGCCCTCTCGAATCCCGAACCAAAAGCCAGCAGGATAACCACCGTGGCAATGCCCCAGGCCATGCCCAGCATGGTCAGGGCGGTACGGCGCCGGTTATGCCGCATCGCCCCATAGGCTTCCTTCAAAAGGTCGCTCGTCATAGCTCACTCCTGGCGCAAGGCCTCCACCGGTTCCAACAGCGCGGCTCTGCGGGCTGGGTACAGGCCGGCACCAATGCCGGCGAGAGACAACGACAGGACTGCACCGACGGCGGACAGGGGCACGATTCTCGGGGTATCGAATCCCTGGGGAAGTTGCACTCCCCGAAGAAGATGTATGGCCAACATGGCACCAGCCACTCCGATCCCACCGCTGAGCAGCGTGAGGAAAGCACCTTCGACAAAGAACTGAAACAGAATATTGCTCTTGGTCGCCCCAAGAGCTTTGCGCAGTCCGATTTCGCGAGTGCGCTCCGTTACCGCGACCAGCATGATGTTGACGATGCCAATCGCGCCCAGAGTGAGCGTCACCAGTCCAACGCCACCTAGAAACCAGTCCATGCCTGTAAAAATTCTTCCCATTGTCTTTTGGTTCTTGATAGTGTCCCATTCTTCCCAGATGTCCTTGCCGTTGGGGTCAAAGCCCCCGTGATTGCGGGCAACGATGCGGTGCAGTTCGCCCTTGGCCACCTCGTTCTCGTCAAAGCGGAGCGGCTGATAGTTAATCAGGGTTATGGCACTGCCTTCCTTCGAGTTGTCGCCGCTGAGCGGGAAGAGTTCACGCATGGTCGCGAAGGGAACAAAGATCCGGACATTTGTGGCGTTCTGCTCCTCCCGGCCGATCATGGACAGGATGCCGACCACTTCAAAGTGAATGTCGTTGAGCAGGATGCCACTGCCCACCGCTGGACGCCCCGGGAACATGTTTCGCGTCATTTCCCGTCCTAACACACACACCCGCCTGCGCTGATTATTGTCTTCTTCGTTTAACCACCGTCCCACCTCGAGTGGAATGGTCCGCACCTGGCTGTAGATGGGAAGGACTCCGGAGACTTGACCATTTGTGCTGGTGTAGTCGCTCACCGCGCGCAGGTCATCGCGCGCAATCAGCGGCGAGATGTTTTGCGCCAGCTTGGACTCGTTCTTGATCGCCAGATAATCGTCATAAGTGAGGTTGAACCACTTCATGGAAGTGAAGCTTCCCTCAACCGCCGGCGCACGCCCGCCAAAAAAGAAAATGATGTTCTTTCCGAAGGTCTCGAGCGCCTTACGGTTTCCGTTACGGAAGCCCTCGCCCACACCGACCAGCAGCAGCAGCGAGGCTACGCCCCACGCGATTCCGAACATGGTGAGGAAGGAGCGGAGCTTGTGCGCCCATAAGGTGCGCAACGTCTGGCCGAATGTGTCCAGCAACATACGCATGAAAAGAAATGGAATCGGCCCGAGAGCACCGGGAAGGGATGAGCTAGTTCTCCCCATCGTTTGGACTCATTGGGTGGCAGAGCGTTAGCGTCATCCCTGGTCATCGCCGGCTAGAGTGCTCGTCTCTCAGTCCTCACATAACGCTCTGTGGCCGTAGTTGTTTCGGGCGGCATTTCTCGGGCGAGCCGTCAATAAACTCGCAGGGGTGACAGCCTCCTGGCCACCATCCTTGGCTTGTGAGGTGGCGGACGACTGCTATTGATTTGCGATCAGACGGGGATCTTCGCAGCCGCGGCGGGTCGGATGTTCTGATTGACGCGGAAGAAATTACTTGGATCGTACTTCGCCTTGATCTCGGCTCGCCTCTCATAATTGCCGCAGTATGTAGCACGAATTCGGTCTTCGCCTTCGCCTTCCATCATGAAGGTTACGTACGCCCCGCCGGCTCCGTATGGATGCAGCGCCTTCCAGTAGTTCTTTGCCCAGGTGGTAATGCGATCCTTATTCGCCGGATCTGGGTCCACGCCGACGATCACTTCGCTCCAGACGGCGTCACGGTAGCTCCATGGCGTGTCATGATTTCCCACCTTGTGCGCGGCCCCGTTTATCGGATGCAGATGCATCGTGGAGTGCAGGGTGGGCAGTTCCGAGCCATGCTTGACGTGGAGAGCGATAGCTTCGTCTCCTATTGATCTCTGCATAAAGAATGCAATAGACTAGCGCAAAAAAGAGGGCAATGCGGATTGAACGATGCATCCGCGCAGCTTGTGACCAGAATGACGAATCCCATTGATCGAGTGGATGACGTCCTCGACCAGCTCTTCCAGATCATTGGGGCAACTATTGGCCAGTGCACGTTTCGCTAGGGACCAAACTCCTTCATCGGGG
>DASPST010000052.1:0-33879 GCA_035623795.1 Terriglobales bacterium
TCTGGGAACAACAAACACTGTGTCGTGCTATCGTCAGACACGAAGAAGCCTCCGGATGTGCTCCGAACAGCGATTCGACACCGTGTTTGTAGCACAGGAGGCTTCTTTTGTCTTCAAATTCAAGAATTATTCAGGCTAGTGGGAATTGCGGCCAATGGGAGTTTCACATGTGGCGCAGTATTGTCGCGGTGGTCGCGGGATACGTCTTAGCCGCGCTGGGAATCGGACTGTTACGGGGGACGACCATCTTCGTGTTGCGTCACTTCGGGGTTGGTGGAGACGACTGGACAACTTTGAGCTATCGGGTTCTGAAGTTGGTTTACACCTTGGCCTCAGCCATCGCGGGTGGATATCTAGCAGCGGCTGTGGCAGCCCAGAAGCCGAGGTGGCACGCGTTCGCGGTCAGCACTGTGTTGGTAGGGGCCTACCTGATCTCTCACAACAAATATGCGGCCCAACCTGTCTGGTATTTCAATTCCCTGTGCGGACTGGCTGTGGTGGGCCCAGTAATCGGAGGAGAACTGGAGCATCGGCGAGGGGCCAGAAGGGTGGAGCAAGAGTCCAGGGCCTACCGGGCAGCCAAGGTGCTGCTGGGAGGCTTCCTGATAGGGGCAACGATTGTGAACCGTTTATCGCCCTCATCGGACTTGCCTCTGCCGAACAATGCGACAGCAGGACCGGGTATGCTCGCGGGGGAGATTGTGGTCTGCGCGCTGGGCGCATGGCTGGTGTATGCGGGGCTCAGAGAGGAGCAATGATCTGATTGGCCGCGGCCGACGGTGGGTCCCGGTCGTGAGCCCGACCGCAATTCTGCGTGGGTTAGAACGGGTGAACAACCATATCCCCAGTCGATGTGCGCGAGGATGCCCGGGACTCGGTTAGACGCGCCGGGCAAGTGCTCACCATTAATCTCGTTCAGTCGGAGCGCCGGGCAGTTGTGCAATCCTGCTACAATGCCGCAAATTGCTTGAAGGAGACTCCAGTTGAAATGTCCGTCGCTCGGATCGATTCTCCTGGGTTCCATTCCTTTCGCTGCCGCTTGCTTTTCTGTCGTCCTGTGGGACCGCGTGTATCCCATGGTTCTCGGCCTTCCCTTTAATTTCTTCTGGCTGATTTCGTGGCTACTGCTCACGCCTGTCTGCATGTGGGGAGCTTACCGTCTGGAAGAGCCACGCCCACCCGACACTCGCCGCGGAGAAGGCGGTACATGAGCCCTAGTGCGGTTGCGCTCACAGCCATGTCCGGTATCGTGGCGCTGGGGTCGCTCGTCGGCTTCCTGGCTCGATTTCACCACAAGATGGACCTCGAACAGTGGACCGTCGCGGGTCGGGGCTTTGGCCTGGTGCTGGTTTGGCTCCTAATGGCCGGCGAGATCTACACCACCTTTACTTTTCTCGGAGCCAGCGGCTGGGCGTATTCGAGGGGCGGTCCCGTCCTGTACATTCTGGCAGAGTCCTACTTGATCTATGTAGTCGCTTTCTTCATCCTTCCCCCAATTTGGGAAGTAGGCCGGAAATACCGCCTCCAGACGCAAGCGGACTTCTTTCAAGTGCGATACGGCAACACACGTTTGGCTGCCTTTGTGGCCTTGGTGGGAGTGGTGTCTCTCATTCCCTATTTGCAACTCCAACTTACTGGTTTGGGGCTAATCGTGGAAGTGGCGAGTTTCGGAGGAATTCGCCGCACGCCGGCCATGATCGTCGGTTTCAGCTTGGTTGCAGCGTTCGTATTTGTGAGCGGAGTGCGAGGCATAGCCTGGGCCAGCATCGTAAAGGATCTCCTCCTGTTATTCGCCGCCGTTTTTGTTGGCATAGCAGTGCCGCAAGTTTATTTTGGCGGTATCGGACCGATGTTCGCGGCCTTGGCGAATGCGAAACCCAGCCACCTGGTGATGCCGGGAGCAACCCAGAACCTTGGACACGGGTGGTACATCTCGACGGTTCTGCTGATTTCGCTCACTTTCTACATGTGGCCGCATTACTTCGCAGCCAGCTTTACCGCGCGCAGCGGCCAGATCCTGCGGCGTAACGCGGTTATCATGCCGCTCTACGTGGTCACCATGCCGCTGATGTTCTTCGTGGGCCTAAGTGCGGTTCTGGTCTTGCCTGACCTGAGCAACGGCGACCTCTCCCTGTTGGCCATGGTGCAAAAGACCTTTCCGGCTTGGTTCCTGGGCATCATCGGCGGAGCAGGCGCTCTGACGGCGATGGTGCCCGCGGCAATTCAACTGCTTACCGGGGCAACGCTTTACTCCAAGAACCTGTTCCGACCGATCGTAGTGCCCGGCATGACCGACCAACAGGTTGCAAAGCTCGCCAAGACCATGGTGCTGATACTAGCTCTTGGCGCACTGTTCTTTGCCATTTACAGCACGGTAAGCCTTGTGTCTCTCTTCTTGTTGGGGTTCGCCGGCATCGCGCAGCTCTTCCCCGGCGTTGTACTCGGCCTGTATTCCAGGCGCGTGACTACTTCAGGAGTGTTCGCCGGAATGGCCGCTGGCATCTCTGTGGCTATGTTCCTTCTGCTGACCGGGCGCGATCCTTACCACAGTGTGAATGCCGGGTTTATCGCGCTGTGTTGCAATTTTGCTGTCACCGGAATCGCTAGCTTTCTTACTCGGGCACACAGCGGTGGCTTTGACGAAACCCTTCCAGCTCTGGCTGCCGCCCAGTCCGAAGAGGCCGGGAGTCTCACCTAAAGCAACCTCGGCCCGCCACCTAGCAGCAGATTCCTATTCTGCCGGCAGCGCGAGGCCGCGATTTTTTCTGGAGCCACGCTGTCACTGTCCAGGTGCCGGGGTAGTTCAAGGGGCAGAGCGGTTTCCTCGCCGTGCACGCGAGGGACGGTGCTGGACCTGTTTGTGACCGAAGGCGTCGTACCGGCAGTGCTAGGTAAGCGGGTACCAGCCCTCTCGTCGCAGGCCAGCCAAAATGGAAAAGGGAGCGTCCTCTAGTTCGAGGACGCTCCCCGAAACCTTGCCATGCCAAAGTTGCATGCCTCAATCTCTATTGGTCATCCTCATCGAAATTGAGACCCGGGAGTACTTGGGTGCCTTCGATTCTCGAGCTCTCCAGGGCATTTGGATCGAGTCCGAGTGCTTTAAGAATCGTCGGGGCCACTTGCATGGTCTCGACGGGGCTGGTCACGACTTTCTGCTTAAAGGAGGGATTGGATAGGAGCAACATGACGTTGGTGTCGTCACGCGAAAAGCCACCATGTTCGGCAAGTTTCTTGGTGCTCCCCGAGTAGGTCACGCCAATATTTGGTGTCGTGATGATGTCCGGAGTGCGTGGGTCGCCCTTCGGTGGCAGTCCAGGAGAGTTGAAGTACGTGGTGAGGATCGGTCCCGAGAAAATCTCGCCAATACCCGCCACGTTGTTGGTAGTGGGAGAGGCGGCCCGAAGCTGACTGACCGCGAACTTGGTCGTGCAGTTGCTGTTGAGCCAAACCAGGGAGACGTCGTCCTCGGTCGGACCGATACCAGTCGGGTTGGACGGCGATTCGGAAAAAGGGATGCAGCCGAGGTTATCCAGAATCGTGGCCGGCGACGTGGTGATCGGGTCGTTCGGCGAATTCGAGATGCCCAGATAGCGGGCAGAGTCGATCGGACTCTGACCATGCTTTGCTGTAATTGCGATCAACGTACGTTCCAAAATTCCGTTCTTCTTGAGGGCGGCAACCATCGCCCCGATCGAGGCGTCCGCGAACTCGATTTCCCTGCGCAGCGCCAGGGTTGGCGTGCCGATGGAGTCCGCGTAACCCCCGGTGAGGCCGAGCTGTTTCTCAATGAGCTTCTGCCCAACGCTGACCACCTGAAAATTCATTCCCAGGAAAGTGGGCCTGGGAGCGGTGGCCATGCCGTTGTGAGTCTTGCCATTGATTTCGTTCACCACCGCATTGACCTTGAGCTGGTCGTAGCATTGGATGTTCTGGAAGCTGTCAGTCCAGGCGTTCGAGGGGCTCACCGCCGTCTGGTCGGGAAGGGGATTGCAGCTGACACCCTGGGCACGCACTCCAGGCAGTCCTACGGGGATCGAGTTAATCTCCGGCGAATAGTAGTCATCCACAGCCTTTCCACCGGTGCCGTGGCCGGAAAACGGAGGAATAAGAAGGATGCTTGTCGGACCACGCGGTGTAGCCGCCCGCCGCATGGATCACCCCGAAGTCAGGAAAGCTGTGGTTGCGCGTCTTGGCCTTTCATCCTGCCTCCCCTGTAACTTAGTTATCCTTTGCGCATCCACTGGCAGGGACAGAAAGAACGGCCTAATATGTTCCCGAGCCGTGCCGTGGGTCATGCGTAGTTTCACCTGTTGTCTTGTCGAGCGGCTAGGCTGAACTTGACCAGCCGTGTTGATGAACAACTCCGAGTCGCGGTGAGCTCATTCGGAGCAGACAGTAGGTCATAACATCGATCCGAGACGGCATTCGGGACTCGAGGATTCCACAGCGGCTGCGATTTTGTGATCCCAAGATCGAACCAGCGGTCTTGCACTGAATCGGGCCCGCTCTTTTTGCAAACAGGCTCAGCATTGATTAGTTCTGAGCTTAACGATGGCAGCGAACGCGATCCACGGACCGATCTGGACCGGCAACCAAGTACGTGCTGCAAACGGGCTCGCACTGGTTCGGCTGACGATTGGCAGTATGTTCGTGTGGGTCTTCTTCGAAAATCTGGGAAAGGGTCTCTACACTCCATCGGGCTATGCAGGTCTGATCAACTACTACATAAAGGCGAGTCATTCGCCTGCTGCGTGGAAGACAGTGATGGGGTTGATGGTGAGCCATGCTGCGATGGCGGCCCCCGTGCAGCCGTTGACCGAGATCGCTTTCGGGATACTGCTTGTCATCGGTCTGCTGACACGCCCGGTCGCCTTTGTAGCGTTTCTGTACCTCGCCAGCCTTTGGGTGTCGGAGTGGGGTACGGCGTGGATCTGGGAACTGCTGGTTCCAGTGCCGGCATCACTTGCGCTCGCGGTGGGGAGAGCAGGCCGAACCTGGGGCGTCGACGCGTGGCTGGCGCGACGGCGACCGTCCTCCCCGTGGTGGTGATTTGAAAAAAAGCCAAGTGCGAGTGTCGGTCATCATCCCCACGCACAACGAAGCACAGTCCATCGGGTGCGTCCTGGCTGATCTCCCGGCAGGAATTGTCACAGAAGTCCTGGTTGTCGACAGCAATTCAACTGACGGGACGCCCGAGATCGCCGCAAAGCTAGGAGCCCGCGTGCTCCGCGAACCTCGTCGTGGATACGGTCGCGCCTGTTTGACTGGGCTGGCCAGCGTGAACGCCCCTGACATTGTGGTGTTCCTCGATGGCGATTACAGCGATCGACCGGCAGAACTGCCGATTCTCCTGGCTCCGATCACGGACGGGCAGGCTGATATCACGTTGGGTTCACGCCTGGGTGAGCAGAGCATTCCCGGGGCGCTGCCATGGCACGCCGTGTGGGGCAACCGCCTCGCGGCTTGCTTGATCAGGCTTTTGTACGGCCTAAGGATCAGTGACCTCGGACCGTTCCGCGCTGGGCGGGCAGATGTTCTTCGCCGGCTCGGGCTCGAAGAGACCACGTACGGCTGGGCGGTTGAGATGATTCTAAAAGGCGCTATGGCCGGCTTCCGCATCGTGGAAGTGCCTGTCTGCTACTATCCGCGGATTGGAAAATCAAAGATCAGCGGCACGCTAAAGGGCAGTGTCGGAGCGGCTTGGTTCATCCTGAGCCGGATAGTGCGCTATTATTTTCGGCATCGAACACCAAGGCCAGCATAAGCCTGTACCGCTATCTCCTATGGAATCTTCCAGCCGAACTTCAGTTCATCTACGCAACCCTGACCGTTTGCTGGTTATCATGGCGAAGGCACCCAAGCCGGGCACGGTCAAAACCCGCTTAGCTCAAAACCTTCCAGAGGAAGCTGTCACCGAGCTCTATCGCTGCCTTCTGGACGACACAATGGTGCTCGCGCACTCATTGGGCACGGTTGCGGTTGCCATTATGTGCCCCGATTCCGATGTCGAGGAACTGGCGCAGTTGGTAAGTGGGGACGTGGACGTCGTGGCGCAGAAGGGCGAGGGCCTTGCAGCGGGACTGACTTCGGTGTTTGCCCACTTCGCCGCAGGCGGCCGGCGACGCATCGTTGCCTTCAACAGCGACAGCCCGCATCTGCCGGCATCGGTTCTAGGGAGGGCATTCGAGACGCTCACGGAGCACGACGTGGTTGTTGGACCGACACACGATGGAGGCTACTATTTGGTCGGGGCCAAGGCGCCTCATCCAGCGCTTTTCGATGGCGACGGGATGGGTACCAGGACTGCGCTTGACGTCCTGCTCGCTCGCACTCGCGGGCTCCAGCTTTCGGTCGGCTTTACAGATCCGTTCTACGACATTGACGTGGAGGACGACTTGATTCGGCTCGCCGCGGAACTCCACCTGGCTCCGGCGAGAGCGCAACGCACAGCAGGCTGGCTGAGAAAGTGGGGACAGGCCGTGGCACTGTTGCGGACGGGCACGTGAGAACGGTCAAGCTCACGCCATCGCGCAGGCTGTACGCGTTCGGCACCATCTTGCTTGTGGCGCTTACGATCTGCTCACGCAGCTTCCGCAGCATAGGCAATCTATCCTTCATCCTTCCGCTAGCGGTTGCTGGTGTTGCCTACCTCCTCGCTATCCGTGAGTTCCACTCGACACCAAAATTCCCCCCTCGCGTCATCATCATCGGACTCGTGTTGGCCGCTCTGTGGCATCTTCTATTTCTTCGCATGCCGCCGGGTCCAGATGATGACGTTCATCGCTACGTTTGGGATGGCCGCGTGCAGCGGCTCGGTTATAACCCTTATGTGGTCGTACCCAGCGATCCGGCACTCGGCGGGTTGCATACATCCCAAACCCGCACGCTGAACAACCCGGATCTACCGAGCCCATATCCAGCTGGCGCTGAGCTTTTCTTCCGCGCCGTAACCGCGATTCATGAGTCTGTCTTTGCGCTGAAAGTAGCATTTGTGGTTTGCGATTTGGCAATTGTTCTCCTGTTGCGCGACGCCTTGCTTTTTAGTCAGCAAGGAGAGCACTGGGTTCTGGCCTATGCCTGGCACCCACTGCTCGCCACGGAGGTGGCGGGCAGCGGTCACATCGACATTGTCGGCGCGCTGCTGCTGTTGCTATCTGCCGCCGCGCTCGCGCGGCGCTGGCGTGGGGTTGCAGCGCTGGCATTTGGGTTGGCGGTTGCAGTGAAATTGCTCCCGATTGTACTGCTGCCCCTCTACTGGAGGCGTGTTCGCATACGCGACGGCGCACTGGCGGCAGTCATGGTCGGACTGCTATACCTACCATTTCTCAACCACCGGCGGATTCCGATCGGTTCGATCGGCACCTACGTGCAGAGTTTCCGCTTTAATGATCCGGTGTTTGCAACGCTCGAGCGGGTGGCGGCTCCGCAGCTTGTAGCGGGGCTGGCAGCCCTCGTCGGTTTTCTTACAGCAATCTGGCTGAGATGCAAGTCTCCGGAATGGTCTTCGGACGCATTTGCCTGGCCGATGGCAGCATCGCTTCTGTGCGCGCCGGTGGTATATCCGTGGTACCTTCTTTGGCTACTGCCATTCCTGCGCTCGACCTCGACGTTGCCAATCATCATGTGGACGGTGAGCATTATCCCTACTTACTATGTTTGGCATCTGCGCACGCTCGGACGTCCATGGTTAGTTCCTGGCTGGATTATGCTGCTGGAATACGGCTCCGTGGCAATGGTGGCGGCAATGATTGCATGGCACCGGCTCACACGACCGGCCGTTCCCCAATGCTCTGCAGACTAGATAGATTATAGGAGCATCGCGTAGCGTTGCGATCTTCGGAGCTGATAGATGCCGCCAGGGCGTGAAAAGGTCATTGCGCTTGCGAGCTGAAAGCGCCGGATGGCCTTGTAAGTTCTGCCGTAGCCCAGAAGAGGGGTCATGCCGGTGGCATACGAGACCAGAGCCTTGCGGGTTCAGACCGCCCTTGTTGAACCCGGCCATAAGCAATGGACGGGCTTGTGGAGAGCAAGCGACAAGATCGCTCGCGGTTCGGACCGCCGTCCTGCCATCACAGGGTCACGAGTCGGCTCCCCTGGCGATCACTACGGTGGTGCAGGAGCTGCTTAACTTTGGCAGATCGCGACTTGAGGCCATGCGGATTTGCAGGCGTGGTCGTTCCCCGCGAATGATGGGACAATAGAAGTCAGGCTCCGACAGTGCGCCTTGCAGGCGGCGTCGTCCAGCACATCCTCCACGGCATGAGTCCCGGAACTCGCACGGCTGGCAGGCACTCGGAAGCGTCCGGGCTTGCTCGAAGGGCGCAGAGTTCAGAACGTTCGGCCCTGTCAGGATCAAGTTCGAAAGCGGCTCACCTAATCCTGGCCAATAGACACATGGTTGTGTGGTGGCTCGGGGCGTCACTCGTACTGTGCTGACGCCACATCCTCCTCTAAGCGGTGGCAAGCCCGCCATCGCTCGGACGAGCGGCTCGCCGATGGCGATCACATCGGTCTCCGCAAACAGGCGCCGGAACCCCTCCCAATACTCCTCATAGGTCAGCGCATAAATCTCGGATCGGACAGCTTGGTAGACGTTCAACCGCAAGGGGGCTTTGAACCGCTTCGCGACTCGCGAAACCTCCGCCAGACGCAGAAAATTTGACTTCATCATGACGGCGATTATCGTTACGGGCACACCCAGCCTCATACAACGTTCTGCCTGCTGGTGGATGAGCTCCCAATTGCCGACACCTCGCTGTGCATCCTGCTCCGCTTGCGTGGGGTAATCAAGCGAGAACTCAATGTCATGGAAGGCACGCAAGTCGTTGTCTTCGAGGACCGCAATGCTGTGGCCGTTGGAGGTGATGGTGAGCTGAACGGGTTGGGTTCGCAAGTAGGCCAATATTGCCTTGAAGTCCGGATGCATGCCGTTCTCGCCGGTGCCCAGATTCACCGAGCGAGCGGGCAGCCGTTCCATGACTGCCTTCACCTGATCCAGAGAGAGACGGTCCGCGCGAGTGGGATCGCGGTAGCAGAAGGCGCAGGCGAGGTTACACTCGTTGGTGAGCGCGAGGCCAAGCGTGACGCCAGCACTAGGCGGCACCCCGACCGAAGTGGTCAGTGAAGAGGGAGCTGTGACGTTGTTCACGCACCATCCTCCATCACCCGGCGTCAGAACGTGCCAGCCAGTGTGTGTAGCGGGCGACTGCTGCGAACTCCGGCCGGCTCCCCAGCTTGCGCTCCAGCGCAAAAATCCGCTGGTACTCAGCCGTTCGAGGGACCTGCAGCGGCAAATAATCCACGAGGACGCGTACACCCCGCTGGACCGTTACCGCGAGCGACACCGCTTTCAGCAAGACTTGCAGGCGGTCAGACCGGAACAGTCGCACCCTGCCTCCATACAGAGACTCCTGTCCCCACTCTGCCGTGAGGCCATCTTCCGCCGCTGCCAAATCCCCCGCTTGGATAGCAGCTTTTAACACCTCGCCCGCCTGGTTGCGCACCAGAACCGATAATATCGCCGCCGAATCGCGCAAGGCGTGAGCCGCCCCCCGCAGCACGGCGCTGGGGTCGTCGACGTATTCCAGGATGTTGTGGCAAAGAACTACATGGAATGATCTGCCGTCGAGTAAGTCTGCCAATGCGGCGGCATCGCCCTGTTTCAGTGCGATCTTGTCTCTAACCCCTGCTTCCTGTGCCGTGCGCTTCGCGATATCCAGCATCGCCCGAGAGCAATCCAGCAGCGTAACGTGAAAGCCCAAACGTGCCAAGCGCACCGCGGTCGCTCCCGTGCCGCAACCCAGGTCCAGTGCACACGGCGAGTGATTGTGCGGCAGAGGAAGAAATTCCTGAAGGTTGGCAAAGGCCAGGTCGAGGCGCAACCGTCCTTCGGGAGTCTGGAGGTAGGCAGCGTACTTTTCCGCGCCGCTCTGGAAGCGTTCCCGGTCCGACTTGGAATTCATCTTCATGAGGCACTGAAGTCGTTGTCGCCGCCTGCATAGATCAACCAGAGAACCCCAACACCTTTTTCTCCATCATCCTTCCCCAGGAGAAGAGTGACTTGGTCTCGAGAAGCCCTGAATCAAGATGGAAGGTGGTTGCGCGTAATGCCACCCTCTCCTGTGGGCAGCCCGCGGGTGTCTTGAGCAGGATACCATTCGCTACTCAGCACGGCACACCGTCGTTGCTCAGAAACCAGATCTCGGGAACGATGAGGAATATTCCGGCGAGCGAGGCAAGCAATCGAGATTCAAGAAGGCTATCGGTGAGCGCAACCCACTGTTCCGCCCGACTACAGCCGGCGATACCATATTTGCTGGATTGCGGAACTGGCTTTTGCGACACAAGGATTCAAATTCCCGCGTACCAGGAATATCCCTGCGAAGGTGAAATGGAGCCTCGTCCATCGCCAACGTGCTTCATCGAGTCCACGAACCTAATCTTCTCCAGGTACTTCACGCTCTTGTAACCGAGCTGCCGCGCCACCCTCACTCGCAGCGGCGCTCCGTGATCCGGCGGCAAGTCTTCGCCGTTCAGGTTGTACGTTAGAAACGTCTGTGGATGATACGCATCCGGTAAATCCAGACTGTCCCAGGTTTCGTCAAAGGCATAGAACACCGCAAACTTTGCCTGTCTCGAGATACCCACCAGATTCAAGACATAGGCAAGCGGTATGCCCGTCCACTGCGCGATGAACGACCAGCCCTCTTCACAAGCCTGGTGGGTAATCTGGCTGCGCGCCGGCATGCGCTTGATCTCATCCAGCGAGAATGCCGCGGGCCGCGCCACGAGCCCGTCAATGGTCAGCCGCCAGTCTTTGAATCCTCCGGCGAGCAGGCGCTGGTATGGATCGGTCTTCGGCTGGGGTCCGCTCACCGGGATCACCTTGGAGATTTCGCTGCGGCTGAACTCTCGCGCCATGGAGTGGGTCGACATCAAAAGCCGCTGCGTCGCATAGGTTAAAGTTTCCCCTGGCCCCCAGATTCCGCCGCAGTCGGGCGGAATCAATCCATAGTGGTTCGCAATCTTTGCCGCCGCTGCCAGTCCGGAAGCCCCTGCCGCCGCCACCAGGCCAGTCGTGATCAGTTTTCTCCGCGAGAGGTTGATGCTCATGGCCACTCCTTGCCGAGGTTGACTCGGCCGGTGATCATCGCCCTCGTACGTTGCACGAATCCCGCCAGAAAAAGCATTCCGAGGTGCACCAGGAAAAACAAAACCAGCAGGATGGCTGTGAAAAAATGGATCGTACGAGCGGTCTCTTGTCCGCCCAGCCAAGTCACAAAAAAGGGAAAGACCGACGTCACGGCCGGTGACATCGCCATCCCCGTCCAGATCATCAGCGGAAACAGCAGGAAGATCACCCCAAGGTAAGAAAGCCGCTGCAGCACGTTATAACTGTGTGCTTCTGCTTGCGAGGGCTTGGTGAACCGCAGATGACTCCTGATTTCCCGCGCAAGTGAATGCCGCGAAAGCTGCCCTTTCACCGGCCACAGATTCTTGCGGAAGTGCTCTGAAACCAGTCCCCTGATTACGTATAGCAGGCCCGTCAGCACGCACAACCATGCCGCCTGGAAATGCATATACCGGCCCCAGCCGGACGGTCCGCCGAGCATGAACGGCAAAGGCAGATCGAAGAGCGAAGGGGTCCCCACGGCGCCGGTTTCGCCCCAGTAAAAGCGCGGATGCGCCAGAATGATCGCGAAGCCGCTCACGGTCAGCGCGAGGAAACTAATCGTATTCAACCAGTGGGTGACGCGGACAAGCAAGGAATGTCGCGCCAAATCCGGTCGAGGTGCCTCTCGGATCGCGGCTCCCGGCAGGTAGGCAGTCTCCGCCATAACGGAATCCGCCGACTGTAACACAACCCGCCCGTCCAGTCACCGGTACGCTGGAGAGAGGGCCCGACTGGCGTTCACTACGGATCTCGGCGTCCAGTGATGGTCGTCCCTGCGCAACAGTCACCCCACCCGTATCTGGAAGCCGACGCAAAGCGCTAAGATTGATTTTCGATCGGAGACTGCCATGGAACCATTTCGTTTCCATCTCTTCGTCTGTACCCAGCAAAAGCCGGAAGGCGTCCCATCCTGCTCGGCCAGCGGGTCGTTCGCAGTGCTGGAAACCCTGGATCACGAGATACAAAGACGTGGCCTCAGCAGTAGCGTGCAGCTCACTACTTGTGGCTGTATGGGACTGTGTGATGAAGGTCCAATAATGGTGGTTTATCCGGCAGGAGTCTGGTACCGGCGGCTGCAACCGTCGGATGTATCCGAGATCGTCCATAGGCATCTGCGCGACGGCATCCCGGTCGATCGCCTCCTATGGAACGATGCCCCGGCGATGACGGCCATGGCGATCGAGCATGGGGAAAAGTTCCGTGCCGCGATGGCGGCCCACGACAAAGCAGGAACGCTACCCGATCGCCTGGATCAGATGATCCGCGGCTACATGCCCAGTCGCTGCCTTCTCACGGCACTGGAGCTCGATGTCTTTACCGCCGTCGGAGACGGGGCCAATGCCGAACAAGTCGGGACGAGGATACACGCCGATGCCCGCGCGGCGGGCCGGCTGCTCAACGCGCTCGTCGCTCTCGGACTGCTCGCGAAAAGCGAGGACCACTACAGGAACACTCCTGAGTCAGCTCGCTTCTTTGTTCAAGGCTCCAAGGACAACCACCGCAATGGTCTACTGCACTTAGCCAACATCTGGCATCGCTGGAGCACACTGACCGACGCCGTGCGCCGTGGTAAGCGCATCCCCATCGATCGTGATCAGACTCCAGAATGGACGCGCAGCTTTATTGCCGGTATGCAGCGCAACGCCAGGGATCGTGCCCCACTCCTGGTCGAGACCCTGGGCGCTGCCGGTGTGCGCCGCGTTCTGGACCTGGGCGGCGGTTCTGGCGCCTACTCCATTGCCTTTGCCAGGGCCTGTCCTGATGTGCGCTGCGAGATCCTGGACCTCCCCGAGGTTGTGCCGCTCACAGCCGAATATGTCAGCCAGGCCGGGGTCTCAACGCAAATCACCCTTCGCGCTGGCGACATGCTCCTGGACGATTTCGGCTCCGGCTTCGACCTCATCATACTGAACGCCATCTGCCACATGTTTTCCGAGGAACAGAACCAGGACCTCTTCCGCCGCGCCCGCCGTGCACTCGCGCCCCGCGGCCGCTTGGTCGTGCAGGACTTCATCCTCAACCCTGACAAAACCGGCCCCCAGCACGCGGTGCTGTTCTCACTGAACATGCTGGTTTCGACCGTCGCCGGGGACAGCTATAGCGAGTCCGAATACACGACCTGGATGAAGGCTGCCGGGTTCCCCGAGGTGCGCCGGATTAAGCTGCCCGGGCCCAGCGATCTGATGGTCGGCCAAGTAAGCTGACGCCACCTCGCGGGCTCGAAGTTGACTCAACCCGGCGAGTCTGCGGGTTCGCTAGGATTTGGCATTGGTCGAGAAATAGCGGTCGGCGGGGGAGACGCCAGGAATGCCTCCGGCGGCTAAAATCAGGCAATCCCTAGACTTACACACATGCGGATCACAGCAGTCGCGCTTCTCCTAATCTCACTGCTTGCTGGCCTTTGCGGTGCACAAACCAGCGAGACGCTGAAGTTCGACATCGAGGCCGTGGATAAGAGCGCCGATGCCTGCTCGGATTTTTATCAGTATGCGTGCGGCGGATGGCTCAAGAGAAATCCGATCCCTGCCGACCGCTCTTACTGGTCGGTATTCCAGCAGATGCGGGAAATTAATCAGAAACGGGTAAGCGCGATCTTGCAGCGGGCGGCCTCGGAGCCGACCTCGGCCGATGGGCGAAAGATCGGGGATTATTACGCTTCGTGTATGGATGACAAGACGATTGAGGCCAAAGGCCTGGGGCCACTGCTACCAGAGTTGGCGCGGATTGATGCGATCAGCAATTCCGTCGACCTGGCGAAGGAAGTTGCACGACTCCATGGGTTTGGCGCGGATGCCTTGTTCTCCATGAGCGCGAACCAGAAGCTAGAAGATGCCACCCAGGTTATCGCGTATCTGGACCAGAGCGGATTGAACCTGCCGGAGCCGGGGTACTACACCTCCGACGACGCCGAGATTGTGAAGGTGCGGGCGGCATACCGCGCGCACGTGGAGAACGAATTCGGGTTACTAGGCGAGAGTCCCCAGCAGGCGAAGGCGAGAGCCGAAGATGTGATGAAGATTGAGATCGCACTGGCGCACACCGAGCTCACGCCACTCGAGCGGCGCGATCGAAAAGCCTGGTATCACCTCATGGGGTTGGCAGACCTGGAGAGGCTGGCGCCTGACTTTAGCTGGAAGGAATATTTCTCTGCCATCGGATTTGTGCCGATGGGAACCATTAACGTGGCGATCCCCAAGTCCATGCAAGCGATTAACGAGTTGATGAAGCAGACTCCGATGCAGGCATGGAAGAGCTATATGCGATGGGAACTGGTACGGGTAGCGACCCCGGCATTGCCAAACCCCTTTCGCCACGCAGAATTTGATTTCTATCAGCGCACGCTGGGGGGCGTGAGCGATCCGACATCGCGGGCCAAGCAGTGCACCGATTTAACCAATCGCGACTTGGGTGAGGCTGTGGGAAAAGAGTATGCGCAGCGCTATTTTCCCCCAGCAAGCAAGCAGGAGGTGCTGGAGCTGGTAGGCCGCATCCAGCAGGCCTTGCGCATTGACATCGAACAAAGCTCCTGGATGGGTACTTCGACGAAACGAGAAGCGTTGCGCAAGCTGGAGCTGCTGCGGGCGATGATTGGATATCCGGATCATTGGCGCGACTACTCTCACCTGGAGATTCGACCGGGCGATGCGCTGGGCAACGCGCTACGCGGTGAGGAGTTCGAGTTCGCGCGACAGATGGCGAAGATAGGAAAACCCGTGGATCGGGGCGAGTTCTACGAGTTAGTGCAGGGCGTAGAGGGATACCACGACAATCCCTTGAACGTGATCGTTTTTACGGCAGGGCTTCTGCAGCCTCCGTTTTTTGATCCGCAAGCCGATGACGCGGTGAATTTCGGCCTGGCGGGAGCGGTGATGGGTCACGAATTGAGTCACGCCTTCGACGATAAGGGTCACCAGTTCGACGGTGAGGGCAATATGCGCAACTGGTGGACTCCGGAGGATGCGCAGCAGTACGACGCACGGGCGGCGTGCTTCGTACGGCAATATTCGCTTTATCCGGCTGGTGATGACTTGAAAGTAAACGGCGAGCTGACGTTGGGAGAAAACATCGCCGACAATGGGGGCTTGCAGCTTGCGCACATGGCATTTGAGGCGAAGCCGCATTCCTCGCAAACCAAGGATGGCTACACTCCGGAGCAGCGCTTCTTTTTGGGCTGGGCGCAGTGGCGATGCATGAACGTGACGGAGCAGAAAGCGCGGGAGTTGGCGCGCGACGACGAGCATGCGCCGGGAAGATGGCGTGTCAACGGGGTGGTTAGCAACATGCCAGCGTTTGCTAAGGCATATGGTTGCAAGCGGGCAGACAGGATGGTGAGGCTGGAGCCCTGCAGGATTTGGTGATTACTCGCAGACGGCCGAGCTCAGGCCTGACTGATTAATGGCTGGACTCTGCTTGGACAGTGACGGGGAAGGAACTTCGTGGCGCCTGGAAACACCGACCTGTGCATTCTGAAGCAAGCCGATGCGAGTTCGCGAAGCTGCCAGACCGGTTGACGGGCCACCCAGCTGGGGAGCACTAGGCGCCGAGCAGGTCAGGCAGTACCTCGCCCGCTCGCCCCCAAATGCATTCCGTGAACGAGGATGCGTTCGCCGGTTCCTCCGGCCCCACGTAGAGGGTCCGCGCATGACCGGCGAGATGAGCCACGAAGCTGGCGGCGGGTTCGACCACGCCTGAGGTTCCAACCGCTATGAACACCGAGCAGATCTCGAGTGCGGCGAAAATCCGATCCAGATCGAACGGCACCTCCCCAAACCAGCAGATATGCGGGCGAATCCGGCCTCCGCATTCGCACCGGGGAGGCTCGGCTGGCGGGTCGTAGGTATTCGTGTCATGAAAAGGAGATCGGCTGCACGTGTCGCAGCGGCTTCTGAAAAGTTCCCCGTGCATGTGGATGACATTTTTGGAACCCGCCCGCTCGTGCAGGTTGTCCACGTTCTGAGTGCAGAGAAAGAGACGCTCTTGGAGTGTGCTTTCCAGCCTTGCAAGGGCCAAGTGCGCCGGATTCGGCATGGCAGCCGCAGCCGCACGCCGCCGCATGGAGTAGAACTCCCAGACCAGCCGAGGATCGCGATGCCACGCCCGCGGCGAGGCGACTTCCTCGATTCTGTAATTCCGCCACAATCCGCCAGCGCCACGGAAAGTTTGAATTCCGCTCTCCGCGCTCACTCCTGCTCCGGTGAGAACGAACACACGATCACGGGGAGAAATGGCAAGCATGTATAGGAATGAAGTTTACGCTGGGGATCAGAACACCGGAACACTTTCAACCCACCCGAGTCGGTTCATAGACGGCAGTCGGCCGCGAGACGCGATGCTTCTGGGCGGCAATCTCGCCCAGGGCACCCGATTCATCGCTTTCTTCGATGATCTACCAGAATACGTCTCATCCACTGTATCGATACCGCGATGAAATGCGCTCGATCCTGCCCCCGCATCCGCACACGATGGCGTGACTGCGGAGTATTTCCCATGGCTCGACCATTGTCCCGAGCGCAACCGATCCCTTCGCTTTAATAAGACTGCGCTGCAGCACAGCTCGCAATCACAGCGACTGCAGAACACTGATGAGCCCGGTGGCGATCAAACTCACCGCCCAGAGCAGATCGACGTTGAACCACGTCTTGCGCAGAATGCCGACTCCCAGTTTTTCGAACACCAGCAACGCCACGGCCGAGGTCACCAGCAGGTAGCCAGCTGTGTGCAACCCGGTCGCAAGCAACGCGCTGGCAGGCGAGACAGCAGCCATTTGCATTGCATGATGACCGCTCCGGTTGAAATCCGTGGCCGTCATGGCCAAGAACACCGGCACAACCATAAGACCAGCGCCATGAGCTGAAGCCATCAGGAAGGACCACAGCGTAAGCGCGCCGGCACCGACCCGCATACTGGCCCAGCGCGGATGTCGATGCCGGAACAAGCGCGCCAGGCCGAAAGCAACCAGTGTCCCTGCCACTAGCCAGCGCAGCCAATGCACCGGTAGCACCACGCCCGCCAGCAGTGCGACCACGATGGCCGCGGCCACCGCCAGGGTATGCCCTAGGCCCAGCGGCAACAAGGCGGAGAGAACCGCCCGGCGGCGGCGCTCCTGCATTCCCAGCGCCACGGCGAACAGCCATCCCATGCTGGGGTTAATCCCATGAAAAGCCCCCAGCCCTAAGAGAACACCCCACGACATCGTCATCTCGCCCATACGCCTGTCCTCAGGAAAAGCAGTACGAGTCTGATGATGCATCGCCGCCTTCGAGGTGCACCTGGTGGGGACGGTAGTTCTCTGTCTCCAGGAAGAACCCGGAGTCGAGTCTCATACCGCCGCTGGGTTTCGCGTCAATCACCGTCATCCAGCCGCGAATTCCATCGGGATAGAACTGCTCATCCCAGGAACGATAGAGCGCATTCGTTAGGTACAGGCGTTTGCCGTCGCGGCTCAATTCCACCATCTGGGGGCCGCCATTCAGCGCGCGCGCCGGAATTTTTGGATGAGCTTGCCGCCGTACCATGCCACCGAGTTGCACCGTTCCGGTCAAAACGGGATTGAATGGATCGGAGACGTCGTACTGCCGCAGTTCGCCCGTGCCCCAGCACGAAGCATAGAGGAAGCGGTCGTCAAGCGAGAGGTTAATGTCCGTCAGCAGCGGTGGAGCTGCCTTGAAACCCTGCAACAGCGGCGGCAGTTTCTCAGGCGGGGCCGGTTCGGCAGGAATGTCGATCACCTTCCGCAGTTTCCAGGAGCCGTTGCTTTTGGAGCCCTCATGATGCCACAGCCATATGGAGGACGAGAGGTCTTTGAACGACACCACGACGCCGACGAACCCGTAAGCTTCGGCAGGATCATGCGCCGGCCGCAGCTCCAGCGGCATTTGATACTCTGCCCCCAGGTCCAACACCTGGCGATGGCGCCGTTTGTCCAGGTTCCAAACGTGGAGCGCATGCCCGTACTTGCCGCCCAGCAGCAGCTCGGGGTTCACACCGTTCTCCACCATGTCCGGCGTCCCCCACTCGCTGGTGATCATGGTGTCATGTCCCAAGTGCCACCAGAAGTCGTAAGCCAGGTATTGGGGGCCGCGGTCCGCTTCCCACGGCCCCTTGATCTGGAAGGTTTCCGCATCAAGAACAAAAATTCCGCCCGGCCCCTGGCCCTCCGCCGAACCGATGGCATTCATGTAGATGCCGTCCGGTCCGCAGTGCGTGGTATGAGGGCGGCTGTAGCCGGATTTTCTCTTCACTTCCTCGGGCTCAATCACCTTGTTCAGCGCCGGCTTGCGGGGATCGGGCTTGGTGTCAAGGATGTGAATGCGGGAAGACCGCAGTCCGGGAACCACCAGGTAACGCCGTTCCATGTGCGGATGCGGCGAGTGGGGACAGAGACAGGAACTGCAGGCATTCCAGCCGAAGTGGTGCAGTTCGTCGCCGGCATTGGGCATGTCAATTCGGTGGATGATTGTGCCGTACGTCTTGGAAGCCGGATCAAGATCTACCACAGCCATGGCGTCAGGTAAGCCGGCCCTCTCATTCAGCATGGCCACGTAGGCCAGCTTTTCCTCAGCCGCCTCCATCGCCATGCGGGCTGAAGGATAGAAACTCTGGTCGGGAAGTAACTGAGGCATTGTCCTTGTCTCCTTGTTGATCTGGTTGATGCCGCTCATCAGTCCTGAGACTCTTGATTTATTTGCCAACTCGCGCGCATGTACGGATTAGGCACCGCCGGGTATCTGGAATCCTCCCGGTTTTTTATGAACCAATATGCCGCGGACCGCGGGTTGTTATCAGTTCGGACCATTCCAGCTCGATCCTGCAGAGCACCGGCTGCTGCGCGGAAGAACAAATAGCAGGGCGGCGCGCGTTGCGGACCCTGGTGCGGCTGGATTGGGGCAAGAACAATCCGGATTTCACGTCGATGTCCACGAAGTTTCATATTCCCCACAACTCCACACCCGATCAACACCAGTGGTTCAATGACCTGCAGCGGATATCAGCCAGTCCGGAGACGCGCATCATGATGCTGATCGACGAGATCAGCATCCGGCCGCTTTTGCCTCAAGTCTTCCTGCCTACCATCGTCTTCCACGGGGACCGAGAACGAGTTATACCCGCAGAAGAAGGGCGGATTCTGGCCGCCGAAATCCCAGGCGCGCGATTTGTCCCGCTCAGCAGCAGCAATCATATTCTGCTTGCGGAAGAACCAGCCTGGCGGGTGTTCCTGGAGGAACTTGGAGCGTTCTCAGGGTGGCAGAACACCCTAATCCGTCTGAAGCCTGGAAGCCACAGCAAGACAACTCCCGGGATGGCGTGACGGAAGAAGAAAGTTGCGCAATCGCAAAGCCCGCCGAAACGGGTTTGATGAACCTGGGCTCGGATAACTTTGGGCGGTCGGAATGAAGCCGCCTTGGGCCGCAAACGTAACCGGCTTATGGGCAACGGTTTTTTCGAAAGCGTCGTGACACACGCACTTGGTTCTCAGGTGCCGACTTCCAATAGGACGCAGCATCATCTACCGGCAATCGGATGACGATCCATCGACTTTCCAACAGAATTTCTGGCGGGTGAGCAACAATTTCCCTTGCCTGGGTAACCCGATATACTGGCCGATGAAGCGGCTCGATGTGACAGGATGAGAACCGGTGACAGATGAAGCTGATATCGGTGAACACGGGGCTTCCCCGGGAAGTGACATGGCACGGGAGAAGGGTGACCACGGGAATCTTCAAGCAACCGGTAGATGGGCGCGTCGCGCTGCGCAAGCTTAATTTGGACGGTGACCGTCAAGCGGATCTCAGTGTTCACGGGGGAAAATATAAGGCCGTCTACTGCTATCCACTTGTACACTACGAATACTGGAGGAAGGAGTTAGCGGGCCGGGAGTTGCCGATGGGTGTCTTTGGGGAAAACTTCACAGTCGATGGCGGGTTGGAAGAGTCAGTCTACCTGGGTGATCAATTCTCCGTCGGTTCAGCGGAAGTGGCAGTGACCCAGCCTCGCCTGCCTTGCTACAAACTTGGGATCAGATTTGAAGCCGATGACATGGTGAAGCGATTCTCCCTAAGCCGCCGGACAGGTTACTATCTCGCCGTTACGCGCGAGGGAGAGGTTGGCGCGGGCGATGAAATGGCCCTTATCAGCCGCGACCCAAACGCCGTTTCGGTTTCGGAAATCACCCGCCTCTATGGCGAAACGAGGTATAGCGACTCTGATGTGTCCTGGGTGCGGCGCGCCTTAGAAGTTGCAACCTTGCCGGAAAGTTGGAAGCAGCATTTCCGCCAGCGACTGGCGCAGATGCCGACCTTAGGTTGAAGCCGAGATCGCGATATTTCTTCTGGTTGGAGGGAGCTTCATGAGCTCCGGATTGGCGCTATTGCTGACCTTTGGTATCGGGGTGGTAGCGGGGTTGCGATCCATGACGGCGCCTGCGATTGTGGCGTGGGCGGCACACTTGGGCCGGATTAATCTTTCGGGCTCTCCTCTGGCCTTCATAGGATCGACTTGGGCAGTCGGCGTGTTTACGCTTGGCGCACTGGGCGAATTCGTTGCCGATCAACTCCCTAGCACTCCCGCCCGTACGACGGCGGGCCCGCTAGCCGCCCGAATTGTGATGGGCCTGCTCACAGGTAGCTGCCTGGGCGTTGCTACGGGTACTTCCGCCTGGCTGGCGGGGCTGATGGGGGCCATCGGCGCAATTGTCGGAGCATTCGGCGGCTATCAGTCTCGCGTCGGATTGGTTCGAGCTCTTCGCGCTCCCGATTTCACAATTGCTGTGCCGGAAGATCTGCTCGCCGTCGGATTGGGTCTGCTTCTCGTTTCCCGACTCTGAGAGACCCGGTTTTTCCCGAATGAGAAGTGTTGGTCTTTCGAGGTTGGCGCAGTCGTCATGCAGTCATGACCTCGCAGCCAAGCTCGCCCCCTGTCGTGGTTCCACTATTCTGCTGAGTGCGTGATCGCTAGACGCTGGGCGACGATCGAGTACGCACTGGGATTGAATGCCATCCCAATGTGTGTACCCGGGACTTCGAAATCACTCCCCCTTTTCCTGGTCATACAATAGCGCCAGTCCACGACGCCGTCGTGGCGGGTATAAATCGCGGTCTGGAGCATGGAGTCCGGGACCTCGTGGCGCAGGGAGTCGATGAAATTGCAGGTGCAGCGCCCGGTGTAGCAGTGGGGCAGCACGTCCTCGCCGTGCTCCTGCAGAATTCGCAGACGGACGGCCTCGGCGGCGTGGATCACAGCGCGATTCGCGACTGTGCCACGAATGGGCGAGGCCAGCGTGGTCACCGACGCAACCTCTTTGGGCCGCGCGCCGGCAACGGAACGCGCGATCACGCCTCCAAGGCTGTGGCCGATCACGTGAATTTTGCGCCCAGTTTCGTCCAGCGCTCTCTTGATGGTCTCGTTCACATGACGCTGGATCAGCAAGTTGGGGCAGTCGGCATTGATGCCGATGCCTGAAAAATATGGGCGGTAGCCGATGCGGCCCAGCCAACCGTGGAGTTCCGTCAGGTATAAATCGGTACCGAGAAAACCGGGAATGACGATCACACCGGATTGATCACCACGCGGGACTCCAAAGCCGTAGTAGACGGGGGTGGCGTGCAAGAGGAGAACCTCAGCCCCGAACAGCGCTTCGGTCCAAATCGGGGTCTCGGCTACTCGATGAGGTTGAGGGGATTGCTCCCGCAACCGAAGTTTCGAAGAACCGCTTACCCTTTTGCGCAATTTCCTCCCCCGTGCCGTGGTCGCCTGAGTCACGCGGGCATGTCTGTCGCGGCGCGATGTGAATTATACCGACAGGCCGCAAGAGGCTCCATAGCACGTTAGAGGCATGGGGCGAGTTACAAGCAGGCTCGTCATGCAATTCCGGAGCAGGGAGCGTGCCTCGTCGCTAAGCGACGGCCGCGGGCGGCTGAGTAATTCTTGGCCGGGCATGTGCCAGGCTGCCTCGCTCAGCCGGGGGATGGCTGCCTGGTCCGGGGGGAAGGTCTTGTTGTGAATTTCATCTATGTTGCAATGCAAAAATAACAAATACATCTTGACATAAGTTGCTGATTATTGTACAGTTTAGTTGGATGCTGCAGTGCAGCAACGAGGAGGCATCCTATGCCGGCAGTGCCAACCAAGATGTCCCGGACTCATCCGTCGTCCTTTGTTTCCATCTTGTCGGGTTGGACGCAACAGGGCGTCCAGAGCTTTTTTGCGATGCAACGCATCTTTCTGGATCTTGCCATGCGGCAGAATGCGAACATCATGCATGCTCTGCGGCAACAACTGACCGACCCGCATCACTCTGCCGCTGCGCTTCTCAATGAAGTGGCCGGCGAGAGCATGAGCAACTTCATCGATGGCCAGAAAGTCCTGCTCGAGCTGGGGAAAGAGCAACATGAAATTCTGATGAACGGCGTGCAGCAGCGTATTGGAAACTGGCCCGCAGTCCGGGCTACAACCAACTTGCTGCGCCGTAGCGTGGAGACTTTCATCGACACGCAGGAAGAGCTGTTGAAGATCGCGGGCAAGCAAACTCACGCCTGGGTGCAGGCCGCCAAGGCCGGCAAGCCGTATGGCACTCCGAGTCTGCTGGGCCTGGCCCGCGAAGGTATGGAACAATTTATGAAGGCGCAGAAGCAGTTTCTCGATGTGATTGCCGAGGAGACTGCCAAAGCCACCGGCGGCAAGAAAGTCAACGGCGTCAGAAAAATCAAGCCCGTCGAGCTGTCAGAGATGGCGCAGCAGGCCACGCAATCGTTCATCGAGGCCCAGAAAAAGCTGGCGGACATTGCTGGGAAACAGATGAACGCCAACGTGAAGACCGCGGGCAAGAGCCTCGAACTGCTGCGGCCGTTCCCCTTTCTGCCTCTGGCCGAGTTGACGCGGGAAGCGGTCAAGAGCTATGTAGAGGCTCAAAAGGCGCTGATGGAGGTCATGGCGAAGCCGGTGGGCGAACACAAGCATCCGGCCAAGCCAGCGCAGCGCACGAAGAAATCAGCCACGCCGGCGAGGAAGAGAGCGGCGGCAGCAGCCGTCGCGTAATCAGGGTGAAGCCGGGAAGGGCGCGGCTCCAGCCGTGCCCACAAGAGCCGAGATGCGAACGGCTTCTAGCCTCAAGGGTAACCGCCCCGAGGCTAAAGCCTCGGCCTCTTATGCAATCCTTAAACGGGCACGGCTGAAGCCGTGCCCTTCCCGTGGTAAAGCCCGCCAACCGCCCCAAACAGGCCTTTGTCTTGCGAAACAAGCGACGATACATTTGCACATTGCTCGACTTGGCGGCCAATCGCTCGGCTGGCAGACTCGGCATGGGGTCGTGAATGCGCCAGATGAAAAAGGGAACAACTCTGGGAGCGAATGCCACTTTTCGCAGTCGCCGGCTCCTCCAGCCCATTGCGGACGGTCAATGCCTTGTTGTATGCCCGTGGGATGCCCGTGGGATAGCTGCGACTGCAAGTATTGAGCTTGCCGAGAAGGTGGTCGTGGGCAGCGCGCGGGATGGAGTGCCAATTATGGAATTCTGAGGCGACTATCCCTTGATTGTGGTGGCTAAAAACCACTGCGGAGAGCGCCTTCTCTGCGCTTCAGGCGTCCCGAAGGACTCGTGCGCGCGCCTCTGGCACTATGGACCGATCCCCACGGGGCGTCCGCTTCGTCTCCAGTCCGGTTGCGTTGGGTTGCGGCAACGTGCGGGTTCAATAGAATCTAGAGTAGATCTCGATAGCGTTCCAGGGCAACTCGAACCAGTTGACTCCGCGTCCGCACTTCGGTCTTACCAAAGAGTTGCTGCAGAGTGTTCTTGACGCCACTCTCTGAGAGTTCCATCCGCGATGCGATCTCCTTGTTCGATAGGCCCTGAACAACCAATCGGAGAACCTCCAATTCCCGGTTATTCAGGGAAGGCCTCTCCTTCTGATCGAACGATGCCCTAATCCCATTCGACTGTTCCTCGCTGACATCTGCGATGATCGCGGCTAGTTTGGGTCGCGTGCCTTCCCTATAGCTCGAAAACCAAACTTCCGCCAGAAAGGACTCCCCGTTTCCACGATGGCCGCGACATTGCATCGAACTCCGGAACTGCGGACCTTCTTCGGGACGCAGTGCGTGATGCAGTTCCGGCAGAAAGGCCGCAATCGGTTGGCCTACCAGGACGCCATTGTGCGGAGCCATGAGCTGGGCAGCGGCTTGATTGGCTAGTTCAATGAAGCCTCGCTCGTCGACAGTCACGATTGCGGCAGGGCTTGTTTCGACCAAGACGTGCATTCGTTCTTGAGCTTCGAGGCTCAACCGTTTGTTCCGCAAAACCTCGAAGGTCAGGAGTCCGCAGCCGCAAAGGGCTAGAGTTTCAAATCCCAGCCGAATATGGGCATCGGCCGGATCCAGGTTACTGAAACGTTCGCTGAGCAAAGCGCATGCCAAACCCAATACAGCGATCGCCCACCGAGGAAGGAAGCCAGCGGCGAGCATGATTGGAAACAGATAGAGAAACCCCAACGAGAAGTACGGCTTCGTCCACCAATCTACCAAAGCGATTGCGAAGACAAGGACACTACTGGCAACCAGAACAGGCGCACGACTACGCCGCTCCCAGATCCAATCCAAGTGGGGCATGAAGTTGGTGTCAGACTTTCGATTATGTCACCCAGGCTGCCGTTGCACAGAGTCCAATCGAACGATTTGTACTCAAGATTTGTGTTACCGAGATCGAACCAGCACAATTTCCACGGGCATCTGCATTTCCAATGCTCTCCAATCGAAAGATTGGCAGGCCGGTCCGGGTCTTTGCGATCGAAATACCTCCTCCCAAGTCCTTTGAGTGGCTCCCGTGAATGGCGCCATTCGCGATACACAAGATCTTTCATCAGCTTGGGGAAAAGTGTCGGCTGGGGACGTCCTGTCCGACGAAGTGCGCCAGGCAGATCGGAGCGCTCTGAGCCTGGAAGCGCTGATGGTTAGGCGTTGGTTTTCCTTCGCCTGTTTGGCGTCGAGGAATTGTTCAGGCACAGATGGCTCCTGTCCATTCAACCGTTCCGCTGGAAAACCTCGCCCCAATGATGGCTCGGCAGCCGAATCCTAACGCACGATGGGCGAACCGGCTTTTTACCATGCTTCTTCTGTCACACTCTCTCTCCAGCCCGGTTGTTGCCCAGCAGAGTTATACATGGCAGCAGATCCGGGACAGGTTCGAAGCCGCCAACCCCACGCTGCTAGCGGGAAAGCTCAACGTCGAGGAACTGAGAGCCCAGGAGATTACCGCCCACCTCCGCCCCAATCCGGATTTTACTCTTTCAGCCGACGGGACCCAGATTGCTCCGAGTAAGGGAGTCTGGCAGCCGTTGGCTGGAACGTTCGTTTCACCCGGAGTCAGTTATCTCTTCGAGCGAAGAAATAAACGCGGGCTACGCTTCGAGGCTGCCAAAGAAGGCACGGCGATCGGCGTCGCGCAGCAATCCGATGCCGAACGCAATCTGCTTTTTAATCTGCGCAGCGCCTTTGTGGGCATCCTCGAGGCCAAAGCCGTATTGCGTCTGGCGCAGGACAACCTCGATTACTACGACAAGATTCTTAAAATCAGCCAGGACCGCTTCCAGACGGGAGATATCGCCGAGATCGATCTCGATCGACTGCAGCTACAACGGCTGCAATACGAATCCGATCTGCAGATTGCCCAGGTCAACCTGCGCACGACAAAAATCAACCTGCTGGCCCTGCTCGACGATCGTCGGCCGGTGGACAGTTTTGACATAGAGGGTCCATTCGATTTCCAGGAAAACCTTCTTACCCTTGACGAATATCGCAGGGATGCTGTAAATGCGCGTCCGGACCTGCGTGCGGCAACCCTTTCGCTACAACAAGCGGAAACGAACTACCAACTAGCCGAAGCCGACGGCTCAACTGATCCTACGGTAGGTCTGTGGTTTACGCACAACGGTTCGTTCAACAATCCAGAGGCTCTCAACACGCTCGGGGTCAGCGTCAGCATTCCACTCCGCATCTTCGACAAAAACCAGGGAGAGAAGCTGCGCACGAAAATTGACGTCACGCGAAGCGAGAAATTGCGCCGCGGTGTCGAGACCCAGGTCTACAGCGATGTCGATTCGGCTTACGCAGTCCTCATCAGTGACGTCAATCTGCTGAAGCCTTACAAGCGTCAATACCTGGCACAAGCCGTGCACGTGCGCGACACGATCTTCTTCTCCTACCAGCATGGGGCGGCGTCGCTGTTGGACTTCCTGAATGCAGAAAGTGAGTACCGCACGGTGCAGCTGAATTACGTGAACCTGGTTGGCTCCTATCTGACGGCGGCAGCGCAGCTGAACTTAGCCATCGGTCGCGAGGTCATTCCATGAACGATGTTGCAGTTGGTCGGATGGTTCCTGCGGGCCTTTGCCTATTCGTGAGCCTGCTGCCAGTCGGTTGCAGTAGCGGAAAGGCGGATCCGCGTGCGGAAGCACCACCCAAGGCTGTTGTTGAATCCGCCCTGGATGCGAACAACTTTAAGGTGGACCGCCCTGACCGGTTCCCGTTGGTAACGGCGGTCGAGCACAAGGCGGCTGCTACGTTAAATGTGACTGGAGTGGTACAGCCAGACATCGTGCGCGCCGTTCCGGTTGTCTCGCTTGCCTCAGGACGTGTGGTTGAGATCAAAGCTAGGCTGGGTGACGCAGTGCAGAAAGGCCAGCTCCTACTGCGCGTTCAAAGCAATGATGTTTCCGGTGCCTACCAGACCTATTTGAAAGCTGAAAACGATGAGCGCCTGGCTCGTACCCAGCTTGCGCGGGCTCAGATTCTTTACGAAAAGGGAGCCATTGCCAAGAGTGCTCTGGAGCAGGCGGAAGCGGCGGAGGTCGACATCAAAGCCGACCTCAACGCTGCAACCGAACAACTGCACCTTCTCGGCATCGACAAGCAGCATCCCTCCGGCGTGGTTGACATTGTGGCGCCCATCTCGGGGGTTATTACCGATCAGCAAGTTACGAATTCGTCAGGTGTTCAGGGTCTATCCGGCCCGAATCCCTTCACCATCGCGGATCTTTCTTACGTCTGGATCGTCTGTGACGTCTACGAAAATGATCTCGATGCAGTCCACGTCGGGGAGTATGCAGACATCCACCTCAATGCGTTTCCCCATCAGCCCCTCAAGGGACGCATCGCCAACATTCTGCCGATCCTTGACCCCAACATCCGCACCGCCAAGGTCCGGATAGAAGTTAAGAATCCTGGAATGCTCCGGATCGGCATGTTCGCCAGCGCTACGTTTTACGGAAAACAACCGGAAATGCACGCTGTCCTTCCCGCCAACGCCATCCTGCACTTGCACGATCGCGAGTGGGTCTACACGCCTCTGGGGGATGGCCATTTCAAGCGCGCTGAGGTAGTCACCGGAAATATGCTGCCCAATCAACAACAGGAAATCGTGTCCGGGATCAAACCCGGCGACCAAGTCGTTTCCAATGCCCTAGATTTGCAGAACACGGTGGAGCAATAGGTGATTCGGCGCGTTGTCGATTTCGCCCTTGGAAACCGCCTGCTGGTCCTCGGGCTGGCATTTGTGTTGTTTGTCTGGGGAATCATTTCGTTCCACAATCTGCCCATCGAGGCTTACCCCGATGTCGCAGACAACTACGTCGAGATCATCACCCAATGGCCGGGAATCTCGGCGGAACAGATCGAACAACAGGTTACGATCCCGCTCGAAACCGCCATGAATGGCATCCCCGGCGTTGTGCATCTCCGCTCCTTTTCCCTGTTCGGCCTCTCCGATCTGAAGCTGATCTTCGAGGATGGTACCGACAATGCTTGGAACCGCGAGCGCGTCCTGGAGCGCTTGAACCAGGTGACTCTCCCTCCGGGCGTCGCGCCGCAGATGGGCACCGACTGGAGCCCGGTGGGACAGATTTATTTCTTCACCTTGCACAGTACAAATCCGAAATATGACCCCATGGAGTTGAAGTCCATTGAAGACTGGGTGGTCGAAAAAAATCTCAAGTCGGTTCCCGACATTGTCGACGTTGCGAGCTTTGGTGGCCCGACGCGCGAATACCAGGTTCGCGTCGATCCCAACAGACTGGTTGCCTACGGTCTGAGTCTCGCGCAGATCGAGCAGCAACTCACCAATAACAACGCCAATGCAGGCGGAAGCTTCATTCAGGAAGGGTTGCAGCAGATCAATGTCCGCGAAGTCGGCCTGGTCGAAAGCGTTCATGACATCCTACAGACTGTCATCTTCACCAAGGGTGGCACGCCTCTCCGCGTGAAGGACATCGCGGTTGTTTCCCAAGGTCCTAAGATCCGGCTTGGCCAATTCGCGCGGGCGATCCACCGGGAAAACGGCAAAATCATCGACGACGCTGACGTGGTTTCAGGCATCGTTCTCTTGCGCAAAGGCGCCGCGGCCGATCCCGCCCTTAGAGCCCTCCATGAGAAAGTGCGGGAGATGAATGACCACGTCCTTCCCCCGGGAGTGAAGATCCTACCGTTCATTGACCGCAGTGATCTCGTTCACTTCACCAGCCACACCGTGTTGCACAACCTGAGCGAAGGAATGATCTTCGTCTCGGTCATTCTGTTTCTCTTCCTCGGCAATGTCCGCGGAGCAATTATCGTCGCCGCTACGATTCCATTCTCATTGCTGTTTGCTTCGATCTGCCTCGATTTGAAGCAGGTCCCTGCCAACCTGCTCTCCCTCGGAGCCTTGGATTTCGGCATGGTCGTGGACGGTGCCGTGGTAATGATCGAAAACATCGTCCGTCATATGAGCTTTGCCGGCGATACCGAGACGCCCATTGAACGCATTGGCGATGCGGCGCACGAAGTGCAGCGCCCCGTGTTTTACGCCATCGGCATCATCATCACCGCCTACCTTCCCATCTTTACTCTGCAGCGCGTTGAGGGTCGCCTATTTCAGCCCATGGCCTGGACGGTTGCGTTCGCCCTGCTGGGAGCTCTGCTGTTTTCAATGTTGATTGCTCCCGTCCTCGCCAGCTTCGCATTTGCGAAGGGTGCGAAGGAATGGCATAACCCAATCATGTTGTTTCTGACGGAACGCTATCGTATGGCGGTTCGCTGGGCCATTCGCCATCGAATCGTCACCGTTAGCGCAGCTGGATTCGCCGTAGTGGTGGGAAATTTTGTGGCTTTTGGCGGCATCATCGGCTCGGAATTTCTGCCCCATCTCGATGAAGGTGCTCTTTGGGTGCGGGGTACACTCGCGCCCAGCACCGGCCCCGACGAGGGAATCCGAGTGGCCAACCAGGCACGCATCGTTCTGTGCTCGTTCCCCGAGGTTCCGCAGTGCACCAGTCAGGTAGGCCGTCCCGATGACGGCACGGATACCACAGGTTTTTTTAACACCGAGTATTTTGTGGACCTGAAACCAAAGGAAGAGTGGCGGCCCATCTTCCACCAAGATAAAGATGAGCTGATCGCGGCTATGCAACGCGAACTCGACAAGATCCCAGGAGTGGTTTGGGGATTCTCGCAACCGATCGAAGACAACATGGAAGAGGCGGTCAGCGGAGTTAAAGGTGAATTGGCCACCAAAATCTACGGCGATGATCTGAAGACCCTGGAAGCCAAAGCGGACGAGATCGTCAACCTAATGCGTCAAATTCCAGGAATTGAAGACCTAGGTGTTTTTCGAGTCCTCGGTCAACCCAACTTGAACATCACGGTAGACCGGGACGCGGCCGCACGTTACCAGATCAACGTCGCAGATGTACAAGATGCAATTCAGACTGCAGTCGGCGGCAACGCGCTGACGCAAGTCCTGCAGGGCGAGGCTCGATATGATCTCGTGATGCGTTATCTGCCGCAATATCGCGAGACCAAGGAGGCAATCGAGAGAATTCGTCTGCTGTCGACCACTGGAGAACGGGTTTCTCTCGGGCAGCTCTGCAGGATTCAAGTGGTTGATGGCGGTTCGGAAATTTATCGAGAAGGCAACCAGCGCTACGTGGCGATCAAATACAGCGTCCGGGGCCGTGATCTTGGAAGTGCGGTGGAAGAGGCGATCGGGAAGGTGACTCGGCAAGTGCAACTCCCCAGCGGCTATCACCTCAGATGGGAGGGGGAATATGCTAGCCAGAAGCGCGCCAATGCGCGGTTGCTTATCGTGCTGCCCATTACCATCTTCATCATCTTCGTTATTCTTTACACGATGTTCAGATCGTTCAAATGGTCGATGCTCATCATGGCTAATGTCGCCATCGCGCCGATCGGCGGCGTGCTTGCTCTTCTGATAACCGGGACGAACTTCAGTGTTTCCTCAGGAGTCGGTTTTCTGGCTCTCTTTGGTGTCTCCGTACAGACAGGTGTCATCATGCTCGAATACATCAACCAGTTAAGGGTGCGACACTATTCCGTCGAGGACGCCGCGGTCGAGGGAGCCGTGTTGAGGTTACGCCCCATAATGATGACCATGCTCGTTGCGACTCTAGGACTGTTGCCCGCGGCCCTTTCGCACGCCATCGGATCGGATTCCCAGCGCCCGTTCGCGATCGTCATTGTGGGTGGTCTGATGGCAGCACTGGTGATGAGTATCTTTCTGCTACCGACACTTTATGTGTGGATTGCGGGTGACCACGACGTTCTGCCGGCAACCGACGGGGAATTCACGGAGGGAGAGCACATAGACTGAAGTACGGACGAACTTCATGAAGGGAGGAAGGCCGGAGCGCTGTCTGCCATCAACGCACGCAGGCGTCACGCCCCTCATTCCACAGACAAACAGCAGAATATGCGCAGCCGCGTATTCTCTGGCCGATCCTAGGCAATCATGAGGGACTCGGGAGCGAGCAGCGTGACCCGTCCACGCTGCTTGCAAAGCTTTCCGTCTCGTTCCCATCTGGAGAGTAACCGACTGGCGGTAAAGGAGCTAATGTCGGAAAGGGAACCAAGTTGTTCATTCGTGATGTCGATGGCAATTCCCGACGGCTGCACCTCACCCGCTGCGGTGGCCAGTTGAAGCAGAGTTTGCGCGAGCCTCGACTCCGCATTCTTGGTCACGATGCTGGCGTGGCGCTTCATCGATGCCCCGAGATAATGCAGCGCCAGCCGGAAACCATTCTCGGTGAGCTGGGGGTATGCCTTTGCCAGCCGGCGGATGGTTGCGTGATCCCAGACCAAGAATTCGCATTCGGTAACTGTCGTGGCGTTGGCCATATAGGTTGGAGGGTTAGCCAGCAGCGACACCAAGCCGATGACGTCTCCCGGAACCAGCCACAATAGGAGGACTTCGGCACCGGACTCAGTCAGAATGTGAGACCGGGCCCGTCCCGCCTGCAGTAAGAATAGGTTGTCGGGTCGTCCTCCCCGGACCACCACGATCTGCTTTGACGCCATGCGGCGTACTTGTGCCGGGCCGAGGATCTGTCGGAGCGCGATGTCGTCCAATCCCGCGAACAACTTCCGCTTTGCTGGCTGGGTCGAACAGGGCGGGGAACTCATCATAGTTCTGGAATCCGGGGTGGTCCACTCCGATCAGTGGGACGAGATGTTAGCGCTCCCAATCTGGCAAGTCAATTAAGCCCGTGAGCGAGTTGGCGAGATGTCCTTAAAAAACGGTTGTAGTTGGCGCAAATGTTAAGGGACTATGAAACCTGCACCGATGCCGACGGTTCCTGCCCAGGCGGCAAGACGGCTCCTGGACCTGCCGCTGGATTTGCTTAGAATGCGGCAAAGGGCAGTCCGCTGTCGCCTCAACCGCGCAGCGAGCGTGAAGGCGCGCGTGTGTTGCCATTCTTGAACCGCATTCTGCCTGCAACCAGGGAGAAGGCGCGTAGAACAACCTCGCGGTCGCTTAAGGCTATTTTGTGCATGATTTCCAGGCTTTGATTGTCCCCATTTCATTGACATGGAAGCCCTCGCGCAACTGTATGGGCAATTCAAGCTTCGGCTGCTCTCCCTTCACGGCTACGGCGCGCCATGGTTTGCACCGACTCTTCTGCTCTGCCTAACCGCCCTTCTCCTCTTGACCAATCCTCGGTTTGGGTTGATCGATGATGAGGCCTACCAGGTCGGTTCTGCCGCGCAGCCCCTCTCCATCCTGGCAACGCAATTCGAGGGCGACGCTGCCCAACTGCTCGCCCCTGTCCCCGTGTGGGTTCAGTTGCTAGATGTGTTCCGGTCCGTTTTCGTTTCCGCGGTTCTGTGGTCGGTTTTGGCGGCAGGGGGCTACTGGGTTGGGCGCAGACTCGATGGCTGGTTGGCTGCGACGATCGTCGGTGCGGCGGTATTCCCGCACTGGACCCTGGAACTGATTGTGCATCGGCATGCTCGTGATACAGGTCTTCCTTTTTCTTCGGTCCACTGCCCCAGTCCGATCGAGCTGCAGCCTGCAGCGCGCTGATCTGCTACTCTTCGTTCGCCGCTGTCGCACATTGGCTTGAAATAAAACGTGCTCAGGAGATAGCGCTTATGAATTACCGACAACTCGGATACTCGGGACTCAAGGCATCAGCACTTAGTTTTGGCACAGGAACGTTCGGCGGCGGGAGTGAATTCTTTCGCGCCTGGGGCCAGACCACGGTGGACGAGGCCCAGCGACTGATCGACATCTGCGTGGATGCGGGAATCAACCTCTTTGACACCGCTGATGTCTACTCCAACGGTCTTGCAGAGGAGATTCTGGGCAAGGCGCTTGCGGCAAAACGGCAGCGCCTGCTCATTTCCACCAAGGCAACCTTTCGGCTGGGGGAAGGACCCAATGATGTTGGTTCTTCCCGCTACCACATTCTGCACGCCTGCGAAGCGAGTTTGCGACGTCTCGGCACCGATTACATCGACATCTATCACATGCATGGGTTTGACGGGCTGACACCGATCGAAGAGACGATCGCGACGCTTGACATCTTAGTTCGCAGCGGCAAGGTGCGCTACATCGCATGCTCCAATTTCTCTGGCTGGCACCTGATGAAGTCGCTGGCGATATCCGACAAGTACGGTTGGGCGCGCTACGCCGCGCACCAGGTGTACTATTCCCTCCTCGGACGCGACTATGAGTGGGAATTGATGCCGCTCGCTATCGATCAGAAAGTCGGTGCGCTGGTCTGGAGTCCACTGGGCTGGGGACGCCTCACCGGCAGGATTCGAAAGGGACAGTCCATGCCGACGCTGAGTCGCCTTGACCAGACCGCGCAGAGCGGTCCTCCTGTAGCCATCGAACACGTCTACAAGGTAGTCGATGCTATTGATGTAATTGCCGCGCAGACTGGGAAGACCGTTCCCCAGATTGCCTTGAACTGGCTTCTTCAACGGCCGACGGTTGCGAGCGTGATTGTCGGCGCTCGCAACGAATCGCAGTTACGGCAAAATCTCGGGGCCGTAGATTGGGAGTTGACGCCCGATCAAGTGGCGGCCCTCGACGCGGCGAGCGAGGTAACGCTCGCGTACCCGTACTGGCACCAGCGTCAATTCACGGAACGGATTCCTCCTCCAGTTCAGGGAAAGGTAGCGGCATAGAAGGTTCGCGAGGTGCGGGAACAGGTATGGTCCACCGCCGAGCCGCAAGAGGAATTATTGATCTCTGCATAAAGAATGCAATAGACTAGCGCAAGAAAGAGGGCAATGCGGATTGCACGATGCATCCGCGCAGCTTGTGACCAGAATGACGAATCCCATTGATCGAGTGGATGACGTCCTCGACCAGCTCTTCCAGATCATTGGGGCAACTATTGGCCAGTGCACGTTTCGCTAGGGACCAAACTCCTTCATCGGGG
>DASPST010000046.1:0-168063 GCA_035623795.1 Terriglobales bacterium
GCTCCTAATCGGGCATTGCAGCACCATTTTGTCCACGGTTCTGTTTGCCGAATGCTGCTGCTTCAGCATGCCAAACTCGGCGCGCTTCAGGCCAGTTTCTCCCCCGAGTGACGACCCGAAAAGGACGTCAGGCACTCCTAACGAACTTGCGTGCGCTGCCCGCTTTGCGATGATTGCCAACCTGATGATTGCCAACCTGATGACCGCCCCAAGACTTGCCGATAAGGTTAGTAGAAAAAACCAGCAGGCGCAATAAACTCGCCGGTCCTGCTAAGCTGTGGGCGCTTCATCGCCAGGCCGGCCACCCTCAGAAGGCTAGGGCCGGCCTGTGGCAATGGGGGAAACGCTAGACCGCATGCGCAAGGCGGCCCTGCTCTACAACCCGCGCTCGGGAGGACGGCGCAACCGGCGCCATTCCGACCTCGAGGCCTCGTTGGCCATTCTGCGGAAGGCGAAGGTCGAAGCCAACCTGACCCTCACCCAATCCCCCGAAGATGCCGCCGAGCGGGCCCGGCAGGCCATCTGCGAGGGATGCGACACCGTCCTGGCCTGCGGTGGGGACGGCACCGTCCACGATGTGCTGCAGGGATTGGCCGGCTCCAGCGTCGGAATGGGGGTGATCCCCATGGGAACGGCGAACGCTCTCGCCCACGATCTGGGCCTGCCACTGGACCCGGCTGCGGCCACGCGCGCGGCGCTTGCAGCGCGGCCTCGGCGCATCGCGGTCGGCCGGGTGGAGTTTCTGGATCTCGAGGGCCATCCGGCCACGAAATACTTCGCGGTTGCGGTGGGCATCGGCGTAGACGCCCATCTGTTCTACAAGCTGCGAGCCGGCAGCAAACAGCGTCTGGGAATGGCAGCCTACTACGCCAAAGCCTGGCAGCTCTGGTTCACGCAGCGCATGGAGCGCTTCCACGCCGAATGCGACGAGACCGCAACCGGCAAGATGCACCGGGCACGCGTAACCGAGTTGCTGGCTGTCCGCATCCGCAACTTCGGGGGAGTATTGCAGGAACTTGCTCCCGGTGCCTCTCTGGAACGAGACGATCTGCGCGTCGTGCTCTGCCAGACGGCCAATCGCTTCTCTTACCTGCTCTATGTGACGCGCGGGCTATTGCGGGCAAACTGGAAGGTGCATGGCATCGACCTCGTCCACAGCGGACGGATTCGCTGCGACTACACGCCGCCCTCCCCCGGCGACGCCAGTCCGCGGCGCAAGGTCTACGTCGAAGCCGACGGGGAGTTGCTGGGTATGCTGCCGGCGAGTATTACAGTGGTCCGCGATGCGTTGACCATCCTTGTCCCTCAGTCATAAACACGGTTCTAGACTCCTAGCGGGAGACAGGCAGCTCTTCGGTCCCGCCGTCCAGGGTGGCGCCGGCAGCATGCCGGCGTGATCCGGTCAAGCCACTCGCCCGGCGCTACTCTCCAAATTGTCGCAGGTGATGATCCATGTGCAGGTATCCCCAGCGTTGCCATTCCGCCTCTGACATCACTCCGAACACAGGATGGGATTGGTACTCAAAATCCTTTGGCCGACGTGTGAAACGCTCCACCAGTCGCTGTAGCTCTTGCAAGTCAGCCGCAAAGGTTTGTGGGCGGGTACCACCCTTTTCCTGGTCAACCTCCGGGCGGGTCCTGACCCCGCGCGGCCACGGCAAAGGTAGATCCATCGCGACCCACTTCACGAAATCGCGCGGCAGCGGGATGGGCGTCACCCGGATCCTGGCCTGACTCGCGGGCTTTTCTCCGATGGTCACGCGAAATGAATCGGCCAGGTGAACCATCGCCTGGTGGGCCGTCATCCGCCCCCAGCGTCGTTGCGAGCATGGTTCGATCTTGCCCAGCCGGTCGAGAATCTCGAGCCTGTCGGCGGTGTTGCCTAAAGTCCGTATCGCCATAGTTTTCCCGTCGTGTAGTTTAACGAAAGATTTCCGGGCATTGTATCCTCGAACATTGGAGCTGGGGGAGTAACTCGGGCTTGGAACCGATCACGCATTTCCTGACGGGCGCGTGCATGGGCCGCGCCGGACTGAACCGCAAAACCGCGCTCGCAACCGCCACGGTGACGCTGGCCGCCGAGGCGCCCGACCTGGACGTCCTCGGCCGACTGCACGGCCCGGTCTTCGGCTTCGAGCACCACCGCGGTTTCACGCACTCCTTTCTCGGCCTGGTTCTGGTGGCGGCGCTGGTCACCGGGCTCATGTACAGTGTCTGGCGCCTGCGGGGACGCAGAATCAAAAACCCCCATCTGCCGCCGCGCTGGGGCCTGTTGTTCGGCTTCGCTTATCTCGCCGGGCTGAGCCACCTCCTGCTCGATTTCACCAATAACTACGGCGTGCGTCCTTTCTGGCCACTCTCCGAGATGTGGTACTCCTGGGACATCGTCTTCATCGTCGAACCTGTACTGCCGGCTTTGCTTCTTCTCGGCCTGGTGCTGCCCGGATTCTTTTCCCTCATCCGCAGCGAGATCGGCGACCGGCAGCGTGGGCCGAGGGGCCGTCTGGCGGCATGGCTGGCCCTGAGCGGCATGGTGCTGCTTTGGGCCGTGCGCCACTATGAACACCGCCGTGCCGTGGCCGCGTTGGATTCCCGTACCTATGAGGGAGCCGAGCCGCTCCGGGTGTCCGCCTATCCCAGCTGGAATAATCCGTTCCGCTGGTACGGAGTGGTAGAAACCCGAGATTTTTTTGCACTCGCCCCGATACATTCCTCCGAGCCCGAGATCGGCCGCGTGGAAATCCTGTTCAAGCCGGAGGAAACCCCGGTGACTCTTGCGGCCAAGCAATCCTACCTGGGCCGCAGCTACCTGGACTGGGCCCAATATCCCTTCACGGTGACCGAGGTGCTCGACTCCGGCGGGTATATGGTGGAATTCGAAGACCTCCGCTTCGCCAATGCCTGGCGCGGGAGCGGGCGTAGGCCCCTCAGCGCGGCGGTCGAACTGGACCGCAACTTGAAAGTCACAGCTGAGGTGTTCGGATTGCGCCGCCGGAAGGTTCCGCCGGAAGAAAGCCGAGGAAACCCGTTCTCGCACCCCCACGGATTCCATCCGTCGACCCTGACCTCGTCCGGAGGCACGCCACCCTTGACGCCTTCCGCGCCAAAGCGCCACAATCGAAGTCTTGCGAGGTGCTCATGTTGGCATACCTGTTCGTCCTCCTGGCCGTGGCCGTGCGCTTCATGCCCCACCCCCTGGCGTTCACGCCCGTGGGAGCGTCGTTGCTGTTTTTCGGAGCACGTGGGCCCCGCCGCCAGATGTGGGTTCCTCTGGCAATGCTGGCCGCTTCCGACGTTATCCTGACGAGGCTCTACTACGGGTATCCGCTCACCTGGGATCACCTTGTGACCTGGGCCTGGTACGCTGCCATGCTCTGGCTGGGCACGAAGCTGCGACAAGATGCCCGCCCCCTGCCCGTCCTGGGTGCGGCTCTGGGCGGATCGGTCTCTTTCTACGTGATCAGCAACTTTGCCGTCTGGGCGGCCTGGGGGGACATGTACCCCAGAACCCTGCGCGGGCTCGTGGCCTGCTACGCCGCGGGCGTGCCCTTCTTCCGCCGGGCGATGGAAGGGGACCTGCTGTTTACCGCCGCCATGTTCGCGACGCCGGGGCTTCTCCATTTCTTGTCGGAGGCGATTGCCGGCGATCACCAGGCGGCCTAGTCCGAAAACCACCGCCTGTCTTACTTGTTGGTGATCTGGCTAAGATTCCCGGCGGGAGCTCGGTTACGTCTTCTCCAGCGCAGGACCAGCCAGAGCAACAAGGCTAGAGCCGCGCCCGCCAGCACCCATCCAAAGTGATGGCGTGCGATCTCTCCGCTGATCCTTACAAACTCCGGCCCGAACACGATGGTCAGGATCGACAGGATCAGGAAACGCAGAAAGCGTCCGGCAAAAATCGCCGCCAGAAAATCTCGGAAGCGCATCTCGAACACCGCCGCCGCCAGCACAAATAGCTTGAACGGCGTCGGCGGAGGCAGCATGGCTGGAAACATGAGCGTCCAGAACTGGTGGCGTTCGAACGAAGCGTGGATCTTCGCAAAGCGCTCCGCCGAAATCCGCTTGCGCAGCACTTTTTCCCCGCCCAGGTAGCCCACCAGGTATAGGAGGCCGCTTCCCAGCGCCGACCCCGCCGACCCGAGCAGCACGTAGAGGAATAAGCGCGCATGGTCGTGGTACACATAGCCTGCAATCACCAGGTCCATGGGCAGGCCCAGGAAGGAGGCGTCCACGGACGCAATCGCGAACACCCCCCACGGCCCGAGCGGCAGCAGTACCGCTTCGATCCAGTGCGCGTAATGCTCAAAGATGGCTTTGATGGCGTGCAAGTCCAAGTTGCAGTGTAATTGAGCGCGAGTAGCGCCGGGAAGCAACGCGCCCGGGTGCAGCGCCCGAGCATCGGCCCCCCTCGCGGCCGCCAATTCGTAGTGCTCGACTGTGGTGGTCCGCATTCCATGGCGCCGAGGCCGCGCCTAGAGTGATTTCATTCTCGGTCGAGCCCGGTCCCGGGTTAGGGCAGCGCGCCGATTCTCACGCCCACACTGCAAGCGCTGCGCGGGCAGCAATGTTCAATGTGGATCGCACAGCCGGGGCAAAGCAACGTGTGCCGGCGGAGCCAGGGGCTCCTCGCCTTGCGTCGGACGATTCGCTCGGGGCACGGCTTCACAGGCTCCTGTAAAGGCCCGGTTCGGTCTTACCTGCCCAGGTCGACGTGGGCGGCTCTACATTCTAGGAATGGGCGGTGTTACCGCTGAGCAACTGCAGCGCATGCGGAATCAGCTCCACCACCGCCTCGAGCGACTCCACCGCGCCCGCCGGACTGCCTGGCAAATTCAGGATCAGGGATTGACCCCGGGTGCCGCACAGGGCTCGGCTGAGTGCCGCAAATTTTGTGTGCCTGGCCCCCTCCGCCCGCATGCGTTCGGGCACGCCCTCGAGCAGCCGCTCGCACACCGCCCGGGTCGCCTCGGGCGTGACGTCGCGCGCCGCGACGCCCGTCCCGCCCGTGGTGACCACCAGTCTGGCCTGGAGACTCAAGCGGAGCAGCGCGCTGCGGATGGCGGCTTCGTCGTCGGGAACCATTTCCCGGACCACTACCTCGAACCGGTGTCGTTCCAGTGCTCCCGCCACGGCCGGCCCGCCCAGGTCTTCCCGCTCGCCCCGCGCCGAAGCGTCGCTGACCGTGAGCACCGCCGCGGTGAGCCGTTCAGGTGTCGAGGAGAACATCCTCTTCCTCGCTCTTCTCTCCCCGGTCGCGCCGCGATTCGTCCAGCAGGCGCAAGCCTTCCATCAATAATCCTTGGGTGTTGAGACGGGTGCTGGTTTCCGTTGTCTTGCCTTCGAAATTAATCTGGAAGTTCCCGCCCGTCCAGGCCAGCACTTTGAACACGGCTTCGTCCCCGGTCAACGTCCCGTACACGGCGTGCACCACTTGCCCCTCGGCAAAGTAGACATCGCACTTCTCCTCTTCGCGCGTGAGGGTCAGCAGGCAGCTCTTGCGGCCCATTTCCAGCGACTGCATCAGGTCGATCACATTCATCTGGGCCAGGCTGCCGCGCAATACGCCGTCGGAAGGCGCGGCCTTGGCCATCTTCTCCAGAGCAATCTTGTCGACCACCCGCTTGATACGGCGGGTTGCGTCCTTCAGGAAGAAAGGCTTCTCCACGAAATCGTCCACCGGGTCCTGGGTGGAAAGCCGCTCGGTGATGTCGGCCCTGGTGGCCAGGATGATGGCGGAGAAGTTGGCCGTAGCCGGCCGGCTGCGCAGTTTCTCGATCAGTTGCCGCCCGTCCATGCCTGGCATCCGGTAGTCCACCACCAGCAGATCAGGGGGATCATCCACCGCCTTCAGCAGGGCGTCGGCGGCATCGCCCGCCGTGGTGACCTGGCCGAGCGAGGTGAGGGCCTGCCGCAGCATCCCCAGCACCATGGGGTTGTCATCCACCAGCAGCAATTTGACGTTGCTCGCCAACCCGGCTCACGACCTCCTCGGGCGCACGTACTCCCCGCTCTTCCCGCCCGACTTGCGCTCCAGAACGATGTCGCGGATTTCAATTCCCTTGTCGACAGCCTTGCACATGTCGTAAACCGTCAGCGCGGCCACACTGGCCGCCACCAGCGCTTCCATCTCTACGCCGGTCTCCGCCGTGGTCGTTACTTTGGAGGCAATAGCGACGCCATTCTCGCATACACGCACATCCACAGCAACGTGCGCCAGCGGCAACGGGTGGCACATCGGTATCAGGCTGGCGGTCTGCTTGGCGGCCATGATTCCCGCCACCCGCGCGACCTCCAGCGCATCTCCCTTGGGATTGCCGGCTAGAGCCCGCCGTACCGCGGGCTTCATCGCGACAAACGCGCTGGCCTCTGCCACGCGCCGGGTTGGGGGCTTGCGCGAAACATCCACCATGCGCGCCTTGCCCGCGCCGTCGTAATGGGAAAGCTTCTTCGCCATCGGGAAGTTATCTCCGCCAGCACTGAGCCGTCAGCACTCCGCCTTGAACCCTGTGCAGAAGGGCGAAAGCCGAGTACGGACTGCCGACTTTGAAAGCTGTGAGCTGGGACCTACCGCATCATCACCGCCACCCACTCTCCCGCCGCGATCCGCTCCCGGTCCGCAGGAATCACGACGTAGCAGTTCGCCCGCGCTGCGGACACCACGTCGCCCGACCCCTGCCACCGCGCCACCTCAACCTCGGCGTGCTCAAATTCGCCGGAAAGCACCGCGGGAAGAAAGCGCTTCAATCCCGTCTTGGTCCGGATTTCCCTCTTCAGGCGCGCCTGGAGGAAAACCAGTTTCTGGGGCCTGAGGCCGCACAGCGCCTCCAGCATCGGCCGGACGAACAGCGCAAAGGTCACCATCGTCGACACCGGGTTCCCCGGCAGCCCAAAGAAGTACTTGCCCCGCGCCCGCCCGAAAACTACGGGCCGCCCCGGCTGGATCAGGGCCCCGGTGAAGAAGAACTCGGCGCCCAACTCCGCCAGCACCTGCTCCACCAGATCATACTGCCCCATGGACACGCCGCCACTCAGCAGCAGCAGGTCGCCTTCTTCCAGCCCACGGGCGAGAAGCCGCCCGAGATCACCGACCTCGTCCCGCGCAATGCCCAGCAGGATGGGAACTGCTCCAGCGCTCACCACCTGGGCGGCTAGCGAATAACTGTTCGAGTTTCGGATCTGGGTTGGCCCCGGCCGCTCGCCGACCTCGACCAGTTCGTCCCCGGTAGCCAGCAGGCTGACCCGCGGTCGCCGGTAGACCGCTGGCTCGGATTCCCCCACCGAAGCCGCCACCGCCAGGACGGTGTGGTCGATCTGTATACCGGCGTCAAGGAGTGTCTCTCCTCGGTGCGCCTCCGAACCCGCGGCCACGATGTTATCGCCCTGGTGGACTCCCCGCGTGACCGTCACCTGCTCACCTTTGCGGGACGTGTGTTCGACCATGACGACGGCATCCGCCCCATTCGGCGCCGGCGCGCCTGTGGTGATCACGGCCGCCTGCCCGGCTCCGACCCTGGCCGGCATGTCTTCCGGCTTGGCCCCGGCCCTGATCTCTCCCACTACTACCAGTGTCGCCGGCAGCCGTGCCAGATCCGCAGCCCGCACCGCGTAGCCGTCTCGCATCACCCTCCGGAAAGGCGGAAAATCCCGATCCGCAAACACAGGCTGCGCCAGAACGCGCCCCGCCGCCTCCAACAGGGACACTCGCTCGGTTTTTCCAGGGCGGACCGCAGCCGCATGCCGTTCCACCAGCTGCCGGGCGTCCTCGAAGCTCAGGATTGTGGGTCGATCAGGCGCGGCGGCCATGCAGCTGATAATACAGGGAATTGTCGCTTGGTGATCTTTGATCGGCGAATGCAGGAGAAGGACGTGATCAGGCCGTTGTCACCTGGCAAGCATCGCAGGGAGTGTGGCTTGCCAGGCCCTACCGGGCCAGCTCCTGCCCCAGCAGGGTGGCGTTGCTGGCGAACGAAATGCCAGTTTCCAGGTCGACCAGCCCTCCACGCACCAGCTTGGCAATCTCGCCGTCAAAATACTGCATCCCGTCCGCCTCTCCCGCCTTGATGGCATCGAGGAGAGTTTTGCCGTCACGCTCGCCCTTGTCCACGCACTCCCGCGTCTGAGCGTTGGACTTCAGCACTTCGAAGACGGGCAGCCGCCCGCTGCCATCGGCCCTCGGGATGAGCCGCTGCGACACCACGAAACGGAACGTCTTGGCAAAGCGCTCCCTCACTGCTTGCTGCTCTTCGACCGGAAAGCTGTTTACCACTCGCTCCACCGTCTTGGTGGCGTCGATGGTATGCAGGCTGGAGAGCACGATCAGCCCCATCTCGGCGGCTTCCAGCACCATTTCGATCGTCTCGCGATCCTGCATTTCGCTCACGAAGATCACCTTAGGCGCCTGCCGCAAGGCCGCGCGCAAGGCCAGCGCGAAGCTGGGCGTGTCGCTGTGCAGTTCCCGCTGGTGCATGGTCGATCGCCGGTGGTTGTGCAGGAACTCGATCGGATCCTCGATGGTGATGATGTGGTACTCCCGCTCCCGGTTGATGCGGTCGAGCAGCGCAGCCAGCGTCGAACTCTTCCCCGACGAGGTCGGCCCTGTCACCAGCACGATCCCGTTCCGCAGGTTGGCTACATCCCCCAGATGCGCCGGCAGGTGCAGCGATTCGAAGGCCGGAATCTCGGTTGGGATCACCCGCATCACCACCGCGCAGCTGCCGCGCTGAATAAACGCGTTCACCCGAAAGCGGGCCAGGCCGGAAAGGCTGTATGAGATGTCGCAGGAACCCTGTTCGCGCAGGGTATTGATCGCCTGCTTGTTGTTGCCGATGAGATCAGCGGCAATTCGGCGGGTGTCGTCCGCGGTCAGGCTGGGCAGTCCGGATACTTCCACCGCCTTCAGTTGCCCGTAAACTTCCACTTGCGGCGGGCGCCCCGGAGAAAAGATCAGATCACTAACCTTCTCCGACGCACGCAGCATGGCGCCCAGAAGGGCCTGGGTGGGCACGGCTCCTGTGCCAGAAACTCCTTCCAGCGACACGGAAATCGGGGCGTTGCCCGGTGCAGCCATGGCACTTCCTTCTTGCAGCGTGATTTCCGTACCACAGGCGGAGAAAAAGCCAGAAAACCGGCAAAATTCCGGGGGAGAACTGCCTCTTACTGTAACGCGAGACGGACACGGCATGAAGGCCGGAAGGTACGTGCCCCTTAGTAACCCTAGCGCAGCGCTGCCGCCGGCCGAGCGGCAGAAATTAAAGAGCTAATCCGGTCTCTCCCGAAGCAAAATCGGGCTCTCACTTCTTGGTCGGCTTCTGTTTCTTGTACCCGGTCTCGACCGCCGCCCCGATGCTGGTCAGCATGTCCTTGGCAGGCTGGGCGTAGGGCCCGGTCGGAGCCAGCTCCAGGTACTTGTTGAATGCCTCGGCGGTCCCTTCCGGCGCCACCATCTTGTCACCCTTGAGCGTCGCCTTACCGATCATGTTCACGCCCTTCCAGTAGTAAGCGTCTGCCCGGCTGGGATCGGCCGCGATCACCTTGTCAAACGCCGCGATGGCGTCGTCCACCTTCCCCGCGTTGGTCAACACTGCACCCTGGTTGAAGTAGTACTGTGCGGCGTGCGTGGGGTCGAGTTGCGACGCCTTGGTGTAAGTCGCGACCGCGTCGTCGACCTTGCCCGACTTGGCATACACCTCGGCGAGATTGTTGTAATACGCCGCCAGTTTGGAGTTGGCTTCGGGATCCTTCTGCGCGTCGGGTCCGGACGTCCTCAGATCGATCGCCTTCTGATAGTCGGCCGCCGCCATCTCGTAGCGCTTCTGCTTCTCCGCCGGGTCGGTCTGCTTGGGCGCCGACAGGCGGTAATAGTCGGCCAGCTTGAACCACAGCAGGTCGCGTGTGCCATCGATCTGCGTCGCCTCGGTCATGGTGGCGATCGCCGTATCGTAGTCGCCAGAACCGGCCGCTTGCTGGGACAGGTTCAGCTTGTCGTTCAGCGCCTTGACGGTGTTGACCTCTTTCTGTTGCTTGGCCTGCTGCTCCTGTATCTGCTTGAGCTGTTCGGGCGACACGCCGGCACCCTTGGCGCTCTGTGCCTGTTCTTTTTGCAAGTCGAAATCCAGGGCTTTCTCGTCCAGGCCTACCGGTACGTTCCCGAAGTGGAACACCTCCTTCCCGTCGGGGTCGTAGAGCGTTACCTTGTACGTCCCCGGCGCGATGCCCAGCGAAAAGTATTCGCCCTTCTTGTTCAGCTTGATGGTGTACTTACGCCCGGTGTCGATGCTCATCCATTCCACGGTGCCGGCGGTGATGAGGTTGCCGTTTCTGTCCTTGCACACGCCCTTGACGCTGCCGGTGGATTGGGCAATGACCGGCGGTACCCACAGCCCCAGCACCACTGCCACAAACAGCACTACCGAAAATCGTTTCTTCATCTTGCCCCTCCCGGCACAATCCCATAATTGCCCATTTCCGATTTCGAATGGCTCAGGCGCTGCCGCACGACTCCTCCTACGGGCAGCTGGCATCGGCCATGGAAAATTCGCTGTCAGGACCGGAGCGCTCCTTCCGCATATGGAATCGGGTCCCGCACACCCGCCTGTTCGAAAGCCCGGCGGCGCAGCCGGCAGCTGTCACACACGCCGCAAGCTTGATCTTCCCGGCTGTAGCAGGACCACGTTAAATCGAAGGGCGCGCCCAATTCAAGGCCGAGGCTCACAATCTCATGTTTGCGCAGCCGGATCAGCGGGGTCTCGATTGCAATCGTTCCCTCCCGCGTCCCCGCCTTCAGCACCCGGTTGAAAGCCTCGTAATATGCCGGACGGCAGTCCGGGTAGCCGGAACTGTCCTGCTCCACCGCTCCGATGTATACCTTGCCTGCGCGCAACACCTCGGCCCAACTGACCGCTACCGCCAAGAAATGCGCGTTGCGGAAGGGAACATAGGTCACCGGGATCTCCCGGCCGATCGGGTCCGACTCGGGCACCGCGATTTTCGGGTCGGTCAGCGCCGAGCCCCCGATCGCCCGCAGCGCCGGGTTGCGCACCACCAGCCGGTCCGCGATCCCCAGCCGGTCGCAGATCGCGAAGAACGACTCCCTCTCCCGCGTCTCGGTTCGCTGCCCGTAGCTCACGTGCACCGCCGCCGCATCATGATCCCTCGCCGCCAGGGCCGCGCACACACAGGAATCCATACCGCCGCTCAGCAGTACCACGGCCCGCGATCTGGCTTCCTCTCTCACCCGGACGCAACCTCACCCAATCTCCGGCGGCCAACCCGCAATCGACGCCCTGCTCGAAACATCCAAGAGCCTTACACTCCCTTCATCGCCGGGTCCCAGATAAACTTATGGATTTGCAGCCCCAGCCGCGCCGGCACGTCGTCTGCGACCATCCATTCGGCCAGTTCCTGCGGGTCGAGCAGGCACTGCGAAGCCGCGCGCGCCCCCCTCGCATCCTTGCGAAACGCCGGGGAAAAGAGCACGGCGTGAACCCGCTCCGCCAGTCGGTGTCGCGCCACGAAATCCCGGGCAAACAGGTAGTCGGTGCGGTCACCCAGCACGAACTTTACTTCATCCTGCGCCGTGAGCGAGTCCAGGTTCTCCAGGTCGAACGTGTCCGGCTCCCCCGAGTTCGGACACTTCACGTCCACGATCTTGATGACGGCCTTGGGCACGCGCTCGAGCGCCCGCTCGCCGCTTGTCTCCAGCAGCACCGTGTAACCCGCCGCCATCAGCCGCTCCATGAACGGCACCAGTTCCCGCTCCTGCAGCATGGGCTCGCCCCCGGTGATTTCCACCAGGCCGCCCCGCGGGCTGAGCCGCTGCACCTCCTGGAGTGCCTCCTCCGCTGTCATCCGGCGTCCGCCCGTAAACGTGTACTCGCTGTCGCACCACGAGCAGCGCAGGTTGCATCCCGTCAGGCGCACAAATACGCAGGTTCGTCCCGCATGCGTGGATTCACCCTGCAGCGACTTGTAGATTTCGGTGACTTGCACGGAACCGTCGTCCGTCGTTGGCCTATCACCCGAACTGAGGCTACGCGGAGTACTTGGCGGTGGTGGTCTCTGTCTCGAAAATCGTGACGTCCTTCACGAAAACCCGGCCCGCAGTCGCGCGCTTCAGCCGCCCGCTTGTCTCCTCGTAGAAGTACCGGGCCAGGTTCTCCGCCGAGGGATTCAGCTCGGTGAACGGTGCGATCTCGTTGATCATCTGGTGATCGAGCCGCTCGATCACATGCTTCATGACTTCGCGGAGATCCTTAAAGTCGAGCAGCAACCCCGCCTGGTCCAGTTCCTGCCCGGCCAGCGTCACCCGGACCCGGTAGTTGTGCCCGTGCGGATTCTCGCACTTGCCCTTGTAGTTGCGCAGATAATGTCCCGCAGCAAAGCTGTCTTCGACCGTGACTTCGTACATGGATCTCCCCGCGGGCCGCGCCTCCCCCCGGACCGCCCGCACCCGCCGCTCAACCCCTCATTTTACGCGAGGTCTCTCCCAGGCGCTGATCTTCCGGTTCAGATCCAGGGCCGGTCTGCGTCCTAAAAAACTCTTCGACCACGCGCAACTCCGTTGTCCGCCGGTAGTCTGGCAAGCTCTCTACAAACACCCTTCCGTAGGCCTTCTTCAGGATGCGGTTGTCGAGCAGCACCAGCAGACCCCGGTCATGCAGCGAGCGAATAAGCCGGCCAAATCCCTGTTTCAAGGTGATCACCGCCGCCGGCACCTGGTACTGGTAGAAGGCGTTGCCGCCGTCGGCGTTGATCGACCGCATCCGCGCCGCCACCACCGGATCGCTGGGCACGGCGAACGGCAGCCGGTCGATGATCACTGCGCTCAGTTGCTCCCCCTGCACATCCACGCCCTGCCAGAATGACGACGTCCCCAGCAGCACGGCGTTCGGCGTCAGCCGGAACTCCTGGAGCAGCACGTTCTTTGGTGCCTTACCCTGCAGCAACATGGGAAATTCGATCTCTCCCAGCAGCCGCTCGTGGACCTGGTGCATCAGCGCGTAACTGGTGAACAGCACGAACGCCCGCCCGCGCGTGATCGCGAGCAGCCGCCGGATGCGCGCCGCCGCCTTCTCCACGAACTGCGGGGCCTGCGGATCAGGCAAGTCGGGCGGCAGGTAAAGCAGCGCCTGTTGCGCGTAGTCGAAGTGCGAAGGCAGCACCAGTTCGCGGGCATGCTCCAGCCCCAGCCGCTGCCGCATGTACTGGAACCCACCTTCCACCGCCAAGGTGGCGGACGTCAGCACCGCCGACTCCAGCTTCTCGAACAGCGTGTTCTTCAAGATGGGCGCCACATCGATCGGCGTAGCCTGCAAAAACACATTCTGTCGCTCCCCTCCCTCCGCGATGCTCCCCGGCCCCCCCGTCTTTTCCTTGGCTTTCTCCCTGGAGCCCGGCCGGTGCATGGCCGAAGGGTGGCTTCGCGGTGAAAACGCCCTCCCCCTCCGCTCAATCCAGAACACCGTGTTCTTGTCGTCCGAGTCCATCAGGAAGCCCAGCTGCACCTCGAGTTCCTGTGCTCGCCGCAGGAAGGTGAAGACCTCCTCGGGCTTCGCCGGCAGGTTCTCCAGTTGCGCCCGCAGCCCCCGCAGCGCCCGCCCCAACGCGTTGAACTCGTCGCCCCTCTCTTCCAGGAAGTCCCGCCGGTTTTCGAATGCGAACCGCCCCTCACCCTGCGGCAGGACGGAGAAGAAAAGCTGTGACCGTTCGCGCAGGCTCTTCAATGCCCCCGTCAGCGGAGTCGACAGCAGCTTGTTCCGCTGCAGCGCACTCTCCACATCCCGCGCCAGATCTTCCACCCGCAGGTTGCTGACCGACACGCCGAAGTATCTCCCCGCCACGTCTTCCAGTTCATGCGCCTCGTCGAAGATCACCGCCCCCACTTCCGGCAGAATGCCTGCATCCGGCGCGTACTCGCTGGCCCGCTTGATCGCGAGGTCGGCAAAGAACAGGTGATGGTTCACGATGATGATGTCGCTCTCCATCGCCCTCCGGTGCATTTCGGTGATGAAGCAGGTCTCGAACAGGCTGCATTTCCGTCCCAGGCAAGTCTCGGCGCGCGCGTCCAGCTTGTGCCACAGCGCGCTGGCTTCGGGCAAAGACGCCAACTCTGCCCGGTCTCCGGTCGGTGTCGTCTTCTCCCAGGCCGCAATCGCCCGGTACTGCTCGATCTCCTCCAGTCCGGAGAGCACCGGCTGAGCGGTCAGATCGTAAAGCCTCTTCCTGCAAAGATAGTTGTCCCGCCCCTTCATGTAGCAGACGGCAAGCTTGCGCTCGCCCCGCGGGATCAGCGCCCGCTCCAGAAACGGGATGTCCTTGTAGAAGAGCTGTTCCTGCAGGTTCTTGGTGCCGGTTGAGATGATGACGCGTTTCCCCGAGCGGATCGCCGGCACGAGATAGGCGAGCGTCTTGCCGGTCCCCGTCCCGGCCTCAACGATCAGGTGCCGGCGCTCCGTCAGCGCCTCTTCGATGGCCTGAGCCATCTGCAACTGCCCGTGCCGGAACTCGTACGCTGGATGCCTCGCCGATAGCATTCCGCCCGGCGCAAAGAAGTTGTGGAGAGAAGTCTCCCGGCCACGGGGCGAAGGCTGCGAGGTGGAGGACACGGAATCTCTATAATACTCAGTTCCCAGTTGTCTGCGGGCAAGCAAGCGCGGCAAGAGCGGCATCGAACTCAGATCCTTCACTGCGGCCGGCAGGAAGCGTGCCATCTGGTTCATCATCATCGCGACCAGGCTCAATCGTGCCGCGCGTGGACGCAGGAATCCTGGCCGGGCTTTCAACAGCAGCAGCATCCGGCGGGTTTAGGGAAGCCGTCATCGAATTGCTCAGGCTACACCAGCCGCAAGAGGTTCCATGGCCAGCAGGCGAGAAAGGCGATTCAGAAAGGGGCACCGATTGGCTGCCACGGAACATAAGAGCAACGACTCCGGTTTACCGCCGGCCAAAACTCTGCGCGCCTTTCCTCTCCTCGCCATCGTCGGCCGGCCCAACGTCGGCAAGTCCACGCTCTTCAACCGCCTGGTCGGCTCCCGCCGTGCCGTTGTCGGCGACGAACCCGGTATCACCCGCGACCGCCTTTACGGCAACACCGAATGGAGAGGCTGGGAGTTCCGCGTCGTCGACACCGGCGGCATCCTCCCTGAAGACAAGGACCTGATTCCCGCGGAAATCTTCCGGCAGGCCGGAGTGGCCCTCGCCGAAGCGGCCGCCATCGTCATGGTCGTCGACGGCCGCTCGGAACTCGCCGCCCCCGATCTTGAACTCGTGCGCCTGCTGCGCAGAACCGGCAAACCGCTCTTCCTCGCCGTCAACAAAATCGACAGCCCCAGGCAGGAATCGCTGCTGGCCGACTTCCACCGCCTGGGTGTCGACCAGATCTTCCCGGTCTCAGCGGAACACGGCACCGGCATCGATGACCTGTTGGATGCTGTCCTTGAACCTTTGAAGCTTCCAACGCCTGTCCCCGCCGAGTCCGCCACGATCGCCGAGAAGGCCCAGGAAACCGGCGCCGGCACACTGTCAGAGGCCGGTGACCAGGGGACACCCCACGGCCAAGGACCGGCGACCGCTTTGCCAACGACCCACCAACCATCCACCTCTGAGATTCACGTCGCCATCATCGGCCGCCCCAATGTCGGCAAGTCGACGCTGCTCAACCAGCTCACCGGCACAGCCCGCGCGATTGTCTCTCCCCTTCCCGGCACGACGCGCGATGCCGTGGATGAAGTCGTCGAACGCAACGGCCAGCGCTTCCACTTCGTCGACACCGCCGGCATCCGCCGCAAGGGCAAAACCCACCTGATGGCCGAGAAGCTCTCGGTGGTTATGGCGCGCAAGCACCTGGAAGCGGCCGACATTGTGCTCCTGGTCATCGACGCCACCGAAGGCATCAGCGCTCTCGATGCCACCATCGCCGGCTACGCCCACGAAAGCGGCCGTTCCGTCATCATCCTGGTCAACAAGTGGGACCTCTGGAGTAGGACGGGCGCGGCTGCGGTGATGGACAAGAGTCTCCCTCTCAAGAGTCCGGGGGAAGGCGCGGGAAAGAACAAGATGGGGGCGTCCGCGCTGCACAGGACGGGAGCGTCGGCGCCCCACAAACAGATGCCGCATGACCAGCCGGGCTACCTCCGGCGCCTGCGCCAGTCGCTGAAATTTCTAAGCTATGCCCCGGTGCTGTTCATCTCGGCCACCACCGGCAAGAACGTCGCCAAGATCTATCCCCTGATCGAAGAGGTCGCCCGCGAGCGCCGCAAGCGCATCCCCACCGGCGAAATGAACCGCTTTCTCAAGACCGTTGATTTCGCGCGCGCCTCGGTGCCCATGCGCCAGCGCGTGAAAATCCTCTACCTGACCCAGGCCGCCGTCGCCCCACCCACCTTCATTCTCTTCACCGATCGCAGCGTGAAGTTACATTTCGCTTACCAGCGTTTCCTGGAAAACCAGATCCGCCATGCCTTCGGTTTTGTCGGCACCCCGATCTGGATCAAGAATCGGGCCAGAGATTGAGCAAGACCTCCAGCGCAAGTCTCGACCGTGGCAGGCGGTCGAGAGCCTCGAACCCTGTGGGGTGAGTCCGGATGAGATCGTGCTCCCGCAGAGGGAGATCTGGCCTCCGGGCGAACCGCTCCGGGCGCACGTCCCCGGAGGACACCGCCAGCCTCTTTCCCTCGGAGTGCCCGATGGAATACCGGTTCCCACAGACTCCGGCCGCGGCCGCGCCCGCAGCGGCCGACCCTGAGCCCTACCCGCTGGAACTCTCGAACGCAGTCTGCCCGCCGGTGATATAACCTCGAGACGACGCATGCTACACTGCCTCCTCCTGCCTCTGGCGCTTCTGTTCCTTCTCCCGGCCGTGTACGCCCAGGACAACTACGAAATCCAGGTCTACAGCTCTGACACCGTGCCTGCCAAGACGACGATGTTCGAACTCCACAGCAATTTCACCATCCAGGGCAGCACGACGGTGGAAAACGGCGTGCTCCCCTCCAACCACGCCGAGCACGAGACGCTGGAAGTCACGCACGGCTTTACCAACTGGTTCGAGACCGGCTTTTATGTCTTTTCCAGTATTCAACCCGATGGCGGCTGGATGTGGGTCGGCGACCACATCCGCCCCCGCTTTGCGATCCCCGAAACCTGGCACTGGCCCGTCGGCCTCAGCCTCTCCCAGGAGATCGGCTTCGTGCAGCGCCAGTTCGCGACCGACACCTGGACCTGGGAGATCCGCCCCATCATCGACAAGAAACTCGGCCGCTGGTACCTGGCGGGCAACCCTGCCTTCGAGCGCTCCTTACACGGCGAAAACGTCCATCGCGGCTTCGAGTTTGCCCCGGCTTTCAAGGTCAGCTACGATTTCACGCCCAAGATCGCCGGCGGCCTCGAGTACTACGGCTCTATCGGTCCGCTCAATGATATCGACCCACCCAGCCAGCAGCAGCACCAGTTCTTTCCCGTGATCGACCTCAACCTCTCTCCCAACTGGGAATTCAACTTCGGCGTCGGTATCGGCGTCACCGGCTCCACCGAACATCTCATCGTGAAATGTATCGTGGGACGAAGATTCTCCTGGACGCACGACAAGGCGCCCTAAGGGAAAGGTTGATTGTCGATTCCTGCTGGTTGCAGGAAAACCCCGACCCATCTCCGATTGCACCCCGTGCTCAATCAGCCTGGTTTGGCACTACGGAATTACCAGGGGAGGGATCGGCTTGCCGACTCACTCATAGCGCAGCGCTTCCACCGGATCCAGCTTCGAAGCTCGCAGGGCCGGCACCATACCGCTGACCACGCCTACCAGCAGCAGCACGCCGCTGGACAGCAGCACCGTCATCAGCGAGATCTTGAGGTGGATGTCCCCCTTGCCCGAATCGTCCTCGAACAGCGGCCCCATCATCGGCAATGTTCCCATTGCGGCGGCAATGCCGTAGGAAATCAGAATTCCGAGCGCCCCGCCCAGCAGCATGATCAGCAGCGTCTCCGCCAGAAACTGCAGCTTGATGTGCCGCTTGCGGGCGCCCAGCGCCCGTCGCAGCCCGATCTCGCGGATGCGCTCGTCCACCGATACCAGCATGATGTTCATCACGCCCACGCCGCCGATGCCCAGGGTCAGTGTGCCCACGAAGGTCAGCAGCACCTGCAGTCCGATGGTCAGCGCGTCGATGATCGGCCGGAACTCGTCGCGCCCGAACATCTGAAAGGCTTTCTTGTCGGTGGGGGAAAACTGCTGCCGCGTCGCCACCGCCGCCAGCACCTGCTCCATGGCCTTCTTCTCAAATTGCGGCGCGATCGGAGCAAACACCAGCACCTCGCCGTAGCGCGTGTTCCACAGGTCCCCGGCCGTCGAGTAGGGAATCCAGGCGGAGTCGTCGTCACTGGAAAAGTAGTTGCTCAGCTGGATTTTGCGCTGCATTACCCCGACCACCGTGAAGTGCTGCCCGCCGATCATCACGTCCTCGCCCGCCGCCGGCCGCCCGCCGAACAACTGCTCGCGCAACCGCCCGCCCAGGAACACCACGTGGCGCCGCTCCAGTTCGTCGCTGGCGTTGAGCCAGCGTCCCTCCGAGGGCACCTCGTTGCGCATGTCTCCGTACTCCGGGCAGACGCCACGTATCGCCGCCGTCCCTACCATGCGATCGCCGTAGGCGATTCCCGGTCGCCGCACCGTTTCCAGGCAGGCGTACTTCACCAGGGGTGCATCGGCCTTGATGATCTCGATGTCGGCCTTCTCCAGCACCACTTTTTTGCCCGCCCGCTGCCCGCCCGGTTGTTCGCTGGTCTGTTGCGGCCAGGCGATCACCACGCTCTTGCCGAAAGCGTCGAAGCCGTTGACCAGCACCGATCGGAAACTGCTCCCGTATGCGATCAACAGCGTCACCGTGGCAATCCCCCACACGATCCCCAGCATGGTCAGAACGCTGCGCGTCCGATTCCGCCGCAGCGCGATCCAGGCTTCGTAAATGATCTCGGTCAACATGAATATCGCGGTTCGGCCGGTCGCCGGCCCCTCGCTGGGTCTGCCCAAGTTCGTCTGCGATCTCTGTGTCTTCTGGGGTTCAGGTTTCGGCCGATCGCTGAGCACCATGAACGGACCACGGTTTCTACCCTCCCGCCTCGTACCGCAAAGCCTCGATCGGATCGATTGACGCCGCCCGCCGCGCCGGGTACAACGCCGAGAGTATGGCTACCGTTCCCAGCAGCACGCATGCCAGCAGCCCCGTCTTCCAGGTGGGCAGCAGCCCTGCGAAAAAGTCCGGCATCGGCAGCAGGTCCACCACCCAGCAGATCCCGTACGCTACCGCCAGCCCCGTCCCGCCGCTGATCAGGGCGATCAGGAGCGCCTCGATGAAGAACTGACGCAGGATGGTGTCGGCCGGGGCGCCCAGCGCCTTGCGCACTCCGATCTCCCGCGTCCGCTCCCGCACCGCCACCAGCATCACGTTCATCACACCCAGTCCGCCGAGCACCAGCGTCACCAGCCCCACGGCGCCCAGGAAATACTTCATCCCGTCGGTCATGGTTTTAAAGGCCTGCGCCTCCTGCACCGTATCCCAGATCGGACACGCTTCCTTGTCATGCGGGTCGAATCCGTGCAACCGCCCCAGCACGGTTCGCACTTCGAACTTGCAGGCCTCATGCTGCGCCACCGACTTCGGCGTCACCAGCAACTGATCGAAGGTGTAAGGAGTTCCGGGCGGTTTGTCGGGAAAATCGCGCCGCATCGCCCCGAAGGGCACGAAGATCTTGTTCACATCCCAGCCATCGTAACTGGAGTCCTGTTTCTTCTTGGCCATGACCCCGATGACGGTATAGGGAAAATCATTCAGGTAGATGGTCTCGCCCACCACTGGCCGGCCGGAGAACAGTTGCTTGGCCGCGTCCGTTCCCAGAAACGCCACCCGCCTCCCCTCCCGCTGATCGTCCCAGTTGTAGAAGCGCCCCTGACCCAAGCTCAGGCTGCGAATGTCGCCGAAGGGAGGGTACGACCCGGTCACCAGCAGCGCGGCGGCGTTGAAGTTGCTGTGCGTGCGCACCGTCTCTTGTTCCAATTCGGGAATCACGTACTGACAGTCCGGTGTTTCTGCCGCCAGCGCCGAGATGTCATCGTCCACCCAGTGCACCGTGCGTCCCGCCCGCTGCCCTCCCGCATGGAAGCTGGTGCGTCCGTGGAAGACGATCATGATGTCTTTGCCCAGGTTGCGCGCCTGCTCTGCCTGCCCCTCGCGCAGCCCTTCGCCAGCTGCCACCATCAGCACGATGGAAACAATGCCCCAGGCAATCCCGAACATGGTAAGGAACGTACGCAGCTTGTGCGCCCACAGAGTTCGCAGCACGTCGCCGATAAGGTCTCGCAGCACCATGTGTTGGTTGGACGCAGCCGGAGTCTATACGTAACCGCCGGCCGAGCCGCCCTGTCAGCAGATACGAAACCTGAATCGGATTTGTTGCAGGAGAAATGCGCCGTCCGCGGGAAAACTCAAGCATTTGCGCTAAGGAGCTCGCGGGCTGGCAACCCTGACGGGGCTTGACCGAAGCAGTCACCCGAGCCGCCCGCGAGCGCCTGGCCCGTATCCGCCGTGAGCGCGGAGCCGGCCTTTCCGAGCGCCTCATGGATGACGAAAAAGGAGTGCGGCGAGGATTTTCCACAGCTCGGCGGTCATCGGAGCGCCCCGCGGCGCCTAAAGACCGACGACCGTCTTCTCCAGCCACCCGTCAAACTCGCGCAGCGCCACCTCACACTGCCGTCGGTGCCGCTCCGCCCGTTCGCGAATCCTCTTCTCGAGCGCGGGCAACAAATCGAACGTAATATTCGCCGGCTGAAAATTCTTAGCATCCGCGTGGGTGATGTAATGCACCAGCGATCCCAGCGCCGACGCGCGCGGCGGCGCCACCGCCACCGCCTCCGCCGCCAGCTCCGCGGCGTGCAGACCGGCCATCAACCCGGTCGCAATCGACTCCACGTATCCCTCGACCCCACAGATCTGCCCTGCAAAGAACACCCGCGGGTGGGCCTTCATCTGCAACGTTTCCTGCAAGAGCAGCGGCCCATTGATGTACGTGTTGCGGTGGATCTGTCCGTAGCGCAGGAAGCGCGCATTCTCCAGCCCCGGAATCAGCCGCATTACTCGCGCCTGCTCGCCGAACTTCAAATGATTCTGAAAGCCCACCAGGTTGTACGAATCCGCCCTCAAGTTCTCCTGCCGCAGCTGCACCACCGCGTACGGAGGCCGTCCCGTATTCGGATCCCTCAACCCCACCGGTTTCATCGGCCCGAAGCGTAGCGTCTCCCGCCCGCGCCGCGCCATCTCCTCGATCGGCAGGCAACCTTCGAAGTAGTTCAGCTTCTCCCAGTCCCGCGCCTCCACCGATTCAGCCGCCAGCAGCGCGTCGTAGAACCGGTCGTATTCCTCCCGTGACATCGGGCAGTTGAGGTAATCCGCCGTCCCCTTGTCATAACGCGCCGCCCGATAGACCTTGCTCATGTCAATCGAGTCCGCCTCCACGATGGGACTGATCGAATCGTAGAAGTACAGCCGGTGTATCGCGGCCGCCCCCGCCTGCGGACGGCCCAACCCGATTTCGGCCTGCGGGGCCGTTCCTCCCCGCGAACCACCCGCTGCCTGCTCCCTGCCACCTGCAATCCGCGATCTGCCCTGAACCTCTCGAATGGAACCGCTCTCGACTTCCTGAGCAGCGGCGTGCGCGGTAGTACTCAGCCTTGCAATCTCGCCGGACAATGCCTCCGACGTCAGCGGTCCAGTGGCAATCACGATGATGGTTTCCTCGTCGATCCGCGTTACTTCCTCCCGCCGCACCCGGATCCGAGGTTCCCGCAAAATTGCATCCGTCACCCTGGCCGCAAACGCCTCCCGATCCACCGCCAGCGCATGTCCCGCCGGAACGGCGCAGGCGCGCGCGATCTCCAGCAGCAGCGATCCCGCCCGCCGCATCTCTTCTTTCAGCAGCCAGGGCGCCGTGTTCTCGCTGTCGGACTTCAGCGAGTTTGAGCACACCAGCTCCGCAAAGTTTCCCGTCCGGTGCGCCGGTGTCGACCGCGCCGGCCGCATCTCGAACAACTCCACCTCCACTCCGCGCCGCGCGCACTGCCACGCCGCCTCCGATCCGGCCAGCCCCGCGCCGATGATCCGCACCCTGCTCATAGCACCAGGCTCATTTCAAGGCGCTCTCTGCCAGCCGCCGCAACGGCTCTCCTTCCAGCCGCACCTGCCGCCAGTCCTCCCGAAACGTCGCGCCCAGTTTCTTGTACAGATCGATGGCCGGCTGGTTCCAGTCCAGAACCTCCCAGCGCATCGCCCTGCGACCTTCGCGCAGCGCAATCGCCGCCACCCCCGCCATCAGCGCCTTCCCTATCCCCTGGCCGCGAAACTCCGGCCGCACATAAATGTCTTCCAGGAACATCCCCGGCCCGCGAAAGCTGTCGTAAGAAGCAAAAAAGAAAGCGTATCCCGCCACCTCCCCCTCCCACACCGGCAGCAGCACGCGAAAGCGCGGCGCCGCCCCAAACCCGTCACGCACCAGCGTCTCCTCGGTTACGGTTACGTACTCGGCCAGCGGCTCAAACGTCGCAAACTCCACGATCATGCGCTTCAGGAGCGCTACATCCTGCACCGTCGCTGGCCGGATCGTAAGCATCTGGTGTGGGGCGGGGTGTCCCCTGTGTCCTCGGTGCGCTGGCGGCTGCCCGCCACGGGCAGCGTGCAGTCGGCTCTCTCGCAGCATCCCTCCGCTTTGATGCCAATACCCATCATCAGACCGCCGCCGGGAACTCCGCCAGTGGGGCTCCGGTGGGGCCCAACGAATGCGCTGCTCACTTTTCTGTCTGCAGCCGCACTGTCGTCCCGCTGGCCGCGGACAACCGCGCCGCCTCCAGGATCTGCGTGACGATCACATTGGTCTCCAGCGACGTCAGGCGGTCCGGCTGGGCGCCGTCGAAGATCACCGCCCGCAATTCGGAAATCGGATCATCGTACGGCGCCGCGATCGGCGGAGCGGCGATCTGCTCTTCTCCCTTCTCCGAGCTACGCCGCACCCGGATATCGTCGTGCCGCACCGTTAACACGTACCCCGTCGCCCCATACACCTCCATGTCCTTGCGGTCGAACGGCCAGTTCCAGGAAGCCTGCACGATCGCCTGTGCCCTGGGATAGGTCAGAATCACGGTTGCCTCGTCGTCCACGCGCGGATACACATTGGGCCTGATCTGCTGCAGGACCGCCGTCACCGCCTCAGGTCGCTGGCCATCCATCAGCCAGGTCGCGAGATCCGCGCCGTAGCAGCCGAAGTCGAACAATGCTCCGCCGCCGTTAAGCTTTGGATCCGTGAGCCAGCTGAGAAATTCCGGCCGCACGCCGAGCGCCTTGGGCCCGGGGTGGCCGTCGTGCACCACGATCTTGCGTGCCTCGCCGATGGAGTTGTCGTGCAGCATCGCGTACGCTGCATGATGGCTCCGGTACCATGTGGTCTCGTAGTTCACCAGCACATGAATCTTGCCCTGGCCCGCCGCTTTCTCGATCGCGTGCGCGTCTTGGACACTCACCGCCAGCGGCTTTTCCATCATCAGGTGCACGCCCCGCCGCGCGCACACCTCCGCCACACGGCGATGATCGTAGGTGTCGGTGTAATCCAGCACCGCGTCCGGCAGGGTCTTCCGGATGGCTTCATCCAGGTCGGAGTAAAACAAATTCTGCTCCAGCTTGAAACTCCCGGCATACTGGGCTGCCAGTTGCTGGTCGGGCTCGGCAATACCCACGATCTCCAGATCCGGACGGTGTTGGTTGCGCTGGAGGAACCCTTCCACGTGTCCATGCACCAGCCCGGCAATCACCACCCGCAGAGGCCGATGAGCGGGCGCAGCCTGGCTTTGCACCGTTCGGGTTGGCTTGGTCCGGTTCCCCGCCCACCCATGGGGAACCAGCGAAAGACAACTCACCACCACGACTACGGCGATTCGCATAGTGTGTTCCCTTCTGTGGCGGACCGCAGGTCGGCAACGACCAACGGATGCATCTCCCCCAAACTACAAGATCACCCGTTCGTCTCCCACCCGCCGCGTCACCCGCTCCCGATCCAGATACTCCAGCAAGGGGATCGCGTATTTGCGGCTGACGCCGGTCATCTCCTTGAACTTTCCGACGTCGATCTTGGCCACGCCCTTGGCCTTTTGCGCGGCGATCTGCTGGCGCAACCGTTCGAGCACCGACTGATGAAACACCAGTTCGTCCGAGATTTTCACCAAGACCTTATCGCGCAGCAACAGCGTCACGATCTGGTGCGCCCGCGCCTTGTCGACCTTCAGTCCGGCCAGCACGTTGTACAGCGCCGGCACCTGCAGCCCGGCCGTAGCGAACGCTTTCTCAATGATCTGCTTCGACTCAGCCTCCTCGTCCTTCATCACCACGCCCCGTCCCGGCAGGCGTACGAGCTCGCCAGCCAATTCGAGCGCCTTGGCTTGCACTGCCTCCGCGAACAGCCGGTCGAATGCCTGCGGCAGAAGCTCGGGGAAGCGCCCCCGCAACTCTTCCTTGCTGATGCCCGGGACCAGCGGGTTCTGCTGGTGAAAGGCGTTCACCGCCGAGCGCAGGCCCTGGCGCACGATGTTAATCGCGAGCCGCGGCAGAAGGACATCGGCGGCCTGCACAATCTGCGGGTTCCCCTGAGCCAGCAACTGAAGGTCGCGGCCTCTCCAGCCGGTACGGGCCGTTCCCTCCCTCAAGGTCAGTCCCTGAAGACCGCGCGCCGTCACCCGCGCGGCCAGCGACGCTCTTGGATCACTAGCGGATATCGCCTTCAGCAGGCCAGTGTAGTTCTCGCGGTTCACCACTTTCCTGGGCGGCAGATTCTCGATGAGCACTCCGCCCCCTATGGTCACCACCGGGGAGAACTGCCGCAGAATGAAACGGTCTCCCGGCAACAGCAGCGCGGGTTCCGCCAGTCGCAGCTGTGCGTAGGCGGTGGTGCCGGGCTGCACCTGGGGGCCGCCATAGAGCACAACCTCTGCCAGGGTCTGCGAGGTATACGCGTGCAGGTGCACGCGGGCGCGATCCCTCAGCGGTTTCGCCGAGGGCAGCAGCGACAGTGAGACATCGATTCGATTGGTCGAACGAAACGTCTCCGGCGGCGCCAGCATCATGCCCCGCGCCAGCTCCTCCACGGGCACCCCCGCGAGGTTCAACGCGGTACGCTGGCCTGCCAGGGCCTTTTCGGCGGCGGCGCCGTGCACTTGCACGCCGCGCACCCGCACGCGCTTGCCGGAGGGACAGACTTCCAGTTCGGCGTCCCTGCCGATCGTCCCCGCTAGCAGCGTCCCAGTCACCACCGTGCCGAAGCCTTTCATGGTGAAGACGCGGTCGATGGGTAGGCGCGCCAGCGCACTCGAATCTCTGGCCGGAACCTCGGCAGCGGCCTTTGCCAGCTCGCGTTTCAGATGGTCGAGCCCGGCGCCGGTGAGCGAACTCACGGCCACGATGGGCGCCGCTTCGAGAAACGATCCGCTGAGGAATTCCCCCACTTCGAGCTTCACCACGTCAAGCGTCTCGGCATCCACCAGATCCGACTTGGTGAGCACGGTGATGCCCCGGCGCACCGCCAGCAGGCGGCAGATATCGAAGTGCTCCCGCGTCTGAGGCTTGATCGATTCGTCGGCGGCGATCACCAGCAGCACCAGGTCGATCCCGCCCACCCCGGCCAGCATGTTGCGCACGAAGCGCTCGTGACCCGGAACATCGACAAAGCCCAGACGCAGCGTCTCGCCACCGGGGGCGGCGAGCTCCAGATGCGCGAAGCCGATGTCGATGGTGATGCCGCGCCGCTTCTCCTCTTCCAGCCGGTCAGCATCGATTCCGGTGAGCGCTTTGACCAGCGCCGTCTTGCCGTGATCGATATGCCCAGCCGTGCCCACGATAACGGATTTCATGTCAGCAAGATGATAAACGCAGTCGCTGGTCGGTGCTGGTCGGGAGAAAACCGTCGCCGGTGGTCGGCAGTTGCACCGAAGCCAAACGACTGCGAGCTCGCACCGCGGCTCAGGGGCGCGCGATCCGGTCGCTCCACCGGCCGAAGTTGAGGCCACGGCGGCCGGTCCGAGGATTCGCGGTTCATCGTCCGGGCCACGACGAACCAGGGTGGATAGGTTCCCGCGGACGGCCGACCAGCCGACGGTAGATCCTCCACCCACGACCAACCACCGCTTTCATGCGACAATAGTTCTTCCACCCATGATCACTTCTACGACCTCTCCTCCCCCGCCGGAGCTTATCCGGGAGCACGGGCTTACGCCCGGGGAGTACGCCAAACTGAAACAGTTGCTGGGCGGGCGCGCGCCCACGCTGACCGAACTGGGTATCTTCAGCGTGATGTGGAGCGAGCACTGTTCCTACAAGTCGTCGCGCGTGCACCTGAAACGGCTGCCCACCCGCAGCCGACGCGTCGTGCAGGGGCCGGGAGAGAACGCCGGCATCATCGATATCGGCGACGGCTGGGCTTGCGCCTTCAAGATCGAGTCGCACAACCATCCGTCGTTCATCGAGCCCTTTCAGGGCGCGACTACGGGCGTGGGCGGGATCCTGCGCGACATTTTCACCATGGGCGCTCGGCCGGTGGCGGTGATGGATTCGCTGCGTTTCGGGCCGATCGCCGCGTCACCCCAGGGAAAGAACGCGACCGGGGACGCCCGCGCTTCACAAGCCGAGATCCACAAGAATCATTCCATCCTCGAAGGCGTGGTTAGTGGGGTGGCCGCCTACGGGAACTGCTTCGGCGTGCCCAACCTGGGCGGCGAGACCAAGTTCGAGACCTGCTATTCCTCGAACCCGTTGGTCAACGCCTTCGCCCTGGGACTGGTGCGGCGCGACCAGATCTTCTTCGCTCGTGCCGCCGGAGAAGGCAACCCGGTGATCTACGTAGGCGCCAAGACCGGACGCGACGGCATTCACGGCGCGACCATGGCCTCCGAGGAGTTCAGCCAAGAATCCGAAGCCAAGCGGCCCAACGTGCAGGTGGGAGATCCGTTCCTGGAAAAGCTACTGCTCGAAGCATGCCTCGAAGCCATGCAGACGGGCGCGATCGTCGCTATCCAGGATATGGGCGCCGCCGGACTCACGTGTTCCACCTGCGAGATGGGCGCGCGCGGCAGGGTCGGGCTCGACATAGAACTGGACCGCGTGCCGCAGCGCGAGACCGGCATGACGCCGTACGAGATCATGCTCTCGGAATCCCAGGAGCGCATGCTGCTGGTGGCCGCCAAGGGGCGTGAACCGGAGGTCTTTCGCATCTTCGAGAAGTGGGGGCTGGATGCGGTCGAAATCGGCCGGGTTAGCCGCGACAACGTGATGCGGGTGCGACAGCACGGGGAACTGGTCGCGGAAATTCCCAACCCAGCGCTTACCGACGACGCCCCGTTCTACCAGCGTCCTCTGGCGCGCTGGGAGCCGCCGGTCGAGCGCGAGCTGCCCGTTGGCATCCGGCTGACCGAAGCTGGGGACCTTACCGAGAACTTCAAGCGCCTGCTGGCCGCGCCCAACATCTGCGGCAAGCGCTGGATCTGGCAGCAGTACGACCACATGGTGCAGACCAACACGGTGGAGGCGCCGGGCGCGAGCGATGCGGGCGTGATCCGCATCAAGGGCTCGCGCCGCGGGCTGGCCATGGCGCTCGATGGCAACGGGCGCTGGTGCTACCTGGACCCGCGGCTGGGTGCGATGCACGCCGTGGCCGAGGCCTGCCGCAACGTGGCGTGCGCGGGCGCAACGCCCATCGGTGCGACTAACTGCCTGAACTTCGGAAATCCCGAGAAGCCGCACATCATGTGGCAGTTTGCGCAGGTTATCGACGGCATGACGCGGGCTTGCGAAGAACTGGAAGTGCCGGTCACCGGCGGCAACGTCAGTTTCTACAACGAGACGCTGGGCGAAGGCATCTATCCAACTCCCGTGATTGGCATTGTCGGCCTGCTCGAAGACGTGCACACGGCTGTGCCCATGTACTTCCGCGATGCGGGACGCACGATTGTGCTATTGCGTGGCGGTGAGCTGGGCGATATCACCGACGTAGAATCCGAATTTGGTTCGTCCGAGTACGCCAAAGAGATTCTGGGCGCGGTGTGGGGCTATCCGCCGGAACTGCGGCTGGAGAAGGAAGCGGCATTGCAGAAGGCGCTGGTGGAGATCATTCAGGCGCGGCTGCTGGAGTCGGCGCATGACTGCTCTTCAGGCGGCTTGGCCGTGGCGCTGGCGGAGGCGGCGCTTGAACGGGGCGTGGGCGTGAACGTGGAGATGGCGTCGGAGGGGCTGCCTCCAGAGTTTGCCTTGTTCGGCGAGGATGCAAGCCGCGTGATCGTGGCGTGCGACCCGGCTCACGTGCCCCGACTCAAGGCCGTGGGGGTACAATACGGGCTCTCGGCGGAAAAACTGGGAGAGACCACGCTGGGACAGTTCGAGATCCGGCTGGATGGGCAGGTAGTGTTGTCAGCCGCGGTTTCAGAGCTGCGCGAGGTGTATGAGAATGCGCTGGAAAGGGTGCTGAGGACGGAGGCGGTGTAGCCCATGGCAGGGGGTTGATTGCCGATGGCACCGTGCCAAAGCTCGAACCGGGGAGAGCGCAAAGTTGTCGCACGCAACGCAAGCATTTGTGCGAGAGGCGGAGTGCTGCATGCGGCATTCTGACAAATTTCGTGACGAGTGCGGGGTGGTGGCGATCTACGCCCATGCGGAGGCGGAGAAGCTCGCTTACCTCGGCTTGCACGCGTTGCAGCACCGCGGGCAGGAGTCGGCGGGAATCGTGACCTCCGACGGGATGACGCTGCGTGCACACCGGGCGATGGGCCTGGTGGCAGATGTGTTTGTCGAGGACGTGCTGGCGCGGCTGAAGGGGACGCTGGCCATCGGGCACTCGCGCTACTCGACGACCGGGGACTCGGCACTGCTGAACGCGCAGCCCATCCTGGTGCAGTCGAACAAAGGGCCGATCGCGGTGGCGCACAACGGCAACCTGGTCAACGCCCAGGAGATTCGGTCGCGGCTGGAGGCGCAGGGGTCGATTTTTCAGACCACCAGTGACACGGAAGTGATCGTGCACTTGATTGCGCTGTCGCGCGAGCAGACGCTGCCGGAAGCGATGGCGGATGCACTGCGGCGGGTGGAAGGCGCGTTTTCGCTGGTGATGGTGAGCACCGACCGGGTGTTTGCGGCGCGCGATCCGCGCGGCTTCCGGCCGCTCGCCATGGGGCGGATCCCGGGGCAGGAGGGGATGAAGCAGGACACGATTGTGTTCGCCTCGGAAACCTGTGCCTTCGACCTGATCGGAGCGACGTACGAGCGTGACGTGAAGCCGGGAGAGTTGCTGATCGTGGGCCCGGAGGGGATCGCTTCGCGCTTCTATTCGCCGGTGGCGGCGCAGTCGAGCTGCATTTTCGAGCACGTGTACTTCTCCCGTCCGGACAGCACGGTATTCGGACGGCCGGTGCAAGTGAGCCGCGAGGAGTTGGGGCGGCAACTGGCCTTGGAAGCGCCGGTGGAGGCTGACCTTGTGGTGCCGGTGCCGGATTCGGGGGTGACGGCGGCCGTGGGCTACGCGGCCGAGAGCGGCATTCCCTTTCGTTTCGGGCTGATACGGAACCACTACGTGGGGCGGACGTTCATCGAGCCGCGACAGAGCGTGCGCGACTTTGGGGTGAGGTTAAAGCTGAACCCGGTGCGCTCGCTGCTGCAAGGCCAGCGGGTGGTGCTGATCGATGACTCGATCGTGCGTGGGACCACCAGCAAGAAGATCGTGCGCATGATCCGCAACGCGGGGGCGGCGGAAGTGCACATGCGGATCTCCTGTCCACCCACCATTTCGCCGTGTTTTTATGGGGTGGATACGCCCTCCAAGAAACAGTTGATCGCCGCCAACCAGTCGGTGGAGGAAATCCGGCAGTACATTGGCGCGGATTCGCTCGCCTACCTTTCGCTCGAGGGATTGAAGAAAGCGTGCGCGGACGGGGAGAAGACCACGTATTGCACGGCATGCTACACGGGGGTGTACCCCACGAATTGGATCGATGTGGAAGAGATCCAGCCGGTGGCGACGAAGCGGTAAGTCCTTTCCTTTTCCATTGCCCACTGCCCAGCGGCCCCAAGCCACGAGCCGGACGCAGTCATGGGCAATTTTGCCATGGCGGACGCTCGCCTGGTCGGCCGAGGCTCTTGCTCTTGCCGGGATATACCACTACGGATCGTATAATCCGATCGACATGGCGTTGGTCGGAATCAATACGCAACAACCGGGCGGGAAGTGGCTGATGGCGCTGCTGGCGGTGTTGGTGGGTGCCGGGGCATGGGGGCAGAATCCGCGGGGCAGCTTGCGGGGCGAGGTGCAGGATACGAGCGGGGGGCGGATCGCATCGGCCACGATTGTGGTGGAGTCGAACATCTCGCGGTTGCGCAGCGCGGCGATAAGCAACGAGCGCGGAGAGTTCCGAGTGGATGGGTTGTTGCCCGGCCGTTACCGGGTGACGGTAAGCGCCCCCGGCTTTGCCGAAGCCAACGCCGAGGTGACGGTGGAAGTGACCACGGTGCGCGATCTCTCTGTGACCCTGAAACCAACCGCCGCCAGGGAGAAGGTGACGGTGGAGGCAGCGGCATCCTCGATCACCACCGAGTCCCTGGACACGGCCAGCTCGGTACACCAGGGGGTGGTGACGGCGCATGATCTGGCGACGATTCCGCTGGCACACCGCAGCTTTGCCAACATCGCCTACCTGGTGGCCGGGACCGAACCGGTGGAGCCGTCAGATCCAACCAAGGCCCGCATCACCGCGGTTTCGACCGGGGGCAGTTCCGGGCTGAACAACGTGTTGTCGGTGGACGGGATGGACGATTCCGACGACTACATCGGCGGGTTCCTGCAGAACTTCTCGCCGGAAGCCATCCAGGAATTTTCCTTGCGTACGGCGCAGGAGGAAGCAGACACGGGGCGGACGACAGCCGGCTCAGTGGTGATCACCAGCAAGCATGGCACCAACGAGTGGCACGGGGAGGCGGCGTTTTACGAGCGGGCGGCGGCGTTGAACGCGCGCTACCCGATCGAGAACCCGGAGCCCGACCCCAAGCAACCCTTCTCCCGGCAGAACTATGTGGCCACGCTGGGCGGGCCGGTCAGGAAGGACAAGCTGTGGCTATTCGCGTCGTTCGAATACGTGCATGAGGACGCGAGCATTGCCTATAGTCCGAACAGCCTGGCGGAGTTCCAGGCGCTGGCCACGCTGGCCGCCGAGGGACTGATTCCGGGAGTGCCTTCGATCGCGGTGCCGGACAGCGTGGCGGTGCCGTTTCGCGACGTGCCCGGATCCTTGCGCTTCGACTGGGCGCAGAGCCGGCGCTCGCAGTGGTTCCTGCGCGGATCGCTCGACAACTACACCACCAACAACAATTACGTGCAGCAGGCGACGCTGCCCGAGACCGGGACGACTTCCGGATCGAAGTATTACAACCTGGCGGCCAACAACACCTTCACCTTCAGCCCCACCTGGGTGGGGAGCTTTACGGCGGGCGCGAGCAGCCTGCACCACACCGAAGCGCGCAACCAGTACCTGGGGTTCGCGCTGGCGTTTCCCTTCAGCTCGACGGCGCAAACCATTTCCGGCTTCGAGACCTTCGGGGATAACCAGTTTCTTACTCCCATCACGGCCTTTCCGGTGCTGCGCGACCAGCAGAAGTACCAGTTCCGCTACGACCTGAGCCACAGCTCGGGGAAGCACTCGCAGAAGTTCGGGATCGACTTCATCCATGAGCCGGTGCTGAGCGGGGCGCTGTCGGGAACCCAGGAGACGCTGCTCCAATACCGGAACAATCCGAGTTTTTACGCGGCCAACCCCGTGCAGTTTTACTGGGACCTGCATTGTGTGAATCCGCCGGAGGATGTGACTTGCACGGCGACGCCCGCCAGCAACGGAAGCTTCTCGCAGAGCGTCGAGCGGCTGGGATTCTACGCGCAGGATTCCTGGCGGGTGAGTTCGCATCTGACGGTGAATTACGGGCTGCGCTATGACACGACGTTCGGGTTGCTCGCTGGCTCGGGGCGGGACCAGCGGCAGAATCCCGCCTACGTAACCCTCCAGGCGCTGGCCATCCCGCTGGTCGGGGGCGCGGCCGAGGACTACCGCAGAGCGTTCGCCCCCCGGCTGGGGATTGCATATTCGCCAGGCGGCAGCGAGAGCACGGTGATCCGGGCGGGGTTCGGGATGTACTACAACGACCTGGCGCAGAACGGGTGGGTAGCGGCGCTGCAGGCGGTCAATGCGGCGCCGGGGCCCTGCGTGGACCCGGTGGCGGATCCGGCGAATCCGCAGAATGCAGGGTGCATTCCTGGCGCGGCCCGGGGAGGTTCGGGCGCCATTATCGATCCGCATTACCGAACGCCGTACGCCATGCATGCGACCGCGGGGGTGCAGCACGCATTCAACCCGCGCTGGCTGCTGGGGGCGGATTACACGCACGAGACTGGCATGCACGGCTACCGGGCCTATTCCTACAGCGGGGGGACAAACCTGTTCACGCCGCTGCTGGCGCGGGATGATCCGCAGCAGGCGGAAGTGGTTCCTAACCTTGCGGTGTTCAGATCGGACAACCGGAGCAGCTACGACGCGCTGATGGTCCACCTGCAGGGGAACACACGGCCAGCGGACGTGATCGCGAACTACACGCTGGCTTCGGCAAAGACCTGGGGCTGCGTCCTGGGCGAACTATTCGATTACGTGAACGGGGTGTGCGATCCGCTGCATGCCTTTGCCCCGGGTGACTACGGACCGTCGGGCGAGGACGTGCGACACCGGTTGGTGCTGGCGGGGACGTGGCATGCGCCCGCCGGATTCGAGGTATCGGGGATGTTCCAGGTGGAGAGCGCACGGCCGTTCACGATTACGACCGCAGACAGCAGCGGGCGCATTGCCGTGAATGGAGTGCCGACCGGGCTGGACCAGTTCCGAGGGACGCCCTATATCCAGATGGACCTGCGGGTGGCGCGGCCGTTCCGGTTTCATGAGCGCTGGTCGGTGATGCCCTTCCTGGAGTTTTTCAATCTGTTCAACCGTAATAATCCGGGAGCGAATTTCGTGACCAATGTGGCGGCCTTGCCGGTGCCGGCCAGCCAGAGCGCGTCGGGGAACGTGACCGACATTTGCGTCGATGCGGCCTGCACGATCACCAAGCCGGTCACGTCGTTGGAACAGCTGGCCGTGCCGGCGGGAGCGCTGGGCGATTTCTTCGGGCCGGGAACGACGGTGGGGATTCCGTTCGCGGCGCAGGTGGGAATACGGGCGACGTTCTAGCGGGCGGGCTCTGGCGCCGCTGGAATCGGCAAGTTCCACCACTTCAGGTCTGACAACCCGTCTTCCAGACCGGGCTCCAAGGGCAGCGATGATGGCCCGACTCGCTCCGAAACCCCCGAGCTTCATCGCCTCGCTAACTCGGCGGGACGGTTTGCCGACGAGGGCGCACGCGAGACAATGAGCGCATGGCTGGCGGGATGGAGCAGCATGCCGTGACGCGGGTCCGCGTTCCCTGGATTGCCGCCCTACTGTATGCGCTCCTGCTGTGGGCGTTCTGGCTGCTGGTCCGGCACTTTGCGCTGGAGACGCGGCTGGGGCACATGGCCAGCACGTTCGCCGCGTTCGCGCTGGTATTTGCGCCCTTCTGGTTCTTCGCATTCGGGGCCGCCGATGCGCTCCGGCGTATGCTGCGCAGCTCCGCCGTGCGGGTGCTTGTGCCCGGGTTGCTGGTCGTTCCCTACCTTGTTTATTCGTTGCCGCGAGGCGAGTTCCGCTGGCTGTTCGGGCTGGCGTGCTTCGCGATCCCGGTGGGCAGCAGCCTGTTATTCGAGTTCCAACCGCCGGGCGGGACACGTCCAGGGCAGCTGGGCTGGCAGGACGTTCTCGTGCTCGGCGCCGCCGGGCTGCCGATTGAGTTCGGCTGGCTGCGGGGCGCCTTTCCCCATAACGGCCTGGACTCGTTGCCCAAGTTGCTGCTGGTGGATTCGACGCTCTACGCGTTCCTGGTCGTGCGGCGGCTGGAAGGAGTGGGATACGACTTCCGACCGCGAGCGCGTGATCTGGGGAGCGGGGTGCGTGAGCTGGTCTTGTTTGCGCCCATCGTGATCAGCCTGGGCCTGGCACTTCATTTCATCACACCACACGGCGGGCTGCCGACGGCGGCCACCGCGTTTTCGGACCTGCTGATCACGTTTTTCTTCGTGGCTGTGCCGGAGGAGTTGTTCTTCCGCGGATTGCTACAGAACCTGCTGGAGGCGCGGGTCGGGCACCCACCCTCGCTATGGATTGCGGCGCTGATCTTCGGCCTGTCGCACTTCAACAAGCCGGGACCGTTCAACTGGCGCTATGTGCTGCTGGCAACCATCGCAGGCATCTTCTATGGTCGCGCCTGGCGCGACCGGCGGCGGCTGCTGGCCTCGGCTACCACCCACACGCTGGTGGACGTGCTGTGGACATTGTGGTTCCGGTGATGGGAAGCAAGCTCCAGCAAAGGGGAACGGTGACTCCGGGGGAAGACTGATCGCTGGGCTGGGGATGGTGGTGGTCGCAAGTACCCTTTGTCATCGATATGGCATCGCTGAAATAGAGACGCTGCCCGTCGCGCGTGCAAGCGTAACGGGGGGTCGAGAACAGCACACCTGGGCGCCCGTGTCATTCGGACGAATTCCGAGTTACGGTCTGGACCCGCGCTTTCCCTGGATAGTGGGAGCGCGCGCCGGGGCGCAGAGATTCGGTGCGCAGAACGTCATGGTCTTCCGGTGGCGGGATGCCGACAAATCAATGATCTTCGCCGAACCGCCGAACCTTGCACGCTCCAGGGCGCAGAATCTGCATCCCCGAGCCCGGCGTTCTGGGAGACAATACCTGCAGCGCGGCTCACGCTATGCTTCGATGGCGAACGGCATACGTCGCTTTCCTGCTGACTGCGCACGCCCTCAGCACGCCCCCTGCCGCCGCGCAATCGGCGACTCTCGCCGTCACGGTGGCGGACGAAAACTCGGTGGCCGTGGCCAACGCCCGGGTGACGCTGGAGCCGCGGAGCGCACCGCTTCTGCGCTGTGAAACCGGGTTCGCGGGGCGCTGCGATTTTGTCAATTTGACGCCTGGTCCGGCCAGACTCCTCGCGGAGAAAGAGGGCTTCTACGCCGTCACCGTGCCCCTAGTCCAGGTGGGAACCACCGACAACGTGGACATCACGCTCTCCCATGTGCAGGAGGTCAAGGAGGTTGTGAACGTGGTCGAGTCGCCGCCGGCCATCGATACGGAAAAGACGCAGGCGCAGGAACAGCTCAGCGGAATGGATATCATCAATATCCCCTACCCGGAGACCAACGACTACCGGAATGTTCTGAATTTCATCCCCGGCGTGCAACAGGACTCCACGGGGCAACCGCACCTGGCCGGCGCCGAGACCTACCAAACACTGACGCGATTCGACGGCTTCAATGTCACACAGCCATCGAACGGGCAGCTTCTCCTCCGGGTCGCGACCGACGCGCTGCGGTCCATCCACGTCGAAAGCAGTCGCTATTCGGCCGAGTACGGCAAGGGTTCGGGCGGCTTGCTTGAACTCAACACCGGAACGGGCGATGATCACTACCGCTTTCTGGCTACCGACTTCATCCCCTCCATACAGGACAAAAAGGGGCTGGCCTTCCAGGAATTCAACCCGCGGGTCATCGTGTCAGGGCCGATCCGCAAAGGAAAAGTCTGGTTCTACGACGCCGTCGACGTCGACTACCTGAACACGGTGGTACCCGAGCTGCCCTCGGGAGCTGACTCCGACGTCTCCACTCGCCTCGGCAACTTCATCAAGCTGCAGGCCAACGTCACCTCGCGGAACATTGTCACCGGGGAGTTCAACTACAACTACTTCCACGATCCGCACTCCGGGATCTCGCCCGCCAACCCGCAAGCTTCCACGCCGCTGGTCAAGTCCCCCATGTATCAGGCCAGTGTGAAAGACCAGCATTACTTCTCCAAGGGAGAACTGCTGGAGGCCGGTTTGGGATTCAATCGTTACGATCTCGATGCAACGCCGACCGGAACCGAGCCCTACTTCCTGAACCCGGAGACCGCCGGCGGCAACTACTATCTGACAGAGCATACTCGGGCGGCTCGCTGGCAACTGCTGTCCAATCTGTACCTGCGTCCCCGCCACTGGCATGGGGAACATGAGCTCAAGCTGGGGATCGATCTGGACCGGCTGCGTTACGACGCGTCGTTCCTGCGCACGCCCATCACTTATCTGCCGGAAGGATCATCCTCTCTGCCCGCCGAGGGTTGCTTTTTCGATCCCGCGAGCCATCAAGGTCCGCCGCCGTGCACGCGCTATTCCCTTTTTCCCGGGAGCCCGTCGGCGACCACCTACAACTCGGAAGTCAGCGGTTACGCGCAGGACCGCTGGCTGATCACCAGCCGTTTGCTGCTGGAAAGCGGCCTGCGTTACGACTGGGACCAGATTATCCGCGACTCGCTGGTGTCGCCGCGCCTGGCGGCGACCTATGCGCTGGGCAGTTCGGGCAACACGAAAATCGCGGCCGGGATCGGAATTTTCTACGACGCGACTCCGGTTTTTCTGATCGCCCGACCCCAGTCCGGGACGCGCCAGGATTTTTTCTACCCAACTGTTCCACCGCTGCCGCCGCTGACCTGCCCCAGCTATGCGCTCACTGGTGCGTTGACTTGCCCAGTATCGACTTTCACCGCCAATACCGGGACTCTCGAAGCTCCCCGGTTTGTGAACTGGAGCATCGCGCTGGAACACAAGCTTCCTGCTGCCATCTACGTCAAGGCCGAGTACATCCAGAAGCGGGGCAAACACGGCCTCGTCTACGACCTGGTTAATCCGGCAAGCGCCAACGCCGACTTCGTCCTCCAGAACACCCGCCAGGACCATTACGACGCTTTCCAGGTCTCGGCGCGCCACGCTTTCCGCAACGGCCACATGCTGTTTGCCTCTTACCTGCGCTCCTACACGCGCTCGAACCAGGTTCTCGACTTTAACGTCGACAATCCGCAATTTAGCCCGCAGCAGGCAGGCCCCTATCCCTGGGATGCGCCCAACCGTTTTCTCTCCTGGGGGCTGCTGCCCCTGGTGAAAGGATTCGACTTCGCCTATTCCAGCGAACTGCGCACCGGTTTTCCCTTCAGCGTGGTCAACGACCAACTCCAGCTGGTGGGACCTCCCGGTTCCAAGCGCTTCCCCACCTGGTTCACGTTGAACACCCACATCGAAAAACGCTTTCATGCCTTCGGCTATTACTGGGCGATCCGCGGAGGCTTCAATAACGTCACCGGGCGCCGCAACTATACCTACGTCAACAACGACATCGACTCGCCGGACTACCTCACTTTCGGCAACTACGCAGGGCGGGCGCTCACGGGACGCATCCGATTTCTGGGAAAAAAATAGGGAATCCTAGGGCAAGCATGCGCACCTGTCACTGCATCCTCTGTGTCCCCGCCGTCATCCTAAATGGCGTATGCTTAATGCCTCGGAGGAAAAAGCAGATGGCTCACGAACTACCTTCTCTCCCCTATGCCTATAACGCTCTCGAGCCGTTCATCGACGAGAAAACCATGCACCTCCACCATGACATGCACCATGGCGCCTACGTCAAGAACCTGAACGCAGCCCTGGACAAGTATCCGAATCTGCAATCCAAGAGACCGGAGGACCTGCTCCGCGATCTGAACGCCATCCCCGAGGACATCCGCGGCGCGGTGCGGAACAACGGCGGCGGCCACGTGAATCACACCATGTTCTGGAAGATCATGAAGCCCAAAGGCGGCGGGGATCCAACCGGCGAGATCGGCCAGGCGTTGAGCAAAGCCTTCGGGCCGTTCAAGGAGTTTCAGAAGCAGTTCAACGACGCCGGGCTGAAGCAGTTCGGCAGCGGCTGGGTCTGGGTGGCCGGAAACTCCAAGGGCGATCTCGAGATCGTGACCACACCGAATCAGGATAGTCCCATCTCACAGGGGCGCTATCCCGTGTTCGGCAACGACGTCTGGGAGCACGCCTACTACCTGAAATACAACAACCGCCGCGGCGAGTACCTGGAAGCCTGGTGGAACGTGGTGAACTGGGAGGAGATCAACCAGCGCTACACCGCGTTCAAGTCCGCGCACGAGCCCGCGCTGGCCCACCGCTAAGCGGCGGGTTGTTGTGCTTGAGATTCCTTGGACGGAGACAGGCCTCAGCCAACGACCGCAACATGCTGAGGCCTTTTGCCGGGCCTCCATGACCGGGTGGGGTGGCGATCTCCCCCAACTCCGGGGGGGGAATGCAAGCGCGTTGAATGCTCTTGCGCTTCGGGTCGGTCCGCAGTATCCAAGCGGTATCCGAACCCGTCCCAGCGGCCGTGTGTGTCACCACGGAGGTGGTTTATGTTGACGATGGGCGCTCAATCACGCCCCGGGTGATTTCGTGGACCAGCACCTTGCGGCACCGGCTTTGTAACTCCAAGACCTTAGAACCTACGGTCTTCTGTACACCTCTCCACTCTTCATGACAAAATCCACCTTCTCGAGCACCGACACATCCTGCAGCGGATTCCCCTGCACCGCCACAATGTCTGCATACTTTCCCGCCTCGATAGTGCCCAGCGTATCCAACATTCCCAGCAACTCCGCCGCCGAGGCGGTTGCCGCGCGCAGCGCCTGCTGCGGCGTCATTCCCCACTTCACCATGTAGGAAAACTCCTTCGCGGGATTCACCGTCCAGGCGAAGCCCCCGGCATCGGTGCCGAAGGCAATTTTCACCCCTGCCTTCAACGCACGCCGGAAGGTATCTTCGTGGATGGAGAGCATCTTCACCCACACCGGAGCCCCTTCCGCGGCGCGCCCTTCGGCCACGTATGCCCCCACAAAAATGGTTGGCACGTACCAAGTGCCGTGCGCTGCCATGGTCTGCAAATCTCCATCGGCGATGTAATTGCCATGCTCGATGGAGTCTACTCCCGCCTCCACCGAGTTGTGCACGCCGTTCAGCGCCATGGCGTGGGAGGCCACTTTGTGGCGCTGGCGATGCGCCTCATCGACGATGGCCCGCAGTTCCTCCATCGTGAAGGTCGGGATGTCATCGAGCACTCCGTCCTGGCGCAGGCGGTAGCTGCGGTCGGAGTAAACCTTGATCCAATCGGCGCCATACATGATTTGCTCCCGGACCGCCCTGCGGGCTTGGTCGGCGCCATCCACGACCTGCACCCCGTGAGGCACCGCAAGATTCGGCGCGTAGCCCAGGAGCGGGTAGGCTCCGGTGACATCCAGTGCCCGGGTTGCCACCATCATGCGCGGCCCTGGGATGATGCCCTGGTTGATCGCCGTCTTGACATCGACGTCAGCATAGCCTGCACCCTCGGTTTCCAGATCGCGAATGGTGGTGAAGCCGTATTCCAGCGCCCGCCGCGCGTTCACCGTGGCGAGGATTGTCCGATACTCGGGTGACTGTTTCAACAACTGCTGGTCGTAGTCCGCCGCTGTGACGTCACCCTGGAGCAGGATGTGAGTATGCGTGTCGATGAGCCCCGGCAGACAGGTTTCGCGCGAGAGATCGATCACGTCGGGTGCATTGGCCGGGAGCTGATCGCCGATCCGGGCAATCTTCTCCCCGCTGATTTCGATCACTGCGTTCTTGCGGACCTGTTCCCATCTGCCGTCAATCAGAGTGCCGCAACGGATGTAGGCGGTCTTCGCGTTCGGCGCTTGGCGGGCGGGTTGCTGCCCAACCGCGGCCGGCAAAGGACCCAATGAAACAAACCAGGCGATCGCGAACCTAAGACGTCTGAGGCAGTGTCTCCGCATGCAACCTCCTTCTGGCCGATGAAGGAAGAATGTAACGCAGAAATCGGGAACTGGATAAATGCGGGCTAACGGGAGGCGGATTTCGACTGGACTCGTTGCGTCGCGCTTGAGGGTTCGGCAGCAGAAGTTCGTCGGGGATCTCAGGAAGTCAGGGGCGGTTGGGAAGCCGCCCCCCGGGGGCGAGGGTGGCCCCACCAAGTCGCGGCTCGCTGCCCGCACAGCGGGAAACTGGCTCAGACTCGCCATCTCCAACCGGCTCGCAGGCCTGTCTGAAAATCCCTACTTCAGCACGATCTCCTGCAGCAACTCGGAGCTGATGATTTCCCGGATTTCGGCGCGTTTGTCGGCCAGGTCCTGGGCCTGTGCCTTGCCGCCCATGATCTTGTCGCGCACGGCTTCGGCTTTTGCCGCCAGGCTGTCCATCGCTGCCCAGTCCTTGTACTGGATGGCCACGCAGATATCCCAGTCGTCCGGATTGTGCTTGGTCGCTTTGAAAAAAATCTTGAAGTCGGTGATCAACCCCTCCTTCTTCTCCTCTTCAACGAAGGGTTTCGTGGACTGCCTGAGGCTGGTCAGATAAGCATCCATTTTGGTGGGCTTCACGCGTATCAGCTCGACCCGCCACACCGGACCCTGGGTATAGTGTTCCTGCGCCGGCAGGGCCGACGGCAGCAGTGAAACAAAAGCCAGGAGCACCAACGCCTGAGCGGAAAGCTTCGTCATACGCATTCTCCTCGTTCGAATGTGGCTGCTAAACGGCGACTGGATCATACGCTTTTGGGCCTCGAGCTCACAGTGCTGGACACCGGTTCCGCGCAGCGTCTGAGGGCAAAAATGAAGGAGCAATAGAGGACCTGCTTCTGTGCTCACGGCAAGACGAGAAACGGGGAGGGAGATGGGGTTTCTTGTGACCGCCCTGTGGAAATTGTGCCTTGCCCGGGCGGGGGACTCCGCGCGGGAATTCGGGCGTCAGGCAAAACCACGGCGCGAGCGCAATATCCCTGGGCCCGATAAAGTCTTGCTTGATCCATTTTGGTTTTCGGAAAATTCGCACCGGTTTTATCGAGTTGCACCAAACTTGGGGAATTGACCGCGCTTCCCGCCCCGCGTACATTCACACTCACCCTCGATCCAGTTCCAGCCTAAAGACGCCGCCGCCCTGGCCACTCCGGCGTGTTGTACATCCGAGAATCGGCGATTGGCTTCGGCCTCTTGCAAAACGGCAATCATCCCTCCCCCAAAAGGATGACGACCCGTGAGCCCCAGAAGCGAATGGACGGTGTATCGCACGCGTTTTCTGATCCGAGCCCGAAAGCTCGATGCCCCGCTTGTCTTCGTAGACGTGTTGGGCAGGGAGCACTCTGGGCGGAAAGGTGACTACCTGGTTGAGTCCCCGGATGGGAGCCGCCGTATCGCACCCCGGGAAATCTTCGAAGACATCTACGTGCCTATGGAAGAGCCTGGCCTGCGCGAGGTGCGCCCGGCGAGCCGCGACCTGCGGGTGGCCGCCGTCGACCCTCGACGCCGAGCGATGGAGCGGCGGACAGCACCCCTGATGAGCTAGCAGATGGCACAAGACGGTGGCCGTGGGATCCGCTCAACAGTTTCTCCCTACAGGGGTGGCAAATGTGCGCCGGTTCTTCCTCCCTAGTGTCTGTCCAGCGCGAGCTAAGACGCCCGGGCGAAAGGGCGGTGGCTGCGGTTGTGGAAATCCTGTATCAGGGGCGTTAATTGCTTGATATACAATATATAGGGCTACCCTCTTGACAGGCCCAACATACAGGCGTACTGTTGCCATCCCATGGTCCTGAAAATTGCCCCGGCAACGCGGGCAGGTTGGGACCAACGGGCGGTGGGCGGCCGAGGTGATCCGCTCTGCCGCGGCAACCTGTGGCTTCCGCGCCTCGCGCCAGGCCCGGATGCGGTTGGGTTCTCGTCCCGACGGGGCGAGGTATGTGTGCGGTGATCGTTCCCCCGTTCGGCTCGCCGAACATCCCCTGGGGGGACGCACAGCTTGACAATTCGAGTCCGGCAGTTCCCCTGTTCCTGATACCGAGCCTAGCTTTTTGGTGGCAGCGTCTCGGCCGGGCAGTTTCGGCTGCGCACTCTAACCTGAGATCCGGGCGCAGGGAGACCCGCGAGAAGAGCACGGCAGTTGTGAAGCGGACCGCTGACGCTTCCAGCGGAACCAGACGAACCCTACGGAGGCCGATCGCAGATCCGCTCCCGGGAATCTAACACTTAAGGAGAAAGCGATGTCAGAAGTGAAAGAAACCGCTGCGAAGGTTGCTCCCGCCTCCACCGTTCCTGCGAGCCCCGATCGCAAGAAGGCACAGGGCGTCAGCGTCCGCCGTGTGTTCACCACCCCCGGGATCTCACCCTACGACGAAGTCGAGTGGGAGCTGCGCACCGCGCAAATCACCGACGCCCAAGGCAAGGTCATCTTCGAACAGAAGAATGTCGAGGTCCCCAAAGACTGGTCCATGACCGCCGCCAACATCGTGGCCAGCAAGTATCTGCACGGTACTCTGGGAACGCGGGAACGGGAGACGGGCGTGCGCCAGTTGGTCCGGCGCGTGGCCGAGACCATCCGGGAGTGGGGCAAGGCGGGCGGCTATTTCCGAGGCGAAGAGGACGCGGCTGCGTTTCACGACGAGCTGGTATACATTCTGGTGCGCCAGTATGCGGCCTTCAATTCGCCGGTCTGGTTCAACGTGGGTTGCGACCGCATCGAGCCCAACTCGGACGCGCAGAACTGGCACTGGAACCCGGCCAGCGGGCGGGTGGAGTTTTCCATAACTGGCTACCGGACGCCCCAGTGTTCGGCCTGCTTCATCAACTCGGTGCAGGATTCGCTGGATTCCATCCTGACTCTGGCCAAGACGGAAGGCATGCTCTTTAAGTGGGGATCGGGCACCGGCACCAATCTGTCTACGCTGCGCTCTTCCACCGAGGGACTGTCCGGCGGCGGGACGGCCAGCGGGCCGCTCAGCTTCATGAAGGGCTTCGACGCCTTCGCCGGGGTCATTAAGAGCGGGGGCAAAACCCGGCGCGCGGCCAAGATGGTCATCCTTAACGTAGACCATCCCGACATCGTGGACTTCATCGAGTGCAAGGCGAAGGAGGAGGCCAAGGCACACGCCCTGGTGGCCATGGGCTACGACGGGTCGCATCCTGACGCCGATGCCTACAGCTCCATCTTCTTCCAGAATGCCAACAACTCGGTGCGCGTGACCGACGACTTCATGTACGCCGTGGTGCGCGATAGCGACTTTTCGACGCGGGCGGTGAAAGACCAGCGCGTGATGCACAGCTACAAGGCCAAGGAGCTACTGCGCAAGATCGGGGAAGCCACCTGGCAGTGCGGCGATCCCGGCATGCAATTCGACACCACGGTCAACCGCTGGCATACCTCGAAGAACACCGCCCGCATCAATGCCAGCAACCCCTGCAGCGAATACATGTTTCTGGATGACTCGGCCTGCAATCTGGCCAGCCTGAACCTGCTGAAGTTCGCGCCCAACGGCACGTTTGACGTGGATGCCTACCGCCATGCGGTGGACATCATGATCACGGCGCAGGAGATCCTGGTGGACAACGCGGGCTATCCCACCCAGATGATCGCGAAGAACTCGCACGACTACCGTCCGCTGGGCCTGGGCTACGCCAATCTGGGGGCGCTGCTGATGGCCGCCGGACTGCCCTACGACTCCGACGCCGGACGCGACTACGCCGCCTGCGTTACCGCCATCATGTGCGGCGAGGCCTATCTGCAGTCCTCGTTGATGGCTGAACTGTGTGAGCCGTTGCTTGCGGTCACCGAACCCACCAAGAAGAGCCTGGCGGAAGCCAACCTGAGGACGAACGTCATGAACGGAGCCGCCTGCCCCGGTTGGTACATCAACCGCGAACCCTTCCTGGACGTGATCCGGATGCACCGGGCGTCGGTCAACAACATCCGGCAGGGCAGCGTTCCCGCCGCCCTCTACCAGGCGTCCAAGGCCTGCTGGGACGAGGCCCTGGCGCACGGGGAAAAGTTTGGCTACCGCAACTCCCAGGTCACCGTTCTCGCCCCGACGGGCACCATCGGCTTCATGATGGACTGCGATACGACGGGAGTGGAGCCCGACCTGGCGCTGGTGAAGTACAAGAAGCTGGTGGGCGGCGGGATGATCAAGATCGTCAACAACACCGTACCCACGGCCCTGTTTAAGCTGGGCTACACGCACGAGCAGGCCGCCGCCATCGTCAGCTACATCGATGCCACGGGCACGATCGAAGGCGCGCCGCACCTCAAGGAGGAAGACCTCTCCGTTTTTGACTGTTCGTTCAAGCCGGCGAAGGGCACGCGTTCCATTCATTACATGGGACACCTGCGCATGATGGCGGCAACACAGCCGTTCATCTCGGGGGCGATCTCGAAGACCGTCAATCTGCCGAACTCGGCCACGGTGGAAGACATCATGGAGGCGTATATCCAGTCGTGGAAGCTGGGGCTGAAGGCGGTAGCCATTTACCGCGACGGATGCAAGCAGTCTCAGCCGCTCTCGGCGGCGGGGACGGCAACGGCGCTGTCGAAAAAAGAGGAGGGTGCGCGCCTGCCCACGTCCCAGGCAGAAGAAGAAAACCTGAACGGGCCGCCGCGGGCGGTGCGCCATAAGCTGCAGGAAGAGCGCGCCTCGATCACCCACAAGTTCAACATCGGCGGGCACGAAGGCTACATCACCGTAGGGCTTTATCCCGACGGGCAGCCGGGCGAAATCTTCATCACCATGGCTAAGGAAGGCTCGACGGTATCGGGGCTAATGGACAGCTTCGCTTTGGCGGTCTCGATCGCGCTGCAGCATGGCGTGCCCCTGAAGCTGTTCTGCGAAAAGTTCTCGCACACGCGCTTTGAACCGAGCGGCTGGTCCAACAACCCGGAGATCGGATTTGCCAAGTCGATCATGGATTACATCTTCCGCTGGCTGCAGTTGCGGTTCCTGACCGGCCAGCAGCAGATGCTGTTCGAGAATCTGCGGCCCAAGCCGTCAGCCCTGGCCGCCCAGCCGTCAGAGATGGGAGACCTGAGTGCCTCGGCAGGTTCGCCAACGACCGACGACCGGCGACCGACGACAGGCAACGTCCACGCGGCCGATGCCCTTGCCGGAATCGTCGATCTTGGCGATGCGCCCACGTGCAGCTTCTGCGGCTCCATCATGACGCGCAACGGGTCGTGCTACCGCTGCATGTCGTGCGGGTCGACCAGCGGCTGCAGCTAAGGCATCGTCATTTGACGAACAAGGGAACCGCCAACTTTCTGGTGGCTTAACCTGCCCTGCCGAGATGCACCGGCTACGCAAGCTCATGGGAATGGCGAGCGGCAGTGCAAGATCAGGAACAACCGGTCACCGGTCCGACAAACGTCGTACGGCCCGCGCGAAGGGTTGATGGGTCCGGGAGGGCATTCTAGTCTTTGCGGTGTACCCCTCACAGGCCGCCACCTGCGACGCCGGTTTCCCCTGCGCGAAACCGTCCGATTCCAGTAAAATAAGCGCTTGCGCGCAATCCATCGGAGCCCGTCGCCCGGCCCGGCCGCGGGTCAGAGCCTCCTTGTCCGGGGAGGTGTATGCGACAACTAACCCGCCTCCTGCGGTACGTGGCGCCGTACTGGTGGCAACTGCTGTCGTCGGTGGTGCTGATGGCGGTGGTTGGCCTGCTGGATGCCTTCCGCGTCCTGTTGATCGGTCCCATCTTCGACACCGTACTGAATCCCGCTTCCCATTCTCGGGACATTCCCCTGTTCCGCATTCCCGGCACTGCCCGGGCCATCGAGCTCGAACGGTTCGTGCCCTCCAGCCTGCATAATCCCTGGACCGTGGTGGCCTTCGCGCTGGTCGCGGCCACAGTGCTGAAGGGCATTTTCGATTACGCGGGCACCTACCTGGTCAGTTATGCCGGTTTCGGCATGATCACCGACCTGCGCGATGAGCTGTACAACGCGATCATGCGCCGGTCCGCAGCCTTCTTCCAGAAACATGCCACGGGCACGCTGCTCTCAGCCATCGTCAACGACATCGAGCGCGTGCAGTTCGCCATGTCGAACGTGCTGGGAGAATTCCTGCAGCAGTTTTTCACCCTGATCTTTACCGCCGGGGTGGTGGTGGTGCTGGGCGGGAAGCTGGCCTGGGTGCTGCTGCTGTTTCTGCCCGCCATTGTGTTTTCCTCGACCAAAATCGGGCACCGGGTGCGGCACACCACCCGCCGCGGCCAGGACAAGCTGGCCGAGATCCAGAACATCCTGCACGAGACCATCACCGGCCACCGCATCGTGAAAGCCTTCGGCATGGAGTCGTGGGAGATCTCGCGCTTCCGCACCGCGGCACGCCGCCTGCTGCGCGCCAACCTGCGGTCGGTGGCGGCGGTGGCGCTCAGTTCGCCGCTCATGGACATCTTCGGGGCGGTCGCGATCGCCCTGCTGCTGCTGCTGGGCCGGGGACAGATCAGCGGGGGTGTCTTCACGGCGGGCACCTTCCTCTCCTTCATCGTCGCCGTGTTCAAGCTTTACGACCCGGTGCGCAAGTTCGCCCTCTTCAATAACAGCTTCCAGCAGGCCCTGGGCGCATCGTCGGAGATTTTCAAATTCATGGACGCCGAGGACGAAGTGCGGGAAAAGTCCGCTGCCAAAGCGCTGCCTCGTTTCGCCAAAAGTATCGTGTTTGAGCGCGTTTGCTTCTCTTACGGCGGTAACGGCGATGGCGCGCGCGAGACCCTGCGCGACATCGATCTGGAGGTCAAATCCGGAGAGGTCCTGGCCGTCGTGGGTTCCAGCGGCGCTGGCAAAAGTACCCTGGTCCATCTCATTCCCCGGTTTTTCGATGCCACCTCGGGCCGGCTGCTCATCGACGGCCGCGACGTGCGTGACGTCACGCTCCAGTCCCTGCGCTCGCAGATCGGGATCGTCACCCAGGAGACGGTGCTCTTCAACGACACGGTGCGTAACAACATTGCCTACGGCCAGCCGCATGTCTCGCAAAAGGAGGTCGAGGCAGCGGCCCGGGCCGCCCTGGCGCACGACTTCATCCGCGAAATGCCCGAGGGGTACGAGACCGTGATTGGCGAGCGCGGCTTGCGCCTCTCCGGCGGGGAACGCCAGCGCATCGCCATCGCCCGCGCCCTGCTGAAGAACGCGCCCATCCTGATCCTCGACGAGGCTACCTCGGCCCTCGACAGTGAATCGGAAGCCCTGGTCCAGGCGGCGCTGCAGAACCTGATGCTGGGGCGGACCGTGTTCGTCATCGCGCACCGCTTGTCCACCGTGCGCCGGGCGGACCGCATCGTGGTGCTGGAAAACGGCATGATCAGCGACGTGGGCGCCCACGAAGAGCTGATGAAGAAACTGGGCACCTACCGCCGGCTGTACGACCTGCAGTTCCTGGAGGTGGATCAGCCGCGGCCGGCGCCCTTGCGCCAGTGAGGTGGAACCAATCCTGACGGCATTCGGCATTCAGCCATCGACCAGGAACAAGCAAGCGATTGCCGGCGGAAAGCTGAAAATCACCCATGTCGCTCCGCTCCATGACCGGCTATGCCCAGGTGAAGGGCGAACTCGGCGGCTCGGACGGCTGCCTGCAGTTCACCCTCTCCATCAAGTCGGTGAACCACCGGTTTCTGGACCTGCATTTCCGCATGCCCAGCGAGAACGACGCGCTCGAGATCAAGCTCCGGCGCGTGCTCAAGGAGAGAATCGCCCGCGGCCATGTCGAGCTCAGCCTGAGCATCGATCGCGCCGGGGGAGAAAGTTTCACCCTGAACCGCCAGCTGGTGGGGGCATACATCCGGGCCTTTCGCGCCGCGGCCGCCGAATTCGGCCTGGCGGCCGATCCGGACCTGAATGTCATCCTGCGCCTGCCGGCTGCGATGGACGCTTCCGGCGACCTGGCCGCGGGTGAACTGGAAGCCGCGGTGATGGCCCGCGTCGATGAGGCTCTCAACCGCCTCAACCAGATGCGGGAGGAAGAAGGCCGGGGCATCGAGCGCGAGCTGCGGGAGCGCATGGCCCACATCCGCAAGGCCAGCGAAGGCGTCCGCGGTCACCGCGAAGCCATCCTGCACAGCTATGCCGAGAAACTGCGGGCTCGCTTGCAGGAGCTGGTGGGTTCCCAGGCCGATCCCGACCGCCTGCTGCAGGAAGCCGCCCTGCTGGTTGATCGCAGCGACATCCAGGAAGAACTCGTGCGCCTGGATACCCACGTGCGGCATTTTCTGGCCATGCTCGACCAGGGCGGCGAGGTGGGCAAGAAACTGGACTTCCTCCTTCAGGAGATGAATCGTGAAGCCAACACGCTGCTGTCCAAAACTTCCGGCCTGGCCGGGGAAGCGCTCAAGGTTACCGAGATGGGTCTCATCCTGAAGTCGGAAATTGAAAAGTCCCGGGAGCAGGTGCAGAACCTCGAATGACGACCGTCTTCATCATTTCTGCCCCGTCCGGGTCAGGTAAATCAACGCTGGTTGCGGAACTTCGTAAGATTGTGGAAGGTCTGGATTTTTCCGTTTCCTACACGACTCGCCCGCCGCGCGGCAGCGAGCAGAATCGCAAGGAATATTACTTTGTGCCGCGTCCGGAGTTTGAAGCCATGGTGGCGCGCGGCGAGTTCCTGGAGCACGCCGACGTTTTCGGCAACTACTACGGCACGCACCGCCGCTTCCTGGCGGAGGCCCAGCGTCAGGGACACGACCTGCTGCTCGACATTGACGTGCAGGGAGCCGCGCAGATTCAGAAAAGCACTCCCGATGCGGTAAGCATCTTCGTGCTGCCACCCAATTATCAAAAGCTGGAGTGGCGCCTGCGCCATCGCGGCACGGACTCGAAGACGGTCATCCGCCGCCGCTTGGACACGGCCCGGAGGGAGATTGAGAATTACACGAACTACGACTATATTTTAGTGAACGACGACTTGGAACAGGCGGTCGACGAAATGAAGGCCATTGTGCTTTCTGAACGCGCCCGACGCTCGGGCCGCGAGGAAGACCGGGGAAACCTGCAAATCGCGGAGAAACACCGCCTGGCGAACATTCGGGATCGGATCAAGCCCATCCTCGATTCCTTCCGCGCTGCGCAAGACCAGGAACGGGACTAGGTGCCGGCTCCTTGGGGGAGAAGAGTATGAAGTTGATCGAAGGCTTCGACAGCAATTACCGCTACATCCTGGTAGCCGCCCGACGCGCCCGGCAACTTCAGGGCGGTGCGCCGCCGGTCATCGAAACCAGTTCCCGCAAGCCCTGCCGCATCGCCCAGGATGAGATCCGGGCGGGCAAGGTTAAGTGGGTGATTCCCGAAAACCCAAAGTCGGCTAGCGAAGCGGCGTCTGAAGCGCTGGATCAAGCCATGGGCAAGGCCGAATCCTAGGGTGGTTTGTCGATTTCGAAGGATCGATTGCCGATTGAAAGCGCCCGTGCCGGTTGATTCAATCGAAAATCTTCAATCGACAATGTTCTTGCGAGGCCAGGCACTGCCATGAAAGTGGCTCTCGGCGTCGGCGGCGGCATCGCGGCCTACAAGGCGGCGGAGATCGTGCGCCTGCTCGAGGATCGCGGCATCCGGGTGCAGGTCATCATGACCGAGGCCGCCCAGGAGTTCGTCCGTCCGCTCACCTTCGCCGCGCTCTCCGGCGAAAAGGTCATCACCGGGATGTTCGAAGAAGCAGGTCAGACGCCCAACCTCGACTCCGCAATCGAACATATCGCAGCGGCTCAATCCATCGATGCCTTGCTCGTGGCTCCCGCCACCGCTGACCTCATCGCCAAGTTCGCTCACGGTCTGGCCACCGACTTCCTGACCACGCTTTACCTGGCGACCACCACGCCGGTTGTGGTCGCGCCTGCGATGAACGTCAACATGTGGAACCACGCCGCAACCCAGGCGAACCTCGAGGTCTTGCGGCGACGCGGCGTAAGAATCGTCGACCCCGACCGAGGCTACCTGGCCTGCGGCATGATGGGCCCCGGCCGGTTGGCGGCGAACGAATCCATCGTGGCGGCTGTGATGGAAGCGCTGGGTGCCTCCCAGGACCTGGCCGGGGAAACCGTCCTGGTAACCGCCGGGCCCACACGCGAGAAGATCGACCCGGTGCGCTACCTGACCAACCGCTCCAGCGGGCGCATGGGCTATGCCGTTGCCGAGGCCGCCCTGCGGCGCGGGGCCCGCGTCTTGCTGGTAAGCGGTCCGAGTTCGCTCCTCCCCCCGGGCGCGGCCGAGGTGACCCGGGTCGAGTCCGCCGAGGAAATGCGCCAAGCCGTGCTGAAACTTCTGCCGCAGGCAACCATTGTCATCAAGACGGCGGCTGTTTCCGACTATCGTCCCAGGGCTGCTGTCCCCCAGAAGATCAAGCGCTCCGGCCCGATGGCGCTGGAACTCGAACCCACTTCCGACATCCTGGCGGAAATCGGACAGAACAAGCGGACCGGCTCGGGCCGCCCCGTGCTGGTCATCGGCTTCGCCGCCGAAACCGAGGATGCGCTGGAGAATGCCCGCCAGAAGCTGGCCAGGAAATCGCTCGATGCCATCGTGGTCAATGACGTTTCGCGCGAAGGCATCGGCTTCGACTCCGAGCGCAATGCAGTGACCATGCTCACCCACGATGAAGTTGTGGAAGTTTCCGAAAGCAGCAAGTGGGAAGTTGCCCAGCGTGTGTTAGACCAGGTTGTGAAAATGCGTCAGCGCCACCCCGTAAAAGCTTGATGGTAACCGTCCTTGACCCGCAACTCCGCCAAGCTATCGCCGACCGCATACGCTTCTATCGTCAACTGGGCATCTACGACCTTTACCGCCGGGCCGCGGCTCCCTCCACCGCGCTCGAAGGCAACCTTCAGCCTGAATTCCAGCCAGAACAGCGAGAACCCATGTGCCCCAGGAAAGCCGCGCTGGTCGCCCCGCCTGCGCTGGAAGAAAACATGTTCGAGGTGGTTGAGACCCGGCCGGAATACGGAGTGGCAGATCCGGCGATAGCCCTGAAGATCATCCGCGAGGACCTCGGCGAGTGCACGCGCTGCCGCCTGCACCAGCAGGGGCGCAAGCAGATTGTCTTCGGCGTAGGCAATCCCAACGCCGAACTCATGTTCATCGGCGAGGCCCCGGGAGCCGATGAAGACCTGCAAGGCGAGCCGTTTGTCGGGCGCGCCGGCCAACTGCTCAACAACATGATCAAAGCCATGGGCCTGGAACGTCGCGACGTCTACATCGCCAACATCGTCAAGTGTCGCCCGCCCAACAACCGCACCCCGGAGCGCGACGAGTGCGAGACCTGCTCCCCGTTCCTCATGCGCCAAATTGCCGCCATCACGCCGAAAGTCATTGTGGCTCTGGGCGCAGTGGCGGCCAAGACCCTGCTCGCGCTCAACGAGTCCATGAACAACCTGCGTGGGCGCTGGTACGACTTTCGCCCGGCGGGCGTACGCAGCCACGATCCCAACTGGACCGCCGCCCGGCTGGCAGTCACCTATCACCCGGCCTTTCTGTTGCGCGATCCCCGCCAGAAGAAGGAAGCCTGGAAGGATCTTCAGATGGTGATGAAGGAACTCGGCCTCAAACCACCGCCGAGAACAGCCGACTGAAGCAGAGTCTCCCGGCAAGCAAGCGACAGAGTGCCGGAAACCGAATGGAAGCGCCTCCACCCGTCCAGCTGGTCAGAACCCCATGACGCAGAACATCACGCTCCCCAGAGAACTGGAAGAACAGTTGATCCACCAGGAAACCGCGCTTATCGCCGCCCAGCAGCATCGCGATTTCTCGACGGTAGACGCTCTGCTGGCTGAGGACTTCCACGAAATCGGCAGCATCGGCCGTTTCTACACCAAGGTCGAGGTTCTCGAAGCCATCCGCTACGTCCAGATCCTTGACTACCGACTCGACCAGTTCCGCATTCTTCCCCTCGGTCCCGGCTGCGTTATCGTGACCTATATCGCCACGCTGTGGCGCACCTACCGCGGCCAGGAGTCCGCCAGCCGTTCGCATCGCAGTTCCACATGGATCCAGCGGGGAGGGACCTGGCGCGTGATCTTCCACCAGGCCACCGTGCTTCCCCTGGCTCCGTAATTGCGTCCAGGTGGGTCGTATCCGCCGAGGCCTTCCACCCTCTGCGAGGGCGACCGGGTGTCGTAGCCAGTCCCTGCCGCCCGGCGACGGGAACTTCGTCTCTTCGGAGCTGCCGCCAGGCGACACCAGCGGCGGCGTCCGGCGTGCCGCAAGCCGCTGACCATAAGCGCCACTTCTGGCGGTACATCGGAAAGCTTCGAGCAGGCAGGCGATGCTCACCGCGCTCCGTTCGGATAGACCAGGATTTTGCTGGCTTCGCCCGTCTTCAGGCGCTGCATCGCCTTGGGGAAATCCTGCATGGCGATGCGGTCGGTGATTACGGGATGCAGGTCGAGTTTGCCGGCCTTGAGAAGCGCCGTCATCTGGTACCAGGTCTGGTACATGCGCCGGCCGTTGATACCCTGGACGGTGAGGCCCTTGAAGATGATGTCTTCGGAAAAATTCAGCGCGATTGGCTTGTTGGTCAGGCCGAGTAGCGAAATGCGGCCGCCGCGGCGCACGATGTCGAAGGCGGTGCGGATCGCGCTGGGGTGTCCCGCCATTTCGAGCACAACGTCGACTCCCAGCCCGCCGGTGCGCTCGGCTACAGTCCGGCGCACATCGTCTTTTCTGGGATCGAGCACCAGGTCGGCTTGCATCTTCTCCGCGACCTGGCGGCGATGGTCGTTGACCTCGATGGCGAAGACCTGGGCGGCGCCCGCAGCCCGCGCCACCGCGATGGCAAACAGGCCGATGGGGCCGCATCCGGTAATGGCCACCGTCTTGGCGGCGATCTCGCCCGCCAGCACGGTGTGCACGGCGTTGCCCAGCGGATCGAGGATCGACGCGTACTCCTGCGGAATGGCGGGGTCGAGTTTCCAGATGTTCGACTCCGGGATCACGACGTACTCGGCGAAGGCGCCGTCGGCATCCACGCCGATGATCTTTACGTTCTGGCAGATATGAGCTTCGCCGGTGCGGCATTGCAGGCATTTGCCACAGGCCACGTGCATCTCAGCGGAAACGAAGTCGCCTTCCCGGACACTGGTGACTTCATCGCCGTAGGCAACCACTTCGCCGCAGAATTCGTGGCCCGGGATGAGCGGAGGATGGATACGCCCCTGGGCCCAGCGATCCCACTCGTAGATGTGGACATCGGTGCCGCAGATGGACGCCACTTTCACTTTGACCAGGACATCGGTACGCCCGAAGGCGGGAATCTTGACCTCGCGCACCTGGGCTCCGGGCGCAGCCGTGGGCTTGACGACAGCTTGCATGGTAGTAGGCATGAGAGCGTATTCCTTGGCGAAACGAAGGGTACCGCCGCGCGGGGAACTGGCAGCCCGACTAAATTCTAGCACCCGGGAGAGCGAGCCGCGGTGACGGGAGACGCGGTGAGTCGTGATCTGGTCAGGGGTTGCGGGCCTTCCCGGCTGCCGTTTTATACTCTTCCGACTTGCCCCGGGGTATGGTCAGCGTCTTCCATTCGGATGCACGCAGGTGCTTGGCGAGAAAGACTATCTGCCCGATGTGCTGGGCGAAGTGCCCGAGCGCCCGGTTCAAGGCCTGCAGCACGGTGTGCGGTTCCTGGCGGATGAACACGGTCCGCATCACATCCGCTGGGGTCAGCCCTTCGACGGTGGAGAATACGCAGTTCCAGCCCTGCTCCCACCATCCCATCACCTCCGCGCGAGTGGTGTTCGGCCCGGCCATGAACTCCTGGTCGCGAAAGCGGTCCGGCTTCTCGCCATCGCTGCGGAGGAAATCCGTAAAGCGCGAGCGCATGTTGCCCGCCAAGTGCTTGACCAGGACCGCGATGGAATTGGATTCCGGGTCGAGGGCCACGAAAAAGTCTTCGTCCCTGAGTTGGACCAGCGCCCCTTCGGCCATCCGCTTGTGGCCGCGGTACTGGCGAAGAATTTCGCTGAGGTAATGCGCGCCCAGGTCAGATGCTTCCGGCATGGTTTGTCGTCCCCCCGCTTAGGGTAGCCAAGAACATTAGACGCTGCAAAGGGTGAAACCCGCCGGGCGGGCGAGGAGAAGATGGGGAACGAACCCCAGCCCCCACACGGCTGTCCACCGCGCCCATGGTCTTCGCCCACCCCAAGATTGCAATGGACTTGATCAACTGGACCTCCTCAGCGCGGGTCAAGTTTTGGGAATTCCCCAACCGCCGCCGCCCGGGGTTTCGATCCGTATGCGCTCGCCCTTGTGCAGGCGCAGATTAAACTTGCCGGGCAATGCTTCGGCCGAACCGTCCCGATGCACGATACAAGCCTTGCCGGCGGCGCCATCCCCGCCGCCTGCCAGACCCCAGGGCCCTCGCGTTCTGCGTTCCGCTAGCAGCGTGACCTCGGCATCCGTGAGGACCTCGATCTCGCGTACGATGCCGTCTCCGCCGTGATGTCGCCCCCGGCCGCCGCTGCCGGTTCGTAAGGCGGACCGCTGCACCCGCAGCGGGTAGGCATACTCCAGGGCTTCGGCAGGGGTGTTGAGCGAGTTGGTCATGTGGGTATGAACTCCCGAGACGCCGTTCTTGGTCGGGCGCGCTCCCATGCCGCCGGCGATGGTCTCGTAGTAGGCAAAAGCCTCCTTGGTCCGGGGATCGATCCCGCCGATGGTCAAGTTGTTCATGGTGCCGGAGGCGGCGGCCGGGATTCGATCAGGAATGGCCTGGGCCAGCGCCCGCAGCAGCACGTCGACAATGCGCTGCGAGGTCTCGACGTTCCCGCCGGCCACCGCGGCCGGAGGCCGCGCATTCACCACTGTGCCCGCAGGCGCGATGACCCGAATGGGATGCATGAGTCCGGCCGTTGCCGGAACCTGCTCGGCAAGCAGACAGCGAAAGACATAGAAGCAGGCGGAGTAGGTAATGGCCTCGACCGCGTTGACGCTGCCCTCCACTTGCGGGTCGCTGCCCGTGAAGTCCACCGTCAGGTGGTGTAGTGCGGGCGCCCTCGTCGGCGTACCGCGCGCCGCCGACCCGCGCCTCGAGGACCGCGAGACGTCAGGCATCCGGGGCACCGTCACCGCCACCGCAATCCTTACCGCCCTCTGGCTGATTCCGTCATTGTCCAGAAAATCCTCGGCCCGATACGTCCCCGGCGGAACCTGATGTAGAAAGGCCCACATCATCTCCTCGGAGTATGCCAGTAGGTCCGTCGCGGCCCGCCTGATGCGGGCCAGTCCGTAGCGCGTACAGATTTGCCGCAAGCGCTCGGCTCCGGTGTGACAAGCTGCGATCTGCGCCCCCAGGTCGCCTTCGCGCTCGCGGGGCGTACGCACGTTGCTGAGCAGCAGAGCGAGGACGTCCCGATCCATCTCGCCTGCACGGACAAGCTTGACCGGCGGGATGCGCAACCCCTCCTGGTAGATCTCGCGGCACAAACCCATGGATCCGGGATAGCTACCTCCCACATCTGCGTGATGCGCGCGCGAGGCCACGTAGAAATCCGGCGCTGCTGCTCGGCCGCGAGAGGTCCGCGGGCGAGAGCGCTCGCCCCCCAGGTTCACCGGCGCCACCAGCGTGATATCGGGCAAGTGCGTCCCGCCGCTGAAGGGATCGTTGAGCATGACTACGTCACCCGGCGCCATGGCGATTTTCTCCGTCGCCGCACGTACCGACATGGGCATCGAGCCCAAGTGCACGGGCATATGATCACCCATGGCCAGCACCTGGCCTTGGCCGTCAAAGACTGCACACGAGTAGTCCCGCCGCTCCTTGATGTTGGGTGAGAACGCGGTGCGCCGCAGAGCGGCGCCCATCTCCTCGGCGATGGAGTGATAGAGGTTCTTGAAGATTTCGAGTTCGATGGGGTCGCGCGGCACGGAAAACCTTGAGCCGGTTCTGCGGCGGCCCAGTGTACTACCTCACGCGTCCGTCGTCAGCCGGGGAGGCGGAGTCGGCGCTCGCTGTTTGTTGGACGAAACTCAACTGCCCGCCGCCCGCATCCTGCCGGCTGGCGGCGCGGGCGAACTCCAGCACGAGTGGTCAGAAATCTGTTGACATGGATGCAAGCCTGACGCAATATCTTGTATTAATTGGTGGCTCCATACCAAAGGATGGGTCACCACGGTAGATGGGCTGAAGGCCCTACCACCGCAAAGGCCTTGCAAGGACGAATCGCTAACGGAGGGTAAACAAACTTCATGGCAACCAAGAAAAAGGCTGCGAAGAAGAAAAAGAAACACTAACCGTCCGCGAGGACGATACCTCGCAGACCCAAGGACCTCGAAAGCCTCGCAGGAGAAGCACCTTCTGCGGGGCTTTTTTTAATTTGTGCTTGATGGTCTGTCATCAGCCAAGGCCGGGGCAACCGTTAGCCACGAGCCCACGAGAGCGGGCGGTGCGGTTGCTGGTCGTTTCGAGCGCGTGGTTAGCAAAACAAGGGCGGACAGAAATTCTGATGGACGCCGGTCGAGGTGCAGCCGACGTTGGTCGTTTACTGATCCTGACACCCGACGACGAAACACGGACGACTGCTTTTAACAGTTGTTCCCCGGCCCGCATCGTGCTAGAAACGCAGTGCGGAGATTTTTCCTTACCCGGAATGCCACTTCGGGCAGGCTAATGAGTCCAAAGGCGAAGAACAGTAAGTCCGGCAAGACGGGTGAGATTCTAATTCCCGAAAAGTTGTATTTCCGCATCGGCGAAGTGGCGCGCCTGTGTCGGCTGCCGGCCTACGTCCTGCGCTTCTGGGAAACCGAATTTCCCCAACTCAAGCCCGTCAAAGGCAGCACCGGTCAACGCATGTACCGGCGGCGCGACGTCGAGAACGTGGTCCGGATCAAACGGTTGCTGTACGAAGAGGGCTACACCATCGCAGGCGCCCGCCAGCACATGCGCGAAGAGACCAAGAGCGAAAAGAAGCAGGTTACCCTGCCTTTTCCTGGGGGCGCGAGTCCAGACCTGCGTTACATCCGCCAGGGCCTCCAGGAAATTCTGACGATCCTGTCGATACGGCATTAGCTCAGTCCGGCTCGGTGGCCCATCTCGAGGGCAAGATTTTCTAACTCGGGTGAGCTCCATTGGGCCACATCCTCGCCACCGGCTCAGATCCACCGGTCCACCCTGGTCCAGGATGACCATTGGAGTTCGGTTTTCGATGCGATCCTGAATTCCGGAGTGGGATGGAGGAAGCGGAAGTCGCGAGATCCAGTTCCTGGGCGAAATGCACACGGTGCGCCGCAGCGCCGCCGACTGACGGAATTCGGGCTGCCCGGCCTTGCAGGGTGTGAGGTTTATTCTGCAAGACGAGTCGGGGCCTGCGTTCTCCGGCTTCTCGTCGAAGCGAAGGCGTTTCGGGGAGCAATCTCCGCGGGCCTTCTTCTGGCAGAGGCGGATGTCAGCCCGCAGCCGGCTCTGTCGCTTCATCCAACCGAACGCGGCAGGCGCGCTGCATTTCCTGTACGAGTGACCCCGTCACCTGGCTTTGCGTTTCTCCCGCCATTACGGAACCGGCCGCGAGCACAAAACGCAGGGCATCGCTCTGGTCGTCAAAATAGAGGATCACTTGCCTGGCCGCCATGGGCACCGTCTCCTGGATCGTAATCGAGGCGTGGAGCAACGCTTCCCTCCATTTTGGGGAGCAAAGCCAGAGACCGAAAGTGTCGGGTTTGGTTCCTGCCATCTCCCGGACAAGCGAGCCGGGCTAGGTTAAGAAGCCTCCACGTCGCTAGCCCTGAAGCGCGTTCTCAAATTGATAACGAAGGGCACATGCCTATGTGCCCTTCGCTGGCCAGTGAGCACGCCTCTCAAGGTAAGCTGGCCAAGATCTCCACCGGCTGTGGAGTGAGGTTCCGAGCCAGTTCCTTCTCGCGGTTGCCGATGGCCAGCTGCCGTCCTCGCACGGCGCCCGCCACCCAGATCTCAGACAAGAAATTCTGTGTGCCGTACCGGTGGAAGACCAGCATGGTCTTGTCCACACCTCGGACACGCTCGCGGGCATTCGTAGAGACCAGGATGGAACCCTCCGGTCCACGGATGATCAAGACCCCGCTATCGCTGACACTGCCGCGCCGGATCTCATAAGTCCCGGCAGCTAGGCTCTTATTGTTGACAGTGAAGTTGAAAGGAACATTGGCACGAAGCTTCGTGGTCTGTGCGACTGCCGACCCCGCCACCAGGAGCAGGCCCAGCAGGCTGATGAGACTGAGTGCTTGCCGCTTCACAGATCCTCCTCCGGCCCGAATGATGGAGGCGCACAGGGTCGGCCGACATGCACCAACATCCACCTGACTTGTGCGTTCCCCTCTCCACACCCACAACCGTTTTGCAGTTGACTTCAAACAGTGAAGGCAGGGGCACGCTGGGTGCCAAATGGCGTGGGCTGCGGCCCGAGCTGGCCTCCGTCCGCAACGTGTTGAATCCCCGGGATGTTTCGAGCGTGCGCGCCCCTGCCTCGCTATCTACTCGCACAATCAAGGGCTCAATTGCTAACACAACGGTTAATCGCACCCGCCTCTCGGTTCATGGAGAAGAACCGTGCGCCACCGCCGGAATTGTGCTAAACAGACCAGACGGAGTGCCCCTTGAGTGCGAAGCTAATAGGTATATTGGGTCCCCTTCGGGGTGTGAACCTACCTCTGAGCGGAGAGCTTTCGGTTGGGCGGGAAAGTTCCAACCAACTCTGGACCTGTGATCCGGCTCTGTCCCGGCGCCACTGCCAGATTGATCTGGAGGGAGGGTCCTTTGCGATTCGGGACCTGGGCAGCCGGAATGGCACGCTGGTGAACGGCGTGCCGGTGCAACAGCGCCAAGTGCTCCAGCATCGCGACGAGATCTGTGTAGGAGACTCCATTTTACTTTTTCTCGCCCAGGACGGGACGTCGTCGGTGGAGAGCAGTGCAGTGGAACTGACAGAAACGATTGAACTTGCCGGTGATACGATCCTGTTGCGGGAGCAGGAGTCAATCTACCTGCAGGCCGATCCGGCGGGCGAACGGTCGACCGTGTCCAAAAACGCCCGGGATCTTCACCTGCTGCTGAAGATCGCGACCGACATCGGGGGGATCCGGGATCGGGAATCGCTGGAATGGCAATTGCTGGGGATGGTGCTGGACCTGGTTCCGGCGGACCGGGGCGCGATCCTCCAATTCGAGGCCGACGGGCAGGAGTTCAGTTCGGCCGTGGGTTGGGATCGGGTGCGTGGTCCGCAATATCCCGTTCGGGTCAGCCGGTCGGTGGTCCGCAGCATCATGCGGGAACGCGCCGGACTGCTTAGCAACCACACAAAAATTGACCAGTTTCGGCCGGACTCCGATTCCTCCTCGGATCCACCGGTGTATTCGCTGCTGTGCGTACCGCTCCAGGCTTCACAAGAGATCGTAGGCGCCATCTATCTTGACAGCCAGAATCCAGCACATCGTTTTGAGCAGAGACACCTCGAGCTCATAACCGCGGTGGCGGCGATGGCGAGTCTGGCTCTGCACAACCTGCGCCAGCTGGAGGAACTCGAAGAGGAGAACCGGGATCTACGAAGGCAGGTGCTGGTGGAGCACAACATGATCGGCGCCGGTCCGCGCATGCAGGAGGTCTACGAATTCATCCGGCGCGTAGCTCCCTCGCACTCCACCGTTCTGCTCGAAGGCGAGAGCGGCACCGGGAAAGAAATGGTGGCCCGGGCCATTCACCGCAACAGTCCACGAGCCGAGCGCCCCTTCGTCGCGGTCAACTGCGCGGCTATTACGGAGACCCTGCTGGAAAGCGAACTGTTCGGCCATGAAAAGGGGGCCTTTACCGGGGCTGGCGAACGAAAAAAAGGCAAGGTTGAGGCGGCCGACGGGGGGACCTTATTTCTCGACGAAATCGGTGAGTTGGCTCCCGCCCTACAAGCGAAACTCCTGCGTGTGCTGCAGGAACGCGAAGTGGAGCGAGTGGGGGGTACCAAGCCGGTTCGCGTCGACGTGCGCTTCATCGCCGCCACCAACCGTTGCCTGGCCGACGCGGTGCATGCGGGTGGCTTCCGCGCGGACCTGTATTACCGACTCAACGTGATCGCCTTGACCATGCCGTCGCTGCGGGACCGGCGGGAGGACATCCCGGCGCTGGCGGAGTATTTCGTGACCCGAGCCAGCCGCGTATCCGGAGCACGCCCGAAACGGCTCTCGGCGGAGGCGCGGCAATGCCTCCTCGACTACGATTGGCCGGGAAATGTGCGGGAATTGGAGAACGCCATCGAACACGCGATGATTCTGGGCTCGACTGACACCATTGCGCCCGATGACCTGCCAGAAGCCATTACCGAGGCAGGAGTTGTCCCGAGCGCGACCCTGGCCAGCTTTCACGAGGCGGTGAAGGAACGAAAGCGGCAGGTGATTCTCCATGCCCTGCAGCAAGCCAACGGGAACTACCTCGAGGCTGCCCGGTCCTTGCACCTCCACCCCAATTCACTGCTGCGGCTGATTCGCACTCTCGATCTGAAGGCGGCCTGCAAAGCTGGCAAAGACCCACCCGGGAAGAGCTGATTTCCGACCGCCTTCCCACCGCCCCATCCTCAGATCATGTCTTTCTTGCCGCCGTGCGTCGCCACGAACACCAGGGCGAAATCCGTGCCCTTGCCATTCTCCTGCGGTTTGATGGAGACGATGTGCTGATTGTCTTCCGTACCCACCTTGAGTTCAATATTCTTTCCGCTGTTGTCCTCCCCGCAATGCAACTGCTTCGACGAGCTGTCTCCCCCCTCAGCGCCCACGTGGGCATCGAGGCCGCGGGTCGGGTCCTCGCTCGTGGTGTGACATTCGAGCACGCCGCCATACTTCTTGAGCTGCTCTCTGTAGTAGGCGACGACTTTCTCCGGAGCATCATCGGAGAGGAATTCGACGGCGACCACTTTCACGCCGAAGCCCGGCCCGGCAATGTTGACGTTGGCGCTCTTTTCTTCTCCGGCCTGGGCCATTTCTTTCTCGTGCGCCCCGGGATAAACCGGAATGCCCGTCTCGCGCACGTTGGCGCCCCGACTGACGTGGATCCCACCCACTGGGGTTTCGATGTCCACCTTCTTGTCTCCCCCGCCGTCAGCCTTCTTGACATTGATCGTGCACGCGGGAAGAGCGACGAACAGGGTCGCCGCCAGCGCCAACACCAGCCTGGATTCACTGCCCGGACGTTCTGGATTGCCCATGTTCCCCACCTCCTCCTGCCACCTGCGCCGGGCGTTCAAGGCCGGCGCCGCGCTCGGCGACGTTGGGAATGCTGACCGGAAGGTGGCCGGCGATGGCAATCTCGCCGAACAACGCCTTCACCGCGCTCAGTTCCGAAACCGTCGCATTGGAAAATGTGCACAGATAATTCTGGATCCCAGGAAAATCCGCGGCCAGGTAGGGGCTGCCCATGGCCACCACGGCTGTCCTGTCGCCGGCGTTTTCCAACAGCTTTTGCAGGAGGCTGCCCGTGGCGTCCGACAGGGCCACGGAATTTTGCAGACCACCCTGCTTGCTGGCTACTTTGCCCGCGGTGGGGACGATGTACACCGCCGCGATCACGACCTGTGCCTGGCTAACGGCTTGCAATACCTCCTGACTCATGCCGGCCGCAATGCGGGGGTCGACGTACAAAATATTCGCGTCCGGCACCCGGGACCTGAGCTGTCGCGCGAACATGCGCCCCGATTCTGTTCGCACGTCGTCGGAGAAGATCACCGCCACGACATGGTTGTGCGTCTCCTCTGAACTCATATACGGAAGGCCTGTCTTGTTGGTTCCCGACGCTTTCAACGGCAGTAGCTTCCGGTTGTCGCGGACCAAGGTTAGGGCGGCATCCGCAACCCGTTGTCCTGCTGCTGCGTTCTGCGGCGTGCCGACTTCTCGGGCGATGGCGTTGACGTCCACCAGCCGGGCCCGGTGCAGCCCCAGAGATGCCTTTGCTTTCAGGATCTTAAGGACGGACTCATCAAGACGAGCGGAGGAAATCTCGCCCCCGCGCACGGCCGCGAGCAGGGAGTTGTAGGAGGCGTCGAGATCAGCGGGGATCAGGAGCACGTCGTTGCCCGCTTTGAATGCCTCGACCGCCGCCCGCCCCACGTTGGTGGAATACAGCCTGGTGAGCCCGGCCATGTCGAGCGCATCGGTGGTCACGATGCCGGTGAACTTCATCTGCTTCTCAAGCAGGTCGGTGACCACGGCGAATGAAGTCGAGGCTACCCGGTCGGGATCGGGATCGAGCGCCGGCACGGTCACGTGTGCCACCATGATGGAATCCACGCCTGCCGCGATGGCTTGTTGGAAAGGCGGCAATTCGATGGAGTTCAGATGCACCAGATCGACGCCCACTTTCGCCAGGCCCAGGTGCGAGTCGGTCGCCGTGTCGCCATGGCCGGGGAAGTGCTTGGCGGTGGTGAGCATGCCGCCGGCATGCGCGCCCCTGACGTAGGCCGCCACCAGCGTGCCCACCTGCCGGGGATCTTCGCCGAAGGAGCGAGTGTTGATGATGGGGTTGGCGGGATTGGAGTTCACGTCGGCCACGGGGAAGAAATTCCAGTGAATCCCGATGGCCCGTGACTCCTCGGCGGTAATCCGCCCGAAGGCTTGGGCGAGCTCCGGTTGGCCGGCGGCGCCGAAGGCCATGGCATGCGGAAAAACCGTGGGCCCGCTCAGCCGCATGCTGAGCCCGCGTTCGAAGTCGGCGGCGAACAGCAACGGCAGCTTGGAATCCTGTTGCAGGCGGTTCAGCAGTACCGCCGCTTCATAGGGCTCGCTCTTGAACAGAAGCGGGCCGTCCACAGGTACGGACATGGCGAACGAGCCCACGTGATACTTGTTCATGGTGTCGCGCAACTCGAGGTAGTCCGGACTGTCGCTGCTGAGGTACTGCGCCCGCGCCCAGATCATGAACAACTGACCGACCTTTTCCTCGGTGGAGAGTTTGCGCAGCGTTCTCTCCGCCCATTTCTCACCGGAGCGGTCGGGATGGACGGGGCCGGGCTTCTGATAGCGATCCTTGGCGAAGGACACGGTAACCACCGTGAGCAGGAGAAGACACAGACAGACGACTCGGGGCATGAGCAGACGATAGCATAGGGCAGGCGCCGGACCTGAGGCTCCAGGCCTCGCTCAACCTCGGACTTCAGACTGCAGAGGGTGGGCACTCGAGCCGGCGAAGAGCGGAAGGTCGGGTGGCAGTGTGAAATCTGCGGTCCGAAGTCCGCAGTCAGTCGTCCGAAGTCCACACCATCGCTGCTTCCACACAACCGATTGCCTTCTGTTGCACGTGCGGATCATCGCCGAAACCTGAAAGCCACTCGACCGCCGGTTCCCGCCGGAACCAGGTCATCTGGCGCTTGGCGTAGTTGCGGTGTCCCTGTTGCGCGGCGGACACGGCAGCTTCGTAGTTCAGTTCGCCCTTGAGCACTTGCACGGCCTGGCGGTAGCCCAGAGAGCCGAGAGGCTTCAGGGCATGGCCGTACTTTGCGACCAGGCGTTCGGTCTCTTCGACCAGGCCCTCTTCAAACATCCGGCGGGCGCGCCGGTTGATGCGTTCATACAGCGCGGCCCGATCGGGATCGAGCCCCAACCGCAGGACGCGCACGCCGAGCAGCGGATCGCGTCCCTGCTTCCAGACCTCGGTGATCGAGCGGCGCGCTCCCAGGCAGACTTCGATGGCACGGATGAGCTTGGGAGTGTCATGCGGGTGGATCTTCTCCGCGGCGCAGGAATCCAGGCGGCGGAGGACGCGGTGCAGATATCCCTGGCCCTGTCTGGTCGCGCACTCACGCAGACGCTCGCGCAGCTGTTCCTGACGCTGCGGGCCGGGCGAGAGGCCTTCCAGCAGCGCGCGCAGATAGAGTCCGGTTCCGCCGGCCACTACGGGCAGCCGGCCGCGCTCCCTGATTTCCCGCAATACCGCGCGGGCGCGCCGCGCGTATTCGCCCGCGGTGACGTAGTCGGCCGGTTCCACGCAGTCGAAGAGGTGATGCGGCACCAGCACGCGCTCGGCCGCCGAAGGCTTGGCGGTGCCGATGTCCAACTCCCGCACCATGGCCACCGAGTCGCAGTTGACGATCTCCCCCTGAAACCTCCGGGCCAGCACCAGCGAAAGCACGGTCTTGCCACTGGCGGTCGGGCCCAGCACAACGACCAGGAGAGGCTCTCGGTTCAGCGCAGGCTCCAGTGGATGGCCTGCCAGTAGCGGATGAGGGTCACGATGAGGAGCACCACCGCGATGATCAGCAGGCCCGTGGTCTCGAGACTGTAAACGTGATGCCGGCCGTGGTGCTCTTCGACACGGGGTTCGTTCTTCGGGGAGATGGGCACGCCGCCATTGTAGCTCTACCGGTCGGCAGCGCGCACCGGCCGAGCGAAGCGGCCCGGGGGGTGGCGGGCCGTTTCGGTGATACACTTCGTTGTCGTCGGTGCGTATGGGGGAAGCGCGTTCTGCAAGGAAAATTGCCCGCTTCGGAGTGTTCGAAGCCGACCTCTTGTCGGGTGAGCTGCGCAAGGACGGCACCAAGATTCACCTGCAGGAACAGCCCTTCCAGATCCTTGCCCTGCTGCTTGAGCGGCCGGGAGAAGTAGTCACCCGCGAGGAGCTACGCCGCCAGCTGTGGCCGGCCGACACCTTCGTCGACTTTGACCACAGCCTGAATACGGCGGTGAACAAACTGCGCGAGGCGCTGGCGGATTCGGCGTCCAATCCGCGCTTCGTGCAGACGGTTGCCCGCCGCGGCTACCGGCTGATCGCCCCCGTCGAACATGACGAGGCAGGGGCAGCGCCGGCCCACCCCCTGCCTGCGCCTTCCGAGCCAGAAGCGCATTCCATCGAAGCCAAACCCGAGATCCACCCTGAACTGGGAGTCCCGATTCCACGCCGCGGGCTGACGCGGGGATTGTTTCTGCTGATCCAGTTGATGTACCTGATCTTCTATCTCGCAGCGTTGGTTCGACTGTCCGAGGTGCACCGGCTGGCGGACTCCTTCCTGCCGGGCTGGGGAGCAGCCGCGATCGTGGCCGCGGTGCTGGTCACGGCTGGGGTAGGGATTCCATTGCGGTGTTACCTGATTTCCTGCGTAGCGTTCGACCACCAGAAATCGGCGGAGAAATTCCGACGCCTGTTTCCCTTCATCCTGGGCATGGATCAGCTCTGGGCAGTGGCGCCGTTCCTGTTGGTAGGCTGGATCGGTTTCGGCGCGGCCTTTGCGGCGACGGCGGGGCTGCTGTATCTTCCGTTTTCCGAGCGGACCCTGATCCGGATGGCATATCCGGAGGACGTCAGTCGATCGCGCGCGTGAAGACAATCAAGAAAACCAAATCGATTCTACCGGGAAGCCTGGTGGGCGCTCAGTGCAGGTCGCGCACGTCCATGTTGTAGTAGTAGTAAAAGCGTAAGGCCAGGTATTGACCGCCGAATTCGGTGGGGAGAGGCGGGAAGGGGTTGGAATTGGTGATGCTGCCCCAGGCGGCGCGGTCGAGGGCCACGTCGTCTGACGAGCCGGCGAGCTTCATTCCGGCCACGCTCCCGTCTTTGAGAATGGCGAACTCGATGGCTACTTTGCCCTGCTTCATGATGGGCGGTCTTGCGACCTCCGGGATCAGGATGTACCAGTTCTGCCGCACATTCTGTAGCACCCGGTTCAGGTAGGGACCGAAGTCGACACCCATGGTGTCGCTGAGGATCTCCATCTGGCCGCTGGTGGAGGCACCGTTGCCGAGGTTGGTGCCGAAGTTGCCGCCATCGCCGCCGGCGCTGCTGCGGGTCGCCGCTGCTCCGCGCGCGGCTTGATCGATCTGGGAGCCGACATAACCTCCGGTTCCGAACTTGATGGTGGGTTTGGGTTGCGGCGGGGGAGGCGGCGGTTGTAACAGAGCGGTCTGATTCTGATTCTGACTCTGCACCTGGGGCGCTGGATTCGGTTGCCCCGGCTGCTGCGAGACCGGACCGGGCAGGTTCTGTGCCATGGCAGAGGGGGCTGGCTGCTGGCCTGGCGTCTGCGGACCCTGCCCTGGCGCGCCCGGGCGGGCGCTGTCGAGAATCTTCTTCAGTTCCTTGGGATCGACTTGCGGGTTGCGCGAGGTGGCGATCCGGTTCTTGTCGGAAATGATGTTGGTGTCGGGTTTCTTAGTGATGTTCTGGACGTCGGGAGGCAAGGCCAAGTAGGTGAGTTCCTTGCCCTTGAGCTGGTCCTGCAAAGAAAGCAGCATCGCCGGGTTACGATGCTGCAGCCTGGGTATGTTTACGACCAGCAGAATCACCACCAGGTGCACGATGGCTGACGCCCACGCAGCTTCGCGTCGCCGCGAGCGCGCCAGATCATCCTGCAGATGCAGCAGCAGCTGCGGTACCGCATTCTCATCGAAGAAGCGGTACGCAGTTTCCCAGTCGCGCGCGTCGTAAAAGTCGGTACTCGCCCGCTGCCGCAGCTGGGGAGGCGAGGCGAGCGGATCGCGCGAAGGTGTTTGTGTGATCGACATCGGCTGGGCTCAGCCGCGAGAGCCAGGGGGCAAACTGGGTCGTCAAAACCACACAACCCCACCAGCATCCGCAGGCCAACTGAGTCTTATTCTCTCATCTTTCTTAAGAACCGTTAAACATCATCGGTCCCACGACTTACGTGGCAATCCCTCTTGAGTAGAGCACGAAGAGTGCGTTGGGGCAAGGCGAACCATTGTAAAGGTTTGTATCTGCATGCAGGCCGCGGGGCAACTACAGTTGGTCCAGGCGGATCTGGCGGCTGTGCTGCTGGATTTTGGCCACGATTTCCAGGGCAAGGGCCAGGGCGCGGCGGCCATCTTCGAGGCTCACTTCGGGGACGGATCTGCGCCGGACCGCCTCTAGGAAGGCCAACAGCTCCGCGTGCAAAGGCTCTTCGGCCATCACCGGAGGTCTGTCCATCGTGATCTGAGGGTTGACCGTGGGGGTGCCGCCCTCCTGGCCCACCGTAAACACCAATACATCCTGACGCCCGTAGTCAATCGAGATGTACTGTCGCGGCTGGAAGAAACGTAGCTTGCGCACACGTTCGGTCGAAACCCGGCTGGCCGTGAAGTTGGCCACGCAACCCGATTCGAACTCCATGCGAACGTTGGCGATATCGGTTTTGCCCGACAGGATGGGCAGGCCGACGGCGTGCACTTCGGTCATCGGCGACTTGACGAAGCTAAGCACGATGTCGAGATCGTGAATCATCAGGTCGAGTACGACGTCCACGTCGAGGGCACGGGGTGTGAAGACGCTCAGGCGGTGCACCTCGAAGAACATGGGCTGCGTAATCAGGGGGACGGTCGCACGCACGGCGGGGTTAAAGCGCTCCAGGTGCCCAACCTGCGCGACCCGGTTGTGCGCCTTCGCCAACGCCATGAGTTCGTCCGCCTCCGCCAGCGATGGCGCGAGCGGCTTTTCGATGAGCACGTCGACGCCCGCTTCCATCAGGGTGCGGGCCACCTTCAGGTGATGGACGGTCGGGACGGTGACGGATGCGGCCTCGAGTTCGCTGTGAGTGGTGAGCAGTTGCTCGAGCGAACCGAACGAGCGGCAGTGGAATTCCCGGGCCACCGCATCAGCCCGAGCCAGGTCGGTGTCAACCACCCCCAGCAGTCGCACCGGTCCACCGGCCTGCTCGATCTGCTTGCAGACGCGCGCGTGATTGCGGCCGAAGGCGCCGACGCCGACCACCGCCACAGGGATGAATTCGTCTGCCAGCAGAGTCCAGCCCTCGGGGCAGGTTGCCGACCCAGATTGTAACCAGCAACCGCGCCGACAAGTGAGCCGGGTGCCTGATTAGTACCGGTCCTCAGCCGGCCTTCTTGAGGATCGCAATCTGCCCGGCGTGATAAAGCTCGTGCTGGGTAACGCCGTGCAGCATGAAATAGATGTTGTAGTTCTTCCCCGGAACGCGTTCCTCCAGCCGGGGATCGGGCAGCGCCGCGACGGTCCGGACAAGTTGCTCGTGGGCCTGCCCGAGGCGCTTGAGAGCTTGTTTCCAGGCTGCCTCGCTGGTCTCTCTCACCGGCGGAAAGTTCTGTTTGTCGCTGAGGCTGACAGCTTTCCCGCTCACGATTCGGCGGTTCACGGCATCGTCCCAGGCAGCGATGTGTAAAACCAGCTCCCAGATGCTATGGGCGCTGGCGATGGGATGGTTGGCGGCCGTGGCGGCATTGACGCCCGCCAGCAGTTCCAGGACCGAGTCGCCATGCCAGGCGTCACCCGCGAAGGCCCGGCGGAGCAGTTCGGCGATGCGTGCGGATTCAGACATCGCTCACTCCGCGACAATCGAGATGTCCGATTCATTGGCAGCGTCGAGGATGACATCGCCATCCAGCAGCAGACATTTTCGCGCATCGAGGGCCAGGCAACCAGCGCCGGCGGCGCGCATCGCCTCGATGGTCTTCTTCCCGACCACAGGCACGTCAAAGCGCATGTCCTGATCCGGTTTCGCGATCTTAACTACGGTCAGGGCGCGGCTCAGGGTGGAGGCTTCGCCCGCGAGCGAGCGCATCAGGCGTCCGGCGCGCTCGATGGTCGCATCGGTACCCTCCATGGCCTCGACGGCAACGCAGGCAGCTTCAGCCACAACCACCGTCTGACCGATGTCGTATTGCGCGAGATGGCGGGCGACGGAGCGTCCGTAGCTGATATTCTTCTTCTCGTCCTCGGTGGGAGGGCGGCGGGTGAGCAGCCCGGGCCGGGCCAGCAGCGGTTGGAGCAAGGCGGTGGAGTTTTCGAGCGTGATGCCTTCGTCGGCCAGGACTTTGGCCACCGCTCCCAGCAGGGAGTCGGTGTTGCGCGTACCCAATGAGAGGAGCAGCTTAGCCAAGCGCCAGTCGGGCTTGATGCTGGAAAATATCTGCTTGTGCTTGACTTGCCCGGCCATGATGACGCGCTGCACCCCTTCCCGCTGGAAGGTGTCGATCAGGCGGGAGAGCTCTCCCAGGGACAGCCAGTGAACCGCCGCAGCGCCGCGAGACTCGATCTCGGGGGAGGTTTCTTCCTTGATGGCGGCGACGACCACAGCGTAGCCCTGGGCGCGCGCGGCGTCGAGCACCAGGAAGGGAAACTTGCCATTACCGGCGATGAGCCCGAGTTTTTCGCCAGGTGCGGCCATGGCTATTTGATCACACCACGTTCCGAGGCCTCGATGAAGCGGATCAGGCTCGCGACGTCCTCTCCGGGATCGGACTCCGCCTTCAGCTTGGCCAGCGCCTGGCTGGTATTCAGCTTGGATGCCAGGAGCACTCGGTAAGCATGATGCAGCTTCCGGATCCGCTCCTTGCTGAAGCCGCGCCGCTCCAGGCCCAGCGAGTTCAAGCCAAAGGCATGGGTTTTACGCTCCGCCGAGGTCTTAGAAAAGGGCAGAACATCCTGCGTGATGGTACTACCCCCCCCGACATAGGAATGCGTCCCGATGCGCACGAACTGGTGCACCGGGCAGAGAGCGCCGACCACGGCCCAGTCCTCGACGGTGACGTGCCCGCCGAGAGTGGCGGCGTTGGCCATGATGACATGGTTGCCGATCAAGCAGTCGTGCGCGATGTGGGTGTAGGCCATGATCAGGGTGTGACTGCCGATCCGGGTCAGGCCGCCGCCCTTCACCGTGCCGCGGTTGATGGTGACAAACTCCCGGATCACGTTGTGGTCGCCGATCTCAAGCCGGGTGGGCTCGCCGGCGTAGGTCAGGTCTTGGGGGGCCAGGCCGATCGAACTGAAGGGGAAGAAGCAATTGTGGACGCCAATCCGGGTGGGGCCTTCCATGGCCACGTGCGAAAGCAGTTGACAGCCTTCCCCCAGTTCCACGTCGGGCCCGATTACACAGTAGGGCCCGATGCGGCAGGAACGGTGGATTTGGGAGCGCGGATCGATGATGGCGGAAGGATGGATGGTCATGCGTCGCCGGTTCTGGAGGAGGCTCACAGGGTGTTCTGGGTCACCGACTAAAGCACTCCTCGGCTTGGCCGAGGGGCAGGCCCCGGTTGCGCCACCGTCGTCGGCCGGTCTTCCTGATGAAGGCGTGCCCTCCCTCGGTTCGTCCCGGCGCGAGCACCCCGCCGGACAGCCAGCGAGACGCCGGCGATACCATTGCTGCTAACTTTCGGCCGGAGCCTCCGGTCCTTCGACAGCATTTGCGCTCTGGGTGCGGGGCACGAGCTGACAAGTGACGGTGGCTTCGGCCACGCGTTTTTCGCCCACGTAAGCCTTGCCCTCCATGCGGACCGCGTTCATGCGCCAGGACTTAACCTCGACCTCAATGCGCAGCTGATCGCCCGGGGAGACGGGGCGGCGAAAACGCGCCCGCTCGATCCCGGTGAAGACCATGAGCTTTTCATCGCGGTCCTCGACCTCGGTCAACAGCAACGCACCGCCGGCCTGGGCGACGGCCTCCACAATGAGTACGCCGGGCATGATCGGCAATCCCGGAAAGTGCCCCTGGAAGTACGGTTCGTTGATGGTTACATTCTTAACAGCGACGATCCGTTCCCGCGGGACCAGATCAATCACGCGGTCGATCATGAGAAACGGGTAACGGTGGGGAAGGATGCGCTGGATCTGGCGAATATCCATCGTCGTCCTGGCGGCAGCTTCGGCTTCAGGGTGAGCAGTATGTGTCATTCCGCAGTTTTGAGAAGCCCGGAGATTATACTGTACCGCGCTTTCGTCGAGGTGCCTGGGGTGGCAATCGCACGATGAGAAACCATGGAAGGGCAGGGACCGGACGAGCCTCCGGCTCAAGAGCGGAGATGCGGGAACGTCTGCGCTTTTTCGAAGAGCGCCGCGACCTAATGGTCGACACCATACGCCAGTTGGTGGGAATCGAGTCGCCGAGCGACAACAAGCTGGCTGTCGACCGGGTGTGCGTGGCGGCGGCGGAGAAGTTCGCCGCCCTGGGAGGCCGGGCGGAATTCCACCGCGCGATCGACTACGGGAACCACCTGCAAGTCGACTTCGAGGGCGAAGGCCAGCAGAAGCCCGTGCTTCTACTGGGACATTATGACACCGTCTATCCGCTCGGCTCGCTGACCAAGATGCCTTGCCGGTTGGCGAACGGCCGGGTCTGGGGGCCGGGCGTGCTGGACATGAAATCGGGCATAGGGTTGATGCTCTACGCTATCGAGGGTCTCCAGGCATGGCACGGACGTCTGCCCCGGCCGGTGACGGTGCTGCTGGTTTCCGACGAGGAGGTGGGCAGCGAGTCTTCGCGGCCCATCACGGAAATGCTGGCGCGCCGTTCCAGCGCCGTGCTGGTGGCCGAGCCCGCCTATGGTCCCAGGGGATTTGTGAAGACGGCGCGCAAAGGAGTGGGGGAATATACCCTGAAGGTCACGGGGGTGGCCGCACACTCCGGCCTCGACTTCGAGAAAGGGCAGAGCGCCATCGTCGAACTGGCCCGGCAGGTCCTGGCCATCTCGAAGCTGGTAAACCTCAAGCGAGGTGTAACGGTTAACGTTGGGCTGATCCAAGGTGGGACACGGGTTAACGTCATTCCCGCGGAGGCTACGGCAACCCTCGATGTGCGCGTCGCCCGGATGAAAGACGCCGCCCTGATCGATGGCCAGTTGCGTGCGCTCCGGCCGGTCAACCGCCGATGCAAGCTGGAGGTGAACGGGGGGGTGAACCGCCCCCCGATGGAGCGAACCGCTGGCGTTGCCGCCCTTTTCAAGAAGGCTGCCGACATCGCCAGGGATCTGGGATGGAAGCTGGGCGAAGCGGCAGTGGGCGGCGGCTCGGACGGCAATTTTACTGCCGGTCTGGGAATCCCGACTCTCGACGGATTAGGCGGGGTAGGAGACGGCGCCCATGCGGCTCACGAGTCCATCGTCGTTTCTGAACTGCCGCGGCGGGCGGCCCTGCTAGCGGGGCTGATCGAAGGCGCGTGAGGATCAGGACGAGGGTGCGGTGCTGCTTTGACTCCAAGTTGAGTGTGGCCTAGAATTTTCCTAGGGTGTTTGCACAGCCTGGAAGCCGCTCGGTGAACGCTGGGGGGGCGAAGCCCGCTGGAGGGTACATATGCCTGGCAAATTGGGTTTGCCTGAAATCCTGCTGATTCTGGCGGTTGCGCTGCTGATCTTTGGTCCCAGTAAACTTGCCGATCTGGGCAAGGGTTTGGGCGAGGGGATCCGCAACTTCAAATCGGCGGTTAAAGATGGCGAACAGGAATCCGACAAGAAGTAGCATCGGGATTCCTGCGGACTTCTGATTTGGCCCAGGCGGGTGCCTGCCCGCTTTCGCGTGACCCACCCCATTTGAGGTCGGCTGATCCTGCTAAAATCTTCCCTCGCCGCTTCTTCAGCATCATCAAGGCACTAGCAACGAGGCATAGCATGGCAAAAATTCAGCGCGCCATTCTGAGCGTCACGGACAAGAGCGGGCTGGTGGAGTTCGCCCGCAAGCTTGCGGGAATGGACGTGGAACTATTCTCGACCGGGGGCACGGCGAAGCTGTTGCGGGACTCGGGCGTGAGTGTGAAAGACATTGCGGAACTCACGGGGTTTCCCGAGATGCTCGACGGCCGGGTGAAGACGCTGCATCCCCGGGTGCACGGCGGAATCCTGCACCGGCGCGAGGATCCGGCACACCGAGCGGCGGTGGCCGAGCACGGCATTCAGCCCATCGACATGGTGGTGGTGAATCTCTATGCCTTCGAGAAGACAGCGGCCAAGCCCGGCGTGCAGTTCGAAGAGCTGATCGAGAACATCGACATCGGCGGGCCGTCGATGATCCGCTCGGCGGCCAAGAATTTCCAGGATGTGGCGGTCGTGACCTCTCCGGCAGATTACGGCGCGCTGACCGAAGAAATGGAGAAATCTGGCGGCGAGTTGTCGGCCGCCACCAAGTGGCGCCTGGCGCAGAGAGCATTCGCCGCGACGGCGGCCTACGATTCAGCGATCGCGTCCACGCTCGAGCGGGTCAGCGCCAACGGCCGATACGCACTGCAAACAGCCGAGGGTTTCCCGCAGACCCTGCGTCTGTCCTTCCAGAAAGTGGCGGACCTGCGTTATGGCGAGAACCCGCACCAGAAAGCCGCGATGTACTCCGACGGATCCGGGCAGGGCGTTGCGAACGGGCGCCAACTGCAGGGCAAAGAGCTTTCCTACAACAATATCGTGGACCTGGAGGCGGCATGGGACCTCGCGCAGGAGTTCGAGGAGCCGGTGGTCGCCATTATGAAACACACGAACCCCTGCGGTACAGCCACGGGAAGGACCCTGCTGGAAGCCTACAAAAGGGCTCTGGAGTGCGATCCGGTCTCGGCCTTCGGAGGAGTCATCGGGGTAAACCGCGTCATCGATGGAGCGGCGGCTGAGGAGATGGTCAAACTGTTTCTTGAAGTGATTGCCGCGCCCGGCTTCGACGAAGCTGCCCGGGTGAAGTTTGCAGCCAAAAAGAATCTGCGGCTGGTCGAAGTCGCCGCCTCTAGCCGCAAGTGGATCTTGAAGAACGTCTCGGGGGGCATGTTGGTGCAGGGGGCAGACATGCGGCCGCTGACCGACAACGACCTCAAGTTGGTCAGCCAACGTCCGCCGACACCGGAAGAGAGACGCGCGCTGCTGTTCGCGTGGACGGTGTGCAAGCACGTGAAGTCGAACGCCATCGTCTATGCCCGCGAGGGCCAGACGGTGGGAGTGGGGGCGGGACAGATGAGCAGGGTCGATTCCTGCAAGCTGGGCGCCATGAAGGCGCAGCTTCCGCTCAAGGGCACGGTGGCAGCTTCGGACGCGTTTTTTCCGTTTCCCGACGGCGTGGAGGAGATCGCCAAAGCCGGAGCGACGGCAGTTATTCAACCTGGCGGTTCGGTGCGCGATGCGGAAGTGATCGAGGCCGCCAACCGGTTGGGCCTGGCTATGATCTTCACCGGGGTGAGGCATTTCCGGCACTGAGGGGGGGGATCTGGCTTTTAGCCAACTGGATCGCAAACGGCTTTGTGGGCGAGAGCATGACCGTCATCGCTCGTTACGTTCCGCCTCCGCCCGGTGTCCCGTCCCCTTTGCTTTTAGGGAGACGAATGGGTGGTGAGCCAGCGCTTCGGGCTTTGTTTGCCACCTGCCTCGGGCCCACCAAGACGGCACTGACAGGCCTGGATGCCGCGGATCGGCAGGCGATGTTCGACGACCTGTGCCCCTGTAGAGCGAGCACAATGAAGGCGGGAGGGGGCGCACCGTAGGGCGCACCGTAGTGCATGCAGAGTACCTCGAAGTGGATGGCTACCCGGCATAACCGGTCCCCCGATGTCTATGATTTAATTGGTCTAAATCCGTGTCGGCGCGGCGCTAACCTCGGCGCGGGTTTCGGTTACTTTCGCTGCTCACGGGATTGCGTTTTTCCCTGGGCAAAACGTTTCAGGGTTACAATGAAAGGACCCGGCGGCCGCGGTTTCGCATCCAATCGCTAAGGCTTTGGGACTCAAAGGTTTTTCATGACAAGACTGTATCTTCTGTTGTTCGCGCTGCTGGCGCCTGCGACTGCCAGTTTCGGCCAAACCGCCACCCCCGCTTCACCTTCCGAGCCCGCCAAGAATCCCGCGCCAGTGCCACGCAAAGTGGACCGGGCTGCGGCCTACTACCACTACGCGCTCGGCCATATGTATGAAGACCAGGTGGCCACCTACGGCCGCAGCGATTATGCCTTGAAGGCCATCGAGGAGTACCGGCTGGCAATCGAGGCCGATCCGTATTCGGAGTACCTGACCTCCAGCCTGGCCGAACTCTATGCCAAGACTGGTCGCATTCGCGACGCGGTGCTCGAGGCGCAGGACATTCTAAAGCGCGACCCCAACAATCTGGAAGCACACAAGTTGCTGGGGCGGATCTATCTGCGCTCGCTGGGCGACATGCAGTCGTCGAATAGCGGGTCCGGCAATGTGCTCAAGCTCGCGATCGAACAGTATCAGCAGATCGTCCAGCTGGAACCCGACAGTGTTGACGATCACCTGCTGCTGGGCCGCCTCTACCGGCTCAACAACGACCTGCAGAAGGCGGAGAGCGAGTTTCAGACAGCGGTGAAGTTGCAGCCGGATTCCGAGGAAGCTGTCACCACCCTGGCGTACCTGTACAACGAGGAAGGCGACTCGGTGCGGGCGACCAAGGTGCTGACCGCGGTGCCCGATGCGGCGCGCTCGGCGAAGCTGTACGCGGCCCTGGGCTACACCTACGAACAGCAGAAGCAATACAAGGACGCGATCGAGGCGTACCGTCACGCCATCGAACTGGACCGGGACAACCTGGACGCCATCCGGGGCCTGGCGGAGAACCTGCTCAACGACGGCCAGACAGACGCGGCGCTGGAGCAGTACAAGATCATCGCCGACGCCAACCCGGAAGATGCCCAAACCTACCTGAAGATGGCCGAGATCTACCGCAAGGACGGCAAGTTCGACCTGGCCATCGACAACCTGAAGAAAGCAGAGTCCATGGTGCAGGACTCGATCGAAGTGCCCTACAATCTGGCGGCGGTGTACCAGGCGCAGGGTCGCTTCGACGAGGCAGCGCAGATCCTGCAGGACCTCCTGAAGAAGACCGAGAAGCCCGACAACAGCTACAGCGCAGGCGAGAAGAACAACCGGGCGGTTTTCCTGGAACGATTGGGTACCGTCTACCGCGACCAGGGGAACTACCAGCAGGCGATCGACACCTTTCGCAAGATGGTCGCGCTCGGCGATGACAACGCGGTGCGCGGGTACCAGCAGATCATCGATACCTACCGCGAAGCCAAGCAGTGGCAGCAGGCGACCGCGACCGCCAAGGACGCGGTCCAGAAACTGCCCAACGATCGCGGCTTGCGAATGGTCTACGACGCGCAGTTGGCCGATTCCGGCGAACCGGACAAGGCCCTGGCCGATGTGCGCTCGCTGCTCAAGGGGACGCCCGACGACCGCGAGGTCTACATCACGTTGGCGCAGATGTACACACGCTTGAAGCGCTGGGATGACGCCCAGATCGCCCTGGACAAGGCAGAGTCGCTCTCGAGCAAGGCGGACGAGAAGGAGTACGTATATTTTCTGCGCGGATCCTCCCTCGAGCGACAGAAGAAATACGAGCAGTCGGAAGAGATGTTCCGCAAGGTTCTGGCCAGTGATCCTGACAATGCCATGACCCTCAATTACCTGGGCTACATGCTCGCCGACCGGGGCACCAAGCTCGACGAGGCGCTAGCCATGATCAAGAAGGCGGTCGACCTCGATCCCGCTAACGGGGCATATCTCGACTCCTTGGGCTGGGCATACTTCAAGCTGGGCAAGTACGACATCGCGGAAGAGCAGTTGCTAAAAGCCTCGCAGCGCATCGGCAACGACCCCACCGTGCAGGATCACCTGGGTGACCTGTACCAGAAAACCGGGCGGCTGAAGCTTGCGGTGGCGCACTGGGATCGCGCCGTGGCGGAGTGGAACCGCACCGTGGCAGCTGAGGTCGACACCGACGCTCTGGCGCAGGTGCAGAAGAAGCTCGAGTCCGCCAAAATGAAGCTGGCCAAAGAAGAATCAAGCAAGCAGTAGGAAAGACGCGTGCCGGCAAACTCCGGCCCTCGTGCAGCAGCGCCCATCCAGCGAGGACCGGCCTGTTTCCGCAGTCGGAGAGTGCTCCGGCTTCTCTGCTAGACTCTCCCTATGCTCGCCGAGTATGCGGTGTGCGTGGAGCAGTCGTGCGGGCGCCGGCATTCCGAGCCCCCCCACCCCTACCGCAACGACTTCCAGCGCGACCGGGACCGGGTGGTGCATGCGCGGGCTTTTCGCCGGCTGGAGGCGAAGACCCAGGTTTTCACCCGCCGCTACTCCGACCACTTTCGCAACCGCCTGACCCATACCATCGAAGTTGCCCAGATCGCCCGCACCGTCGCCGCGCAGCTCCGCCTGAATGTCGACTTGGTGGAGGCCCTGGCGCTGGTCCACGATATCGGCCATCCCCCCTTCGGCCATGCCGGCGAGAAGGCGCTGGACGCGGCCATGCGGGCCCAGGGATTCTTCTTCGATCACAACCTGCACGCCTTGCGGATCGTGGAGGATTTCGAGCAGCGCTACGCGGCCTTCCGCGGGCTGAACCTGACTTTCGAAGTGCGCGAAGGAATCATCAAACACTCTCGGGACTACAACTGCCAGGAGTTCCCCGAACTGGCCGAGTACGCGCTCGACCAGCGTCCGCCACTGGAGGCGCAACTCATCGACCTGGCGGACGAGATCGCTTACAGCGCCGCCGACCTCGACGACGGCTACGAGGCTCATCTGCTCTCGCTCGACGACATACGGGCGGGCTTCCCGATGTTCGAGCGCTTCTACCGGGAAGTGGGGAAGAAATATCCCGATGTTAGTGAAAAGCTGAAATTCAACGAGACACTCAAGCGCGTTCTGGATCGGCTGGTCGGCGACCTGATCGACAATACCCGGAGACGGGTACGGGAAGCTGGAGTCGGGACGGTCGCCGATGTCCGCCGCCATCGTGAACGCCTGGCAGGACACAGCCTGGAAGTTGACGAAGAGCGCCGGGTGGGAAAGAACTTTCTCTACGAGAATCTGTATTTCAGTCCGGCCCTGGCGGCAGAGAAGGACGACGCCGAGTTGGTTGTAGGAACGCTGTTCGCGTACTGGATGGAGAACCCCTCCGCGCTCCCCCCGCAGTATCAGGAGAAGAGCCGCGGCGAACCGCTGGCGCGCGTTGTCTGCGACTACATCGCCGGTATGACCGACAACTTCATCAACGAGCAGTACGACACGTTCTGCGGCACCGGCCCGCCCGCGCCGGTGTAGATAAGAACGGCGGAGCGTCAGGGCGCATTTTCGGGCTGCAGAAAAACGCGCTCCCTCGACTTCTGACCTCAGACCAAAGTGCCGGCTGCAGCGCCGGAAGCGCTGCCCCCGCCTCGAACGACTCACGCCCTTCAGTCGGGCTTCACCGCGAGCACATATCCTCTGCGACTCTGATACTCCACGTCCGGAGGATAAGGATCGCGCTCGAGCGCCTGTTCGACCCCTAGGTTCGCAGCCCGGAGATATCCGGCTATCTCGTCGCTGGCAAACAGGGTCGCCTCGAAACTCACCGGCTTCCCCAGCCACGCCTCATGGTGCATTTCGCCGCTTCCCAGGTGGAAGGCGAGCAGCAACAGTCCGCCGGGCTGCAGGACCCGCCGCAGTTCCCGAAAAACGGCGAGCACGCGATCACGTGGAACGTGAAGGATGGAGTAGAAACCGGCGATCCCGGCCAGCGCGTCGGATTTCAAGCCAAGCGCAAACATGCTTCCCAGGGCAAAACCGAGGTCGGGATTGAGCCTCCGCGCTTCCGCCAGCATGCCGGCAGAAAGATCGAGCCCGAAGGCATTCACCCCCCGATCACGGAGGTAACGGGCAACCTGGGCGGGGCCGCACCCCAGATCGCACACGAGGCCCCGGCTGCGCACACGTTCCGCGAAACCGTCGAGTAGCTCGCGATCGAAAGGTTTGCCCTTCAGCTCATCGTAGATTGCTTCGGCATAGACCCGGGCCACTGCGTCGTAGGCGGCCCGAATGCTGCGCCTGTCGTCGAGAGCTTTCATGATTCCTGCCCGCATTTCGCGGGCACAGCTCGCCCTCCGTTTGGATTCATGCTCTGATTAGCGCGCGCCGGCCGTGGCTACCACCACGTCGTAGAGGAACCGCGGAGCGCGGCGCACTTCCTCCACCCGCACGCGTTCGTCGTTGCCGTGTTCGGTGCTGCCCTCGGCGTCGGTGGCGGTGTAGGGGGTGAATCCGTAGCAGATGATCCCGAGCGGCCGGTAGCGTTGGTTCTCGGTGTATCCGCTGGTGAGGTTGGGAACGACCGGGGTAGTTGGAAAGTACTGTGCCGATACCTGCCGGATAGAGTCGTAGAGCGCCGTGTCGGTGGGGGAGTAATTCGCCACGCGGAACTCCGGTTGCTGGGGCTCCACCGTGACATTGGGATCGTTGACGATTTTGCGGATGGTCTCCAGGAATTCCTTGGGATCCTCGCCCGGGAGAAGGCGGACATCCAGGTTGGCCCACGCCTCCGGAGGGATGACGTTGGTCTGCTCCGAGCCTCCCAGCATGGTCAGGGAGACGGTGTCGCGCAGCAGGAAGTCCAAAGACTCGTCCCGGTCGACCTCCTGTTGGAAGGATTTGTTCTCGAGGGCTTGCCGGATATTGCGGAACTGCTCGCCGCGTTCCGGCGACTGGTAAGGAGCCATGTCACGCAGGAACTCCTCCACCACCGGCAGCACTCGATAGGGCGGGCGGTAGGCGAGGATCCGGTCCAGCGCATCGACCAGGCGATTGGGTGCCGAGTCAGGGATGGGCCGCGAGCCGTGGCCGGGACGCCCATGGGCCACGACATGCAGCCAGAACGGCGTCTTCTCGCCCACGTCCACCCCGATGTATTGCACGCGTCCGTCCTGGAGCAGGTTCTCGCCGCCCTCGTTGATCAGGAATTCGGCGTTATCGAGGAGACTCAGCTGGTGGGAAATCATCCAGTCGCTGCCCGTTCCCGACACCTCTTCGTCACTGACGGCCAGGAAAATCACGTCCCGGTCGAGCGGCACTTTCTCCCGTTTTAACATGACCATGACGACGAGTTGGGCCAGGCCTTCGTTTTTCATGTCCTGAGCCCCGCGCCCGTACAGGACGCCGTCCATCAGGGCCCCGCTGAACGGCGGGACGCTCCAGTGGGTTGGGTCACTAGTCACCACGTCCATGTGGTTCAGCAGGATGATGGGGCGCTTGGCCGTCGCGGTGGAGTGCCCAAGTCGCGCCCACAGATCAGCGCGGCCGGGGGCATAGGCAAAGACACGATTCTCGATGCCTTCCCCGTCCAGAATCGCCTTGAAGAACGCGGCCGCCTTGGCCTCGTTGCCGGGAGGATTGGTGGTGTCGATGCGCAGATACTGCTGCATCCAGCCGACAGCCAGGTCCGAGTACTGGTCGAGCCGTACGCTGGGAATCTTGCCGGAAGCGAGTGCCGGAGTGGAGGAAGGCTGGTTGGCAGCGGCCTCCGAGCAGGGCGCCAACAGGAGCAACAGTCCTGCCCAAGATGTGCAAATTCGCAGCACAACCGACCTCCCCGCCATTTCTCCCCCCAATCCTGGCGTTTTGCTTGCGGCCCAAGATCCCACGTAGTTTTTATAGCAGTTCCGCCAAAATTACCGTACGACGCCTTGAAGGCCAGCGAGCGGGCTGCGCGGTAGGATACAATGGGATTGTCCCACAAGAACTTAGCGCTGCTCCTTCAGCAGGAGCTTTGGCACTTGACCTGTTAATAGAGAACACAGGCGCTACCTAACCAGGCGGCGCCGAGAATGGTAGGATCCAAGGCGTACGTCGCGTCACCGTATGCCTGGCAAAGCGTGAGCTTGCTCATTTCACCCGTTGGAGACGCAATCAAAATCACGCGAACGCTCGTGAAGCGTACTGAGTGGAGCCGCAACGCTCCCTCAACCGGAGGAAGTTCGACATGAAGACCCGCTCATTGGTTACGTTGCTGCTGGCGGCGGCCCTGGCAATTCCCGCGCTGGCCCAGCAGAGTTCGTCTGCACCCGCGCAGTCCACCGCCACCACTCAGACGGCTGACCAGGCTGCGCCGGCTACCACCAAGGCCGAAACCGCGACTGGCAAGCAGCCCTTGACCCCGGATACGAAGGAAGGTTTCTGGGGCAAGCTGAACCCCTTCGCCCGCAAGAAGTATGTACAGCGCCAGACCGCACCGATCCAGGATCGCGTCAACGAGCTCGATGAGCTCACCGCGGCCAACACCAAGATGATCAAGGACGTGGATGCGCGTGCGCAGCAGGGCATCCAGCTGGCGTCGAATAAGGCGAATGAAGCCGACCAGCATGCGATCGATGCCACTAACCGCGCCAATGCCGCGCAGCAGTCGGCGCAGCAAGCGGCCTCTCGTCTCGACAAGGATGAGCAGGTCGTCGGCAATATCGACCAGTACCAGACCTCGGCGCAGACCGAGATCCGCTTCAAGCCCGGCCAGTCGGTGCTGAGCAAGAACGCCAAGGACGCTCTCGATGCCATGGCCACCCCGCTGAAGAGCGAGCACGGCTACATCATCGAAGTGCAGGGTTTCTCGAGCGGCCACGGACAAGCCGCCATCGAGAATTCCCAGAAGATGGCCGATTCGGTGGTGCGTTATCTGGTGCTCAACCATGACATTCCGGTATTTCGCATCTATGTCGTGGGCATGGGCAACGCCCCGGTCCCGGCTGCGGAAAATGAAGCCAAGACGAAACGCACGACCGGTGGACGCGTGGAGATCAGCCTCCTGAAGAACAACCTGGAGCAGTTGGCCTCCGGCTCCGCTGCCCCGCCGGCGAGCCAGGATCAGCAGGCGCCCCCGAAATAGTTTGCTCTCCGGTTCTGATCGAACCAGAAAGCACTCCCCCAAAAGCCTTCCGCACTCGCGGAAGGCTTTTTTGCCTTGCAGGGTTTGTCTGGCGTCATCGGAACCAGGACCGGGTTTCCCGGTGTGCTGGGAGTACAATGGCAGTTGCCGCGAAACCATGGAAGCCATTCACTTCGCTCGCTACAAGTCCCCTCTCGGTCCACTTCTCCTGGCAGCCTCGACCAAGGGGTTGCGCGCTCTCGAATTCGGAGGGGGAGGCCGGCTCTCGCGCGACGGCATCGCCTGGCAGGAGGCGCCTTCTAAACTCCGGCGGTACGTCTCCGAATTGAAGGAATACTTCGGTGGGGAACGGCGTGCCTTCAGTTTCCCGCTCGATCTCCACGGAACTGCCTTCCAGTTGCGATGCTGGTTGGCCCTTCTGGCGATCCCGTACGGGGAGACACGAACCTACGCTGACATCGCCAGGTCGGTCGGTGAACCCCGTGCATTCCGCGCTGTGGGGCTGGCCAATCACCGCAATCCGATTGCGATTGTCGTGCCCTGTCACCGGGTCATCGCCTCCGACGGCACGCTTTGCGGCTACGGCGGAGGGCTCGAGATCAAGCGAAAGCTGCTGGAACTCGAAGGCGCCTTGAGCGGAAACCTGGCGGCATGACATCGGCGACGAAGGGCTGGGGAGAAGGGCACCTCGGGCGGGCTCGACGGATGATCATCCCCGCATAACGTGAGCGCCGCATAGGAATAGCGGTCGAGGGCGAGACACCCCGGCACAGCCGCCGGGGACGCACACTGCCCTTCTCCCCGTATAATCGTTGCTCGCGATCCGATATCCCGTGGCACCCTCCACCAGCGCCAAACCCGCCATCCGCAAGGCAGGGCTCTTTTACTTCGTCTGGGTAATGTTCTCCTACTGCACGGGAGGTCCCTTCGGGCTGGAGGACATGGTGACCACCTCCGGCCCGGGCATGACGCTGATTTATCTGCTGGTGCTCCCCCTGTTCTGGTCGATTCCGGTCTCGCTGGTGTCGGCCGAACTCACCACGGCCATGCCCGTCGAAGGAGGCTTCTACCGCTGGGTGCGCGCCGGCTTCGGCGACCTCTGGGGCTTTCTCGTTGGCTGGTGGAACTGGTGCGCCTCGTTCCTGCTGGGCGCGGCGTATGCCGTGCAGTTTTCCGACTACCTGGGCTTCTACATCCCGGAACTCACCGGCTGGAGACACTATCTGGTGTCCCTGCTGATCGTCTCGCTCATCACCTACGTCAACGTGCGCGGCATCGACGCCGTAGGAAGGTTCGCCACGGGAATGGAGATCTTCATACTATTGCCGGTCCTCGTGCTGGTTGTGCTGGGGCTGTTCGAGTGGCGCCACAATCCCTTTCTGCCCGTCGTCCCGCCCCATCAGCCCCGCTTTAGCGTATTTGGAGTGGGGCTTGCCCTCGGCCTGTGGCTGTATTCCGGATACGAGCAATGCTCCACAGTCGCCGAGGAAGTCGAGAACCCGCAGCGTAGTTATCCGCTGGCGCTGGCGATCGTGGTGCCCATGTCGATCGCGGTATATTTCCTGCCCACCTTGGCTTCGCTGGCCGCGCTGGGGAACTGGCAGGACTGGCATACACGCTATTTCTCGGACGCAGCCCAGCTGAGTGGCGGCCCCTGGCTCGGCTCCTGGATGACGGTGGCGGCCATGGTGACCAACCTTTCGCTACTCAACGCTACCGTGCTGACCTCCACCCGCATGCCCTTCGCTATGGCCGAGGACGGCTACCTGTCTCCCGGGCTAACCCGCAAACATCGCCGATTTGGCACACCATGGGTGGCCATCGTGGTATCGGGCGTTGTCTATGGCCTGCTGGCATTTCATTCGCTGACCCAGCTCATCACCATCTACAACTGGCTGCGGGTAGCGACGACGGTGATGACGGTGCTGGCAGCGTGGCAACTCCGCCGCAAGATGCCGCAGATGAAGCGGCCTTTTGTGATTCCGGGGGGGAGGTTGGGTCTCATTGCGGCAGTGGTCGCCGTCCTGACCATGAGCGTGATCGCGCTGACCGGAAGCCTGTTTGGAAACGGCGGAACCCTCGATGTCTACGGCCTGCTCTGGGGACCGTTGGCCCTGGCGCTGGGGCCGGTCGTATATCTGTTGCTGGGCGCGAGGCCGGGACGGACCGTTTCCTCCTAGAGTGGAGAAAGAGGCCAAACCTCAGGAACCTCGGAACAGGTTTTCGTCCGACCAAGACACCCGGGCATTCGCCCCGCTCGCGAGGTCAGAGTCTCTTCAGCTTACCCAGTCCAGGACCTTGTACCAGGCTCCGGCCAGCGGCAGGAACCAGGGTCTTCCGTTGTAGAGACCCAGAGGCGCTCCCGGGAAAGGGATGCCTACAAATGGATTCTCGACCTCTTCGCCTGCGATCTGCCGTGCCAGGAGTTGGCCCTGCAGGGTGGCCATCGCAACGCCATGCCCAGCGTACCCGACGGCGTAGTACAGCCCGTCGATATGCCCCGCGTGCGGCATGGTGTCGAAGGCGAAATCGAGCGTGCCACCCCACGCGAACTCCACCTTCGTCTGGCGCAGCTGGGGATAGACCTCGATCATGCCCCGGCGGAGGATCTCGGCGCTTTTTCGGATGGTATCTGCGGTTTCGGGGAAGAATGCCGCCCGCCCGCCGAACAGCATCCGGTGGTCTGGCGTCAGGCGGTAGTAGTAGAGGTAATGCTTGGAGTCATAGATCATGCGGCCGCGCGGGCTCAATTCGCGGGCCAGCGCTTCTGGCAGAACCTGGGTGGTGATGATGTACGAACCGATGGGAATGAGTTTCTTGCGCAGCTGCGGTGTGGCGGCTCCCGTGTAGCCGCTCGTGCCCACCAGCACCTCACGCGCCCAGAGCGCCCCCCCCGAGGTCGAGATTTTCCATCCCGGCGTGCCCTTGCGCGTCTCCCGCTCAATGCGGAGCAGCCGTGTTTGCTCGCGGACGCAGGCTCCGGCCTTCAGCGCCGCCCGACCCAGCCCGGCGACGTAGCGCGCCGGATTCAGTCCCGCGCTTACCTCATCGACCATGCCACCGTAATAAAGGTCAGAGCCGATCTCGGAGCTCAGCTCATGGCGTAGCACCACTCTCAGCTGGTGGTGGAACTCGCGCGCGATCACCTCGGCCTGTCGCGCGTAATCGTCGAAGTGGGCCTGCTTCGAGGCCACCTCCAGGTGCCCGCAGCGCGCGAAGTCGCAGTCGATGGCCTCCTCGCGCACCATCTGCTCTACGCAATCAATCGAGGCCAGCGATGCCGCGTACATGCGCTGCGTCCGCTCCCGCCCGTACCTGGAAATCAACTTGTTGACTCCCAATTTCAGGCCGGTGAGCACCATGCCGCCGTTTCGGGAACTGGCGCCCCAGCCGATAGTCTCGGCCTCGAGCACCACCACCGCCGCACCCTTCCCGGCTAGCGTTCGCGCCGCCGACAGACCCGTGAAACCCGCCCCTATGACGGCCACATCGGCCGTCTCCGGCGGTGGTTGCGCGGGTTTGGTCTGCGGCATCTCCGCGGTGGTCAGCCAGTAGTTGTATTCCCGCATCGTCTCGTTGGTTTCCCCCGGTGTCGTAGTAAGGTGGCGCCTGGTGGAGAGGTCAGGCGGCCGAAGCCCAGTTGAGAACGACAGCTCTCCTTCGAGGGTGGGGGCGCTGCCTCCTACGCGGGATTCTTACAGCACGGCCGTCTCGTGGATCAGCCGGCCCTCCGCGAAGCGCGAGAAATTCAGCAGCGATGCGTCAATCAAGTCCGTCTTGCCAATCAGAATCAGGTCCGCCAGGATCTTGCCCGTCGCGGGTGCATGCATCACGCCGTGGCCGCTGAAACCGTTCGCAAGAAAGAATCCGGACACTTCCCCCACTTCGCCCAGGATGGGATGATGATCGGGCGTCATCTCGTACAATCCAGCCCACGCCCGCTTGGGATTCACTGCCAGGTTTTCGAAGCACGGCACCCGGTCGGCGGCGCGCGTCAGGATCTTCTCAATGAAGGAGGGCTCGAAATCTGTCTTGTAGCCCGGGGTCTCTTCCGGATCGTTCCAAGCCAGCAGGAATCCCAGCGACTCCGGTCGGAAATGGAATCCGTTGGACATATCGATGATCATCGGCGCGGTGTGCGGAAACTGATCGAACGGCTCGGTGGGTACCAGCATTCGCCGCACTGGCTGGATGGGCAGTTCCACTCCTGCGAGGCGCGCCACATCTGCCGCCCAAGGCCCCGCGCAGTTCACCACCACCCGCGTGGCTACCGGCCCGCGCGACGTTTCTACTCCTGTAATCGCGCGCCCATCCCGCCGGATCGCGATCACCGGTGTGTTTTTCCACAGCGTCGCCCCGTGTTCTCCGGCCCAGGTCATGAACCCGATCATCGCGCTGTAGGGATCGACGAAGCCGTCGGTCGCGCAAAAGCTTCCGCCCACAATGTCGTCACCGCGCAACTGCGGGAACCAGGAGCGGATATCGTCGCCGCTCACGATGCGTGCATCCTTCAATCCCAGCTCCACCTGCTTCTCGTAATTTGTCCGCAGGTAGGCCATGTGCTTCCCGCTGGTGGCACAGAACAGGTACCCCTGGGGTTGGTATCCGGCCGGATATCCCAGCCGATCGTCAAAGCTGGCATAGAAGGGAATGGAGTAGAGTGACATTCGAATGCTGACCGGCGTCGAGAACTGCGCCCGAACCCCGCCCATGCTCTTGCCCGTCGAGCCCTTGCCTTGCTGGCTCTCTCGCTCAACCACAAGCACGTCGCGGCAGCCCGCCGCGGTCAGCTGATATGCGATACTCGAGCCGACGATCCCGCCTCCGACGATGACGACATCCGCAGTGCTCATGGAGAAATTTGCCGGCCCCAACGGCGCCTGACCCGAAGATTATCAGGCCAGCCTTGCATTCTTGGCAAAGGACCGGGTGACGCGCGCGGTCCCGGCTGCGGAAGGATGGTCCGTTCGGCATCTTGAAGCCCGTTCCCGCACCCCGGTAGACTTACAGCAATGCATGTGGGCGACAATCTCGGCGGTGGGGATCGAACCTCGCGGGTCCTGAATGTTTCTTTGCTGGTCACGGCCGTGTATATTGCCGTACTGGTTGTCGCCGGCATTCGCGCCCACTCGCTGGCGCTGCTCTCCGAAGCCGGCCATAACCTGTCCGATCTGCTGGCTCTGCTGCTGTCGCTGGTCGCGGTGCGCATCCAGGCCCGACCCCCGAGCGCGACCAAGACTTACGGGTACCATCGTGCCGGTGTGCTGGCGGCGATGGTCAACGCCGGTTGCCTCATCGTCATCTCTTTCGTGATTTTTTACGAGGCCTTCCGCCGCCTGCAGGCCCCGGCCTACGTCGATTCCAGGCTGATGATGGCCGTTGCCGCGGCCGGAGTCGCGATGAACGGCGTGATTGCGTGGCTGCTCTACCGCACGCGCGGCGACATCAACATCCGCAGCGTGTTGATCCACGAACTGGGCGACACGCTTTCCACGGCGGCCGTCATCGCGGGCGGCTGGGCCATCTCCTATACCGGCCAGAATTGGATCGATTCCGCGCTCTCCTTTGGCATCGGCGCGCTGATCCTGTGGTCGTCATTCGGCATCTTGCGGGATACCCTGAACATCCTGCTCGAAGGCACGCCCCGTGGCATGAAACTCGCCCAGGTGGAAGCCGCCATCCGCAGGGTGGAAGGTGTCAACGAAGTTCACGACCTGCACGTCTGGAGCATCGGCTCGGAGAGCCACGCCCTCTCCTGCCACATCGCGATCGCCGACATTCCACCTTCGGCCAGCGAGCGCATCCTGCGAGATGTGAAGGACGTTCTCCACCGCAGCTTTCGCATCGAGCACACCACCATTCAGTTCGAACACGTGGAGTGTGAAGTCGCCCACGGCTGCGTGATCCCGGTGAGTGAAGGCGAACAGCAGCACCGCCACTAAAGCGGTCTGCGCCTGTCCCACCAAGCGGCTATCCCATAGCCCATCCGTGCCATTCACAAAATTTCGCTCATGCCGCATTCTTCTTCTTGAGCAGCACTTGGGGGAGGGCTGTTCGAGCGAGCGTCCCATGACTCTTTGAGTCTGGGGCGTTTCGTTTTTTGGGCATTTTTTCCATTCACGTCTCCGCTGCTTTCTCTTACGCCAAGGTCTACCCCGAAGGCCCCTGGCGAACGCCCGCACCGTGGTCGTTCGGGAAGAACGCTCGGCAGCCAACCAATCTGGACCAAGCGTCTCCGTGCCTTTGGGCCTCTGTGTCTCTGTGGTTGGCTGTCTGCGCGGCAGCTAAGACTTCTCCCGAGGCGCCTGGGACGCATAGATTTCTTTCACCCGCTCAATCGTATCTGCTTCCTCCACCGTCTTGTCCCGACGTAGGCGCACGATCCGCGGGAAGCGCAAGGCATACCCGCTGTCGTGCCGCTCGGACTGCATGATGTTGTTGAAAGCCACTTCCAGCACGATCTTGGGCTCAACCACTCGCCGGAATCCCTGGTCGTCGATCGTGTGCTCGAGAAACCACCGGGTCATCTCCGCGATTTCCGTGTCGGTTAATCCGGAATACGCCTTGCCGATGTTCACCAGTCGCTCCCCATCGCGCACCGCGAAGGTGTAATCGCTCAGAACTCGGATGCGTTTTCCATGCCCGTATTCCGCCGCCGTGACCACTACGTCGAGAGTGGCCAGTTCGCGCTTCATCTTCAGCCACGACTTCCCCCGCCGTCCCGGCGTGTACGGCGACTCCAGGTCCTTGATCATCAACCCTTCATTCCCACGCGCCTGCGCGGCAGCAAACAAAACCTCCAGCTCCTCCGCCGTTGACGCCTGCGCCACCGGCCCCCGAATCACGCAGGCAGTTGCCCACGCCTCGCCTTCAAAGAGCAGGGTTCCCTGGCCGGCCCGAGGAGGCCTGCTTCTCGTACCTCCTTGGTGGTTTGGACTTTTGGTCGATGCCAGCAGCTCCTCCAGAACTTCCATCCGCTGCCGCAAAGGCTGCTCCAACAGAAGTTCCCCGTCTGCGTACAGCACGTCGAAGACGAGGTACGCCACCGGCACCCTGCGCATCATCCCTGCGCTGACCTTCTTGCGTCCCAGCCGCTGCTGGAGCGCGCCGAACGGCAAGGCCTGTCCCGATTCTCCGGGCCGGTTCTCGGGATATTGCCAGGCTACGATTTCCCCGTCCAGGATGGCGGCACGCGACAGTCCCGCCAACGCATCTGGCAGCTCGGGAAACGATTCGGTGATCTCGTCACGGGTGCGCGAGAAGAACCTCACCTCCCCCTCCGCGACGTGCGCCTGGGCCCGGATTCCGTCGTACTTGTCCTCGACCGACGCCTGCTGGAAATAACTCAGCGCTTCTTGGGCCGATTCCGCCGGGCTGGCCAGCATGAAGCCTACAGGATGGAACAACCGCATGCGCGCCTCGCCCAGCGCGCCCCGGCCCGCCAGCCGCAAGGTTTCGCCGATATCTCCCAGCAGCATGTTGGCCCGCTGCACCTCGGCCAGCGTTGTGCGGTGGGCGCGGGCAATCGCCTCTTCCACCAGGCTCTCCTTCAGCCCGATGCGCAAATCCCCGGTTATGATCTTGACCAGGTACTTGGCCTCGAGGGGCGAAACCTGTTCCAGCAACTCCCGCACCATCGCGCCCTTCGCCGCCGGCCCTCGGGCGGCGGCGATCCGCCGGAAGAACCTTTCCACGTCCGACACATTCAGCACCGGGAAATCAGGTCGCTCCGGCAGTACCTCTCGCGCCACCTCTCCGAGATCTCCCAGGCGGCGGTACGCCGCGCTCAATTCCTCGTTGGTCTTCTGGGCAAGGTCGCTGACCACCTGCCATAACAGGCGCCCACCCACCTGGAGCGTGGTCTCCTCCCACGCCGGAAACGGCCGTCCCGAGAGAAACACCGCCGACACAGCCGCTTCCTCCACCGTGCGCGAGTGGAAGTACTCGGCTAGGATACGGGTCTTCTCGAGTTTCTTCGTGGTCCCCGCGATGGCCTCGCAGGTTTCGGAAAATCTGCGCATCATTCCCGCCTGCTAGTTGCGGGAGCCCTCTCTAAGTATGGGTGGAAAATCACTTCCGCAGCTGTCATCTCTCGATCGACGCCTGTGATACTCTTACCGCATGGTCCTTCCCACCCGGAAGTATCATCTAAATGAGCATGCATTTGCTGGGCAAAATATGGCGTTTCCTAGTGGCGGTGCAGTTGCTCCCGGCGTTGGAGAGCGGCGAGGAGACTCTAGTCGGCGGGCAAGCCGTTCTGGAAGGGGTCATGATGCGCTCTCCGCACGCCTGGGCCATCGCGGTGCGTAAGCCCTCGGGCGAAGTTTCCACCCACAGCGAACCCCTCGAGCGGCCCTCGGACAAGCACAAATGGATGGGGTGGCCGGTTGTCCGCGGGGTCGTCACCCTGGGCCACGCCATGACCCTCGGCTTCCGTGCCCTGCGTTTTTCGGCGAACACCGCGCTCGACGAGATCGCGCCCGACGAGCCGGGCAAGAAACTCGAAATCAACGGCTGGCTGGCCGCCCTCAACATCATTCTCTCGCTGGGTTTCTTCATCTTCATGTACAAGTTCGTTCCCCTGGTGGCGGCCACGGAACTGAAGCGCGTGAACCCGATCTTCGGCGAGCGCATCGTCTTCAACCTGGTCGATGGCGCAATCCGCATCGCTTTGTTCTTGCTCTTTATCTGGTCGATCGCATGGATGAAGGATATCCGCCGCGTCTACCAGTATCACGGCGCTGAACATAAGACCGTGTTCGCCTTCGAAAACGCAGACCCACTTACCGCGCCGACCGTGCAGAAGTATTCGACCTTCCACCCGCGCTGTGGCACCAGCTTCCTGATGACCGTGATGATCATCTCAATCCTGGTCTATACCCTGGTGCCGGCGGTTACGTTCTGGGGGCGCTTCTCTGCCCGCATCCTTCTGCTGCCTGTCATCGCGGGTGTGTCGTACGAAATCATCCGCTTTGCCGCCAAGCATCGTGGATCCCTGTTCGCCTTGATGACCGCCCCCGGCCTGTGGCTACAGAGAATCACCACCCAGCCCCCGTCCGACGACCAGGTGGAATGTGCCATCGTCGCTCTCAACCAGGCCATGGATCTCGAAAAACAGCACGGCGGGGAATTGGTCATTGCCTAGGGGGGCTCGTCGCGGTGCAAGCTGCAGAGCCAACCTCACCCCCGACCGGCAGCCGGCAGTAATAACGACCTACAACTGGTTCCCATGTTTGAACGACTCGACCAAATCGAAGCCCGCTATGAGGAACTGACCCGGGCCCTCGCCTCGTCGGAAATTATCAGCGACTCAGCGAAATACCAGCGGACCGCCAAGGCGCACAGCGAAATCACACTGGTCGTTGAGAAGTACCGGGAATACAAGGATCTGAAACGCGGCATCGCCGAGAGCCGGGCTGTCCTCGCCGAGGAAAACGACCCGGAGATGCGCGCCTACGCGCAGGAGGAACTGGACAAACTCGATGCTCGTCTGGGCCAGGTCGAGCAGGAGTTGAAAGTCCTCCTGATTCCCAAGGACCCCAACGACGAAAAAGACGTCATCCTCGAAATCCGCGCCGGCACCGGCGGCGACGAGGCTACCCTGTTCGCGGCCGAAATGTTCCGCATGTATTCGCGCTACGCGGAAACCAAGGGCTGGAAAGTGGAAGTGCTGTCGACCTCGGAGTCTTCGGTCGGCGGCCTCAAGGAAGTCATCGCCATCATTGAGGGCCAGCGCGTCTACTCCCAACTCAAGTACGAAAGCGGCGTGCACAGGGTGCAACGCGTCCCGCAAACCGAGCAGCAGGGCCGCGTGCACACCTCGGCTGTCACCGTGGCCGTGCTCCCCGAGGCGGAAGACGTCGACATCAAGATCGAACCCAAGGACCTGCGCATCGACACCTTCTGCTCTTCCGGCCCCGGTGGCCAAAGCGTGAACACCACCTACTCAGCCGTGCGTATCACGCATATCCCGACCAACACCGTGGTGAGCTGTCAGGACGAGAAATCGCAGATCAAGAACCGCGAAAAGGCCATGCGCGTTCTGCGTTCGCGCTTGTACGAAGTGGAAATGCAGAAGCAGCAGGAAGCGCTGGCCAAAGAACGCAAGGCCATGGTCGGCACCGGCGACCGTAGCGAAAAGATCCGCACCTACAACTTCCCGCAGAACCGCGTCACCGATCACCGCATCGGCCTGACCATTCACCAGCTCACGGACGTGATGGACGGCAAGCTGCAGCCCATCGTAGATGCCCTGGGTACCCACTACCAGGCAGAAAAGCTGAAGGGCGAAGGCGAAAGGGCCGCGAAGAAGGAGCGGGTTCGCGTGCTCCAGGCGGATGGAAGCTGGCTGGAAGGGGACGTCTCGATGAGTAGCGGCGGCCTCGAGCTGCGCAACGGAAACGTGTCCAAGCGCTGGCTGCGACCCGAAGAGACTCTGGAAGTTTCGGAGAACGATCAGTGGGTTCCCATCTCCTACGACAAGTTACGTTTACGCTTTATCTTCTAAGGCGCCGGTCAGGTGCTGCTGCCCCACTCCAAACCCTGCGTGTTGAAATACTCCAGTGCTCCTGAAACCGGTTCTTCAATCCGCCATCGAGAGGCTCACCGCCGAACGGGTTCCCTCACCGCGCCTGAACGCGGAGTTGCTTCTCATGTTCGTTCTTGCCTGTGACCGCGCCTATCTCTATGCTCATCCCGAGCGCGAACTCACAGCGGAGGAGCAATCCAGGTACCAGGAAACCCTCGCCCAGCGAGCCCAAGGTGTCCCGGCACAGTACATCACCGGTCACCAGGAATTCTGGGGGCTCGACCTCATCGTCTCTCCTGCCGTCCTGATCCCGCGCCCCGAGACCGAGCACGTGATCGAAACCGTGCTGCCGATGGCGAAGGCGATCGAGCACCCTCGCATCGCCGACGTGGGCACCGGCTCGGGCGCCATTGCCCTGGCCCTTGCCAAGGAACTTCCCGACGCCGAGATCCACGCGACCGACAATTGCCCAGCCGCGCTCGAAATCGCAGAGGCCAATGCCGCCCGCCTTCAACTCGAGTTCCGCATGTCTGACCAGAACCGCCGCCTCTTTTTCCATGACACCGACCTGCTCGCCGGCCTTGCGCCCCAGTCCTTCGATTTTGTCGTCTCCAACCCGCCATACGTAAGCCAATCCGAGGAAGATCAGGTGCAACTCGAAGTCCGCAAATTCGAACCGCGTGGCGCGGTCTTCGCGGGCCCCAGCGGACTCGAAGTGATTGAGAGGCTGATCCCGGCCGCGCATACCTTCCTGAAAGCCGGCGGCTATCTTGTGATGGAAATCAGCGGCACCATCGCGGAAGGGGTCCGCGGGTTGTTGAGCAGTTGGCAGGAGACGAGGATCACGCCCGACTTGCAGGGTATTCCCCGCGTTGCTTGCGCCCGAAAACCGTGACTGGTTTCCAAGGCACAGCGACCGCAAAGTTCTTCTCTGGGTGCACCGCAGCAAAGACGCGAGCGGTCGAAATCACGCTGATTGCGCCTCGACGATCCTGACTCATCCAAGCTGTGCGAAAAGAAGGCACCGAGGTTCTTCCCTTTGGGCTGCGGCGGCGACATTAACTCTTGCTGCGTTCGCGGTCGAGGATCATCTGGTCGAAGGCCTGGGGCAGGCGTTCTTGGGCCGAATACGGCCCTGGGCCATAGACGCGGGAGCTGACGCCCTTCTGCGAAAGCTCGGAGATTCCCCAGTCTTCGCGGTTGGTGATGTCCCAGAAATTCACCACATCGTCAGCCTTGAAATCTGGCTGGGCCATTTGTGCGTGATGGAAGTGCCACTCGCAGATAATTTCAGTCCGATCGACCGCCTTTGGCCAGAGGGTGTGGGTCATGACGTAGTCAGGGTGGAGGCTGAGGAACAGGTTGGGATAGACGGTGTAATAAAGAACCCGGTGACGCTGTGTCTCGTTGAGCCCGGGCAGATAGTCGCGGTGTCGCTGGCCGTCGATACTCATCGTTTCGGCGCCACCGCGGAACTCCATGGAGCCGCCGATGTAGCTGGAATTGGGCGAGTCGTTGTGGCCGCTGCAATAGTCGGTGATGCGGTTGAGCGCGGGATGCAGCACTGGGCAGTGCAGACATTCGTTGTAGTTGAGGACGATGAGCTTCCAGTTGGCTTGGACGTCGTAGACGCAGCGCCGGTGGAGGCGGAGGTCCGCCATACCCCAGGAAGCGAATTTCTGCGGGAGGTCAGCGAGTTGACTGGTCAAAGGCAGGGGATCGGGAGCGAGGTGGATGAAGATGTGGCCGCCCCAAAGACCGGTGTGGACGGCGTGCAGGGGATATTCTTCGCGCTGGAACTGGACGTCCATGTGCGGTGCGCCCTGTAGTTTGCCGTCGAGGGCGTAGGTCCAGCCGTGATAAGGACACTGGATCCGGCCGGAAAACTTGCCCTGATCCTCGCGGCACATGCGGGTTCCGCGGTGGCGGCAGACATTGTAGAAAGCGCGGATCGATCCCGAGATATCGCGGGTGACGATGATGCTCTCGCCCGCTACCTCCCGCAGGAAGAAGTCGCCGGCCGCAGGGATCTGTTGCTCGCGCCCGGCGCAGATCCACATCTGGCAGAAGAAGGTTTCGAGCTCGCGGCGAAAGTTCTGGGGATCGGTGTAGTAACGCCCTGGCAGCGTCCTGGGCTGGGTGCTCATGGCAAGTCAGGAGTTGCCATGGTGGCTGATTGTGCGGCGGTTTGCAAGCTGGGGCAGGGCTGAAGGAATCGCGGGAAGTCGGATTTCAGATTGCCCGGCCGGTGCACTGCCCCTGGAGCCGCGGCCCGGTCAGGCGGCGGAGTTCCACTGCCTGCATTCCCCGGAGCCGGCTCGGACAAATCCGGATCACTTGGATCTGGTTCGATAGTGCCTGGAAGGCCCTGCCTTGTTCGGTTTCATCCATGGCTCCTGTGTTTTCGGAATCTTCCAAGTGCACCGAAGGCGGAGCAGACTTGCCAGGTCCCTTCCCCGCTCCACGAAACAACGCCGGTAGACTTTGCGGCAGAATCGTGGCTTGGCGGCCTGGTTATTGGGCGGTGACGTGGACGGGGTTGGCGAAGATCCAGAGAGTTTGACGGTGCCAGCCGGTCAGGCCTGGCTGGGGAAGGTAGGCTTCCGTGCGGTATTGGCCGGGACCAGGCAGGGGCAGGTCGAGGACGTGGGCTTGACGCTTCGCAATCTCACGGCCGTCCCGCAGGACGCGGATGATGGGCCGATCGGCTCCGACCGGTACTGCGACGTGGAGAATACTGCCTTGCGACCACAAGATCGACTGTCCTGGGCCGGCGGTTTGGCCTGCGGTGATCACCTTCTGGGTAAATCCATCTGCGGGGTAAAGACCGTCAACCGCGCAGAAGGCGTTCCCGTTCTTGAGGGCGGTGAGCAGCGAGTCCGCGCTGCTCTGGCCGCTATCGGCACTGCCTTGTGCCCCCAGCAACACGTGCTGGCGAATCAGACTAAACACGGAGAGGTAGCTGGGAAAGCGGGCGACCTGGTGGTCGTTGACACGGAGGGAAGCGTGGGCATCGGATCCGCAGATGCCGGCGACCGGACGCTGCTCGAGGAGTTCGTCCCACTTGGCGAGATTCTCGCGCGGGGTGCTGGCGAGGCGGAGCAGAGCCAGGCGGGGGTTGACGGGGTAGAGGATGAGCGACGCCAATATGGTAAGAACGCTGTTGTGACGCCAGGTGGCGTCGTCGTTCCAGATCTCCATGCCGTCGAAGTCTTTCACGTCCCAGTCGCCCCAGCGCTCCTTGAGTCCATAGGGATGGGCGATGAAGTTTACGGCGCCGGCCCGGCGCGCGGAAGCCATCAGCGAACGGGCGTCGTAGGTGGATCCGCGGGACCAGCGGCTGGAGATGCCGAGAGCCAGGAAGTGTCCGCCGGAGGTGCTGACTTCTTCGCCGTCGATCACGGAAAATTCGGGCGGATCGGCGGCGGCAACTTCGGCCTCAGACTGGGCCAGGTTGTGGTCGGTGACGGCCACGAAGGAGAGATCGGCGTCCCGTGCGGCTCCAATGACCTGGGGCAGAGATCCGCTGCCACAAGAGGCGTTGGTGTGCACATGAATGACCCCGACGCGTTCCCCAGGTGCCAGAGCACCCGCCAACGGCGGCAGGCGGTTGACCCATCCGTCGAGCCAGATGACCAGCACCAAAGTCGCGAGCACGAGCGCGAGGTAGCGCAGAAAACGGCGGGAGAGGTGGGGTTTGGTAGATATAACGCACGTCTCCCCATTCGCGGGAAGCGGTTCAGCAGCGGATTGCGAGGAACTCGAAATGCTTTGCAGGGCGGAACTCAATCAGTGGGGAGTGTGACGTTGAGCGGGGGCAGGTGTCAAGGAGAAAGGGACCTCCGTTTGTGATTTTTGAACGCCGATCTCCACTTGCGGGTTGACAATAGCGGAACGGAGGAAGCGCAGATGAGATGGCTGCTGGGCCTGGGGGTTGTCCTGGGGTTAGGGGTCGGTACCGCGCTGGCACAAACTGTGGCGGAGCGCGCCTTGCTGGACGACATCAACACGATCAAGGCCGTGGACAACCACACTCACGTAGGAAAGGTGCTGGGTGGAGGTGAGCGGGATGACGAGTATGACGCGCTGCCCTGCAACATTATCGAACCGGCCTTGCCCTCGCTGATGCAACGCCCGGAAAACCCGCTCGTGCTGGAAGCGTGGCGGAAATTCTACGGGTACAAGTACAGCGACATGGATCCCGAGCACGTAATGGAAGTGGTGTCAGCCCGGGAGCGGGTCATGCGGGCACAGGGCGACAACTTCCCCTCCTGGGTGCTGGACCAACTGGGCACCGAATACATGTTCGCGAACCGGGTGGCGATGGGGCGAGGGCTGAACCCGCCCCGCTTCCTGTGGGTGCCGTTTGACGATGCGCTGATGCTGCCGCTGGCGACTGACGCGCTTGCCGACAATCCCGACCGGAGGCGGTTCTACGCACGGGAAACGGCCCTTCTCAGGGGCTACATGGCAACTGCGGGCGTTGCGGCACTGCCGCCAAGCCTCGACGAGTACGTGGCCAAGGTCGTGACTCCCACGCTCGAACGGCAGCGGAAGGCGGGAGCCCCGGCAATCAAATTCGAGGCGGCCTACTTGCGCCCGCTGGATTTTGGCGTGGCGGACCAGGAAGGCGCCCGACGCATTTATGAGAAATACGCCACTGGCGGAGTGCCCGCCCGGGCGGAAAATCTCACGGTGCAGGACACTCTGTTCCGCACCATCGCACGTGAGGCAGGACGGTTGGGGATGGCGGTGCATCTCCACACCGGGACCGGCTGCGGCAACTATTTTGACCTGGGAGGGGCGAATCCCCTGCTGCTCGAATCAATCCTGGACGACGCCTCACTGCGGAAGACGATGTTCGTCCTGTTGCACGGCGGGTCCGGGCCCTACACAAAGGCGGTGGCGTTCCTCATAGGCAAGCCGAATGTGTACGCCGACTTCTCCGAGCAGGATGCGTTGCTCTCGGCGCGTACGCTCAGCCAGGTGCTGCGCTACTGGCTGGAGTGGTATCCGGAAAAGATCTTGTACGGCACCGACCTGAGCCCGGGAGATCCGGAGATGGATTGGGATGTAAACGGTTACGTCATCAACGCAACCGCCCGGCAGGCCCTGGCCCTGGCCCTGACCGGCATGATCGACGACGGGGAGATTACCCGCGACCGGGCCCTGGAGTTGGCGCGGTTAGTGCTCCGGGAGAACGCCGTTAAGCTCTACGGGCTGGGAAAGTAAACTCGTGGTCTGCTCGTGAGGCCTGGACCAGAAAGGCCCGATTTCGCACCCCCCTTTTCTAGTTTCGGAATCTCCACACCTCCCACAGCCCCTGCATTCGCTGCATAGGCCCAACATCAAACGCAACCTTTTTGAGGCGTCTTCACTCTATCTGGTAGAAACCACGGGCGTTGACGCGGGGAGTAACTCGGCAGGTGACACTGCGAGACTTTCGGCCGAGCCAAGGGTTACAAAGAGTTAGATCATTCCGGGACAACAGGGAGGGAGTGGTGTCGAATCAGGCTTCAGCGCCAGCCGTATTCTCTCGTAGCCCACGATTTGCGGGCGTGACCAACAAAGTCATTCTTGGCATCACTGTCGGCCTGCTGTTGTTCAGTTTGGGCTGCGGATCGACGGGGGCCGTCATTCCTATCACCGGCAATTTCGGCAACTCGAGCTTGAAGGGGAATTACCAATACCAGATCTCCGGAATCGGGCTCGATGTCAACGGAAATAACAACTACTACGCCGAGGCCGGCGTATTCGTGGCCGATGGAAACGGGAATATCACCAGCGGCACGGATGACTTCAACCAGCTGAACTCGGGCAGTCCGGCCGTTTCCAATCCCCTCACCGGGACCTACACCATCGGAGCGGACGGCAATGGATTCATGACGTTCAATCTACCGGGATCGCAGGGCAGTTTTCAGCTGGCGGTGACCATGATCAGCACCTCTCAGCTCTATCTCACGGAAGCGGACATCTTCGCCAATGCCTCTGGCATAGCGAACCTGCAGGACACCACCAAGTTTACCAGCGCTCCCAGCGGCACCTTCGTCGTGGGCGTGCACACCGTGAGCACTACGGGCTTCGTAGGTGGAGTAGGCTCGTTGGCAACGGTGGGAACGCTTACGTTCAACGCGCCCGGCGTAACCGGTGTGTTGGACGTGCTGCGCAATTCCGTGCTTTCTCCTGTGACCCTGACAGCGGGGAATGTGACCGCGCCCGATGCTACCGGTCGGGGCATGCTCTCCACCACCGATAGTCTCGGGTTCACCAACAATTACCTTTACTACGTGATCGATGGAAGCACCCTGGCGATGCTGCAGACGGATGCGAACTTGTTGGCGTTGGGCCGCGGGGAAATGCAGGCCGCTGCGCCCTTCTCCATCAGCGGGAGTTATGCCTTCGGCAGTGCGGGCGATACTTCCACCCAAGTGGGATTCGCGCGCAGCGCGGGTGCCTTCACCGTCAGCGGAGGAAGCGTGAGTGGCGGCGCCTACGACTCTGCCCAAGACCTCGCATCGATCTCCAATCAAAGCATCTCCTCCGGCCAAGTGACCGGTCCGGATTCTCACGGGCGCGCCACCGTGGTGCTCATTCCCTCTTCCGGGGGAAATCCGATCACGGATGTGTTCTGGATGGTGAACTCCTCGCGCGCCTTCTTCCTGGTAAATGATCCCAACAAAGTCGAGGACGGCACTGCAGATCTGCAGACTTCCAGTTCGTTTGCCAATGCGGATTTAAAGGGGCAGTACGCCCTGGTGAACGATGGCTTCACGACCTTTACGAGCCCCAACAGCTTCCTCACGCGCGTGGGCACGTTCATCCCGGACGGAACCTCCGCCGTGAGTCTGAACGAGTGGGTGAACTCCTACACCGGGTCCACGCTGACCACGGTTTCGCAGCAGGTCCAGATCACCGGCGGCACCTACACCGTGGGAGCGAATGGGAGGGCAGTGGCAGCGCTGCCCCAGTTGTCGAACAACTTGATTCTGTACATGGTTTCCCCAAGCCAGGCTTACATGCTGCAGAACGATACAGGAGTGGAAATCTCCGGGAAGGCGACCCTGCAGGTTTCGCCCTGAGTCCGTGGTCCGTCGTCGGTCGGAGTACCCATGCCTCGGCCCCGACTGACGGCCGGCGTCTGAAAGCCATAGGCAAAGTCCTTGGCCTGCCGCTACTTGAGGATTGTTTTGGACCGGCCTCTGTGCTACGTTATTTAGCAGATTACCTCCTGGCTTCCACAATCACGGCATGAGGGTGTTGCATTCTGCGCCAGACGCTTGTGAAAAAGGCGGTGCCATCATGAAAGACGCAATCGATTCCATAGCGACGGCTGGTTCGGTCGAACAGGAAGGCTTCGCAAACCGCAAGTTGATCCGGCCCTCACTCCACCGCAACGACCACAACCACAATCACGCAACTCCTACACAGGCCCCTATGGAACGACGCGAACGCCCCGAGCGGATGGGCGGCGGGAAGAAACTGCCGCCGCCGGAGACCACCAACGCCGAGAATTTCTATTACCAGAAACAGATGCAGGCCAAGACTGCCATGGTGATCGTGCTGCGCGACGGAGAAGAAATCCATGGCGTGCTCGAGTGGTACGACCGGGCCTGCATCAAGGTCAACCGCAACGGGAAGCCCAATGTCGTGATCTACAAGCCCGCCATCAAGTACATGTACAAGGAAGGCGAGGCGGAGAAGGCCTGAGTCTGTCGCTCGTCGTCGGTCGTTCGTTCTTCACAACAGGTGGTGTTCACATCCCGCGACAGCGATGCGCCTGGCCGCTGCGACAGCATGGATTCAGCTCGCTCCCGAGAATTCTCCCAGCGCTTTTGCCAGCACCAACAGACAGCCGCCCCGCCAGCGGCTGACGATTATACGACCCACAACTGAGGCTAGAGCTTCGGCAGAACGATCCCCTTCTGCGCCTGGTACTTGCCTTTGCGGTCGGCGTAGCTGGTCTCGCAGACTTCATCGGACTGAAAGAAAATAATCTGGCACAAACCTTCGTTGGCGTAGATACGTGCGGGCAGCGGAGTGGTGTTGGAGATCTCCAGCGTGACAAAGCCCTCCCATTCCGGTTCGAAAGGGGTCACGTTGACGATGATCCCACAGCGCGCGTAGGTGGACTTGCCCACGCAGATGGTAAGAATATTGCGTGGGATGCGGAAGTACTCGACCGACCGCGCCAGCGCGAACGAGTTGGGCGGTACGATGGCTACGTCGGTGCGCACCGTGACGAACGACTTCTCGTCGAACTTCTTCGGATCGACGATGGTCGAGTTCACATTGGTGAAAATCTTGAATTCATCGGCCACGCGCAGGTCGTATCCGTAAGACGACAGGCCGTAGGAGACCACTCCTTCCCGCACCTGCTTCTCGGAGAACGGATTGATCATGTCGTGCTCCAGGGCCATCTTGCGGATCCAGCGGTCACTTTTCAGCATGAAACTCCTTCGGAGGCAGCGATCAGCTTTGGCCGTTAGCGGTCCGCCCGAAAACTCTGCCCCCGTCTCCCCGAACCGGAGACGAAACCTTGATCGCGACGGACGCTGGCTAAGGGCTCACAGCTAAGAGCTTCTGGCTGGAATCGAGGGTGCTGCCATCTTACGGGAGCAGGACGGGCGTTGACAATCTCCCTTATCTCCCTTAGCATCAACCACTTGGTGCTCGATTCCCAGACCGCTACCGGGAGCCACCTGTGATCAAGCTGGACATCATCAATGAAGTGGTGAACAAGACCGGCATCACCAAGACCAAGGCCGAGTTGGCCGTCGAAACCGTCTTTGAGAGCATGAAGAAGGCGCTCTCCAAGGGCGATCGCATTGAGCTGCGCGGCTTTGGCGTATTCAACGTGCGGCCACGCAAGACCGGTATCGGGCGCAACCCCCGCACCGGCGCCGAAGTGGCAATTCCTCCTGGCAAGGCAGTGCGCTTCAAGCCGGGCAAAGAGCTGCAGTCCATCGATTGAGTTCAGGTCTCGGATCTGCAATCAAGGCTCGAGACCACGGGACCCGGAACCTGCGACCCGCCACCTGTGACCTGACACCTGCGAAAGAGTTTAGAATCGGAGCCGGGCCCGGAATGACTTCATGGCAGATCCCAGTCCTCCAATTCCCACCTCCACCGTCGAGTACTACCAGCCCGCACCGCTATGGGTGGAAGCGCGATACCGGCAGCGTTACTGGCTGCATGCCCTGCTGTTGGGCCTGACGATCTTCACCACGTTGGTCGTAGGCTCACACATGGAGTGGAATTTTCAGCATGACCTGCCCGCGTTGTCGGCGGAAGACAACAGCTCCATTCCTTTTTTTCCCATCGACTTGGTGTGGGAGCAGCCCTCACGCCTGCTGTTGGGTATCCCCTTCTCCGCGGCCCTAATGCTCATCCTGCTGGCGCACGAAATGGGGCACTATCTCTACTGCGTTCACTATCGGGTGCAGGCCACGCTGCCGTTTTTTATCCCCTTCCCGTCGCTGATCGGGACCGTGGGGGCGTTCATCCGGATCCGGTCTCCCATCCGCTCGCGGACCGCGCTCTTTGACATTGGCATTGCCGGACCGATTGCGGGGTTTGTGCTGGCAGGGACGACGCTGGCGGTCTCGCTGGGAATGTCGCGGGTTGCCGCGAACGCCGCCGCCGCAGCCCCTGACCGCATCGAGCTCCACTATCCCCTCATCTTTCATCTGGTTGATTTGGTTCGTCGCGGGCTGGCGGCCCTCGGTTTGCTTCGCACGGCTAGTGCTCTGCCACTGGACAGGGTCTCCTTGCATCCGGTTTCGATTGCAGCGTGGGTGGGGATGTTCGCAACCTCGCTGAACCTTCTCCCGGGCGGGCAACTCGACGGTGGACACATCGTCTTCTCGATCGCTCCCCGGGCGCACCGCTTCGTTTCGCGATTGACCATTCTGGTGCTGATTCCCATGGCAGTGTACCTGTGGGTGGGGTGGCTGCTCTGGGCTATGCTCCTCGGGTTCAGCAGCTTCCGGCACCCTCAGGTCGCAGAGTGGCCGAAGGTCACGGGAGTGCGCCGCTGGTTGGCAGTTTTTGCGCTCCTGATGCTAGTCCTGACCCTCATTCCGGAGCCGATGGCCATTTTCGACAACGGCTACGACGTAGCTTCCGGGAGAGCGCTATTGCAACCGTTTCTCGGGAAGTAGCGCGGGTGGAAGCAAAGACCAGGCGCGGAGCCCTCGCAGGCGTAGCTCCCGAAGTGCGGCTAGAGGCTCCTTAGCGAGGCTCTATGACTTATGACGCGGGCCATCCTGTCCGAGAAACTCGGTACCGTTCGACGCATCCGTGCGTCCTACTCCTCAATGAATCTCTGACACACGGTCATACACGACCGCACGGTCACTGCTTTCAGTTGTACTCGCTGGGCAGGTTCCACACATGGTTTGTGTCAGGGGCAGCTTCACCCGCCGCCCACGATTCGCTTGTCGGGCGCTTTCAGGCGTCAGCTTTTTCCTTAGCCGGGAGCGGCGAGATCCACCCACTGCATGTCGACCCTGCCTTGGGAACCGGTACCGAGGCGCCGGTGTCTACAACAAAGTAGACCGGCTTGGTTCCTTGTGCGTGCGGTCTGCGGTCTGGACAGGCCCGTCTTGACACTGACTCGACTCGTCGGGAGAAACGTCTGGCGCAACCGGCGCCGCAGCGTTCTCACCATCCTCAGTCTGAGCTTTTCCTTTCTCCTGCTCACCTTCATGATGACCATCTGGCGCAGTTTCTACGTCGAGCAGTGGACAACCAAGGGAGCCTTGCGGCTGGTCTGTCGGCACCGCGTGTCGCTGTTTGTGGCCATGCCCAGCTATTACCGCGAAAAAATTCACGCGGTCCCGGGAGTGGTCAACGTGGTTCCCATGAACCAGTTCTGGGGGCGCTATGGAGACGAGAAGTCCAAGAATGGCTTTTTGCAGATCGGCGTTGATCCCCAGCAGTTTCTCGATGTGTATGCCGAATACGAGATCCCGCCGCAGCAGGTCGCTGCATGGCAACGAGATCCGGCGGGAGCGATCGCCAGCACTGAGTTAGCGCAGCATTTGGGCTGGAAGCTCGGAGACCGAATCGTCGTGCAGGGGGTCAAGTATCCCTTCGATCTGCAATTGACCCTGAGGGGAGTCTACAAGACTGCTATCCCGACCCAGGCCGTGTTCTTCAACTGGAATTATGTGGAGCAGAAAATCCACCGGGGGAAGGACGACGTGTTCCTGATCCTGGCAGATTCTGCCCGCGACGTGGGCCCGATCGCGGTGGCCGTGGACAAGCTGTTTCACAACGCGCCGGAGCCGACGCGGACCGAGGCGGAGCAGACGTTTGACATCGACATGGTCTCCACCATCGGGAACGTGAAGGCCTTCCTGCTAAGCATCTGCCTGGCCGTGCTGTTCGCGACCCTGCTGGTTTCGGCGAATACCATAGCCATGTCGATTCGCGAGCGCGGGCGGGAAGTGGCGGTGCTCCGCGCACTCGGATTCACTCCCAAAGTGATCCTGGGACTTTTCGTCGGCGAATCGGTTGCCCTGTGTGTGGCTGGTTGGCTGCTTGCCTCCCTGGCAGCAGGCGCTCTGGTCTACGCGCTTGTGCACTCCAGCGGGGGAGGCTTGTTTGCGGTATTCCTGCGCCTGCGTGCACAGACCCTAGTCTGGTCATTGTTGCTTGCCGGCCTAGTAGGAGTGATGAGCGCAGCCTTCCCCGCATATCGCATCTCGCGGCTGAATATCGTGGAGGGCCTGCGCCAGATCGGGTAGGACAGTAGGCTTCAGGCATCAGGCTTCCGCATCTTGCGCTCCGCCTACCCAAGCGCCTCGGGGCGATCTCGTTTTGCCGGGGCGCAAGCCCCGGGTTCGGTGTAGAGAGAGAGTGAGTCCGAAGGGGAGGCACAGAGGCGCCACAGGCGCTGCTGCAGCATAACTTGCGATTGCGGGGCGGACGTTTGTCCGCCCCGCGTCTTTGATCAAGCCGCTTCGTCGCGGATCTTGGATTGTACCTGCGCCGCCAGTTCGGGAGTGATCTCGGAAATGTTGTGAACGGTGCGGGCATGTTCGGCGGCCTGTTGCAGCACGTCCTGTTCGGAATCACCCTTGGCGACGTAGTCGCAACCAGGCATAAGGTCGGCGCAATGCAGAGTCTTAGTCATTCGGGAACCTCCTCAGGTTTTGGGCGCGAGGGAGTGTAACACAGGTTTCAGCAGGTTGAAGGTTGCCAACTTGCTAAGGCGGAATGCAATCACCGAGTGCCAGATGCGCCTTACATCAGCCACAAGGCGTCTACGCAAACTATCAGCCGGCTGCGCGGAATCTTCTGGGTGCCGGCGTAACCGAGCATCGCGCGCAACAGCGCGTTCAGCTTCTCGCGGCTGGGAGATTTCAGGACAAAGTGGTAGCGGTAGTCGCGCTTTAGACGCACGATGGGCGCCGGCGCCGGACCCAGCACGCGCACGCCCTCGCGTGGCGTCTTCTCGAACCACGTGCCGAGAAGCCCCGACCATCGCAAGACTTCGTCGAGTTCCGGGCTGCGGATGAGGACGTTGGCCAGGGCGGAGTAGGGCGGGTAGTGCATCCAGCTGCGAAAGCGAAGCTCCTTCTCGTAGAAGCCGCGGAAATCGTGGCGGGCAGCGTACTGTACGGCGTAGTGGTCAGGGAAATAAGTCTGCAGGATCACCTTGCCCGGAGCATCGCCGCGTCCGGCGCGTCCCGCGACCTGGGTGAGGAGTTGAAAGGTGCGCTCGGCGGCACGAAAATCGGGTAGCCCCAGCTGGATGTCTGCCCCCACCACCCCTACCAGTGTGACCCCGTGAATGTCGTGGCCCTTGGCGATCATCTGCGTGCCCAGCAGCAGATCAAGTTCGCCTTCGTGCAGCGCGGCCAGCACCCGCTCGAAGTCTTCGCGGCCGCGCACGGTGTCGCGGTCCAGGCGCGCGAGGCGGGCCTCGGGGAAAAGACCGTGCAGAAGTTCTTCCAGCTTTTCTGAACCGGTTCCCAGGAAATGCACGTACTCGCTGCCGCAATGAATGCATGTCTGCGGAACCGCCGCCTTGTATCCGCAGTAGTGGCATTCCATGCGGCGGGCGCGCTTGTGGTGGGTCATGGCGATAGCGCAGTCCTTGCATTGGAGCGTCTTGCCGCAGGAACGGCAGAGCATGACCGGAGAATAGCCGCGGCGGTTCAGCAGGATCATCACCTGTTCCTTGCGGGCGAGGCGTTCGCCGATCTCCTGCGCCAGCTTCCGGGAGATGACCTGTTCGTGGCCGGTTTCCTGGAACTCGTGCTTCATATCGATGAGTTCGACTTCAGGCAAGGGGCGCCGCTCGACACGGTCAGGTAGCTCGATCAGGGCATACTTGTTCTGGCTGGCGTTGAAGTAGGACTCGAGCGAAGGCGTGGCTGAGCCCAGCACGACAACCGCGTTCGCCATCTTGGCGCGCATGACCGCTACGTCGCGCGCGTGGTAGCGCGGGGCTTCTTCCTGCTTGTAGGAGGAATCCTGCTCCTCGTCGACGATGAGCAGCGCGAGATCAGACACCGGGGCGAAGACGGCGGAGCGCGTACCTACCACCATGCGCGCAGCCCCGTTCTTGATGCGGTGCCACTGCTCGGCGCGCTCCTGGTCGGTGAGAGCGGAGTGCAGAATGGCGACTTCGTCGCCGAAGACCTGGTGCAGATCGGCGGCGACGGCGGGAGTGAGTCCGATCTCGGGCACCAGCAGGATGGCGGAGCGGCCGGCTTCGAGCACCGCCCGCATGCCCGCGAGATAGACGGCGGTCTTGCCCGAACCAGTGACCCCGTGCAGCAGCATGCCCGCGAATCGGCGCTCAGCCACCCCCGCTCGAATGCGCTCCAGCGCTTCTCTCTGGGCAGGATTGAACTCGAAATCGAACGGCGAGGGACGAGGCTTCACGTGGGAGACGTGGAAGGCAGCAGGCTCTTCTTGAATTTCGACCAGGCCGCGCCTGACCAGCGTGGCCAGCGTGGTGCGGGAAATGTCGAGCCTCCGCAGGGTGTCGGCGGGGAGACGGCCACCCGAAGCGGCCAGCGTGGCCAGCAGGGTACGCTGGTTGGGGTTGAGACGCGACGATCGCCGGAGAGCGGTGTCGTCCTGCGCATTCGGCGGACCGGGCGAGGACGATTCGACAAGCTCAGGGCGTGCTGCCCGGCGCTCCCCCGATGTTGCCGGTTCTGCAGAACGCAACACGGCGATCTTTACCGTTCGGGTGGCGTCGTGCGTGCCGGAGAGGTCTTGCCGAACAATCCATTTCTTACGGACCATTCCGTTCAGCAGGGAGCGCGAGGCGCGGGTGGCGCTGCGCAGGCTCTCCAGGCGGGCGGCATCGCGGTTCGACAGGTAGTCGAGTACGCGGAACTCGATGAGCTGCTCTTCGGCGGTGCGGCGGGCGCGGCCCGATGAGCCTGCCATCCCGGCAAGGTGCAAGGCCAGCTGTCCCTCCTCGGTGATGCGGTAGGAAATGGTGCGCTTGAACTCCGCGCCCAGGGGCAGCATGCTGCGGAAGACCTCACCCAGCGGAGCGAGGTAGTAGTCCGCGATCCATCGGCCGAGGCGCATGAGTTGCTCGTCCAGGACCGGGGTCGGGTCGAGCACGTGGAGCAGATTCTTGGTGGGCACCGAGGGGGGGCGGTCGTACAGATCAACCACAATGCCGGTCAAGCGCTGTTGGCGGAAGGGAACCAGCACGCGGCCGCCGATCACCGGCTGCGCCCCTTCGGGCACGCGGTAGGAGAAGACCATGTCGAGCGGCACGGGCAAGGCTATGTCAGAGAACTCGGGCATGTAAAGCAAGGATAAACTACGGCGCTAGTCAGACGATTGGCTGTTGCCCTGCATATTCGATCCCCGCGCTGGCCGGATTCCCATCTCCTCGATTGCGGGATTAAACTGGTTGGCTAGTATCCTCCGCACTGACCTGTGCCGGAGTTGCGAGGTCATCCATGCCCACCCTAACCCGCACCAACCCGCTCTCTTATCTCACTGACCAGCTCAACGAACTCAAGGCCAAGGGCACGCACTTCAAGCTGCGCGTACTCGAGGACGAGCAGGCCCCGGTCTCGACCTTCGACGGCAAGAAGGTCATCAATCTGGCCTCGAACAATTACCTCGGCCTGACCACACATCCCAAGCTCCGCGAAGCGGCACTCGCGGCCACGACGAAATACGGCGTGGGGTCGGGGGCGGTGCGCACCATCGCCGGTACCATGAAGATCCACATGGAACTGGAGGAGAAGATCGCACGCTTCAAGAACGTGGAGGCGTGCGTTGTGTTCCAGTCGGGCTTCACGGCGAATGCGGGTACGGTCTCGGCGGTGCTCGGCAAGGAAGACTTCATCATCTCCGACCAACTGAATCACGCATCTATTATCGATGGGGCCCGCCTGTCGCGGGCCAAGATCCTGGTCTTCAACCACAAGGACCTGGCTCATGCCGAAGAGCAACTGGCCAGCGTGAAGGATCAGCCGGGCAAGAAACTGCTCATCACCGACGGGGTGTTTTCCATGGATGGCGACATCGGCCCGCTGCCGGGGCTGTGCGATCTGGCGGAGAAATACGGCGCCATCATGATGGTGGACGATGCGCATGCTTCCGGCGTGCTGGGGCGCAACGGGCGAGGCACCATCGACCACTTCGGCATGCACGGGCGCGTCGACATCCAGGTCGGCACGCTTTCCAAGGCAATCGGCGCGCTGGGCGGCTACGTCTGCGGTACGCGCGACCTGATCGACTTCCTCTATCACCGCGCTCGGCCGTTTCTGTTCTCGACGTCGCACCCGCCGTCAGTGGCCGCGACCTGCATCGCCGCCTTCGATGTGCTCGAACATGAGCCCGAGCGCATTGAGATGCTGTGGAAGAATACGCGCTTCTGGAAAGAGGAACTGGGGCTGCTGGGGTTCGACATCGGTGGCCGGACTACGCCGGCCAGCGAGACCCCCATCACCCCCATTATTCTGGGTGACGGCAAGCTGACCATGGAGTTCTCGCGCGAGCTGTTCAAAGAAGGCGTACTCGGAACCGGCATCGCATTTCCCACCGTTCCTGAAGGCAAGGCCCGGGTGCGCACCATCATGACCGCGACACACACGCGCGACGAACTCAGCCAGGGGCTCGAGGTGCTAAAGAAGGTGGGCAAGCGGATGGGTATCCTCTCCTAGTCGGAGCTTCCCAGCGTACTGGATCTGACGTAAGGCCCAATCCTCCTGGAGCGTTCAGGGAAGCTTTCACACGCTGTCGTCCCCGATATTGTTGGCGCGTCAGGTCGGCGGGCGCGATGCCCACCCACGCTACCCGGCGCGGCTAAGAGGCGGAGTCGGGAACTGTCTGCGGCCTCGAAATGTTCAGGGAAGCAATGACTTTCTCCACCGCCTGAGTGCCGGAGCGAACACAGTCCGGCACGCCTATGCCGGTTAAGCCATTACCGGCTAGAGCCAGGCCGGGGAGTGTCTGCAGGAGGGCTTCGATGCGCTGGAGGCGATCGAGGTGGCCGACGCCGTATTGCGCCATTGCGCCTCGCCACTTGAAGACGCGCGCGAACAACGGCTCGGCGGTGAGTCGGAGAATCTGATTGAGTTCAGCCCGCACGACCGTCAGGATGTGATCGTCGGACAGAAGGAGGATTTCCTCGTCACGCGCTCCTCCAAGGAAGCAGCGAATGAGGGCGCGGTCCTCGGGAGCGCGGTGCGGGAACTTGTTGTGCACAAAGGTAGCCGCGAGCATGCGTGTGCCTTCACTGCGGGGCACAAGGAAGCCGAACCCCGACGGTAGGCTGCGCCGAACGGCCTGATCGTAGCCGAGAGTCACGGTGACCGAGGAGCTGTAAGCAATTCCGCCCAGGTACCCAGCCAGCTCAGGATGGCACATCGCGAGGACCAGCGAGGCGGCGGGCGCAGGCAGGGCGAGGATCACGCCATCGAAATGATCGGAGCCGAGTCCGGCGCATACCAGCCATCCACGAGCTTCCGGACGAACCGCCTGGACGGGTGTCCCGGAGATGCGGGTCTTGGAATCGAGGCGTGCGACCAGCGTGTCCACCAACTGCTGCATGCCGTCTCGCAGTGAAGTGAACAGCGGACGGGCGGGAGCTTTAGCGCCATGAGCCAACTGGCGGCGCGCCGTGAGCATGGCGCGGCCCAGACTGCCGTGCTTGGCTTCCATGGCGGCAAAACGGGGCAGGACGGCGCGCACACTCAGCTGAGACGATTCCCCGCCATAGACACCGGACAGAAGAGGATCGGCCAGGCGGTCGACCATCTCCGCGCCGTAGTGGCGCTTCACGAAGGAGGCAACGCTTTCGTCGCCGTCGGCCTTGTGAGGGGGGTGGAACCACTCCTGCGCCATGCGCAGTTTGGTCCCGGGAGAGAACAGTGGGGAAAAGACCGTTGGAAGAATCTTGGTGGGGACCATGAACATCAGGCCATCAGGCATTTCGATAAGCCGGCCGCGAACCAGGATGTAGGTTTTGCGGTCGGCGTCATTGGAGCCGATGAGTTGGCCGGCGAGGCCGAGTTCGCGGCAGAGGTCGCTAGCCCAGGGCTTCTCGGTCAGGAAGGAGTCGGGACCGGCCTCGACCAAGCAGCCATCAACGCGGTCGGTGACCAGCACGCCACCGAAACGCGAACGGGATTCGTACAGGACGTAGCCAAGGTCGGCGCCGGCACGTCGCGCTTTCTCCAGCGCATGCGCAGCCGAGAGTCCGGAAATGCCGCCGCCGATGATGGCGATGCGTTTCATCTGACCAGCTTCTGTCTCTTAGCCCTTAACTTCTGCCTTTAGCTCAACCCAAGAGCTTGCATTGTCGGCCCTGATACGAAACGGGAATTCAGATGAGCGGCTAAGTGCCGCGCGCGCGCACGATGTCGGCCAAGGCCGCGATCAGCGTGGGAGATTCGTTCAGGGACTCTGCGCGCCAGAGGCGCATGCCCCGCTTTTTGGCGAACTCCCGGAAACCGATATCCACATCGTAAAGCACTTCAACGTGATCGCATAGAAAACCGATGGGTTGGACAAAGACTCCACGGTGGCCCTTCTCGGTGAGGCCAGCGATGGTTTCTTCCACCGTTGGTCCCAGCCATTCGCCGCCCAACATCCCCTGACTCTGAAAGGCGAAGGTCCACTCCCCGGGGGTCAGGCCGGCGGCCTTCGCGACCAGCGCCGCCGTCTCCCGGGCCTGAGCTTCGTAGGGGTCGCCTTCGGCAATGGTGCGCCGCGGAACGCTGTGGGCCGTGAAGAGGATCGGAACCTCGGCGCTCATTTCCTGGCAAGCGCGCGGCCAGCCGGCCAGCAGTTTTTCGGCGAAGGCTTTCACCAGTAGAGGATGATCGTGCCAGGATTCGACGAAATCCAGGAAGAACGGAGTTCCGGCTTCACCTTCCACGGCCTTGCGGTACAGACCGACGCTGGTGCGCGAGTTCTGGGGGGCAAGGCAAATGGCGATGACCCGCTCGCGACCGTCCGCTGCGATTTTCCTCACCACGTCGGGGATGAATGGTCGCCAGTTCCGCATGGCCACGTAGACCGGGAGGCCGAGGTCGCGAACGAGGAGCACTCCCTGGCGAGCGCTGATTTCGTTCAGGGGGGAGTGCCCGATCCGGGCGTAGCGGTGCTTGACCTCCTCGACTACCTGCGGCGGGAGCGGGCGGCCATTGGTAACGTAGCGGAGGTACTCGGGGACATCGTCGACGGAGTCAGCGGTGCCGTGGGCCAGGAGCAGGACGGCAGTCTTTTGGCGATCGCTGTCGTTCAATTCGTTGCTCCACGCATGCGAGGACAGGACGCCCCGGCGACACCGGACACCGCCGCTACCTTCTTGCCGGCGCTAGCGAGTACTCCTGCACAAACCGGCACAGGCGCTTCACGCTGTCGACGGGAGTTTCAGGCAGGATGCCGTGGCCAAGATTAAAGACATGGCCGGGGCGGCCTGCAGCTCGCCGAAGAACGTCCTCCGCCCGCTGCCGCAACAGCTTCCAGTCCGCGAACAGAACCACGGGGTCGAGGTTGCCCTGGATCGCGCCCTGGAAGTCGAGGCTGCGCCAGGCTTCGTCGAGCGGGATCCGCCAGTCGAGGCCGATCACTTCGGCTCCGGACTCCTTCATGGACGTCAACAAGGTAGCGCTGTCGGTTCCGAAGTAGATGATAGGGGCGCCGCTGCGTTGCAGCTTTTTCACCAGGGCGGTCACGTGCGGCAGGACATAATCGCGGTAATCCTCGACGCTGAGGCAACCCACCCAGCTGTCGAAGATCTGAATGGCGTCGGCGCCGGCCTGAACCTGCTCGGCGGCGTATTCGCTGGTCACCGCCACCAGCTTGATCATCAATTCGTTCCAGGCGGCGGGCTGGGAGTACATCATTTTCTTGGTATGAACGTAGTTTCGGGAGCCCCCGCCTTCGATCATGTAGCTGGCGAGGGTGAAGGGGGCGCCGCAGAAACCGATCACCGGCAAGCGATCGCCAAAGTGGTCGCACACGAGGCGAACGGCCTGGGCTACGTAGCCGAGTTCGGCAGCGCGGTCGGTACGAAGGCGGGAGACGGCCTGCTTCTCGCGAACGGGTTTCTCGATAACCGGTCCTTCTCCGGCCTCAAAGTGGAAGGGCAGGCCCATAATCTCGAGCGGGAGCAGCAGATCGGCAAATATGATGGCGGCGTCGACGCCCAGGGCTTCGGCGGCGGCGATGGTGACTTCAGCGGCCAGTTCGGGCTTTTTGCAGATCTCGATCAGGGAATGCTGCTTGCGGATCGTGCGGTACTCGGCCATGTAACGGCCGGCCTGGCGCATGAACCATACAGGAGTGCGGTCGACGGGCTGCGTCTTGCAGGTCCGCACGAAGCGGGAGTCGGGGGCAGACATGAACCGTCTAATGTAGCACTTTGGTCGGGTGGGTTGGGAACGGTACGGGTGCGGGGGCCCGGCGAATACACTGGAGCCCTGTCGCTGGAGAGTTCCGCGACGGCGAAGTGTTCCGGACTGCGCTCGATCCTCTGGATGCGGGCGTGTCCTGGTAGAGGGGAAGGGGAAATCGTGTAGAAGGTGGTCTTGCTGACCCTTACGGTGTACCTTAGCATTACAGGAGATGATCCCCCGCCTGCGTCACCTCTGCCATTCCCCTGCTTTTCTCTTGGGTCTTACGGCATTTCTTGGCGGGTTCGTCGTGCAATCTGGGGACGTCGGCTCGGCGGACACCGTGCGGCGCCTGCAGACTACGCATTCCTTCTGGACTTCGGCGCCCGGGGTAATTCCCCAGGACTATCCCGAGTTCGGCGTGCACGGGCGAAATGGCAAGCTGTATGCGTGGTATGGCATCGGCCAGTCTCTGCTGATGCTGCCGGCGGACGTGGTAGGGACGTACCTGGGAAAGCTGCCAGTGTTCGCGGACTACGACGACACGGACCCAACGGTGCGTGACATCTTTGTCAGCTACAGCATCAACATCCTCCTTGCCGTGCTGACCGCGCTCGTGTGCTTTCGCTTCTTGCTGCTCTTGGGGTTCAACGCGAAGCAGGCGGTGGCGGGCGTCTTGGCCCTGCTGTTCTGCACCACGCATCTCCACTACGTGCAGAACATGATGGAGAACAATTACATTCTGTTTCTGACGCTCGTGGGCCTCAAGTTCGACTACGAGTGGCTGTTGAACGGCAAAGGACGGGCGCTGTTTCTCGGGTCGGTGGCGTTTGGGCTCAACCTGTTGACACGTCTCACGACCGTGCTGGACCTGGCGGCGGGCGCACTTTTCCTGGTGCTGGCGTGGGGGTTGCAAGGCGGAGTGGAATGGCGGCAACGCCTGGTTTCGTTCGCGAAGATCGCGGTGCCGGTGTACTGCGTTTTCCTGCTGCTGGACCGGCTCTACCAGTATTACCGTTTCGGATCCTTCTTCAATACCTATATCTCCGTTACCGCGCGGGAGCAGAGACTTATGGACCCGTCGCTTCCTCCGAACTACCCTTTCGAAACGCCGTTTCACGTGGGTTTTCTCGGGCCGCTGATTACGCCAGAAAAATCTATCTTCCTTTTCGACCCGCTGATTGTTCTCACGATTCTGTTGCTTGTGCTGGCGTGGAAGAAATTCAGCCCGGCGATCCGCGCCTACCTGGTCAGTGCCCTCGCGCTTGTCCTTGCCTACATCTGTTTCTACGCCAGGTACACGGTGTGGAGCGGCGATTCGGCGTGGGGCGACCGCTACGTCTCCAGCGCAGTGGAGCTAGCGGCCTTTATCTCTGTTCCGTTGCTGCTGCGCTATCACCGCGAACTGGGACGCTGGGTGGCGGGAGCCGGAGCTGCGCTGATCGGGATCAGCGCCTTGGTCCAGGCGGCGTCTACCGCCTTCTGGCTCCCGCTGGAGCGATACCAGATGGAAACCAGAGAACCGCCGACCTGGGTTGTGATTCTGCGTTTCAAGAACATCGCCGCGTTCGCCCTGGGCAAGATGGATCAGTGGGGACTGACGAACGCCGCCATGAAAGAGGACCCCTGGGACTATGTCCATATCACGACCTGGAACTTCCTGCCTGCTGTACTACGCAGAGTGGGCGTGGCTCCAGGCTGGGTGGTGGATATCCTGCTCGGCCTGCTCACGGCGGCGTTAGGAATGTTGATCGCCGTGCTCTGGCGGTTGTACGTCGTCACCAGGAATGACAGCAGCTTGACGTCGGAGCGACTCTGACGATGAGGCGGTTTCTCGGGGTGAAGGAGAGCGTGCGGACTGAGCAGAAACTGCTTAGCGCAGATTCATCCTGGAATTCTAATGATTGGATAACAACGTCAGCCCCGGCCGAGTACAGTGACAAGTGCAAAAACTCTGCATCGGCAGGACCGGCTGCTGTGGGGACGACATGAGGAGCGCGAAGGCGAGTCTAGAACCCCTGTTTGCCGGCGGTTCTCTCACTGGAAAATTGGTGCGACAGGTGCTGGAGATCTAGCCGTGCTGTTCCCCTTGCTCGGCGGTCAGAGATCGAAACTATAAACACGCATGAAAGACGGTGGGCTTGGGCTTGGCACGCCACTCTGCCCGACTCAGTGTTCCTCTCCATCCAGGTTATGGCTGGATAAGCGGAAGCGAAGACGCCAATTGCAGGTCAATCATCAGCTGCACACGTCGGTCCAGTTGATAGAAGAGCGCCGTGTTCTTGGGCGACAGTATCTTGCGAAAGTTCGGAATGTACTTCATTCTCAACTGCGCTACCGATTGATCGATATCTAGCCATTGTTTGACGGAACTTTCTGCTTCCGTATCGGACAGGGCCCCGGCAGTTTGTACGTACTGTTTGATCAAGGCATACTTCGTGCCGTTGATCTGGACCAGTTCCGAAACATATTGCTCGTACACGGGCCAGAACTTCTCGGCTTCCGTGTCGGTCAGCTGCATGTTGGCGGCTATGATCTGCTTGCGCTGAGAACGAATGTCCTTCCGCATCATCTGGATCTCCTCATCGGTGATGGGCTGGAACTCGTCTCCGGTGGGTTTGCCAGTTACACGAGCAGAGGCATCTTGAGTCGACGCGATACCCGGGTGAAACAGAAACAGTACCGTCACGATGAGGTTGACGCCGAGCACAGTGCGCGTTCTGATCATAGTCTCTCCTTGGTACCAGCATGGTCGTTTCAATTGATGCGGGCCACGATTGCGGAATACCCCTACCCTGGGCGTGTCTGCTGAGGAGAACATAGTTGCCTACGGATTCCGGAGGAACTGTCACTATTGACAGTCCTGGGGGGGACAGCAGCACGGACCTTGCCAACCGTCTGCACTAAAATGCTCGAACTTCTACCCCATGAGGAGCGCAACGAGCCCGGCTGATGAATCCTCGCATGGGACCGTAACCTAAAGCGTGTCGATGACGATGATCGTGATGTCGTCTTGCTGTGCGGCGGTTGCACGTTGCCAGGGACGTAGTTCTGTCAATTGCTTCCGATAATCAGAAACAGGGCGGCGCAACCGATTCCGCTGCCGGACGAAAGTCAGATTTCCAGCGTTTCCACTTTCGCCGGGTCAGGTTCGCCCAGCCCGAGCGATTGGGCATATTGCAATTGTCGTTGGAGGCGCCCGCCGGGACTAAAGGTTGGGTCGAGATTCTCCATAAGACGACCGCAATAGGAATCCACGGCTACCATATCGCCGGAGAACACCATTTGGTGGGCCGCGACAATCTCGGATTTTCCGATTTGAAATGATGGGCCGGCTTTAGCCAGGATGGAGCGGGCATCAACAATGGTGAGGTTCGGTCGCACCGCGTCGGCAAATTCCACGAGCGAACGATCAAAGAACTCGCCCCCTCGCATGTGTGCCAGCATGCGAAACGTTCCGTACGTGCACCCGAAGTTGTTCTTTAGCGCACAAGAGAAGTCGGCAGCGTGGTGCCGCTTGGGAACTGCTAAATTGATGACAAAGTCGGCTTGGTTCACCAAGCGGTCGGTCATCAGGAAGTTGTTCGCCTTCCAATCGGCATTGGAGACGCGGACGTACTCTGACCCGACCTGAGAATCAACTGCCGTCACTCCAACAGACTCCTCCTTAACCAGACTGAAATAGCCGAGTTTCCTGAACACGCGGTCGTTGGAAAAGCCGGCAAACGAAGAGGAATCGCAAATCGTGATTCGCGCTGCCCCCGCCCGCCTCACGTACCGGACGACGGCCTTGAGCAGTGCCAGATCCGTGGTCACTGGATACGCTTCGGAGGCTGTCGCGTTTGGCTTGACCAGCACGTGCTTGCCGTTCAACGCGCCTTCCAGTTGTGGCAGCCTGTCGAGCCCGGCGGTGAGCATCTGCCCAATATCATTGCCTTCGACAGCAATCAATAACGGCCTGGCGTTGTGTAAGAAGATATTGCGGGTCTGCCGCCCTCGCCCGTTCCCGATGGGCAATCCCGGAACCAGACACTTCGTCAACGCCCGCACCGCCGGGTGCAGGAGCGCGATCGAGGAAAGAAACTGTCTACGGCCCAGCATGGGCTCTCCTGCAGGGCGGAGCTATCAGCGCAGCTACGAGGTTCAAGAGCAGGCCCGCAGAGAGCAGAAGCAGCAATTGCATGTCGAGGCCGCGCAAAGCACTGACGAGCAACGGAAGATAGCGAGACGCCTCGGCAAGCAATCCGGCCAGGAGTCCAAGAAGCGCCGCCAGGATTGTCATCCACCACCTTCTGTAGGCTCCGAAAGCCGCCCCGAGGAACGCACCCGCAACCAGCCAAGCACCCACGCCCAGCTCGATCCACACACCGAAGAGCATCGAGCCCAACAACCATCCCACTGCGCAGGCGGTGCTACCCACCAGGATGCGTGCAGCAGAGAGGTCGGCAATTCCCACGACGGAACCGATCAGAGTGGCAGCGACGATCTCTTCCCACGGCCCATGCAGCCACAACAGCAAGAGGTAGGAAACTGCTCCAGCCACAAGGCCCAGCAAGAGCTTACGGCAAACTGATGCAGCAGGAACGCCTTCCATCGTCGTACCCAAGTCCATTTTCGGCAGCAAACATCCGAGATGCAGTGATCAGGAGCACAGGGATCGGTTCGTCTCGGAAGACCGCACTTTGCTTGGCTGAAGGGGGGGCACGGGGAAGGAACCGGATACGAATGCAAAGTGCCTGCCAGGAACGGAGCAGGAGGGAACTGCCCTGGTCCTCACTTCGTGATCGTTTCCACCGGTGTGCTATCCGGCACGAATTGCAGCCGGTTCAGTGCGGCAATGGGCCGGGCAAAAGGCATGGGAGAATCCTTGCTATAAGCCCGCAGCAGATGATAAGTGACGAGCAGTTGCGTAAGCGCCAGCGGATCGCTGTGCCGCACCTCACTGCCATAGTTGTAATCGCCGAACTGGTCGGCGCGCAGGGGGCGCAGATCGGGAAGATGGCTCCAAATTGCATCTTCCAGCTCCGCCGCATGGTCACGGCTGACGTTGCCATCCACCTCAAGAACATCCACGGGACGGCCATTGTCACGCCGTAGTGCCAGACGAATGCCGGAACCCTGCGTCTGGTCCTGTTCAAATAGGTAGCTCAGGTCAGGATGGGGGATCGTGTGTCGCAGGACCAACTGGACATTCAGATGGCTGTCCGTCTGGTCTGAACTTTCGCCATCGGGATAAAAACGCACAACGATATCTGCGAACTGCCGTTGCGGGCGGATGAAGTCGCGCGAATCGGCCTCGCGCCGTTCCAGTTCCGCCAACACCTGCTCAGGCGTGTAACCTCGCTTCGTAGTGTCACGGCTGATCTTCCAGGCACGCCGTAGTCGTTCCGGCGGATCCAGGAAAACTTTGACGTCGTAAAACTGCCGCATGACCTGGGTGTGAAAGCCCAGCAGTCCTTCCACGATGACAAACTCGCTCGGGACCACGTATTCAGGCCGCACCAGCGAGCCGGTACTGTGATCGTAGACTGGCTTCAGCATGGCTTCACCATAATGGGCGCGTTCCAGGTGAAGCTCCAGAATGTCGAGATAGTTGCAGTCGGGATGCAAGGGCGTGATCTTCAGGCGCGCCCGTTCGACCCGGTCGTAGCGGTGATAGTCGTCGGCGCAGATGTGGGTGACTCGGTCCTTGCCAAGCAGCTCCACCAATCCGCGCGTGATGGTTGATTTCCCAGCCGCACTATCGCCCACGATTCCGAGCACTATTGGTCTTCGTCTCGTCATTACGCCCCCTCACGCCGCAGGCCCGGTTCATTTGCCGGCAGCCGCATCGCCCGGTTCCAGGTCTAAGCCCCCTTGAAATACCCGGCTCTGACGAATGTCACTTTCGGTAATGCATAGAAGTTGCTGTTTGGCAACACAACCTCCCTCGGCCACCAACCGGCTGGCTTGGCGCAGCTTGATGCGGTCAATGGCATTGCGCACGCTGCGTGCATTGGCGAAGTGGGGCTGCTTGCGGCGCAATTCGAGATATTCCCCGAACGCCTGCCGTGCCCTGTCATCAAAGAGGTAGTTCTGCTGCTGCAACATCAGTTCGGCAATCGCGGTCAGCTCTTCGAGGGTGTAATCAGGAAAGCGGATGTGGTGCGCGATGCGAGAGCGAAAACCAGGGTTGTATTGGAAAAAAGCATCCATACGCTCCTGATAGCCGGCCAGCACCACCACCAAGTCGTCGCGCTGGTTTTCCATCACCTGCAGTAACATCTCAATCGCCTCCTGACCATAGTCCCGTTCATTCTCCGGGCGATAGAGGTAGTAGGCTTCATCAATAAAGAGCACACCACCCAGCGCTTTCTTCAGAATCTCCTTCGTCTTGGGAGCGGTGTGACCCACGTACTGACCGACCAAATCGTCGCGGGTGGCGACCACCAAGTGGCCGCGGCGCAAGTAGCCGAGGTGCTGCAGGATCTTCGCCATGCGCATCGCCACCGTGGTCTTACCCGTGCCCGAATGCCCGGTAAAGCACATGTGCAAAGTAGGACGCTCGGTCGCCAGTCCGACTTTCTCGCGTAAACGCGCCAGCAGCAGCAGCGAGGCAATCTGTCGGATGTAGGCTTTCACCGGTCTAAGCCCCAGTAGCTCGCGGTCCAGTTGCTCCAGGATCTCATCGAGGTTGAAATCGCGCTGAGCGGCGGAAATGTCCACCAGATGCTCATGGCTTCCCGCTGTGGTGAGCTCCGACGCCCCCCCGGAAGCATTGACGGATGCTGTTTCAGTGGTTGTCATGACTTGTCGGTCTGCTGATCACCAAGATCTCTGATTGCGCCGGCGGGTCCGGCAAGCTGCGCCTTTGACCGGATCGTGTAGTGAATTCGCCGGTCCTGGCCTTCCGTACGCTCCAAGCTGAAACCCGGTTCCTCCCTCGGCCGGTACACAATGAAGCTCAGCATAGTCGTCTGTCTTCCTTTCCTGCGGTCATAGCCATTCACCTTGATGTAGTGGCTCGGAAACGCACGGCGGCAGTTTTTGAGCTCCTGCATGGGTAGGTCGAGGTCGCTCGCGTCGAACATCGGGAGTCCCCACATCTCCCAATAAGCGTTGCGGGGATGAGGATCATCGGTGTGTTCGATAGAAATGGGCCAGCCGTTGTCCAGGCAGTAACTCATTTGCAACTTGATCTCTGCTTCGCTGAGGTCCGGTAGATAAGAAAAAGTTCCTTGTGTGAGGCGCATGGTCGTCTCCATTTCGCGTGCCCGGGATGGGCGAACTTTGTGCCGGTAACTTCAAGCCGTGAGCGTGGGCACGGCGTCCGGCACGTCGGTGGACTCGAAGTCGAAGGTCACATCCTTCCAAACCTCAAGCGCTTTTCGCAGTTCCGGTGACCAGCGGGCAGCCTTGGCCAGGATTTCTGGTCCTTCGTTCAGGAAATCGCGCCCTTCGTTGCGCGCCTGGATCATGGCCTCGACGGCCACCCGATTGGCCGTTGCTCCCGGGGCAATCCCGTCGGGGTGACCGATCGTGCCGCCACCAAACTGGAGCACGACATCCTCACCGAGATAGTGCAGCAACTGGTGCATCTGACCAGCGTGGATGCCACCTGAAGCGACCGGCATGGTCGCGGGCAGCGAAGCCCAGTCCTGCTCGAAATACAGCCCTTGCGAGGAATCGGCCTGAAGTTTGTTCTCACGCAGCGTGTTGTAGTACCCACGAATGGCGTTAGGGTCGCCCTCCAGTTTGCCCACAACCGTTCCGGCGTGAATGTGGTCCACTCCGGCCAGGCGCATCCACTTCGCGATGACCCGGAAATTCACCCCATGTATCTTCTGCCGGGTGTAGGTGCCATGACCCGCGCGGTGCAGGTGCAGGATTACGCCATTCTTCCGCGCCCACTTCGACATCGATTGGATTGCCGTATAGCCGATGGTCAGATCTATCATCACAATGACGCTACCCAGTTCCTTGGCGAAATCGGCGCGCTCGTACATTTCCTCCATGGTTCCCGCGGTGACGTTCAGGTAATGTCCTTTGATCTCGCCGGTCGCCGCCACGGCGCGGTTCACTGCCTCCATACAGAACAGGTAACGGTCTCGCCAGCGCATGAACGGTTGGCTGTTGATGTTCTCGTCGTCCTTGGTGAAATCCAGTCCGCCACGCAACGCCTCGTACACGACGCGCCCATAGTTGCGGGCGGAAAGACCGAGCTTAGGCTTCACGGTTGCGCCCAGCAATGGTCGCCCGAACTTATTCAAATACTCTCGCTCCATCACGATGCCGTGCGGCGGGCCTAGGAAAGTCTTCGCATAGTGTGGAGGAATTCGCATGTCTTCCAAACGCAAAGAGCGAAGCGCCTTAAATCCGAAGACGTTGCCGATGATCGACGACGTCAGGTTGGCAATGGAGCCTTCCTCGAAAAGATCCAGATCGTAGGCGATGTAAGCAATGTGTTGATCGCTGCCCGGTACCGGATCTACGCGATAACACTTGGCCTGGTAGTCTTCAAACGGCGTTAGACGGTCCGTCCAAACCACCGTCCAGGTGGCAGTGGAGGACTCGCCCGCCACGGCTGCAGCAGCCTCGATGGGTTCCACAGCCTCCTGGGGTACCAAGCGGAATGCGCATAGAATATCCGTGTCTTTGGGTTCGTAGTCCGGGTCGTAGTAACCCATTTCAGCGTATGGCGTAACCCCGGCCGACCAGCGGCTCTTATTCTTGAGTGAAGTGTTGTTACCTGCCATTTCTATCTCCTCAAACTTGTGCCGCCGGTTCGTGCCACCGCTAGTTTGGCTGCGGCTGTGGTGTTGCCCAGTTATCGGCAAGCCGGCGACGACCTTCTTTCCCGGCCCCAGAAGACCGCGGGGAAGCCGGGCTGGTTGGCCCGGCTCATCCTTAGCGCTATCACCTTCGGGGACGGCTTGGTTCCTCAGTCCCCGCCGATCCTGCTGACTCGCTACTTCGAATACCCGAAACTCGTGCGCGACACCCTGCCCGCGAACTTGCCACTTGGCGCTACCGGAATGCGAACGTCATGGCGGGTCATCAATTCGATTGCCTCTTTCGCATTGGGTTTGGCCGGGGATTGGCTTTGCGCTCCTATCGTCCCTGGGGATCTTGGACAGACATTCGCGCCGTTGCGCAGAACCTTCACGATGTCAAATTCGCTTATTACATCGATGACGTGTTCTTCATCGTGAGTAACGGAAGCCCACTGAGGAATGCCGCCAGGCTGGTCAGGTGCATTGGAAACGGCCGTCACAACCCTGATCTCCATGATCTGCCACCTTTGCTTGGTCCCTCTGTGACACATCGCGGCGTGAATCCTGCGGCATACTTGTTACTCCAGCAAGGCAAGTTGGCTGCCAACCGCCTGGACCAGCACACCAGCAGCCCCGTTTTCAGTTAATGGGTACTCGAACAACGAGTTGGCGATCAGCAGGAAGGACCGAAGTGCCGACTGCTCGCTGGGTTCGGCCGCCAGAGAGGCGGGAATGTCTCACCGTAGGGGCGCACGACTGGCAGCTATCTAGAAGTAAAAAAGTAGGTTAACATGAATCTGTGCTATAGAGACAATGATATCCCACAAATGAGATATTAATGTCTCACAGGGAGCTTCCGGCCAGACAGTTTGTGTTTCGCCATCAGGCGATGGAATGTGCGCCGGGGTAGATTCGCCGCCAAGGCTGCACGGGATACGTTTCCGTTTGCCTCGATGAGATAGCCGACCAAAGCCTGTCGTTCAAACTGATCGATGGCTTGCAGCTTGCTGGCTTTAAAGCCCTTTTTCGGTTTGAAACCGGGGAGGTCTTGGACGTGGAGGGGAAGGTGCTCGGCCTCAACGACCGAAGTCGACGTCAACACCACCGCCCGTTCGATGACGTTCTCCAGTTCGCGAAGATTGCCGGGCCAGGAGTAATGCCTGAGCAGCGCAATCGCCGGCGCTGCAATCGACTCCACATGCTTATTCACTTTGGCGCGCGCCCGCTGCAAGAAATACTCGGCGAGGAACGGAATGTCTTCCGTCCGCTCACGAAGCGGGGGAAGTGTGATCGTGAAAGTATTGATGCGATAAAACAGATCTTCGCGAAATGCGCCGTCGCGGATCGCTTTGTCTAGGTCCCGGTTGGTCGCCGCGATGATCCGTACGCTCACCTTCTTGGTTCGCACGTCACCGACAGCGCGAATCTCGCCAGTCTGCAACGTTCGCAAAAGCTTGGCCTGGATCTCCAGTGACATGTCTCCAATTTCATCGAGAAACATGGTTCCGCCGTCAGCTTTTTCGAACAAACCTTTTCGATCGACATAAGCTCCGGTGAAAGCGCCGCGCTTATAACCGAAGAGCTCACTTTCCAGGAGAGCCGGGGATAAAGCAGTACAGTTGAGCGTCACCAACGGCTGACTGCTGAGAGCGCTGTGCCGATGAATGGCTCTGGCTACCAACTCTTTGCCGGTTCCGCTCTCACCTCGGACCAGGACGGTGGTGGGAGTGGGTGCGACTTTGGCGATCAGCTCAGAAATCTCCCTCATCGTGGGGTTGCTGCCGATGATGAACTCACTTTCGGCACGCGCTTCCAATTCACGGAGAGCAAGCTGGTACTTATCTTCGAGACCTTCGGTCTTGTTCCTGGCCTCGATGAACTCCCAAATGAATCGGGCAGCATTGCCACCAATGACTTCTGTTCTCTCCGCTTTCAGGCGATGAATCACCCCGCCGACGTCCGGGTCACCGGTCACATCGACAATAAGATCGACTTCCTTGGTCGCAAGTAGTTCCTGATAATGGGTGCTTACCGGCAAACCAAATTCCCGCGCGAGCGCCAAGCCTGGTGCATTTGCGTCCTTATCGGCGACTCCGACGATATCGACGCTGGGGTCTCTGTGGAATAGTTCCACCAACGCTCTTCCACCTTTACCGGCGCCGACAAGAACGATGCGTGTCATGGCTGCTGGAATACAAGTCTATCTCCACGCGCCCCTTATCGTCTCGCGGGGGCGATTGGCGCCTTCTCTAGAAGCCATGCCTAGGTTTGCGGAAAATCTAGCCTCTGAGGAATCTCGTTCTCTGCTCGTTCTCAAGAATGGGGCTGCGGAGCCCGAGGGGACGATCCAGTTACCGGCCGGCGGCTATTCATGACCTGCCGGACGAACGCACTTAGTTCTTTTCAGCACCAACATTGGCGGCTGGACCACGAAGAAGCCGTGCGGACACCCCGGGAGGACAGAAAACAGCTCAACGGCAGACACGACCTTCGTTGCCACCTCCCAAACCGAAAAATATGTCTTCGAAGACAGCGATTCCACCTTCGCGCATCGGGTGCTGCGCAGTCTCGACACCTGACCGCACCCGGGTGGGGGATGGACTATCTAGCCAGCTTCTGCGGTGCCTCCGAACGGCCGCCACGAACGTCTTTGACTCAGTCGGGTTTTCCCATGTAGTGCTGTTCGCCGTGGACCTCGCTGTGGTCTTCCAGTGACTCCAAGTGAGTCATGACCTCAGCTGGGATTCCCAGTTCCCGCGGCAAGCGTTCCTCCAGAAGCGTGGCTAACCGATGGGCCTCTCCGACCGCAGTGAGCTGGGGAAAGAGGAGGTGTACCTCGATGATCTGGCGGTAGCCAGTGGTCCGGAAGCGCACTCCGTGATAGCTGATTCCCAACTCCGAGGAAATGGCATCGAGCTTTTCACGGATTTTTCGTCCAGCGTTTGGGTCCGAGTAGTCTAATAAGCCGACGGCGGAGCGCCAGACTAAGCGACTGCCAGACCACAGGATGTTCACCGCCACCGCGATTGCAACCAGCGGGTCGAACGGTTTCCAGTGGGTGAGCATCACCAATCCCAACCCGCCAACCACTCCGAACCCTGTCCAACTATCCGTGAGCACGTGTTTGCCGTCGGCTTCGAGAATGAGGGATTTGGTGCGGCGGCCTACGCGTAAAAGGTAGAATCCAAGGCCTGCGTTTAGAATTCCAGCAGCGAGCACCAGGAGTACCCCCGTCCCTAGGTTTTCTAAACGAAGGCCGATGATCCATTTATGGATCGTTGCCGCCAAAATCGTGATGGCAGCCACGATGATCATCGCTCCCTCAAAACCTGCCGAGAAAAACGTAATGCGTTCGTACCCGTAGAGAAACTGGGGAGCCGCTGGTTTGGTGCTGAGTCGAAGGCTGAAAGCGGCGAAGGCAACCGCCACGACGTGAACCACCGATTCTGCTGCATCGGAGAGAATTGCGGACGAATGGGTCATGAAGTAGGCAGTGATCTTGCCTAGCAGCATGAGAACGCCAAGAATCAGCGAAAGGCCCATCGCGAAACGCGCATCGTGCAGTTCTTGCTCGTCTCTCCAGGAGGCCACACTACGAGTCGATGCTTGAGCGGGCACCTCTAACAACTCTTCGCCATGCCTTTGGTTAACTGAAGTGTACGCTACCCTCCCACGAAGGTTAAGGCGCACTCTGTGATTCGGATCACGGTTGTCAGGAACCGGGATCAAATCGCCCGGTCCACTGATGGCGCAATTTTACTTCAGGTAAGCCCCACACATTCACCGGCGGGCGTTCCAACTGCCAGGAAGCTCGACGGAAGGTCACCAGAAGGATTTGCGAAAGGCGAACTATCTGTGATCAGCTAGTCCCCCCGGGCAGGCAGGCTCTGCGGGCATGTCTGGCCGGAAATCGTCAAAGATGAAGCGAGCCAGCTCGATTCAAGTACCAGAGGATGCGTGCAGGATTCCCAGGAGCTGGGGATTGCAGAACCCTGATGGAACAGCTCACGCCATTACCGAACGTGCCTGCGACTCTGGCCCCGAGAAGCGATCAGTGGTGGTTAGGGTCGGATGGCTTTCACGCGCCGAACTGTCGGAGATGGTGATCCATGTGAAGGTATGCTAGGCGCATCCATTCTCCGTCGGACATCTGGCCAAAATGGGGATGAGGCTGCCAGTGGAAATCTCTGGGCTGTTGCGTGAAACGATCCACGAGGTTCTTTAGCTCGCGCACGTCCTTGTCAAACTCTTCCGGCGGAGTGCCTCCGGCCTGCTGATCTAGCTCCGGCACAGTCTTGAACCCCTTCGGCCAAGGGAATGGGGCCCAGAGCGCAACCCATTTGACGACGCTTCTGGGATAGGCTAGGCGTGCAGGGTTCGCAGGCTTCAACCCCATGTAGATGCGGAATCCATCGCTCAAGTGACAAACCATCTGGTGCGCGGACATTTTTCCCCAGAGGCGCAAACTGGTGGGACGAACTGTCCCCAGCCGGGAGATGATCTGGTTCTTGTCGTGCGGGTTGAGAAGGCTCTTCATGGACTACCTGGAAAAGCTAGTGCAGTCGAAGGTAGCCCCATATGATATGCCAAACCCATGAGCAGGATCGATTGCATCGGCCGAGCAGGGATACAAATCTGCCAGCCCAGGAATCGGAAATTGGCCGGTAAAACGGCACGTCTCCTTAGTCGTTGCCATGGTCCCCGACTGGAATGTGATTGCTGGCGAAAAATCTCTGTGACAAGCTGACCACTAGTCAACTTACGCTATTGCCTCACAACAGAGGCCGACAATTTCCCGCGCTAGGCGAATTGGGCGGTAGGACGTCGGCGTCCTACGGCGGAAAGTTCATGCGGCGGAGGAGCTCCTGGAAGCGTGGATCGGAACGCAGCGGGTCAAGGTCGGGGTCCACTTTCAATTTGTCCATGCCGCCGGCGTATTCATCGAACCCCTTTTGCAACCAGGACAAAGCTTCCTCTCTCTCACCCAAAGAAGTACAGGCACTTGCCATGGCGAAGGGAGAGATATACCCCTTCTGCGCTTGTTGTCTTAGCTCGGTAAATACCCGTAGGGCTTCTTTCCGATTCCCGTCAGCCGCGTATGCACGGATAAGCAGGGTAGGAGAAATACTCCCTGGGATGCTCTGCTCTTTTTGTATTACTGCGATAGCCTCTTTAATCATTCCCTTTTGGATGTATATGGCGGGGATAAAGCCGGGGCCCCACCTTGGTTCCAGTTCCAATGTCTTGCGTGCCTCAACAAGGGCCCGGTCATATTGCCGAGCAAAGTAGAGTACCGCTGCAACATTGCCATTGATTATGTAGGATAGGGGGTCAAGATGCCGGGCCTGCTGCATCTCGCGGAAGGCCTCTTCACCTCGACCCATCATGGCTAATCGCATGCCATACCAGTGATGAGCGGTTGCATAGTTGGGGTTCAACCGAATCGCGGTTTGGAATTCCTTTAGCGCTGCTTCTGGATTCCGGTCATAGTCGAACAATACCTCCCCCAAGGAAGTGTGCGCCTCGGCAGATGCGTCATCCAGTTCGAGCGCCCTTAAGGCCGCCGCCTTGGCTTTGGGGTAAACCTCGTTGCCCGGGAGGAGATCATGCTCGCCCAGTATGTCGTAACAGTCTGCCAAGCCGGAGTGGGCCAACGGGTAAGTAGGGTCCACGTCGATAGCCTGTTGGAAGTATTGCAGGCCTCTCTTCAGCCCCTCTTCTGTCCGCTTGTTCCATTCGTAGCGACCCTTCAGATAGAGCTCGTAAGCCTCGGGGTTGACCAGGCGGGCTTTCGCTAGGCGCGTTTGCCCTTGGGGCGTGACCTTACCTCTGATCTCGTTCGCGATGGCCTGAGCGACCTCCCTCTGCAATGTGAGCACGTCGCGCAGGTCCCTTTCGTAGCTCTTTCCCCAGAGATGAGTATCGGAGAGTGCGTGGATGAGTTGTGCTGTGACTCGCACCCGGTCGCCAGAGCGGAGGACGGAACCTTCGACTATGCCATCGACATCCAATTCCCGAGCGATCTGGGGCAGGGGCTTGCTCGTGTCCTTGAAGCGCATCACTGAGGTGCGTGAGATGACCTTCAGCGAACCGATCTGCGACAGTTCGGCAATCAATGCCTCCGTCATGCCGTCCGTAAAGTATTCCTGTTGCGGGTCAGCTGAGAGATTCGCCAGCGGTAACACCGCCAGCGATTGGATGTGCGGTGCACTGCTCCGCCTGAACAGGCGCTCGCGCCAATCGCCGACATGGAATGCAATCACCAACACGGCGACCAATGCAAGGATGCCCAAGCCCAGTCCAACCGACTGTGCGGATGACCACTTGGCGAGCCTCACTACAGGCGGGGCCGCACTCAACCAGTCGCTCTGCAGTCGCCGCAGCTCTATAGCCAGTTCTCTTGCCGATTGGAAACGGTTCTCCGGCTTCTTCTCCAGGCACTTGTGAATGATCCGTTCCAGTCCTGGAGACAACCCGGGATTTAGCTCGCGAACTGGCCGCGGTGGACGGTGCAGAATGGCCCCGATCAGGCGCGAACGCTCCACCTGCGCGAAAGGCTGTTGCCCGGTGGCCATCTCGTACAGCACCGATCCAACCGCATGAATGTCGGTGCGAGCGTCGATCTCGCCATCCAGCAACTGTTCCGGCGCCATGTAGGGCAGCGTTCCGGAAATCGTCTGCGTCTCGCTGAGACTCTCCGTCGGAGAAGTCGCAGTCGCCGGCAGCCGCAGCCTTGCCAGCCCGAAATCCAGGATCTTCAGCCGCCCATCACTGGTCAGCCGCAGGTTGCCAGGCTTCACGTCGCGATGAATGACTCCCTGTTCGTGGGCCGCTGACAAGCCTTCGGCGAATTGCATTCCCAGACTGATGACATCTTTTTCCGGCAGAGGCCTCCCGCCTAACTGCTCGCTAAGATTGGTTCCGGGAATGTACTCCATCACCAGAAAGTCCACGCCCCGCTGCGTGTCGAAATCGTGGACGGTGGCGATATTGGGATGGTTCAGCTTGGAGAGGGCTAGCGCCTCCTTGTGAAAGCGCTTGCGGGCGGTTTCGTCGCTCAGGGTTCCGGGCGGGAGCACCTTGATGGCCACATAGCGGTCAAGGTGCTGGTCGTAGGCACGGAAAACCTCTCCCATGCCTCCGGCGCCGATCTTTTCGGCGATGCGGTAATGGCCTAGCGTCTGGCCGACAAACGCGTCCTGGCTGACCATATGGAGCGCCACCGGACGCTCCTTCTCCCCACCCCCTGAGAAAAATCGTAGATCCGACTCCAAGGCAAGTCAATGCAAAGGGAATCTCTACTAACACGTGGATTCAATCGGCTCACTTCCAGAGGCCGGTGGTTGCCCGGAATCTGGTACTGGCGAACTGGAAACCAATGGTGCGGGACAGCGACGCAAGGTCGGTTCCTACGAACACGTCGTGCGTGACGAATTCGTCTATTCCTTTGTTTGTGGCGATGGTCACCACGCTGCTGGCGACGTAGTACCAATTTTCCCGGGTATTGCTGTTAAGAAGTTTGGCCGCCACCACAACGACACCGATGTAGTTCTCCCTGTACTCTGGCGCAACAATGGTGACGCCCCGCTGGTTCTTAATTTCGTTCACCACGAGCGATTCGAGCGCCTTCAACTCCTGCGGCGTAAGGTCTTTTGCGTCCTGTACCCACATTGCTTGACCTTCTCCCCCGCCCTCGGCTTCCACTTTCACGCCAACAGGAATTGGCTTCGCTTGCGCTGCGGCGTACGCCGCCATTAGAAGCAACAAGGAGAGGTTCCCAGCTATCGCAATGATCGTACGCATTGCCAAACCTCCGTAGTGATCTTAGCGGTGCCCACCGTCCCGGGTCTGTAATAAAACTCACCGGCAGCAGTGATGGAAGCACTTGGTCGTTTCTGTGGGCCCTAGGGCGAAGGCTTATCAAGCTGGAATCGCGTGCTTCGAAGAGAACAGATCGGATGCTGAGGGATGTGTACGGCGTGGCTAACGTCCTTTGCCGCAAGGAGACACACATGACGTAGCAGCCCCGGCCGACTCGACCGTCGAGTCGATCTCCGGGCGGACGCCCGAGCCGACCTCCGAGTGGACCGAATTCCGGGAGGCCTCACGCGGAACTCAAGTCGAGCGCCGCTCCTCTTCCAGCGTCACTCTCCTTGAGTTCCCGCGAAGAAGACGATCAACTCGTCAACTACTTCAGTGTGATACTGCGCGTGAGGACACTGGTGATGACACGTGCATTTTGCACGCGCTTGTCGATTACCTGCTGCTCTTTGCTCTTATCGCCATACTGCTTCATGCGAAGCTCGAGGACTTTTTGTGCCAGACCGTCAAGGGCAGCGAAGTTCTTGTAGCTCAAGGCAAAACCAATGTCCCAATCGTCCGGGTTCGCCCTCGTGCTGTTCAGGAAGATGCTATAGTCTTCGATTAACCCAGCTTTCTTCTCTGCATCCCAGATCGGCTTGATGTTGGATTTGAGGTCGTCCATGAACGCATTGAAACGTCCCGGCAAGATTTGAACCAAGGTGACACGCGTGACTCCTCCCTCCGTGTATTGGTCTTGGGCGACTGCCGTGGCAATCGAAATGAAGGAGAGGCACACTACTGCAACCACGAATCGAATGGTATGCTTCATAGACCCATCTTTACCTCCTTGAAATTGAAATCGGCAGAGTGTAACTGACCACGGCCATTCGGTAAAGACGGCCGGCTCAGCCCCAATTCCTTCCCGATGAGGTGGGGCGTGACAAGCCCTCAGCCGCTTCCAACGCGAAGCCCGGACCGCTTCAGCGCTGAACCATCCGAACATTTGCACCATCTACGACATCGGGGAAGAAGGTGGCCACTTCATTGCCAGGGAGTAGCTCGATGGCATGACCCTGAAACACCGCATCGAGACCGGTAGGGTGGGCGCGCGACGCCCAGTCCCTTTTCATCTATAACCCGGGGGAACTTCCCGCCAGGATCGATCGACTGAGTCTGGTAACCGGGCAGAGACAGCTTCGGAAGACACTAATGCCCGCCTACACCTCTGGTGTCACTGACATCGGTCCGATCCTGGTCACCCCCGATGGCAAATCCTACCTCTACGAATACGGCCGCACTCTTTCCGATCTCTATGTGGTCGAAGGCATCAAATAGTCAGCCATCGTAGTCGAAGACGCTTACACTCGAGTACCAAGCTTTTGATACGCTACGGGAGCCATGCGCCTCCAGGTAAGCCTCGCCCTCCTCGTCGTAACAGCCGCTACCCTCTTCAGCAAGAAAACGCTCGCCCAGCAGAAGGCGCTCGCCGACCGGCTGGCCGCCCAAAACGCTCTCTTTGACGAGCAATACGAAACCGACCTGCGCAACTTCCCCGAGCGCGCCACCGCATTCGGCGATTACCGCTACAACGACATGCTCGCCGACCATTCCCTGGCGGCGATCATCCAGCGTAACCAGACCGACCGCGCTTTCCTAGTGCGCCTGCAGGCTATTCCGACCGCCGGCTTCCCTGAACAGGACCAGCTCTCGCACGACCTCCTGGTTCGCGTGCTCCAACAGCGCATCGCCGACTTCGGTTTCAAAGAGTACGAGATGCCGATCAACCAGCAGAACGGCATTCATACCAGCCTTGCGGATCTCCCGCTCTCTGTTCCTCTGGATTCGGTCAAGCACTACAAGGACTACATCGCCCGCCTGCACCAGATTCCGCGCGTTCTTGCGCAGACCACCGAAGTTCTGCGCGCGGGCATGCGCGACAAACTGATGCCTGTCCGCTTCCTCGCCGAAAAACTCCCGCTGCAGTGCGACGGCATCGTCGGATCCGACCCATTTCTCCTGCCCACCAAGAAATATCCCCCCGACATTTCTGCCGCCGACCAGAAGCGCTTGACCGAAGAAATCAACAGCGCCATTACTCAGGATGTCATTCCCGCATACAAGACCTTCGCTGAGTTCCTGCGCACCGAGTACGCGCCCCAGGGGCGGACCACGCTTTCTGTCACTTCGCTGCCTGATGGAGAGAAGCGTTACCAGAATGACATCTACGGGCGCACCACCACTCACCTGACCGCGGACGAAATCCACCAGCTCGGCCTGCGCGAGATCGAGCGCATTCAGGACGAGATGACCGCTCTCGCCAAGAAGCAGGGCTTCGCCGACCTCGCCTCCTTTCGCACGTCGCTCAAAAACAATCCCAAGTACAGGCCGACCTCCGCCGATCAGATTCTCGATGCCTTCCGCCACTACATCGCGCAGATGGAGCCCAAGCTGCCTGAGCTCTTCAACCTGCTTCCCAAGGCCCCAGTCACAGTGGAAGCCATTCCGCCCTTCCAAGCAGCAGCGGCCACGCATTACGTTACCGGCACGCCTGACGGCAAGCGGCCCGGCCGCGTCGTCGTCGCCACCTCCGACTTCGCTCATCGCACCCTCCTCGACGACGAAGCCGTCGCCTATCACGAAGGCGTGCCCGGCCATCACATGCAGCTTTCCGTGCAGCAGCAATTGCAGGGCTTGCCGAAGTTCCGTCTCCACTCGCTGGGCTTCAATGCCTACAGCGAAGGCTGGGCTCTTTACGCCGAGCAACTGGGCAAGGAAGTTGGCTTCTACCAGGATCCGGGTTCCGACTACGGACGGCTCGCCTCCGAACTCTTCCGCGCCGTGCGTCTGGTGGTGGACACGGGCATTCACGCGAAAGGTTGGTCGCGCGATCAGGTCGTGGAATTTATGCGCCAATCCGGGGCGGTCGATGAACCTACGATCCAGAGCGAGACCGACCGCTACATCGCCTGGCCCGCCCAGGCTCTCAGTTACAAGCTCGGACAGCTCAAGTTCCGCGAACTCCGCGAGCGCGCCCAGAAGGAATTGGGCCCGAAGTTCGACCTGCGCAGCTTCCATGACGAAATGCTCAACGGCGGCAGCCTGCCTCTCGATATGCTCGACGAACGGACCAACCGTTGGATCGCACAGCAAAAGGCAGAAGTAAGAAGCCAAGATCATGTGCAGGGGTCAGCCGGGCAGAACGATATTCGGTAGCGCTAGTTCCTCCGCTTCGTCGAGGTCTATGCCGTTCGTCAGGCAGTTCCAGTAGGTATGCCCCACCTAGTTCGCGATCTGCGATAATTCCTTGCCTATGTGCGGACGGTACCGACTGTCGCGGAGGAAGCAGGTCATTGAGGAGCACTTCGATGCCGTTTCAGGCGAAGAAGACTGGAGCCCCCGCTACAACATTGCCCCAACCCAGGCTATACCTGTCATCCGCCAAAATCCGACGGAGCCGATCCGGGTATTTTCCTTAATACGCTGGGGGCTCATTCCATATTGGGCAAAGGACCCTTCCATCGCCACCGGCACCTTCAACGCAAAGTCAGAGACCGCCGCCTCGAAGCCTGCGTTCCGCGATCCTCTACGATTTCGCAGGTGCCTGATTCCAGCTGACGGGTTTTATGAATGGCAGAGGACGGGAACAGCTAAGCAGGCGTATTGCTTTGAAGTGAATGACGGGAAATTGTTCGCGTTTGCCGGACTGTGGGATGGCTGGAAGGACTCCAGCGGGAAATGGGTGAAGACCTGCTCGATTCTAACGACGACCCCCAATGCGCTGACCTCAGCTGTCCACCACCGCATGCCTGCGATTCTTGATCCGGACGGCTATGACCTGTGGCTCGACCCTGGAATGCAGAATCTCACGGCCGTGTCCGAACTGTTGAAGCCCTACGATGCTCGGCTCATGCGGTGCTACCCCGTGGGTACTCGGATCAACCATGTGGCCAATGACGATGAAGAATGCTCGCGGCCGATGGCACTTGCAGAAACTCAGAAGCCGCTCTTGTCGTAGTCGGATGACTCCCGACCAAATCCTCTGTCGGTTCGCAAGTCGTGTTTGCCCAAGAAGCACCAAAGAATTGCTAACAGAACAAAAAGAAGATGCCGTCATCTCTCATGATGACCTTGCCGATTGCTCGAAAATAAAGCACCAGCGTAGGCCAATCATCTTGGATCGGAAAGGGCCTCCATCACTCATTCTCAGTAGATGATTTTCAGCGAGAACTGAATCTGCCGCGATGTACCAGCGGTCTTGCTGATGATCCCAAACCCGCTACCGCTCACAATGTTGGAAGGCAATCCGAAATTCACGATATTGAAGATGTTGAAGAACTCCGCGCGAAACTCGATGGTTCCCAACTCCGCGTTGCCGCGATGTCCAAAAGGAGTGTCCTTGATGATGGCTATGTCGAAGGCGTGATAGGCCGGACCGCGAAACGTATTGCGCCCCAGCGTGCCGAACCTTCCCTGATTCGGCCCCGTCCCACTCGGAACATTGATGGGAATGTAGAAGAACGACCGGTTCCCGTCTGCACCCAGCCCGAAATAGTCATTGCGTACCGCACGACTCGTCGAGAGATGAGGCATCGCGACCAGATCCGGCCGATCCCCTCCGCCCAACCCCGCACCCGTCTGCTGCACTCCCGAATAGATCGTGAATGGCGATCCCGTCGTCAGTGTCGTGATATTCAGGAACTGCCATCCGCTGGTGAACGTGCGCCCCAGCGGACGAAGAAATCCTACGCGATCGAGCGGAAGCAACTGAATAACACTCGCTGTAAATACGTGGGTCACATCAAATGTAGACGGCCCTTTATCGGCCGACGGATCCCACGGATTCTGCGGCGCAGTTTGCAGAACGGTCCCCGAAGTTCCCGTCAGCCCGGCCAGTACCGCACTCGTGTCGTCCAGCGATTTGGAGTAGGTGTAGCTCGCCTGCAGACCAAGCCCAAGCCGCGCCGAAGTTTTCGTCAGGCTGGTCTGAAGCGCGTGATAAGAAGAGTGCGACGCGCTGGTCATGATGGTTTCAGGCCCGAACCCGCTGATGGCATGGCACTCGGTAACGAACTGGGTAAAAGGGGCAAAACCCTGACAGGCACCGCCATAACCGTTCGGGTTATAGAACCGCGGCAAGTGAATTCCCGCTGTCGCTACGTACGATGCGCTCGCCCTGAAATCGCCGAAATCATGATCCACGCCCGCCGTCCAGCTCCCGATGTATCCGTTCCCGAAATTCTTCGCGATCCCAGTAACCGCCAGCAACTGCACATTCCCCGGCGCGAGCGCATTCAAATCGTTCTGAAAGCGCACGTAATCGAACTCAGTGTTCGCAGGAACGTCTTGCGAACGCCCCGTCGCGAAAATCGGCTGCCCTTGTACGTTGTAGGCCGTCGGCAGATTCAGCGGAACGAACCTGTTCTGGAACGCAATCGGCTCACCCGGTTGGGCAAAAATCGAAGGCGCAAAGACATAGGGAATGCCCGCTGTCAGTGCATTGTCCTGCCACAAATTCGGGAGCAGTGTCGTGATCGCTCCTCCCGCGTGCAAGACCGTGTGTTTTGCGACCGCATAATCAAGCGCCAGCCGCGGGCCAAATCCCTTCCAGTCCTGATCGTAAGGCGGTTGCGGATTGATCAGAATCTTCTGGATCGCATTGCGATCCCAATACCCCGTTGTCTTGCCGTTTGCGTCGAGAAAGAGGGGGAGGGAAGTCCGTTTCGTCGCCTCGTGGATGCGGCTATTCACCTCGTAGCGCAACCCGTAACTCACGGTCAACTTCGGCGTCGCCTTCCACGCATCTTGAAAATAGAAGTTGTAAGCTTCGCGCCTCACTCCCGCCTCATTGAACTTATCGCCTACCGGAGTAATGGCAGCGGGCGCCATGATGTTGTAGGAATACGGCGTCCCCGTCAGCAGCCCCGTTAGCGCATCCGGCAACGGGTCGCCGACGTGTATGTCATGTGTACCGCTGGCGGAGGTTATGTTCACTGGAGAGTACGCCGTGCCGCCGCCAAATTCATACAATCCATTCGGATTCACACCGAAGATTGTCGAATCGCGATTCACACGAATCTCGGTGCCCCATTTCAAGGAATGCGCTCCACGCGACCAGGAGAAGTCTTGCTTCAACTGATACAGATTGCTGTACGACCCGAAAATCGATCCGGCCGGCTGGTTATAGGGCTGAAACAGCCCGTCGGCAAAAGTGATTCCTGGCTGCGTGTGATTGCCCGCGGGAAAAAAAGGCGTGCTTCGGATGTAGCTCACCGACGTATCCGAAACCATGTGCGCAGAAATCGTTCGCGTGTAGTGCACACCGAAGTTGCGCTGGTGATCGAAGAACTGCACTTCGAACATCGGATTGATCGCCGTCTGGTCGGGATTCGTCAGGGGTCCGCTGACCTGGTTCAGACTGAACCGCGTCATCAGAGACGCCTTGTCCGAGATCCGGTCATCGACACGGATGGAGAACTGATCCGTTCGCGTCACCACCTTCGAAGACGCCGCATACGTCCGCTCGCCGAACGGCCCGTTCGGCTCATTCGGCATCGGATATCCATTCAGAACATCGGCCGCCTCCGGGTTGACAGGAACGGTTAATGTATCTCCTGGAAAGGTCGTGGTATCAATTCCCTGCCGTTCCGCCTCAGTCGGAACTGGGAGGACCTGTGTCGTTCCCAGTACCTGGCGAAATCCCTGGTACTCGCCGAAATAAAACGTTCGGTCTTTTCCATTGTAGATTCCGGGCAGCACCACCGGTCCGCCATTCGTGAATCCAAACTCGTTTCGAATAAAAGGAGGAATGCGGTGCTGGCCGGTCGGATCTCGATAGTCGAAATAGTTCCGCGCATCGAGGGACGCGTTACGCAGGAACTCGAATATGCTTCCGTGGAGCTGATTCACGCCAGATTTCGTGACCACATTCGTGTAACTCGCAGCGCCGTGTCCAACCTCAGCTGCCATCACGCCAGAGTTCGATTGTACTTCCTGAATGGCATCCACGTTGAAGTTGGAAAACGTCGCCCCACCCATCTCCGGATCAGTCGTATCGAAACCATCGGTCGCAAACACGGTCGTTACGCCGCGCTGTCCATTGACAGCAAATTGCTGCGTGAAGTTTGCCGCGCCGTTCGCATCCGTCATCGTCCCGGCCGCGAGCAAAAGCAATTTGCTGAAATCTCTGGCATTCAGCGGCAGACTGGAAACCTCCGAACTCGACAGATGCTCGCCTCCCCTGGCCTGCGCCCGCATCTCTGCGACCTGTGCGGACGTCTTGAACAACACTTCTCCAGACGCCGCGATCTGCAGCCACACGTCCAGCCCAGCATCCTTGACCACGAGCGGAACCGCCGCCCTCCATTCTTTCTCCGCAGACCTGACCGCGACCTCGTACGAGCCAGCCTCCATGCTCTGGATCACAAACTTGCCATCCGACAAAGTGCTGACCGTGTACTCTGCACGAACGTGCCTTCCGTGCACCTTCACGACGGCGCCCGCCACTGGTCTTCCCGTGTCATCGATCACGACTCCATTCCACGCGCAGGCGGCAAATGAGTACGGAGCGGCCAGTAAGACCAATGCATACGAAATGGATACTAAATCGATTTTGTTGCGGCGAAACACAAGCTTGGCATTATACATCAGCACGCAGGAAATTCACCCGCCCGCCCCGCGGCTTCTGTAGGTCCGGTTTAAATCAGGAGCAGCTTTTTGGCAGCACATCGAAAGTGGGGATGCGGTTACGTCACGATTACACTCAGAATGTACGGGAAGGGAACTCTCTCGTAAACTCTACAGAGACCAAACGTGAGACGGAGTGAATGGCCCAGCTGATAGTCCGCGAGGCGACGAGTTCAGACCTACCCGTATTGCTACGGCACCGACGCCTCATGTGGTGGGATATGGGGCGGCGAGACGAATTCGCACTCGACATGATGGAAAGGGCAGCAACAGAATATTTCTCACAAGCTCTGCCACGGCATTCCTATCGTGGATTTCTTGCAGTTGATTCGAGCGGCAAGGTAGTCGGTGGAGGCGGTATCGTCATCAGTCCCTGGCCCGGTGTGCTTGGGCAGCTTCAGCCAAAGCGGGCGATGATTCTAAACCTGTATGTGGAACGGGAGTATCGACGTCAAGGCGTAGCGAAAGCGCTGATGAAGAGAATGATCGCCTGGTGTCGAGAAAATGGGTTCTGCAGCGTCGCATTACACGCTAGTGAGGACGGACGGGCTTTATACGAACGACTTGGATTCAAACCCACCAATGAAATGCGACTCGACTTCGACAAGTCTGGCGTGCCCGCTCGAGACGATTAGCTCTCACAGAGGCCGCGGCTGTGGCGTTATCCCTTTACCAAACTGCCGATTCCAGCAATAGTTCCGCTCTGGAGTCACGAGAGGAAGCTCTGGCCTCTCCAATAGTTCCTGCAGCGCTGCCCCTCTAGCTCGGCGGCTTCCCGGCTCACGTTCGGCTTCGATACGCCACAGTTCAGACCATCCCTGGCATGCACCTCGGCACATTGTCGGGTGGAGATGCCACGCAGGATCCCATCTCTCTGCAAACAGCGGCGACCAGTCAGCCATGGTATAGCGCCCACCGACCACCTAGCCGCGGCTGTTTACAGCTTCGATGCCGCTCTGATATCCCCCTTCGGGTTCGGGCAAGGTTCCGAGATCGATGATGCGGCCTTGGCGCCGGAGGCTGGCGCGGCTCTCAGGATAACCTGCTTCCAGTGGGTCCAATTCACCGTTCTTAGGCCCCGGCCATCAGACCATTTGCCAGACGTATCGTGCTCGGACGCCCACATCTGTACTGAAGTCGTGATCCCAGCTAAACGCGCGCGACCCGTCCCAAAGTGCCATCCGATCAATCGTTGCGTTGTGCGACAGCCCTTTTCGAGGCTCTGTCTGTTTCTTCGCGCCGAACCTCGGCGCAACCGGCGTTTCGTCAAGTTGGAACTCCCAACTTCGGTAGGAGCCATTGAGTCAAGACGACGTATCCGACCAGCACTGCTATGAGCCACATCCATTCAGGCATGTTTCAGTTTCTCCGGGCTGCCTACGCCTAGTTTACGCAGGAAGGTCATCATGGGGCACCAGTTTGTGAAGCCCGACTGGAACAAATTGAGTCCCACGAAAGCGGTGAAGAGATACCAGTACTCATTGACCCAATGGCCGAGGGCCAGTGAAACCAGGACAAAGAGTCCGGCGATCAAGCGGAGCATGCGTTCAGTCGTCATTCTTCTTCTCCTTAACGAAGGTCATTGCGTCACTTCACACTGCGGCGCCTGACACTCGGCGATGTTCTCCGGCGAGTGAGGATGCAGCGGCGGTGATTGTTTTCGCTTCTGCGAGATGTAATAGAGAACCGGCACCCCCATGCGAGACAGCAAGGTGGATGCAACCTCACCCGCCATGAGCGAGAGTGCCAGCCCCTGAAAGATAGGATCAAACAGGATGACGCTGGCACCCACGACGACCGCAGCGGCGGTCAAGAGCATTGGGCGGAATCGCACTGCGCCTGCATCCACGACGGCTTCTTCCAACGACATCCCTTGAGAGCGGCGCAATTCGATGAAGTCAACGAGAATGATGGAATTGCGCACGATGATGCCGGCGCCGGCAATGAACCCGATCATCGAGGTAGCAGTAAAAAACGCGCCCATCATGGCGTGAGCCGGAAGAATACCGACCAGAGTCAATGGGATCGGAGCCATGATCACCAACGGGGTAAGGAACGACCGAAACCAACCGACGACCAGCACATAGATGAGAACGAGCACGGCTGCGAAGGCCAGACCAAGATCGCGGAACACTTCAACCGTGATGTGCCACTCACCGTCCCACTTCATCGAGTAGCGGTCGGAGCGTTCGGGCATGGCCGTGCCTTTGTATTGCTTGACCGAGTAGCCGTCTGGGAGTTTCAGCTTTTCGATGGCGTCACTCATCTTGCCGATAGCGTAGACAGGGCTTTCTTCTTCCCCGGCGACATCCCCCGTAACATACACCACCGGTTGCAAGTTCTTGCGGTACACACTGGTATCGATCGTTGTCTGGTTCAAGCTGGTTACTTCCTGTAATGCGATCTGACTGCCCGCAGGAGTGGGCAGCTTCAGATTTGCGAGATCCTCGATTCCAGAGCGATCGGGACGAGACAGACGGACACGAATCGGGATGTCTTCGCGGGACTGCGGATTGTGCAGCAGACCCGCATCGGCACCGCCAAGGCCGATCTGTAAGGTGCGGGTCACGTCTGCCGCCGAGATACCATGCAGCGCTGCCTTGTCGAGATCCACCCTGAGGTCGTACTTGGTTTGTGGGTCTTCTACGTACCAGTCCACGTCGACCACGCCCGGTGTCTGTTGGAAGACCCGCTTGATCTGTGAGGCGAGCTGGATCTGCCCTTTGTAGTCGGGTCCGTAGACTTCTGCGACCAGCGTTTCAAGTACAGGAGGCCCAGGTGGAACCTCGGCTACCTTTATGCGGGCGCCAAAAGGCTGGGCAAGCTTCACTAGTTCGGGACGCAGACGTCGGGCAATCTCGTGGCTCTGCGCTTTGCGATCGTGGCGCGAGAGCAGATTGACCTGTATGTCGGCTTGATTGGGCTGACGGCGCAGAAAATAATGTCTGACCAAGCCATTGAAGTTGTATGGGCCGGATGTGCCGGAGTAGATCTGGTAATTCGTCACCTCGGGTTGCTGCGCGAGATAGTGTCCCAGCGTTTGCGCGACGCGAGTGGTTTGCTCCAGCGGTGTTCCATCAGGCATGTCGATGATGACCTGGAACTCACTCTTGTTGTCGAAGGGCAGCATTTTGACGCGAACCCATTTCATTGGGATGAACGCCACGGCCGCGAGTAGGAGAACAACCACGCCACCAAGAAAAAGCCAGCGTCGCTTCGCATCGAGGACCAGCGGGTTCATGACCTTGCGGTAGAAGCGCGTGGTCCAGCCTTCTCCTTCATGATGTGCGTGCCCACTGTCGCCAGCGTAGTGGCGCAAAAGCCGCAGTGCTGCCCATGGCGAGACCACAAACGCAACGATCAGGGAGAAGATCATCGCCGCTGACGCACCGACTGGAATCGGGCGCATATAGGGCCCCATGAGCCCGCGCACAAAGGCCATGGGAAGAATCGCCGCAATCACTGCAAAGGTGGCAAGAATCGTTGGATTACCAACTTCATCGACCGCTTCGACTGCGACATCGATGAGCGATCGACCCCGGCTGCCGGGTAACCGGAAATGTCGAACAATGTTCTCGACGACGACGATGGCGTCATCAACAAGGATGCCGATGGAAAAGATCAGCGCAAAGAGCGTCACCCGATTCAGCGTATAGCCGAATAGATAGAAGATCGCTAACGTGAGGGCCAAGGTGACGGGCACAGCCAGCAAAACCACACCTGACTCGCGCCAACCCAGCGCCAACGCAATCAAAAGCGTCACTGAGAGGGTCGCGATAAAGAGGTGCTTGAGGAGTTCGTCGGACTTGTCCTTTGCCGTCTCGCCATAGTTTCGTGTGACTAGGATATTCAAGTCCTGCGGCAGCATATAGCCGCGCAGGGCGGCCACTTTCTGCAACACGTTCTCGGAGATGATGCTGGCGTTCGTACCCGTGCGCTTCGCCAAAGTGATGGTCACCGCTGGATACTCGGGATTCACCGACTGACCGCTGGTTCCCTGGGCATTTGCAAAAAGAATATAGTTCTCGGGCTCGGCCGGGCCGTCTTCGATTTTCTCGACGACATCGCGGAGATACACTGGTCGCCCTGCATGAACACCAACGACCACCTGCTTCAGGTCCTCTGCCTGCGTGAAGAACAGGCCCGCCTCTACTTGAAACTCACGATTGTCGCGCGCGAAGCTACCTGCCTGCCCGCGCGTGTTCGCCCCCTGAAGCTGTCCGACGACGGCTCCAGGTGTGAGTCCGTAGGCTGCAAGACGCTGCGTATCGAGAACGACCCGCACTTGCCGCGGCTGGCCGCCAATGATGGTGGTCTCAGAGATATCGTCCAACTTCTTCAGAGAATCTTCCAACTCGCCGGCAACACGGCGTAACCTGTAGGAGTCGTAGTTCTGCCCCCACAGCGTGAGCGCCATGATCGGGACGTTGTCGATGGAGCGAACCTTGATGAGCGGCTGTGAAACCCCGGGCGGGATGCGGTCAAAATTGGAGTAAAGCTTGTTGTAGGTCTGGATGATCGCGTTTTCTTCTTTGGTTCCAACGTAGAAGCGCACGATCACCAGGCTCATGCCTGGATGACTGATCGAATAGATGTACTCGACTCCCGGAACTTCGCGCAGCAACTTCTCCATCGGTAAACTCACGCGTTGAGCAACCTCTTGCGACGAGGCTCCCGGCATCTGTACAAAGACGTCCAGCATGGGAACGACGATCTGTGGTTCTTCTTCGCGCGGCGTCTGGAGAATGGCGAAAGCCCCGAGCAGCAGAGCGGCTACAATCACGAGAGGTGTGAGTTTCGAATCGATGAAACCGTGCGCGACCTGTCCTGCCAGGCGAAGAGCGGAGTGTGCGCTGTTTGCCCATTTTAACTTGTTATTGTCAGCGCTCATTCCTGGCTCCTAACGAGACTCGATCTTCTTGCCGCTCAGTTCGCGGCTGCCCGGGTCACCGATCAGCAGGTCCCCAGCCTGCAGGCCTGCTAATACCTCCACCTGCTGCGCCGACGGTTTACCCAGAGTGATGTACCGCAACCCAGCGATTCGGTTTCGATCCAGCACGTAAATGCCTTGCAGTTGACCCCGCTCCACGATCGCCGTGCGCGGGATAAGAAGCGCAGTCCGTGCTCCCCGCGTGAATTGGGCTCGGCCGAAGAGACCGGATCGTAGCCCCGGATCAGAGGGCAGCTCGACTTTCACCAGGAAACTACGACTTGCGGGGTCTACTGCAGGGACGATTTCAATGACTTTCCCTTTGAGTTCTCGGTCCCCAAAGGCATCGATCGAGACTGGCACTTGTTGTCCCTGGCGCACGTAGCGCAGGTCGGTCTCGTTCACCGTAGCCTCCAACCGGTAGCGGCGCAGATCCTCGACGGTGAAGATCGGCATTCCGGGACTGGCGAGCATTCCTATGTCAGCTCTCTTTTCAGTCACCAGACCATCGAATGGAGCCACAATATGCGTGTAGCCGAGAGCCGTACGAGCTTGCTGCAATGCGGCTTTGGCCTGAGCCTGTCCCGCACGAGCCATCTCCCGACGCGCCTGGGCGGCTTGATAGCGAGCCTTGATCTCGTCGAACTCCTGCGGGCTGACGGACTTTCTGTCATAGAGCGTCTGATAGCGTTTGAAGGTCGCCTCGGCGAGCGTGAAGTCGGATTCAGAAGCCGTAATCTCCTGTTGGGCAACCAGTTCGGCCGCTGTGACGCGGTCGAGCGCAGCACCCGGCTGCGCGTCGTCGATGACAGCGAGAACTTGGCCGCGCTGTACGTGGTCGCCTTCGCGCACCCGGATCTCAACGATATTCCCCATCATCTGTGCGGCGAGTTGGCTCGTTTCGGCAGCCCTGAGCGTCCCTACCGCCTCGACCACGTCGGGAATGTTCGCCGTCTGAGCTGACACGATTGAGACATTGCTCACAGTCTCCGGCGCTGTGCTGACGCTTTGCCGTTCGCTGGAACAGCCGACAAACATTAGACTCAGAGCGCCAGAAGCTAGAGTTGCACTTCCCAAGATGAAGGTTGACCTTTTCAGTTTTTCAGAAAGAGTGAGATTCATGGCATAACCACCGGAGACTGTAGATTCAAGATTCCGCAGGCCAACTCCAGGTTGGCGTAGCTGATGTGATACTGATAAACCGCCTGCCAATAGTCGGCTTGGCTGCGGCGCGCAGCTTCTTCGGTGCTCAAAAGATCAGAGATGGTGAGCAGGCCGCCGTCGTAGCGGTCTCGATTGATGCGCAGGCTCTCCTGCGCTTGCGCGATTGCAGTTCGCGCTACCTCCACCTGTTGCCGGCTCGCGTCCTGATCGTAGTAAGCTTGGCGGACCTCCAGTCGCACCGCATCGCTCGCCGCCTGCTTTAACGCCGCGAGCTTTTCTGCATTGGCGCGTTCGCGCGACAGCGCAGCTCGTTTTGCTCCACCCTGGAAGAGATCGATCTGTAACTCAATTCCTCCCAGCCAGTTATTGCCACCACCTCCGGCAAGGAAGGTGGGATTGTCCATTTCCCATCCAGCAAAAGCGTTCAGCCGCGGACCGAACGACGACTTGGCAATCGCTACCCTTAGTTCCTGCGCCGATTGCTGCGCGTCGATCCGCTTGAGATCGGGACGAGTCGTAAGAGCTTTTTGCTCCAATTCAGGCAGTGATTCGGCGGTTAGGGTTCCTTCCGCGATGGACTCGGCGGGTCGGTACTGTACGTCGGCGGTTACGCCCATGGCAGTATTGAGCTGAGCTCGGGCCTGTTCCAGATTGTTTCGCGCATGAATGAGTTCCTGCTCGCGGCTCGCCAAGCGCACCTTCGCGCTGAGCAGGTCGGACTCCACTACCACCCCGGTGTCGTAGCGGACCTGGCTTCGGTCCATGATCGACTTCGCCGTCGTCTCGGATTGCTCGGCTACCTCCAACTGTTTCGTGGCTAGAAGAACTTCGTAGTAGGCCTGCACGACTCGAAACAGGATTTCCTGGTCGGTACGTTCAAGTTGATGACTGGCAGCGATATTCATTTCCTTAGCGCGATTGATTCCGCGCCACGAAGCAAATGAGTCGAACAGGCTCCAGGTTCCACCAAAACGCGTTGTGAAATCGCCGTAGGGCAGAGGAGTGTTCAGTTTGTTCAGGGCGAAATCATCGCTTGTGAATCGCCGCTGCCGTAACTTGCTCCCGAACACATACACGGGATCATTGCCGCGTGTTGCTTGTTCCGAAAAAGTCACATGCGGCATAAGGAACGACTGTGCTTCACGTACTCCAGCCGAGGCTGCCTTCGTATCCGCAAGCGCCGCCTTGCGGAGAGGATTTTTTTCCAGGGCGATGGTTGCTGCATCGTGCAGGGTCAGAGGAGCTGCGGACCTCTGCGCCAAGGCTGCGGCAACAAGCATCGCGGCGGCGCCGAGCGCAAAGGCGAGGTGGTGAGTAAGGCTCAACGCTCGACTCCTGCCGGCTCAGCCATATGGAGCCAAGAGGTACTGTCCTCAATGATTTCGTGTGTCGTATGGAACGTGGCCGTCTTCTGCACCATCGCCCCCACCGAGCAGTACTTCTCTTCCGACAGGCGGATAGCTTCCACCAGGGCTGTTTCGTCGATTCCAATACCGGTGACGACGTGATGGATTCGAACCGTAGTAAAGACTTGCGGTGGTCGCGCTGCCTGATCGGCCTCGACGCGCACCTGATACGCGGTGACTTTCTGGTGGTACTTCTGACGTAGTACCGTGATGACGTCGAAGGCAGTACATCCGGCCAGACCCACCGCCACCGTCTCGATTGGCTTGGCCCCAGTTCCACCCGCCGCGTCGTCCAGGATCAGATTGTGGCCACTTCCGGTGCGGGCAACAAACTGGCGTTGCTGCCTAAGTGCCTGTGTGAGCTCGACTTGCGCTGCAATCATGAGTGCCTCCTGCGAAGTTCATCGGCCAAGAACACGAATAAATGCAGCGGGCCCGGGATTTGTTACAGGAAGTTTTCTTGGATTGTCTTAAAAGCGAGGCGGTTAGGAATTAGGTCTGAGTACAGCCTTCACACCCTGATATTTTTGCATTAACTCTTGGCGCAGCTTGGCAGTCTGGCGTGGTGGGCAGTCCCGCACCGACCTTCGACACTGCTCGATGGTGGCTTCCAAAGTAGCGACAAACGCCTGACAAGGTTCGCAGCCGGTCATGTGGCGCTCCAATTCTTCGCAGAGAGAATCGTCTAGTTGCTCGTCGAGATAATCCGACAGCTCCGCAAACATCGCCTTGCAGCGCGCTGGCCGGCTCTCCTGATGTGGACTTCGCTGCGCACGAACTTTCTTGCCGCTTCCCGCCATCCATGTCCGCATCAACTCCTTTCTTACGAACAAGCGGGCGCGATGCACCCGGACGCGCACGGTTCCCGGGCGAACGCCGGTAATTTCGGCCACCTCATCGTCCGTGAGCCCTTCCATATCGCGAAGCACCAGGACAATACGATACTGTGGGGGCAACTTCTGCACGGCTTCGCGCAACCGCGCTGCCTGCTCACTACGGATTGCGAAGGATTCCGGGTTGACTCTCCCATCGCCAGTGAGTTGCTCCAGTTCGTTGGGGTCCGGCATCAGCTCTTCGAGCGAGAGTTCGTGTGCGGGCGCGAATTTGCTTTTACGGCGATTCATTAGGCAGCGATTCTTCGCAACCTTGTACAACCAAACCCCAAGCGCCTTGGGACTGTCGAACTTGGGCAGGTGCGGAATTGACCTCAGCAGAACCTCCTGCATTGTGTCTTCGGCATCCTCCCTTTGCCCGCACACGCGCATGCTGAATGAAAAAACCGTGTTTTGCAGCAACGCAAGTGCCTGTTCCACACTGGCCTCATCTCCATCCCGCAACAGTTCGACAGCTCTTTCGATTTCCGCATGCATCGCCTAAACATATCACGCAGGTCGTCAGCGACCAGAAGGACAAGGCAGCCGGGTCGATCATCGTCACGCCTGGATAACGAACAGCCCGGAAATATGGTCTATAGACGAAAGCGGGAGATCCGGCGCTTGGTCGCTAGGGATCTCCCGTTATGAGTGTGTCTTACGCGTTGGATTAAGTGGCTCAGAAAAGGTATGTTCTCGGGAGTGTCGAAAAGCTCCATCATCCGGGAGCATGCCTTCAGCAAACCGTCGGGGGCTGACCGATGGCAACGCCGGGCCGATGCGAAGAGGTTCTCCGCTTCGGGCAATTCCTCACGAAACCGGGAAGATGCGTATTTTGGTCGGCATAGGACAAGTGAAGAATAGGCACTAGAACTGCACGCTCTCCAGCATCGCCTCGTATGTAGGCTGGAAGCGGGCGAATTCCGATTGCGGCGCGACGAACACGAAAAAGATCACCACGTCGCTCGATTGCGGAAAGACAACCAGCCAGTCACGCTCCAGCTGCTGCTGGCCGTCGGCAAAAGGAAAAGGCGACACAGATTGCATCATCACCGAGCGACCCTGGACTCCATGCACGCCGATGGGCTCGGCGTTGCTCACGGGCTTTACTCCATGGGTCCTTTGCAGATGCTGCACCAGTTCCATCGTGACGTCATCCACGCTGATACGCTGGCCTTTGGTCGTCGCGGCATTGATCAGCACTCCATAGCCCACACCGTTGGCCGTGACTCCCGCCTCGGGAGCGATGGTGACGTAGTCAGCCTGATGTTTAGGCATGCTCACGGGCCAGTTCTCCGGGCGCGCGATCTTCATGGGTCCCAGGTCGGTCGCGACCATCCGCTGACTGGGAAGCATGCTTTGCAACGATGTGACCGGTACCGGAGCCCTGGTGCTTACCGCGCTCGCGCCAAATGAGTTAAAGACAGCTCCGTCCTTTTTGTTAAGTGCCGCCCATTGGCCGGTTTTTGCGCCCGCAGCAATTTCCTCAGCGGTGTAGGCTTTTAGGCCAAGCGCAACCTGGCGGACCTTCTGGAAGGCGGCGCTGTCGGTTGCATAGTTTTTGGGCGGCCAGTTGCGAATTTCCTTTTCGATGGCCTGTTCGCGATTGCCGGGATTGGGGTGGTCGCTAAGCCATTGCGGTGGCGCTCCACCCTGCGCTTCGAGGGTCTTGAAAAAGTCGGCCATGGCCTGCGGGTTGTAGCCCGCTTTGTAGAGGATGACGGCCCCGACGGCGTCGGCCTGGGACTCAGCGCTGCGCGAGTACTTGAGCATGAGTCCTTGCGCTCCGAACTGAATTCCGGCCTGAGCAAGCTCGCCGACAATTCCTCCAGCCGCGACGCCAAGGACCCCGCTGGCGAGTTCCGAAAGGCCCGATGTCCATTCCGCCTTACTCTCCTGTTTGGCGGAGTGCTGCATGTATACATGAGACATCTCGTGCGCCATCACGCCTGCTAGCTCCGCCTCATTCGACGCTGCGGTAATGGTGCCGATGTTCACAAACATGGGGCCACCGGGCAGTGCGAAGGCATTAATCTCTTTCTGCGCGACAACGTGAAATTCAAACGGCCACGAGGATTCGGGCGGAATAGTCGCTACCAGCCTTTGGCCGAGTTGGCGGAGATACTGCGTTTCCGGACTGCTGTCGGGCAATACTGGCATTTGCTGGTACACCTGGGCTGCGGCCTGCAATCCGAGCGAGCGCTGCTTGTCGCGTGACATGTGAGGGTTACCGGGGTCGGGGAACACCGGACTGGCAGATTGCGGGTCAGCCTGCGTCGCCAGCAACAACACAATCCACCACAGCAGTCGTCTTTGTGGCGCACGATTCATGGAATGCCCCGGGCTGAGGCTCCCTAGCCAGCTGACCTGCGTTAAAGTTAGCCCGCCAGACTGCTAAATTCCACTGGCATAAGTGACAGGTTCATCAGCGGGCGGCGCCGGTAAACAGCTCAGATTGCAGGAATCGAACCCGGTAGGAGCACCCCTGCCCAAGCGCAAGTGGAAAGGCATGCCACGCAAAATCGCAATACAGTTGCCATGCTTCTCAAGAAGCAGTCTCGATCGAAAGTGTTTCTTTCTACAGCTCTCCTTCTGAGTGGTCGCGGTGCGTTCTTGCCGAGTTAAAAGGCCCAGCGCAACGAGAAGGTTGCATTGTTGGCGTGGAAGTAACGGGGATCCGTGGGGCCGACAAAGGATTTCTCTCCATACTCGTAATAGTTCCATCCTGCTTTGGCCGTAAGATTGTGTCCGAGGTCGACTGCCAGATTTGCCAGCGGCTGGTGGTAGTTGTACTGTAGCGACCCTGGAGGCTGCAGACTATTGAATTGCGGAGTCTGGCCGCCCACGCTGGTGATGCTGTACCCCACCTGTGCAGTCAGTCGAGGAGCCGGCTTGAACCTTACCGAACCTATTCCGTAGTTGGTGCTGTTGGTGTAGGAACCGTAGGTGAGAAGGGGATTGCCGCTGTCGTCGTACCCGTTGCTAGTGCAGCTGCCCGCGTTGGACACCACGGGCAGGGTGGTATCGGAGTCGTTGAAGCAGATGAAGGCGCTCTGCTGGTAGTCCGTGTAGTTGTAGGCGAAGTCCAAGCCAAACCGTTCCCGGGGCATGAGCGATGCGGTCAAGCCGTAGTTGCGGTTATGCCCGTGATAGTCGGTCAAGGCGTCGCCATTGGAAGCCTCCCAGAGATTGATGGAGCCTCCCAGCACCGCCCAGGGGCGCGGGGTGTAGTTGGCCTGGATGCGGTAACGGGCCTCTTTGCGCGGTCCAATGCGCACGATGACGTCATCGTAGCTGCTGTGTTCCCAATCAAAGTTAAAACGCAGGTTAGCCGTCGGCCTGGCCCAGAATCCAATGAGCGGAGTGTACTCGTGAACTGTGATTAGGTCCTCGTCTCCGGTGGTGAAATCATTCACGTGATGAAAGAATTGATCGCCATAGCGGAAGCCAATCCGGCCTCCAAAGTGCTTCGACGCATCCCACACCAGGTCCACCTGGTTCCGTTTCCAGGTCTGGTTAAATGACTTCTGGTCGGCCGTAATGGTTACGCTTTGCGTCGTGTTGCTGATCGGAACCAGCAGCGAACAACTGGGGAGAGCGCAGGAACCGGAGCCGGGAACGGTCCAGTCTGTCTCGGTGGAAGTAAAGGTTTCGGGAATCCGGTATGCCCAAAACCGAAAGACCTCGACCAGCCGCAAGTGTTTCGTGAGATACAAGGTTGCTCCCAGATCGGCGACATTCGCAATGCGGGTGGCCTTCCCGGGTCCGGTCACCGTCTCCTGGCGAATTCGGTTGCGAGAGATCATCCCATTAAAGAATTCGTCCAGGGGTGCATTCATCTCGGCGGAGCTGTAGGCGTAAGAGGCACTGAGGTCTAGCCGGTCGAAGTAGTTGCTGCGCAGGCTGATGCGCTCGGTGGGGGCAGAAGTGCGCACCGGGTCGGTGCGGCTGTAATTGAAGTAAGCATTGCACGTGATGTTCGTCAGAGTTCCCGTGGCGTCGATGAGACCTTGACCGGCCGCGGGCGCGCAAGGGGTGTTGCTGGCGGTGGCAATCGGGAGCCCCAGCTCCACCGCGCCAGCCCCGCCCGGCAGGAGCGCCGGGACGAACGACGCCAGCTGCCAGAAGGTGTCTCCCTTGTAGTAGTCGAGGAACTGATCGTAGCTGATCACCGTGTGCGGGAGAACCTTGAAGTCCGCCCCAAAGCGGTAGGAGTTCAGGGTCGTGTTCCAGGGTTGCTCCAGCAGGGCGTCCGTCCCTTCATGGACGCTGCTCAAGGAGGAGCCGCTCATGTTGTTGTGCGAATATCCGACATGGAAGCTGACCCAGGCCTGGGGTAGCAGCGTCAGATCCAGATCAGTCATGCGCCGCGTGGTGGCGAAGTTGTGCGGGGAGAAAGGAACCGGGACGTTGGGGTTTGAGTCCGGCGGGTTCAACGGATTCGCCAGCAGGTTATAGTCGAAGTAAGTCTGATCGCGACGGAAGTTCGCGCGAAAGTCGTACCACTTGTTCTTATCGAACCGTGCCCGCAGCCCGTTGTTCGGATCGCCACCCCAGCCGAAGCTGTTGACGAAGAAGTTGTCAAACAGCAGGCTCTCGTGGGTGGTGGACTGCATGGAGAGGCTCTGGTCGAGGACGCGCAGGCCGCTGTGCAGGTTGACCAGGGTATCGTACATACCTTCGTTGCCGGTGGTGTCCGAGGCGCGATAGCCGACTTCGATAGCCTGGTGAATCCTGTAGCCGCCGCTCTCCACCCCTTCCGGCGCCTGGGGCTGGCTGGAGCCGGAGCTGCTTGCCGAAGACTGAGCCCGCGCTCCCGAGCTCGCGAGTGAAAGCAATAGAAAGACAATGCACATTCGAGTCAGCTGCGAGTTCATCCGTCCTCCCCTTGCCGTACAAACCGACGCGCCGGGAATGAGAAAAAACAAGAGTCTCCCCATCGGCCATTCATGCAGAGCTCTCAGCGGAAGAACACACTGCTGGCGTTGGAGCCGTGAATGGCCGTGTGGCACATGGTGCATGCTTGGTACTTGGCCGCCTGGTTATGAGCCGGGCCTTGCGGGCCCTGCACGGGGAAGGTGTGACATTGCAGACAGAGCAGATTCACCTGGCTGACGTGCAACAGACGAGGGTTCGTAGAGCCGTGCGGGGTGTGACAGGAACTGCAGCCTTCGGTTTTCACGGGCACGTGTTCGTAGACGAAGGGCCCCTGCTTATCCGCGTGACACTTGAAACAGACGAAGTCTCCGCTGGGCAGGGTCCGGACCTGGCGCAAGGTGGTCGTGCCATGGACATTGTGACAGTCGGCGCACTGCACCAGCCCTTCCTCCACGCGGTGGTGATAGGGCCGGGCAAAGTCAGCCTTGGTCGAGGTGTGACAGCCGTAGCACAGTGCGGGCTGCGCCCGGACCAGCAGATGCTCCGCTTCCGTGGCGTGATGGGGGGAATGACAGTCGAGGCAACCGACATCGTTGCTGGCATGAGCTGAACTGGCAAAATGACGCTGCTCGTGAGTCTCTCCGTGACAGCTCAGGCAGCGAGCGTTGGCCTCCTGGGGCGACAGCTTCTTGAAGCTGAGAATCTTGGTTACATCACCGCCGCCCTCCACGTGCGCAGAGCCCGGGCCGTGACAAGATTCGCAGCCGTGCTCGCTTCCCAGAGTGGTCTTGAAATGCGGCGTGTTCTCAAAGTTCTTCTGGTAGAGATCCGAGTGACAGGTTTTGCATACGTCAACGCCGAGATAATGAGCGGTTTCCTTGCCGGCAGGGGCAGCGTTCTTCTCCTGCTGGCTGGCCGCTGGCAGAGGTCGAAGCAAGAGCAACCACGCTGCCACCAGAGCTGGCCCCAGGATTTGTTTGGCCCGTTTGTTCATCTTCATGCTCGAGGTCCTCATTTCGTGCTGGCATCACTGGTGTTCCGGACCTGACTAGCACACGGAAGCCAGTAGTTGTGCCTGTCAAATAATGGCAGGCTCAAGCTACTTAAGTGTCTTGATGTACTCCGCAATCGCCGTTGCTTGTTCCTCACTCACTCCTGCAATGCCCTTGTTGTGAGGTGCTTTGCTGTCAGCCTCGCCTTTCGTTATGTGCTGTGCGATTTGGCCTCCCTCCAGCTTGGTTCCTTTCAGCGGGGGAGCCTTTACAGCGGGCTTGCCTTCACCGTTCGCACCGTGGCAACCAGCACACTTTTTCTTGTAGAGGGCTGCCCCATCTTCAGCTGCCCAAGAGGCCGTGGATACAGCCAATGCCAAAACTGCCGCAGTGAACATCCGGTTCATTGATTCAAAGCTCCTTCCTTAGTCAATTGACTTTATGAGGTACTGCGCTGTTCACATCCATTGTTTCTCGACCGCCGAAATGCGCTGGGCGACGCCGAGCCAGAATCAGAAAAATTATGATGCCAACATACGGATGGCCGCGAATTTGCTGCGGCAATACAAAGAGCCACGAGATTCCAGCGGTTGTGGCCAGCGCAACGCGAGCAGGCTTAACCAATGGCAAGTGAGCACGAACCAGGCGGGTCTCTTACTTGTGACATTCATGACTGTGAAGGACCCCGGATCGGAGGTGGGAAGAGTGTAGACAAAAGAGGTTGTAAGCAACACTGGCAAAAATGACAGTGTCTTTTGTGGACAAGTTCATCTATGATTTTGCGCTGATGTTCCTTGCTTCACGGGGTTGGATGGGTCACAAACCCGGTCCGCTAACTGGTAGTAGCTTCCTTACCGACGACCAAAAAGGCAAATTCCAGGAATCCCTAACCGAGGCCCGAGGCCCGTGCCAAGGTTGCGGAGTATCACCAAGCCAATCCGACGTGATCAGTTTCGCCAGCGATGGGTGAACTTCCTGAGCCCGGAGCAATGGAAGAAGTGGGATGCTGAGGTCAGCAAGGCCAAGGAGGTCCTGGCACCCAAAAATGGCTGCAATCCGGCCCTGTCTCGGTGGCCGCTATGAGAATCAGAGGCCATCGGGATTGAAGTGAGGAGCAATGATTGCCAGGTCGCCGTAACTTGGCTGACCGAAAATATTAGGGTCGTGGGGAAGTTCTTTCGCAAGGCGATTCTGCTGATGACGGAGAACACGATTCGTTAGTGCTGCAATTCAAAGGAGCTGTTGCCACCCCTGCTCGTGAAATATGCCTGGCGAGTCGGGTATGGCGATCACGGTGAGCGTGTCGTTCCCCCCCAGCGGGCGCACCGCGACTCGCCATGCCAGCGATTCTTGGGGACCACAGTTCGGCACCATTTCACTGCTGCTGGTTGATAGAAGACTCTCCTCCGCCCTCCGTTACAAACTTCCAGAATGATCGAATGCCTTTGGTAAATCGAACATCCCGAACCTGCGCCAGCTCCAGGCAGGCGCGAACCGATTCTTCAGCGCCGCGGTATGTGGGTAGTAAGCGAAAGACCGTCCTGTGCTTACCGGCTGATTCGATGGGCTCGATCACCGAAGGAAAAAATACGCCCTGGCCGACTTCGAAACTCGAGGCCTTGCCGACCAGTACGTTCTTCTCCGGCCCGACCAGGAGGCGCCGGTAGCCAAACAGCAGCCTGCCATCCTGGCCTGTCTGAAGCCGTCCGTAAGTCCGCCGAGGCACCTTGTGCACCTGGGTAGAGAAAGCAGGCACGCTTTCGCCCAAATTCGGTCTATTTTGGGCGTCAAATAACAAAACTCGCAGCAAGTCCCACGCAAAGACGGTACCGAAGACGGCTGTGCGGAGAGCCCAGCCAAAGATCAGAAAGCTGAAGACAATAACGCCAAGACAGAGCAGCAAACCGAGATGCGGACTAATGAGCGACGTGATCGCCAGCACCGCAAAAATGGTATTCCTAACTACTTTCAGCAAGAAATCGAGAAACGGAAATGGGCTGATCATCGCCAGCACATCAAAAGAATGGCCGACCAGCCACACAACAAATGTAACCACCAGTCCTACGACGGTATAGAGCAAAGCCGTTGCAACGCTGAAAGCGTGATGAATGCCGCTCGTTTGTGCTGTCACCGCGTACACCACAGGCTCGCTCAGCACATAGGCAAAGAGTCCCCGCACAGACTGGAACCCCATCACGCGCGCCACCTGGTTTAACACCACGGGAAACGCAACCAGCACCAGGGCCGCGTGATTGACAAACAGGACCTCGGCCGCGTCCAAAGGTTTCTTGATCAGGGGTGCAAATCCTCCAAAGGTATCTTTGATGAAGATGAGAATCAGCAGCAACATGATTGGTATCCAGAATTTTGGCTTCTGAATCACCGGCAGCCGATCGCGCTGTGCTTGCGGGGTGTGATAGTACTGCCACACTCCCATGACGCAGACGCCCACCAACGGCGAAATTGCCGTGCTCGTGACCGTTGCCAGCGCAGTCGAGATCTTCTCCCCGCTTCTTAGCTCTTGTTGCGCTGCCTGTTCGTCAGTCTGCGCCACCGCGACGAATGCGAATACCAGCAAGCCAACTAGTATTAGGCGCTGACACATGACTGTCCCTTCCTTCCCTGCCGTTTCGGACTCACATACTAATCTTTCTCTCGAGCAGAACCACGATCACCCGATCGGCAAGCGGCGGGTGTGAGTTACCCAAATACCCGCCCCAATGGCGCGGTGAAGTCGACGGCAATGTTGGTGCAGCGCTTTCGGCGATCCGCGTCACTTCTCTTCCACTATGTCAGCCGCGATGATTTTCACCCGGGGAAAAACCGGGGACTCCTCCACCGCCTTGCCTTGGCCGGTTGGGGTCCGCACCATTCTCGCGGTCCCAATCGACGATTTTAGGCATGGATCAAGGCGCGAGTCTCGTTCAATGCTGAGTGCGCGGAGAAAAGCCATTGAAGTCAGCAGCCCAAAGGCCATGCTTCCCATGTAGAAAAGCTTGGCCAGTCCCACATAGAGGCAGCTTCCTTCCTTCCTATCAGCATGATCAAACCACAGGTTGACATGGCTTTTCTGGGACGTCGCGAACGTCTACGTCGGGAGGCAGATGGTCTAATTCAACTGTCCCCCATCCCGGAAAAGTGGATCACAGAGATTGTTGGCAAGGTCAGCCTTCGCCGAGGTTGGCAGGTTTATTTGCAAATTCGGATCGGTAAGCGGCCATGCAGTCCTGACGGGTTTCGAAAATCCGGTGCGCACCGATCAACTTGTACAGGCCCATACGTTCCAGGTCATCATGGTGACGCACCTTGACAACGATCAAGGCAAGAACCACGCCTGCATTCGCCAAGTCCCGCTGAAGTTCTGCCAAGGAGAGGCCTGCTGAAAAATCTAAGCCGGTGATCGCCGTCGACGACCAGCCAACGAACTGGCGAGGGTGACTGGTTCACGAGTTTACGCGCCTGTTCCGCAAAGAAGGCAGCGTTGGCATAAAAGAGATCCGCGCCGAACCAAAAGATTACGAGGCCCGGTTCAGCCATCTTTCCCGGGATAGGATCGTCAAGCCGCCAGTGATCAACAGGGTCGTGAACGATCACCCCAGTCTGCGGCCGGTAGCTGTGCCAGACATGCAGCAGAAGGGACAAAACCACTGCGAGAATGATCCCTTGCTCCACGCCAAAGATGACTACCGTGGCAGCAGTGACAAGCGCCAGGGCGAATTCATTGGGCTTGGAGCGTTGAATTTTGGCGAGGCCGCGATAGTCGATGAGTTTAACACCGATGAGGAAGACGATGGCCGCGAGGACGGCATTGGGTAGAAAGCTCAAGGGACGGGTCAAGAACAGCAGCACTATGAGCACGACGGTTGCGGCGGTGAGGTGGGACCACTGACTGCGGCCGCCTGCAGTGTCTAAGATGGCGGTCTTGGTGGGGCTGCCATTAACGACAAAGGTGCTGCTGCAACCTGCTGCAGCGTTGGCAAAAGAAAGACCAATCAGGTCTACATTCTCGTTGAAGCGATCCTGATAGCGGACAGCGTAAGCTCGTGATGTGGCAGCGCTCTGCGCGAGGATGACGATGAAGCAAGAGAAGGAGATCGGCAGAACCATCATTACGTCGCCGTAGGTGATGTGCGGAAGCCCGAAGTGGGGAAGGCCGCTGGGCACATTGCCAATCACGTCGACACCTTTCTCACTCCAATGGAAGAAGGCGCTCGCAGCTGTGAGGCCGATGACGGCGAGCAAGGCAGCGGGAAAGCGTGGGGAAAAATGTTCCAACCCGATGATGATGGCCAAAACCGCCAAGGCAATGAACAGACTCGATAGATGCATGTCTCCCAGATGGTGAAGAGTCAAGAGCAGCGGGCGGAAGAAGCCGTGGCCTCTCTTCTCAATGCCTAACATTCCGTGGAGTTCGCCGACGGCAACCTGAACGCCGACTCCCGACAAGAAGCCGACCAGGACGGTACGAGAGAGAAAATCGGCGAGGAAACCCAAGCGAAAGATTCTGGCGAGAAGTAGGATGGCACCGGCCACGAGCCCGATGAGGCTGGTAAGTTCGACGTACCTTGGTGTGTAGGCGGTGAACGAAAGGGAAGCCAAGGCTGCCGCCACCATGGCTGCGGTTGCGGAATCCGCGCTGACGACGAGATGGCGAGACGAGCCAAAGAGGGCAAACACCAGTACGGGCAAAAACAGTGTGTACAGCCCCGTGATCACCGGCGTGCCGATAATCTTCGTGTAGCCCATGACTTCGGGTATGCCGAGAGCCGCGAGCGTGATTCCGGCCACAATGTCTGGACCAAGGCGAGCCTTGTCAAACGGGAGCAAGCCCTGCAGAAAAGGCATTGAGGGGTGCCAGAGGCTGTTGAGGTGTCGAGAAACCATTGAGTTAGCGGCTGACGTTTCGACGTTTCGAACGCGTCTCACGGGGATCGTATCTTCTTCAGGCTGCGCCTTCGAGATCGTCGGTTAACGAGGCGTATCGTCGCCGGAGATCGGCCGTGCTGCAACTGTTCAAACTAACAGTTTTTGAATCGACTGCATTTAGCTAAGCACGCGTTGACCCGGGTATTCTGCTGCAATACCGCCGAGGCCGAGCAACCTGCGAGGCATCTCAAGGCGAGACCGTTTGCGCCTCTTGGACTTAACATACGAGTAGCCCGCGCTACGCGTCTACAATCTTCCTTCCGGCTGATCCCCCAGTTATGATGTGAGGCTCTCAAAGTTCGAATTCCGTCCGACGCAGGACGCCTGTTTGTTTTGACAGTGGTGGTCGGTATCTCCCTGCGATAGACAATACAGGGATCAACGACGGCACGTATGCGCTTTTGCTCGCGTATTTCGTCTTCGTGGCCGGGCGGTCCGAATTCGAGCAATTCCGTTCTTAAATTTCGCGTGGGCCACTCCGTTCCTTGGGGGCTGTAATCTTGAATCCCACCGCTGAGCATATTCGACTCGGCCAAGACCGGCAGGCGCAACTCCCCTGGAAAAAATGGGGGCCCTATTTGAGCGAACGTCACGGCCTGGCGCATCTACTGCAACGAGAAGTCTGCCACCGGCAAAGGAGATCGCCGATTTCTGCAACGTATGTTCCAGAAGCAGATGCTCAACTTCACCTGGTGGGTAAACCGCAAGGACGCCCTGGGCAACAACGTCTTCGAGGGAGGCTTCCTCGGGCTGGACAACATCGGAGTCTTCGATCGCAGCTCTGCCATTCCTGACGGCGGCATTCTCGAGCAGGCCGATGGCACGGCCTGGATGGCGTTTTACTGCCTCAACATGCTGGAAATGGCACTGGAGCTCTCCAAAGAAGAGCCGGAATACGAAGAGATCGCCTACAAGTTTTACGAGCACTTCATCCAGATTGCCTCGGCCATGGATCGGATGGGTATCAATGAGGACGAACTCTATGACGAAGAAGACGGTTTTTACTACGATCTATTGCGCCCACCTAATGGTCGTTGCAGCCGTCTGAAGGTGCGCTCGCTGCTCGGGCTCTTACCGATTGCCGCCAGCCTGGTTGTCACCGACGCAGAATACAGCCGTCTTCCGCACTTCGAACGGCGCTCCCAGTGGCTTGCTAAGCGCTATCCCCAGGTGGCTTGTAATCTCACCAATATGGATAAGATGGGCTATCTCGGTAACCGCATGCTCTCCGCCATAACTCCAGAGAAACTACGGCGCATTCTGTCACGCATGCTTGATCCGAACGAGTTCCTCTCCGACTACGGCATCCGTTCCCTCTCGAAGTCTTACAAGAACGAACCCTACAGCGTTAATCTGCAAGGTCAGACGTTTACCGTGACCTACGAACCGGCCGAGTCCACCAAAGGAATGTTCGGCGGTAACTCCAACTGGCGCGGCCCCATCTGGTTCCCCATGAACTTTGTTCTCATCTACGCTCTTTACCGCTGGTATAGCTATCTCGGACCCGATTTCAAGGTCGAGTGCCCCATCGGTTCCGGCAGACTTATGAACCTGCAAGAGGTCAGCACCGAACTCGCGCAGCGGCTGATCAGCATTTTCACCCGCCAGGATGGAGAGCGGCCCGTCTATGGTGGTAGCGAGAAGTTCCAGAAGGATGCTTACTGGCGGGATCTGATTCTGTTCTACGAATACTTTCACGGCGACAACGGCGCCGGAATCGGCGCAAGTCATCAAACCGGTTGGACCGGACTTGTAGCCCGCCTCATTCAGATCTCTGCAAATGGCATGCTCGAATTTCCCGACAAGCCCGAGGAGAGCGAGCGGCTTGCACCTGGAGTGGCAACGTCAGCGGTCTAAATGTCGGGTGGAGAATCTATACGGACTCGTCCCCAGGAAGGTGGTTTTGCCGGACAAGGGGCATGATTTGGGTCATTATCGTCACCGCATACGACGTGGTCATCCTGACGCTGATCGTCAATCACGTTGGTCGAACCGAGGGCATTTCAGACGTGAGGACTCACGCGCGGGAGCGGGTAGGAAGGCACAACACCCCCAATCCCCCAGTTTGGTTCGCCGCCCATGACGCGGCAGCACAGGTAAGCGGATTCGCGTTCCCGGCGGGTGCCGCGGCGCTTACCTCTTCTTGGCCGCGTCGAGCTGAGGAAGTTTCGAGGAGGAGACCATGGCTTCAGTCCGAGACATCATTCAAGATAGAGCGTACATAAGCCGCGTTCTTGACGCCTCCATCAACATTGGCCTGGCCGCCCTGCTGGTCATTTCCTGCCTGCTAATCCTCAAGCCCTTTGTTCCTTTGCTCGTCTGGGGCGTGATCATCGCCATCGCATCCTACCCGCGATTTGAGAAGCTGAAGCACCGGCTGGGAGGACGGGGAGGCTGGACCGCCGCATTGTGGACCCTGCTCCTTCTTCTGATCCTGATTATTCCGGTTTTTCTGTTTGCCAGTGGAGTGGTTGAAAGCGCTCAATCCCTGATCGCACGGCTCCATGACGGAAATTTCCATGTCCCGCCACCTCCACCGGGCATTGAAAGCTGGCCTCTGATCGGGGCGCCGCTCATTCGAGCCTGGACCGCGGCCTCAACAGACTTGACCCAGGTACTGACCAAGTTCGCTCCCGAAATCAAAAAAGCGATCCCCGGAATCATCTCCGCCTCGGTCGGAATCGGCTTCACCGTCCTGCAATTCGTCTTTGCCATCCTGGTCTCGGGAGCTCTGCTGGCCTACGCCCCAGCCGCGGCGAAACTCACCCGCGCCCTGTGCATCCGGGTCTTCGGAGAAAAGGGCCCCGAATATCAGCAGTTGGTCGGGTCCACGATCCGCAATGTCACATTCGGCATCCTGGGCGTGGCGCTGATCCAATCCGCTTTCGCGGCAATCGGATTTCTGGTTGTCGGGATTCCCGGTGCGGGCGCCTGGTCGGTAATCTTTCTGTTCGCGGCCCTGCTTCAGGTCGGAGTGCTGGTGCTGCTCCCAGCAGCGGTTTACATCTTCGCGACCGCGAGCACGACCAAGGCCATCATTTTCTTGGTGTGGTGCGTCTTCGTTGCGGTGATGGACAACGTGCTCAAGCCGATCCTGCTGGGCCGGGGAGCGGTTGTCCCCATCATGGTGGTTTTTCTCGGTGCTATCGGGGGATTCGTAGCGCTGGGCATCATCGGACTGTTCGTAGGCGCAATTGTTTTGTCAGTAGGTTACAAGCTGTTTCTCGCCTGGATCGAGGCCAGCACCGAAGAACATGTGGTACAAAGCACCGCTGCATAACTAACGGCCCGGCTGCATCCCAGGCTCTAGTGAAGCGGGAGCTAATTCGCTGACTGACTACTGCTCCTGCGCCTGCACCAGGGGCATCTGCGATGACACCTGCAGCTCCATCATCATCGCAATGCGTCGGTCTAATTGGAAAAACGTTGCTGTCTTCCTTCCATCCAGAACCTTGGACACGATCGGCACATACTTCTGCCGCAACTGTGCTGTCGCGATGTCCATGTCCAACCAATTTCGGGCAAACAGCAAGGACTGCTCGTTCGTCAATTTCCCCCAACTATTAGCATATTCTTGAATCAGGCCGAACTTCTTGTCGTTGATCGCAATCAGCTCCGTCACGTACTGGTCGTAAACTGGCCAGAACTTTACCGCTTCCGTGTCCGTCAGCTTTAAGTTGGCCGCAATCAACTGTTTTCTCTTCGAGCGAAGATCTTGCCGAAGCAGGCTCAATTCCTGATTGCTGATAACGTGCGTAGTGCTTTCTTGTGGCGGAGTTTTCTGGGCACTCGCCGCCGGCCCGCCCAGCATCCACGATGCTCCCATCAATACCACCATCAGTGTTTTCACGATTGCCCTCCTTGACAGTTCATCAAAGGACCGGGGCAGATTATACAGATTCAAAACACTGCGCCTTGAGAATTAGAGAACCGAGCTCCGCGGCGCGCTCGCCCCCTGATCGCTTTGATGCCGCAAGCCACTCCCGCAGCCGTCGTTATTGTCTATTCAGTGGACTTGCACCCATGGAATACCGTGAGATTCTCCGGGTCGCCGGATGTTGCGACCCGGGCGTTGGGTGCTCATTGAGGGATTTTGAGTCTGACCAGGATTTTTCAACAAATGAGGCCGACCTGACCATCTGCTGACATGGCAATGGACACACGCGCTGCAAATGCAGGAGTGCCCGAGCCGAAGCCTAGTCCGACATCAGGAAAATGAGGGGGCGCACGTCTTTTTCGGGTGTCCAATCCCAGTAGCGCAATAGGACCGTGTAGACCATCAGCCCAGTCTCGCCCTCACCGAACAGCAGGTATCGGAAGGCCTGCCCCATCAGGCCACGCCGGGTGAGGCCGACGAAGATCGATATTGGGTCAATAGCTTCGCTGACGAAAGCAATTGTGTTCGCGAGAGCAACGGCCCCAAATACCTCCGCGACGTAGTCGTTACCCTCCTTTCGGAGGCTTATCTCAAGCGGTGCGGAGAACTCACTGCGGTTGTCGAGCAGGTTCACGTGAAGGAACAGGAAGGGTCCGCGCACGTTGTAGTGCCTCACGATCTCGGCCCTCTTCTTGCCGCGAGCCTCCGCCGCGGAGGTCGAGATAGGGAGCAGGTGCACCTTCTTACCCCTGAGCTCCGGCCCGATGCGCCAGCTCTCGACATCCGCGAAATATCCGTGAGGAATGCGAAGCTCCACTGAACGTATCGAGCGGCTCAGGGCACACGCTAGCATCAGGAGCATCGTGAAAACAGTGCCGATGATCAAACCGTCGGGCCGTTCCAGACAGTTTTCCGCCAGGGTATAGCCGAACACCAGGCAGAAGATCCCAGTGTAAAAGGCTAACGCCCAGTGACGCTCTCTCCACAGCGCAAGCGTGGCCGCGAAAGCGGCTGACAAGATCAGCACCAGTACACCCGTGGCGTAGGCGCCGCTCTGCGCCTCGACGTCCGCACCGAAGATCACGGTGATGACGACGTCGAGGACGAACAGCGTGAGCACCAGGGGTCGGGAGAGCTCAACCCACAGCGGGGCCATGCCGAAGCGCGGCAGGTAGCGGGGAATAAGTTGAAGGAGTGCAGCCATGGCCGAGGCGCCAGCGAGGCCGAGGATGAGAATCGTCGACAGGTCGTAAACGGTACCGAAACCGCGGCCGAAGTAGCGGTGGGCCAAGAACGCGATGGCGCGCCCGCTGGCCTTGCCACTGTGCTGGTAGTCCACCGGGGCGATGAGCAGTGTCGTGACGAAGCTCGACAGTATCAGCAGGCCGCTCATGATCACGGCTGCCGTCAGCAGGAGCTTGCGGGTGTTGGCAACACGTCCGATCGGCGCCCTGCCCCTGCGTGGGTTGTACCCCCGATCGGCCTCGCCGCCGTCTATCAGAGGCATGACGGTAACCCCGGTCTCGAAGCCGCTCAAGCCTAAGGCGAGCTTCGGGAACACCAGGAGTGCGCCCGCGATCAATAGCCAGAAGTCGCCCTTCACGGCGAGCGCGGCGCGCCAGCCCGCGAGCAGCGCCGGGTGCGCAATCACTTCCCAGCAGCCACGCCCGAGCACAACGAGGTTCAGGGCGAGGTACGGAAGGCTGGCCGCGGCCGCAAGGCCGATCGCCTCCCTGAACCCCTTCAGAAAAACCACGGCAAGCACAGTGAGGAGAGCGAGCGTGATGAGGATTTGGTGCTCACCGAGCAGGGGCTCGAGGAACGGATTCTCAATTGCGTGCTTGGCGGCGTCGGCGGCCGACAGGGTCATTGTGATCACGAAGTCTGTGGCCGCGAAGCCAAGCAGGACCAGGACGAGCACCTTCCCCTTCCAGCCTTCGAGCAGGTTTTCCAGCATGGCGATGGAGCCCTGTCCGGCGTAGCTGCGCCCTGCCACCTGCGCGTAGACTGGCAGGGCGCCCAGCAGCGTAACCAGGACGAGGATCACGGTAGCAATCGGCGCCACCGCGCCCGCCGCGAGAAGCGCAATGCCCGGCTGGTAGCCAAGGGTTGAGAAGTAGTCCACGCCGGTCAACCAGATTACCTTCCACCAGGGATGTCTCGCGGCCTCCTGGCCGGCTTGGAGGTCCACGGACTCGCCGCGTGACAGCCACTTTCCGACAGCGGATTGGTACTCGATCGATGGCTGCGGTAGTCGTTCGCGGAAAGGGATGTGCTTGTGCGCCCCGCGTTCTGGCAATACGCCTGGCGCTGGCGTCTGTTCGGCAGGCGCTTGCGGGTGGTCAGGCATCTTCGCCTATCACCTCATGATCTCCGTTAATGGGTGGACCGGCCAAGCTTCGATATCAACCCACGACGACCCACGTTACACTGCGTTTGTCCTCGAATTCGGCTTCGCGCCAGATTCTCAGCAAATTGTCAGCAGTCGCCGCCCTAATCAGGGCGACAACTAGCACTAGCCCGTATTCATCCCGTCTTCACTCACTTCCTCTAGCTCATATACCAGCCACCATTGACCGAAATCGTCTGCCCAGTCATGTAGCCGTTCGTCGCCAGCATCACGACCACCGAGGCGATATCATCCACCGAACCCCAATGCCCCATGGGAATTAGGTCGGGACTTGCATTGGGATTGCTGGTCACCATGTCTGTCTCAATCAGCGCAGGAGCAATGGCGTTCACCGTAATCCCGTCTTTAATGAATGATGAGGCGCAGGAGTGGGTAAGCCCTATAATCCCCGCCTTGGACGCGGCGTAGTGCGCCCCCACAGCCCCACCCGTCTGTGCGGCGACGGAAGACAGGTTGATAATGCGTCCCCATTTCCTCTGTCGCATACCGCCGATCACCGTTTGCGTCACCAAGAACACCGACTTGAGATTGACGGTGAGCACTTCGTCCCATTCCGCTTCTGTGATGTTTTCCAGTTTGCGTGGATGGGCTATCCCTGCATTGTTGACAAGGATATCTATGCCACCGAGGTAGGCCTCAACCTCTGCGATCATCCGCCTCACATCGGCGGAAACTGACACATCGGCCTGAACCGCGATGGCCTTCCGCTCCAGCCCGGTGATTTCGCCACAGACCGCAGTTGCAGCGTCGCTTCGTTCACGGTAGTTCACGGCGACATGGACACCAGCCCTAGCCAGCTCGATGGCAGCTGCGGCTCCAATTCCTCGGCTACCGCCCGTCACAAGAGCAACTCGATTCCTCAGGTCTTTCATGCCGCTCATTGTATGCGCGAGGCAGCACCGAATGGACTGTGCGCCGCTGGCCTGCCGCATTCAGAGTGATGCGCCCCAGCGAATAGGCCCCGTCGGGCTCGGTCTCGGATATTTTCTCTCAAGAAGCCGAATTATTGAACCCTGAATGGCAGTATACGAATCGAAGGACGACATGGAGGTTTCTATGTACGTTGTCACTGGCGCATCTGGTCATACTGGATGTGTCGTAGCTAAGAACCTGCTAAAGAACGGTGCAAAGGTTCGGGTAATCGGGCGAAATCCCGAACACCTGAAAAATCTTGCAGCCGAGGGCGCAGAACCATTTGCTGCTGATCTCACGGACGTTGGTAGCGTTACCAAAGGACTAGCCGGTGCGAAGGCGGCATACGTGATGATGCCTCCCAATATCGCCACCTCCGATCTTCGTGCGTTTCAAAACCGTGTGGCTGATGTGATTGCAAACGCCATTAAGAACGCAGGCGTCACGCACGTGGTCACCTTGAGCAGCGTCGGAGCCGACAAGACTGACAGGACAGGCCCCGTCGTGGGACTGCACAACCTTGAGCAGCAGCTTAACCGGATCGACCCCTTGAATGTGCTGCACCTTCGGGCTGGCTACTTTATGGAGAATACCCTCGCTCAGATCGGTATTATTCAGCAGATGGGCATGGTTGTCGGTCCGCTACGTTCCGACCTGAGACTTCCCATGATCGCTACGCGGGACATCGGTGAAGCAGCCGCAAATGCGTTGCTGAGTCTGGGTTTTCGGCAGAAACAAGCTCGCGAATTGCTGGGACAGCGGGACATCAGCATGAGCGAGGCTGCCCAGATCATCGGGAGGTCTATTGGCAAACCTGATCTTCGATATGTTCAAGCGCCGGATGAGCAAGTACGGCCTGCATTGATCCAGCTTGGCATGTCAGCAAATATGACCGATCTTATTCTTGAGATGTCCGGTGCATTGAACTCAGGACACATGCGAGCCTTGGAGCCGCGTTCGGCAGAGAACACGACGCCAACCTCTTACGAGACGTTCGTGACGGAGGAATTCGTTCCTCTCTATGAGCGCCAGTCAGCTGCGGCGTAGCTGCGACTGGTTGACGCAAAAACGAAGAGCCGTGAGTTCGCACTGGGTGCCGTGTGGGCCACCGGTAATCTGGGCTTACTGACGTCACGTCGCTTTCCACCAAGAAGAGGACATCATCGAACCAGCAAGGCTGCCTGAGACTCCGACGACGCGCAATCCACAGGTGGTCTGTCGGAGCATGGTGCGTAAAAGTAACGAACCTGAGGCGAGACGGACGTTTCGTGGGTGCTCATCTGGACAATCGGGAGTACTTCCGAATTGCAGCGTGGCTTCCTGGAATCGGCACTGCGTGCCAAAGACGTACTTGGGCGGCATAATTGAGGAAGTCAGAAGCTGCGTTAGAGAAAATCTCTCGCGCTCCTCAGCACTTTCTCGCGCATAGCGGGATCTGGCAGCATGCTAGCAATTTCAACTGCCCCGGCCATCGTTGAAAAAATCGCAAAGAAAGCACATTCTTTATCTGCGGTTCGCCGGCCAGGCATGAAGGGCAGCATTCGGCATTTGTAGTTCACGAGCTCCGCAACGATCTGGGGTTTCATCCGCTCATCTGCCCGGGCCAATTCGGGTGCAAGTGCCGCCAGGGGGCACCCGCGCTCGGGATATTCGCAAAATTCCGGGCGCAGGTAGGGTTTCACAATTTCCTTCCGCGCCTCCCCACCACGGGGAGACTGTTCAGCGGCACGAACTAGAGTTTCAACGGTTTCCCGGAAAGCCGCCCTCAGTGATTCCACGAGCAGGTCGTCCTTGCTCCCGAAATGCTTGTAAAAGCCTCCGTGAGTCAGAACGGTGTCTCGCATAAATTCAAGCCTTCGGCACGGGAGGGCGATCTCTTAAACCCACCTTCAGTCCAGGTCGTCAGTCCACCAGAAGGCCACTTCTGCGACCACCCGCGATCAATGGCTGGAATTTCAATAAGGAGGAATTCATGCTGTCGCAACTCTGTTTTTTCGTCAGTATCGCGTTCAGTTTCATCGCCTGGGGGATCGTCGCCACCCGATATATCTGGCCGGAATTACGCTTCCGGGAACCGGCCGAAGCCTTGCGGCCTCTGCTCATGCAGCACAGCTTCCGCTTCGGCTGGCATTCCTGGTTCCGGGCGTCGTGTCGCCCGATTTGCCGTCCGCCTTCGCGCATTCCGCGGCCTATGGGGACATCATTGCGGCGACACTCGCGTTGGGTACAGCCGATCTCCTGAACGCTTTCTACCAGGCCAATCACGCAGGCCTCTTGCCGGGGAAATTAGGAACCACTTACTTCATACCGACTGTCTTGGTGCCGCTACTACTGATCACGCACGGGCTCGCTTTCCGGATTCTTCTACAACATGGAAATGGATCCGTTGTGCGTGAAAGGCATCCAGCATAAAGGGCCAGACGAACTGTGGGTGTGAGGTACGGCATCTATGAACCAACAGGGGCAAATTACATAAAGGGAACTAGTGGTCCCCACCACTGCCTCCTGCGATACGCGAGTTAACCAGTTGACCGATGGCTAAGGATGTAAGTGCAATCATCAGCCGCAAAGCCGTTAAGCAGTAATCGATGCCAGGTTGTGAGCCGGCTGGGCTGAAGGCAGCAGTGAACCTGGGCGATTGCGCTCGCCCGGGAACGGGCAAACCTTCTGCTATGCGGTTTCAGGAGAAGGATTGCCGATTCTTCGGAAGCTACGGCATCGTAAACGCAAGGTGTTTGCCAGGATCGGCTGAAGGTAGGATGGCCAGCGGACGACTGGCTTCATTTAGACCGCAGGCGATTCCGGCCGCATCCTAATTTATCGACAACGGAAGGCACCGCATGAATCTACCCGACGCGCCGATTGCACACGAAGGCTTCTTCGCCACGCACTTCTTCATTGTCAGGGACCAGGAAAAATCGAAGGACTTCTACGTCCGAATTCTTGGCGGGAAAGTGATCAAGCCGGAAAATCCCTGCTACATCAAGCTGGCTAATACCTGGATCATTCTCAATTCCGGCGGGGGCCCGACCCCCGACAAGCCAGAGGTCCTCCTCGAAACACCCTCGGATCTCAACAGAGTCAATAGTTTCCTTAACCTGCGTGTCGCCGACATCTGGGCCTGCTACAAACAATGGAGCGACAAAGGAGCGTTTTTTCTTACCGAACCGCTAGACAATCATGGCTGGGAATGGCGCTGCTACATGCGTGATCCCGACGGCTACCTCATTGAGGTCGGCCAATATACTCAAATGGCCATCGCCCATTTCAGAAACGACGCCAGTCAAGTTGCCAAGGGGAACCTATGGGACTAAACGCCGAGAGTGGGAGATCTCGGCTTGGTGAGCTAGAAATCTCCCCAGTGATGTTCTTAACTTTATGCGTACAGAGCTAGGCAACGTCGAAAACATGTTCTTGACCTCCTGCTTGGTGTATGGCTTGGGAGGCTTCTCGGCGTAGTTGAGATCAGCAAGAATTTTGCCGGCAATGAAGATGTTCCTTGTCCGCAGGAATGTGTTCAGCGTTTCGAATATCCCAAGGACGGGTGCCATCAGCGAGGGAGTACGGCAGGAAGTAGGGACCGGTGAGATCGGTGGGTCGGGGACCACGTCCGAGATTGACTTTTTGATAGCGCCGAGCGTTGCCTTTTCCGACCTGGCGATAAAGTGTGACCGGCATCTTGCCTCCAGTGCTTAATACCGCACCGGAAGCAAAATGATTGGAAGGTGGTATTCAGTTGCTAGTGACCTACGGTAAGTAGCAGAAATTAAAGGACTGGCGGGGAGGGAAAGATTCGAACCCTCCCAGTTTTTTAGCCCGTATAACAGGTTAGCAATTCTGCCCTTCGGGGCAACGCAACACGACCCCAAGACGCCGGAGACGCCGGTTCGCCCCTCGCAAACCAGAAACGAAAAACGGTATACTGCGGCGATTGTGACGCAACTTCCAGCCATTCGACCGATGGACCTCACTCGACTTCGGTTCGGATAGCACTGGATAGGCTCGGACAGGCCGCCGTTGACGAAGACCAAGTGGCCACCGAGTTTGAACCTTCCGAGCCAGGGAATTGGGCATTACACTGGTAATTCTGACAGATTCATCCACACTGTGAGATTGCGTGGTTGAACTTGAAGCGAACCAGGCTGAATTGATGGAAGCGGTCCAAAACAAACACCCGAACGCGGCCAAGAAGAGCCGCCGAGCACACTTCGAGACCGGGCGACTTCTTGTCCTCCTGTTGTGCCTCTTCACCCTGCCCGGGTACGCCCAGGAGGCAGCGGAGAGTCCCGCCCCCACGAGCAGTCCAGCAGATGCATCGTCCAAATCCAACGATGCCCCCAGCGACGTAAGCGAAAACAAGCAGGATAAGGAAGCGCGCGACGAGGTCCCCAAACGGATCTTCTGGATTATTCCGAATTTCATGACGACGAATGATCAGCCTGAAAACCGCGGCCCTTTGACCACCAAGCAGAAGTACACCATCGCCTGGCATCAGTTCGCGGATCTAAGTGCGCATTTCGGAAACCTGCTTCAGGCCGGGATTTCGCAAGCAGCCGACGGAATCCCCCACTATGGGCAGGGCTGGGGAGCTTTCGGGGAGAGATTCCTGGCGCAGGAAGGCGATCAATTCACCGGCAGTTTTCTGATTTACGGCGTACTACCTCAATTCTTGCACCAGGATCCTCGCTACTTCCGAAAAGGAAAGGGCTCGCCACTCTCGAGAGTCGGTTACGCGGCGTCGCGGGTCTTAATCGCTCGTAGGGATGACAGCCGTCCGGTGTTCAATGCGTCGCAGGTTTTCGGACAACTCGGGCAGGCGGGAATTTCACTCACCTACTATCCCCAACAGGATCGCGACGTACGAGGGCTGTTCTTGGGCTGGGCTGTGAATCTGGGTTACAACATCGGATGGAATCAATTGAAAGAATTTACCCCGGACTTAGGCGCTTATCTGAAACGCCGCTCGCAATACAAGCGCAAGAAGGAACGCCAGGATGTACACCCGGGTACACCTTCTGCCGCCAGCAATCCGGTTCCAGAGGGCGGCAAAAATTAGACTCACCGGTTCGCCGTCTCCCGAACATAGTCGCTCAACCATCTGACGAGGATAGCTACGAAGGGGGAAAATCCGGCCACCACTGGGAAAATGTCTGGCGATGGCTAGAGAATACCGACAAACGAAGCGGAACTGGCCCGATTGATGGCTCACGAAGTTGCACATGTGGCGGCGCGCACGCCACCCTTCGGGAAACACGCATGCTTTGCCCGGCCCCTTCGGAATGATCTTGCAAACTGGCATGTTCCTGAAGTTTGGCCGCGATAGGGAGCGGGAAGCTGATCGGCTGGGGCTGGAATACCAGTATGTCGCCGGCTATGATTCCCAGGCTTTTGTTCAATTTTTCGAGAGGTTACATGCTAAAGAGAAGCAAAATCTTGTATCCAAAGCCTTGGACCCGCATCCCATCACAGAAGGCCGCATTCGTCGCGCGCAAGAGGAGATTTCCAGTTTGCTGCCAGACAAGACTGAATCTGTGGTGGACACGGGCGAGTTCCAAGACCTAAAGACGAGACTGGCAGGCTGGATGGTCAAAAATGGGCATCCGGTGCTGCATCGCCACGATCCGGAAGAGGACACGCCGATAGACAGAAATAGGCTCCGCGGGGAGAGGAGGAATGGCTTAATTGAGGTTTCGATGCAACTCCGTAGGCGTGTCTACGGTTCCAATCGCTGTAGCCAGCTGGGAAGAAAGAATACCGAGATGGGCTCTTCGAAGACGAACGCGCGCTGGCTGTCTGGTTTCGTCCTGGTCCTGCTTGCTTGGGGGATCGCCCACGCACAAAGTGCGGTGCCGGTCGAGATCGCCAGCGTTCTGGATGGAATCTCGATGGGGGGGTCTTCTGCGCCCCAAACCAACAGCTCTCCCCAGGAGGCTCAGCAAGACGCA